>CAUBJF010000003.1 GCA_958436175.1 uncultured Muribaculaceae bacterium
ATGCGAGGCCGCGTCACGACGACGCGGCCTCTTTTTTTATGCACTCACGGGTGCGTGCCGGAGGCGTCGGCAGCCCACCGGCACGAGGGGCAAAAGGAGAGGGAGGGTATTTCAATGGTTGATATATCGCGAAAATTGACTATCTTTGTTCCATAGTGAGACATAGATACAATGAGAAATAAGAAATTAAAAGTAGGTACTCTCTTCAGTGGGATAGGAGCTTTCGAACATGCCTTACAGCAGCTTAGAATTGCACACAGGATTTTGTTTGCCTGTGATTGCGGCGAACGGGAGCTTCCCCTGAGTTATTCGGACCTCGCCACGCTGACCGGGAAAATGTCGGATGAGGAGCTCCTTTCTTATTGCTCGGATTATATAGGGTCGATCGGTGTCAAGAAAGAATTTCGTGACATTGAAACCCACCTCCTTTATCAGGCAGCAAAAAATGCAGAGGGTAAAGAAGGAGATGTTGTTCTTACCTATAAAAAAGAAGGACGTAAAAGTGCAGTAAAACACAGGTTAGTACTGACACATTCGCAGATTGATGCCCTTACACCCGGGAAGACTATGGCAAAGAAGGAGAAATACGTCCGGAAACGGTATGAGGGCCTTAAAGAGCATAACTATGTCAAAGATTCCTATTGCGCCAACTATGATATTGCACATAACCACTGGCATGAGGATGTCCGCTTTCTTGATGCCAGTCCCTACGAAGGGAAGCTCGACATCCTCGTAGGGGGAAGCCCTTGTCAGAGTTTCTCTAATTATGGAAAGAAGCTCGGCCTCGAGGATGTGCGTGGAACTCTGTTCTATGACTATGCCCGTATAATTAAGGAAGCGCGTCCGAAGATTTTCATATATGAAAACGTGGAGAACGTCACTAAGAACGATGGCGGCAAGACCTGGCAGGTGATGTTCGAGGTATGGCAGTCGCTTGGCTATCACATTGAGTGGTCGATACTCGATGCAAAAGACTATGGACAGCCGCAACTCAGGAGCCGGCTCTTTCTGATTGGTTTCCGCGAGGATATCTACAATGACAAGTATGTTTTCCCTCCTAAGAAGGAGCTTAAGACTAAGAGCACTGATTACCTCGAGACAGGGGAGATCGACGACAAATATTATCTGGGTAAGAAAGGCTTCGAATGGATAACAGATCCGAAGAAAAATCTGCGGCGTTCGCGCGTGAACCAAGACATTATAGGTTGCCAGACGGCCAACCAGCAGGATAACTGGATTGGCGATTTCCGCGTCGAGCATCCTAAAGAAAGACACTATACCAACGAAAAAATATATATAGGCAAATATGATTTTCAGGACGGACGGGGTATGGTTGATGCTGTAGGACGTAAAATGACTCCGCGAGAATGCCTGAACCTTATGGGCTTCAATGATACATTCAGGATTGTCGTAGACGACAGCGTTGCCTACCGTCAGTCGGGTAACTCGATTGTAATCCCTGTGCTTAAAGAACTCATTCTCTCACTCTTAAAATATCTTTGATATGGCTATACAGTTTGGAACAGTCGACGGCCTCGTCAATATCGACGAAGATAAGATAGGTCTGTTTGTTGAAGGTATTCATGCTTTCGGCACTATGGCTCTTGGTCCGGCTAAGGCTGGTAATCAGCCTCTCGGACAGGCTTTCCAGCGATTTATCGAGCCGGTGTATAAAGATAGGACAAAAAACTTCGACCCACAATCGATAAATGTAGCAGCACTTACAGCGAACGGCAACGAACAGTCGCCTGCAAGAGCCACGTATTGCAGGAAGATGGGGCTTTTGGCCGTCGATGAGGCGAAGGGCGTTTTTGAGCTAACTCCGATCGGTGAGGCTATACATACAGGAGCCCTTAACATCAATGAATATGCCTTGATTTTGATGTCGAAGATGGGTGTCTTCGTGGATGATTCCCAAAAGGCGAGCGGAAATGTGCTGTATGATGTGCTCGCGTGCGTAAAGGAATCTAAGACCGGCACAGATGGTCTCGAGGCCTATATAAAAACAAAATACGGTTCAAACGGACTGACAAAGACTCGTCTCGATATCATTCTGAATGCCATTACAACAGCCGGACTGATAAAGAATGAAGGAAAAGGAGTATTTAGCATCAATCCTGCGAATATAGACATCGTAGAAGAGATAATTAGAGGAGGTCTTTCCTCCGATAAGGCTGAACCGGATTCTTCTCCTTCTTATTCCGACTATATCGGTAGCCTTGAAGGCGGCATATTTGATATCATAGATGAAGGCAACAAAGATATTTTTGTTCGCTTGTATCCTAATATTGTTTCTATCGCATTGAAAAACAAAGGTATTGACCCTAATATGCAGCCACAGCCTGTCAAGATTTCTACGAATATCCCGGATTCGTTCGACATACAGTTGCTCTCGGCTATGCGTACAAAGCCGTTCATACTCCTTGCCGGTATATCCGGTACAGGCAAAAGCCGGGAGGTCAAGAAGATGGCTTTCGAGACTTGTCACAAGGCCAACGGTTTTGCCGACGACGAGACAAGCCCCGGCAACTACTGTCTTATCGAAGTCAAGCCCAACTGGCATGATTCCGGCGAGCTCCTCGGCTATGAAAGCCATATCAAGCCCCGGCACTATGCGCTGACACGCTTTGTCAAGTTCGTTACCAAAGCTCATCTGCATCCCGAAATGCCGTTTTTTGCCTTTCTCGACGAGATGAATCTAGCTCCTGTTGAGCAATATTTCGCCGAATTCCTTAGTGTACTGGAAAGCAGACGGGATACTCCTAACGGAATAAAAAGCGAAGCTCTCATTCCGGCAGATATCTTCGCGAATCCGGACTATGAGCCTCGACTTCGCAATGAACTCTTCGGCTATAGCTTCGCTGGAGATGCCGAGAACAGACTGACGCAAGCCGAAAATGCCCTGTATGAAAAGTTGAAGAAGGATGGGCTTCGTCTTCCTTCGAACCTCGTGGTTGTCGGGACTGTGAATATGGACGAGACAACGCGTCAGTTCTCGCGTAAAGTCATCGACCGTGCCATGACTATCGAAATGAACATCAAGAGCGGTGTGGAAGATTTTACAAAGTACTTTGATCATCCGTCTAACACTGTCTATAGGGAAGAACCTTGGGCCAAGCGTTACTTTACGCCCAAGTACGCGTCCTCCTCCAAAATTCTCGAGGATAAAGAATTGAGGGACTTCCTTCAAGAAGAGCTGCCGCAACGGCTCGCGGAGATTAACGATGCTCTTGAAGGTACACCTTTCAAAATTGCTTACCGAGTCCAGAACGAGCTTATCCTTTACTTCGATTCCCTGCGTGGGTTGAGGAATGGTAAGAACAATGATGTGCTTCTCAACATAGCTGTCGATGACATAATGATGATGAAGATCCTTCCGAGAGTCATCGGCGACAGCGATATGCTCGGTCAGCCGCTTGACAAACTTTGGCATATTTGTGAAGACCGCTATCCCAAGTCGGCAGAGAAAATCGAGGATATGCTGCGCCGTCTGGCAGGAAGCGACGTGACGAGTTTCTGGCCTTGATTTGACGTATGGACCCTTTCCCTCCTATTTCCCCGGACGACAATGTTGTAATTCATGTTTCGTCGAAGTATGACCTGACAAAGCCGTACTCACGACTCCGTGCGCGGATCGGAGAGGAGGAAATCGACAAACTATTCTCAGGTGATGTTCCCGTTTTATATGAGACGATAGAATATGATTTCAGGATCGTTTTCCGTAATCTTGAGTCTAAGCCGACCGTAGAACACAGGAGGAAAGACATAACATCGAAGTTTACGACTGTTTCGCAGGGCGACGGTAGCTGGATGATGGTAGGCACGCTCGATTTCGTGAACGAACCGGGTCGGTTCGACCTGAGTTTGAAATACAAGACTAAGGATGGCAAAGAAAAAAGCGACAGCATACGTTTCTTGGTAGTCTCCCCGAAGCTTGATGTCCGTAACGACCTTAATGTAATTGTCGAAGCTCTTAAAGAGGAATATGACGATGCCGTATTCCGCTATTTTTCGAAGACTGACCATCAGCTGTCGGCTATGGGGCGCTCGAAAAATGATGATGTTTGGCTGGCTGTATTTCGGATTCTCGTGTCGAAGTATGTGAGGGCCGTAAGCTATGTCGTCGAGCGCCCTCATCTGTCGGAACGCGACGAAGAAACATATAGCAGGGCTGAGCGGATCAGGCGTTGGTCTCTCGACCTGGCAAGAAAGTACAATGACCTTGAAGAGCATGGAACGCTCGATAGGGCGTACTTAAGGCACGAAATCACTGCATCTACTTATGATACACGCGAGAACCGCTTTGTGAGATACACGCTCGATAAAATATCGGGCAGGTTATCCGGTATCATAAGGTCGGTAGAAAAGTCTGAGAAAAGAGGAGAGGTGGACACAGGCGAATTCGAGGTATTGTCTCGTTATCTCGACAAAATAAAAAGGCTTTCGCGCAAACCTGTGTTCCGAAGTATCAGGCCCGAAGCATTGAAATCGGAAAGTTTCGTGCTCCAGAAAGCGTCGGGTTACTCGGATATATATCGTTGCTGGCTCAAGCTTAAGAAAAGTATAGAATTACACGAAGGAGGACAGAAAATCGGGCTGCAGCCGTTATGGAAGCTCTATGAAGTATGGTGTTTCATTGTTGTACGGCGAATAGTCCGAACACAACTGGAGAGACTATACGGCGACGGCCTTCACGTCAAGGAGGATCCGGCAACTTTTCTTGCTATGTTCTCAAAGGATGATGCCGAGCATAGCATAATCTTTCTGGCTGACGACCATCGCATCTCGCTGGATTACCAGCCCACCTATCGTCGTAATAGGAAAGCTGTCCGGAGCGCCACAACAGAAAATCGCCCGGACATTGTCCTGACGATTTGGGAAGGGGTAGTACCGAAGATGTATGTGTTCGACCCGAAATACCGTGTAGCAGACGATACCAAGCTTTCTGTCGACGACAGGGCCGAAATAGGGCTTTATGGAGCAGACGGAGCCGACAGTCCGGTTCCCGAAACCCTCAACCAAATGCACCGCTATCGTGATGCTATAATCTATGTCGAGGACGAAGACCGTATCGACCGGCCTGTAGTCGGAGCCTATGTAATATTCCCCGGGCGAGGGAGCAACATGGCTGTCGCCCGGAGATATTATTCAAAGAGTATAAACTTGGTAGGTGTCGGCGCTTTCCCTCTTCTACCTCCCGGGAAGGGTGCCGTAAATACCCTCCTGGAGGAACATATAAAGAGAATCCTTTCCGAGAATTAATTTTCGGTGTACCAGCGATAGAGACGTGCTATGCCGTCGGGAAGCTCGACGCTGTGTTTCCAGCCGAGTTTGTGCAGGCGGCTGACATCACAAAGCTTGCGCATAGTGCCGTCGGGTTTTGAACTATCCCATGCTATCTCGCCATCGAAGTCTACCGCGTCGGCCACTGCTGATGCGAGCTGGGCGATGGTCAGCTCCTTGCCCGTGCCTATGTTGACGTGTGTGTTTCGTACGGGCTCTCCGGCAAGCTCTTTCAGCATGTCGAAATTGACGTTGAGAAGGATATGGACACAGGCATCTGCCATATCCTCGCTCCATAGAAATTCACGCAGGGGTTTCCCAGAGCCCCAGAGTGTCACCTTGCCCGGCTCAATGCCGAAAGCTGCAAGCCCTTTGCGTATTTCCTCGTCCGATGCATCCGCCGCAATTGTGCTGACGGGCCGCTTTGCGAGGTCTGCACGTACGGCTGCGTAGTCGCCGTGGCCCATAAGCTTTGCAAGATGTACCTTGCGTATCATGGCAGGCAGGACGTGGCTGTTTTCAAGGTGAAAATTGTCGTTGGGTCCATAGAGGTTTGTCGGCATGACGGCAACATAGTCTGTCCCGTACTGAAGATTCAGCGACTCGCACATCTTCAGGCCGGCAATTTTTGCTATGGCATAAGGCTCGTTGGTATATTCGAGCGGCGAAGTCAGGAGCGCGTCTTCGGGGATAGGTTGTGGAGCCTCACGGGGATATATGCAGGTCGAACCAAGGAAGAGGAGTTTCTTGACTCCGTGACGGAATGCCTCTCCGATGACATTCTGCTGTATCTGGAGGTTTTGATAGATGAAGTCGGCACGGTAGATGGAGTTGGCCATGATACCGCCAACATGGGCGGCCGCAAGAACGACGGCGTCGGGCTGCTCCCGGTCGAAGAAAGCTTTGACAGCCACCGGGTCGAGCAGATCAAGCTCGGCATGGGTGCGCCCTATGACATTTGTGAAGCCGCGTCGCTTCAGGTTTGCCATGATGGCCGAACCAACGAGTCCGCGATGACCGGCTACGTAAATTTTTGAGTCTTTACTTAGTTCCATTGCTTTGTGCTTAAGATTTGGCGACAAGCTTGGCATCGGATTCTACCATGCGCCTTACAAGTTCCTCGAAGCTTGTCTGACGAGGATTCCATCCGAGCTCTTTGCGAGCTTTTTCAGGATTGCCAAGAAGTGTCTCGACATCTGCTGGACGGAAGAAACGTGGGTCGACTTCGACAAGGACACGCCCTGTGGCTTTGTCTATGCCCTTTTCATTGACACCTTCACCGGTCCATTCAAGTTCGATGCCGACGTGACGGAATGCGAGAGTGGCAAATTCGCGGACGCTGTGCTGTTCGCCTGTTGCGATAACATAGTCGTCGGGCTTCGGCTGCTGGAGGATGAGCCACATACATTCTACATAATCCGGAGCGTAGCCCCAGTCGCGGAGAGCGTTGAGGTTGCCAAGGTAGAGTTTTTCCTGTTTCCCGGCGGCAATACGCGCTGCGGCCATAGAGATTTTACGGGTCACGAAGTTCTCGCCACGGCGTTCCGACTCATGGTTGAAAAGAATGCCGTTGGCGGTGTACATCCCGTAGCTCTCGCGGTAGTTCTTCATTATCCAGAAGGCGTAGAGCTTGGCCACTGCATAAGGGGAGCGCGGATGGAAGGGCGTGCGTTCTGTCTGGGGTACTTCTTCCACTTCGCCGAAAAGTTCCGAAGTCGATGCCTGATAGATACGCGTTGTCTTGTCGAGTCCGACGATACGCACGGCTTCGAGCAGGCGCAGCGTGCCGAGGGCATCGGTGTCGGCGGTATATTCGGGCACGTCGAACGAAACCTTGACATGGCTTTGGGCTGCAAGGTTGTAGATCTCATCGGGACGGACTTCGCTGATGATGCGGATGAGCGACGAAGAGTCCGTCATGTCGCCGTAATGTAGTTCTACTTTCCTGGCGTGGTGCATGTCGCGCACCCAGCCATCGAGATAGAGGTGCTCGATACGTTCGGTGTTGAAACTGGAGCTGCGGCGTATGATGCCGTGTACGCTATAGCCTTTTTCGAGAAGGAATTCGGCGAGATAGGAGCCGTCCTGGCCTGTGATGCCGGTGATGAGAGCTGTTGGCACGATATTGACTTGTCTTAATGGTTAATAAATCAGTCGGTCGAGACTGTCGATGACATTTCTTGGCCGGAAAATAGATGGAAAAGCGTCTATCCTTTGCGGAAAGACATTCCGTGGAGTTGCTGCCAGCATAACGCTTACCCAGCCCCTGATGTTTGGCTGGAGAAAGTCTTTTGCCGGGTTGTCGCCGATGTATATGCGCGTCCCTCCTTTCGGGGCGATAGTTTCGGCATGAGCGAAAGATATCGGAGTGTTTTTGTCGCCTCCGGTCTCCTCGCTTATGAAGACAGCTTCCGGCTCGACATAGCGGTAGAGACCCAGTGCTGAAATCTTGTCGCGCTGGGTGGCACTGCTGCCGTCGCTTATGATAGCCAGAACATGGCCTTGGTCCTTGAGGTGTTGCAGCACTCGTTCTGTCGCCGGGTCGAGGCTTATGTCGGGCTTATGTGTGCGATAGAGCTTCACAAGTTCGTCGATAGTGTATTTCGTAGGTCTTCCAAGGACCGCGAGGTAAGCCATCGCCGCCTCGATGCCCCGTGGATGGGCCGCCGATATAATGGAGTAGAGGACATCCCTGTCGGTACCGCTTTCGGAGGCGAGGACTCCGGCAAGCATACGGTGACCCGATGCAAGAAAATCGCGCTCGTGATAGAGCGTGTCGTCGAGGTCGAAAGCTATCAGGCAAGGATTCTTCATCGTGTTTGGCTGTTAAGGGACGAGCGAGAGAATAGAGGCTTTTTCGAATCGTAGAGCTATCTTACGGATATCGTCGATGCTCACGGCAAGAACAGCCTCTCTCGTTTCTTTTTCAGGTACCGGAGCACCACGGAAAAGGGTCGACCTTGCCGCATTCATGATTCTGTTTTCGCGATTCTCCGAAGATACAGTAAGCTGCCCGAGGTACTGTTTCTTGGCACGTTCGAGAGCGGTCGGTGTCAGTGCCTTTCTCTCTGCGATGGATTCGAAGCATTTATTGCATATATCAATGCACCTTTTACGGTCTTCGGGATCGCAGCCGAAGTAGACTTCGAGGATTCCGCCGTCGGTAAGTATCGAAGTCCCTGCCTCGACAGAGTAAACGAGGCCTCTCTTCTCGCGTAAGGCGATATTCAGCATCGAGTTCATGCCCGGCCCGCCTACGATGTTTGCGAACAATGCCACTGCATAGCGTTCCTTGCTGAAAAGCCCTCCGACGGGGATACCAAGAACCGTATGGCTTTGATGCGAACCGATGTTTTCCTCAATTTCAAAACGATGACATTCGGTAGATGTGGTTTTCTGCTCTTCCTTGCATGTAGCGGCGGCATCCGCCTTGGTAAAATGACGTTCTACGATAACTGCTACACGTTCCGCCCTCAACGGACCGATATAGAAGGCCGTCATGTTGCTGTTGAGGTAGTAGTCGTCGAGAAATTTGCGGCAGTCGGCACCCGTTAGGCCCTGTACGCTGTCTTCTGTGCCTAAGATATTGTGACTTAGAGCCGTCCCTGCAAACATCTTCTCTTCGAATAGGTCATAGACGGCCTCTGACGGTGTGTCGAGGTAGGAATCTATCTCGTCGAGGACCACATCGCGCTCTTTTTCAAGCTCACGTTCCGGAAAACGGGAATTATATGCCAAGTCGGCAATTAGTTCGACGGCACGCCCTGTGTTGCCCGTAGGGAAGATGCTGTAGACGACGGTCTCTTCTTTGGTCGTATAGGCGTTGAGCTCTCCGCCGACAGACTCCATACGGTTTATGATATGCCAGGAGGCGCGACGCTGCGTACCCTTGAAGATAGTATGCTCGACGAAGTGCGCGAGACCATCTTTGCCTTCAGGGTCGTTGCGGCTGCCTGCTTTTACGGCTATACCGAAGATGGCGGCCGCTGCATGGTGGTCGAGGATGTGCGTCAGGCTGATGGAGCCTGCGTTGACGACTACCGGTACGGCTAAGCTTGTGGTTCTCGCCATTGACCGTCGGCCTTTATAAGTTCAATCAGATGGGAAAGAGCTTCCGAGGCCGGAATGTTCTTTTCGACACATTCCGTACCACGATAGAGGCTGACATTGCCGGCAGCCGCTCCTACGTAACCGTAGTCTGCTCCGGCCATCTCTCCGGGACCGTTCACGATGCAGCCCATGACGGCTATCTTAAGGTGGCGGAGATGGGCGCATGCGTTCTTGACAGTCTCTAGTACCGAAGGCAAGTCGAAGAGCGTGCGTCCGCAACCAGGGCATGCTACGATCTCGGCCTTGAAACGCTGCAGTCCTGCAGCCTGGACGATGGCACGGCATATTTCGGCGTTATGTTCCTTGCTGAGCGCCGGAGCGACGAGTTCGATGCCGTCCTGATAGCCGTCGAGAAGGAGCGTGCCGAAATCTATGGCAGCGGAAACGGCTACTTCGTCGGCGGTCAGAGATGCCGGATACTCCAGGGAAATAATGGCAGGGGTATCGCCTGCATTTTCCATAGCCTTGCGCACCTGGCCCACGCGGTCGCCTTCGACTGCACTGACAGTGAGCACTCCGGCCGGAATATCTTCTTTACTTATGGTGTCGCCGACGATGATTGTGGTATTCAGGCCGCCAACCTTGCCTATTTCTTGAGTAGGGCGTCGTTTTCCTTGGCGTTTGCGACGTTGAGGAGCGGCGAGGCATCCGTCTGTGTCAAGCCTCCTTTCCATGTGAGCAAGGATATATTTAGCCACGGGAATCTCTTTCTCCGGTATTTCGCTGAGAGATACGCGGATGGTATCGCCTATGCCGTCGGTCAGGAGTGATCCGATGCCTACAGCCGACTTGATGCGTCCTTCGAGGGCATTCCCGGCTTCCGTCACTCCGAGATGGAGAGGGAATGTCATGCCTTCAGCTTCCATCCGTTCTACCAGCAGACGGACGGTGTCGGTCATGACAGGGACATCGGAAGCCTTTATAGATACGACGACATTCTTGAAGTCCTCGTCGCGGAATATGCGCAGGAATTCCATGGCGGACTCGACCATACCGTCAGCTCCGTCGCCGTAACGGCTCATTATGCGGTCGCTCAGCGAGCCATGGTTGACACCGATGCGTATTGCGGTATGATTGTCGCGGCAAAGCCGTATGAAAGGTAACAGACGCTCGCGTATTTTTGCAAGCTCGGCCGCATATTCCTCATCGGTGAACTCCATCTTTCGGAAGGTTCGGCCCGGATCGAAGAAATTGCCGGGGTTGATTCGAACTTTCTCGACGTACTTGGCGGCAGTGAAAGCTGCCGCGGGGTTAAAGTGTATGTCGGCAACCAAGGGGACATCGCATCCGGCAGCACGTACTTCCCGATGGATATTGGCGAGGTTTTCGGCATGTGCCACACCCTGGGCCGTCAGGCGAACCAGCTCGGCTCCCACTCCTGCAATCGACAGAGTCTGGGCGACAGAGGCGGCCGTGTCGAGGGTTGGCGTGGTGGTCATGGACTGGACACGTACGGGGCTGTCGCCGCCTATTGTGATATTACCGACGGTGACGGGTTCCGTGCGCCGACGGAAGTCTTTATATGTCTTCAATTTATACCTTGAATTTATAATCGTTGATGGCAGCGAGTTCGGCATCTGCTTTTACAACCTTTGCCGACAGCGAGCTGCAATAGGCTGCGTAGCGGGAGGCAATTTCTTTGTCTCCGAGGGCGAGTATGCGGACGGCAAGGACTGCGGCGTTAAGACCTGCATTGATGCCGACGGTGGCTGTCGGAATGCCCGGGGGCATCTGTATGATGGAATAGAGTGCGTCGATGCCATCGAGTGTCGATGCTATGGGCAGACCTATGACAGGGAGGGGTGTCAGGGCAGCGATTACACCGGGGAGGGCAGCGGCCATACCGGCGGCAGCGATAATAACCTTGACACCGCGCCCTGCTGCTTCTGTTGCGAAGCGTTCGACGGCGGCAGGGGTGCGGTGGGCACTCAGGGCATGCATTTCGAACGGTACTTCCATCTGTTCGAGGAAGTCTGCGGCCTTGCGGAGAACAGGCAGGTCGGAGGTGCTGCCCATAATAATGCTTACTTGTGCTTCCATTGCTCTTATAATGGGTTTATATGTTGAGTACGGCCAGTTCTATGCTGAAGCCGAGTACAGCTCCGGCCAGGACCTGGAGTATGGTATGCTTGTTGAGATATAGCCTGGCCCATGCCACGAATCCGAGTATGAGGATTGCGATGCAGAGCAGTATAACAGGCTCCCACATTATGAAACCGTGGCGGGCCTCCCATAATATGATGCCTACCAGACCGCCAAGGGCACATGTATGGGCGCTTATTTTCCACCAGTGTGTTATGACAAGCGATATCAGGGCTGCCGCTGCCGCGCCGAAGAAGAAATTACGGAGCCATTCGGGAGCATGGAGGCCGGCGACGAAGAGAGCGGCGCCTACGTAGCACACTATAGTGGCGCAGAAAGGCGCGGTACGTTCATGACGGTTGGTGATGGCAGTGTCGCTGACCTTACCCATACGGATAAGGATGAGTATGAAAAGCGCCGGTAATACGCCTGTGATGAATGCTACTCCAAGAGTCGACCATAGTTTGGGCGATGTCGGCAGGAAACACATAGGTGTAAGTGTCATAGTGACAATCATCGCATAGGTCGAAACCAGTAGTGGCGAGAAGAGGTCGCTCAGCACGTGGGCCGCTGTTGAGGCCGGTACATGGTGTTTGCGCGTAGTGGATGTTGTATTAGTGTCTGTCATATATACTATAAACACTTTTCATGGATGAAAGTGTTTTCTGAGTCTGGCTACAGGGAATCCGAGACGTTCTCGGTATTTTGTCACAGTGCGCCGGGCCATAGGGAATCCGGCCTCTGCAAGGGCTTCTGTCAGGGATTCATCGCTCATCGGGTGGTGTTTGTCTTCGTTTTCAATAATTCGGCGGAGAGCTTCAAGAATCTGGTGGAACGAAACGTCGGAGTCGTTGCTGGGTCGTTCGTTGAAGAATAGTTTAAGGGGATATATTCCGTAGGGCGTGAGGATATATTTCGAGTTGGAGGCCCGGGATATTACCGACAGGTCAAGACCGGTCCGGGCCTCGATATCCTTCAGTATCATAGGCCTGATATCTGTTTTGTCGCCGCTGACGAAGAAATCTCGTTGAATCTCGACAATGGCTCGCACTATTGCCATCAGCGTTTCGGCGCGTGCCTGGACCATGCGTATGAAAGTGGTCGCTTCGTCGCGTTTACGCCGTATGAATGCCGCTGCGTCCGACTGACGGTGCCCGGAAGTGCCGTTTTCTTCGGTGTCGGCACTGAAGCTTTCCTCGATAGCAAGCTCCGGCGTCCGGTCGGCGAGCGTGATGGTGAAGCGGTCGGTGTTATGGTCGTAGTCAAGGATGAAATCGGGGCTTACGTGGCGTACGCGGTCGGCGACAGTGCTTGTATCGAGGGCGGAGGCCGGCTTAGGGTTAAGGGTGCGTATGAGCATCATAGCCTCGTTGAGACGGTCTTTGGGTAACCGTGTCTGCGACTGAAGCCTGTCGTAGTGCATCTTCGAAAAGAGATCGAAGTAGTCTGCTATGACGGAACGTGCGTCGTTGACGGTCTGCGAGGGTTTGAGTCGGTCGAGCTGTAGCAGCAGACAGTCGCGCAGGTCGACAGCGCCGATACCGGCCGGGTCGAGGGTACGGACGGCATTGAAAGCGTGCCGCATTTCATCGTCAGAGGGACTGTAGCCTTCTGCTATAGCCACGTCGTCGGCAATGGCCGGAAGAGAGCGTTGTAGATATCCGTTAGAGTCGAGATTGCCGATGATGTATCGTGCGACAGTCATTTCCCCGTGAGTCAGGTCGCCTTCGCTCGCCAGACGTTCAGTCAGTATGTCGTATGCCGAGTCCGATTCGTCGGCTGTTATTGAAGCCGCGTCGACATGACGGTCGTCGGGGGAGAAATTACGGGCTTCGAGGCGGTAAGAAGGAATGTCGTCGGCATCGTAGTCGGCCATCTGGAGCTCTTCGGCAGTCTCGCCGAAGCTGTCGGTCTCATGGCTGTCGTCTTTGTGTTCGACAGCTTCGAGGGCCGGGTTTTCGTCGAGCTCGCGACGTACCTCGTCCTCGAATTCGGGCGACGACATCTCCAGCAACCGCCCCAACACCACGTTCTGTGGGTTGAGGCGTTGCTGCAGGCGTTGTTGCTGTTCCTGCCTCAGGCTTTCTTTGTTTGCCGCCAAGGTCGTAGTGGCTTGTTACCAGAATCTGCGGATGCCCATGATCTCACGCATCTCTGCGAGAGTCTTGGCAGCACGTTCGCGTGCGCGTTCGGCACCCCGGCGCACTACACGGGCGATATAGTCGTCGTCGGCCATGATGGCATCGACGCGCTGACGTATCGGGTCGGTCACAGCCACGATGTCTTCGGCAAGCTGTTTCTTGAGGTCGCCGTAGCGGATGGAGCAGTCGGCATAAGCCTCGCGGAACTGCTGTACGATTTCGGGCTTCGAGGTCAGTTCGAGAAGCGAAAAGAGATTCTCGATAGGCTGGCTCATAGGCGAGTTGGGCGCCTGTGGCCCTTCGTCGGTTACGGCGCGCATCACCTTCTTCTTTATGACTTTCGGATCGTCGATGAGGTATATGCAGTTTCCTTCGCTCTTGCCCATTTTGCCGGAGCCGTCAAGGCCGGGCACTTTGACGGGTTTGCCGCCGAAGTCGAAGTCGGTGGGCTCGGGGAAGAAGTCGACACCGTAGAAGGAGTTGAAACGGCGTGCGAAGCGTCGTGTAAGTTCGAGATGCTGGAGCTGGTCTTTTCCGACGGGCACCTTGGTAGCTTTCTGGATGAGGATGTCGACAGCCATGAGAGTAGGATATGTCAGAAGACCGGCGTTGACGCGCTTGTTTGTCTCGGCTCCGATAATCTGTTTCTCGAATGCTTCGTCATTGTCATCGGAAGCCGGTGTCGCTATACCGAGGCACTTGCGAGCTTTGTCCTTGAACGAAGCTGTGCGCATGAGTTCGCCGATACCGACATGCATGTTTAGAAGAAGATACATTTCCGAGACCTCGGGTATGTCGCTCTGTACGAAAAGGTTGACTTTCTCGGGGTCGAGACCTGCGGCGAGATATTCGGCTATTATATCTTTTACGTTGGCATGTAGTTCGTTAGGGTCGGGGTTGGTGGTCAGGGCGTGGAGGTCGGCGATGAAGAAGTTGCAGTCATAGTCGTCCTGTATGGCCACGAATTTACGGAGTGCTCCGTAATAGTTCCCTAAGTGGAGATGTCCTGTGGAGCGGATTCCGCTAAGGACTATTTCTTTCTTGTCTGACATTTGTCTTTGTATTTGTTTTATGGCACAAAGATACTAATAAAACGGCAAACCAAAGGCGTTCGGGGTGTGTTATAATCAAAATAACATTCATCACAATGAAGACCAACATAGCCAACAAGATTTCCAACCTCTTTGTGAGCTATTTCACGCTCTCCGGGCAGCTTGTCAGCCAGGAGCAGGCCGAACAGAACATTCGCGAGGGTGTGTCGTTCAAAGGTACGAACATACTGATTCTTATACTTGCCATACTTATCGCCTCGTTAGGGCTCAACACCAATTCGACGGCTGTGATCATAGGTGCTATGCTTATATCTCCGCTCATGGGCCCTATCATCGGCATAGGTCTTGGTGTAGGAATCCACGACTATGAACTTATCAAGCGAAGTATCCGCAACCTTGTTATGGCGGCCGGGTTCTCCGTACTCGCATCGACAATCTTTTTTATGATATCGCCTGTCAACGAACAGCATAGCGAGCTTCTTGCCAGAACTTCGCCGACGATCTATGATGTCCTTATCGGTTTTGTCGGTGGTGGTGCCGGTATCATTGCATTAGGAAGTACCAATAAGGGGAATGTCATCCCCGGCGTTGCCATCGCCACAGCCCTGATGCCGCCGTTGTGTACAGCCGGATATGGCCTCGCTACTTTGCAGTTCAACTATTTCTTCGGGGCTTTCTATCTATTCCTGATAAATTCAATCTATATCGCCTTCGCAACCTTTATCGGGGTCAAGCTCATGAAATACAAGAGTATAACGACAACAGATCCATTGCGTTCGCGTAAGGTGATGCGGATTGTCTATGCCTTGGCCATACTGACGATGTTGCCGAGCATCTATCTGACATATAATATGTTGAGGGATAATAAGTTCAACATGGATGCCGACCGCTTCATCAGTCATGAATGTGACTTTCCGGGAACCCAGGTACTCAACCGCAAGGCTTATTATTCCGACCATGAGCGTCATCTTGTTATAACGCTCATTGGCCGCCCACTTCCTATCGATTCTCTGCGGCTTGCCCTGACCCCGAGGCTGAAGTACTACGGACTGGCCGGGACCGAGCTGTCGTTCATACAGGGGGGTGTCTACCGCGATGAAACACAATCGCCTCTTGAATCCCCGGGTATCGTCGACATATACCGTATAGCACAGAACACCATAGCCAGTCAGCAGTCCACTATCGATTCTCTCAAGACTCTGCTGGCGGACAGCAAGACTGCGGCATCGGCCGCTCCGACTGTTTCCCCTGAAGTCAAAGTCCTGTTCCCGACGATTGCCAGCATAGGCGTAACCACCACTGTGTTCTCGGATCCGTCGACAGCAACTACCGACACGGCCAACGTGGCCATGGTGCACAACCGCGGACGTCTATCACGACAGGAACGAGCCAGGCTGGCGGAGTATCTCGAAGCTCGTCTGAAAATTAAGGATATCCGTGTGGTCGAGGTGCCCGAAGCGGATACCAGGTAGCTCGTCGGATAGAAGTTTACTGTTAAAAGTTGTACCGTTTTGCAAAAGATTTCGCAAAACGGTCTTTTTGTCGCGTTTTTTTGTAATTTTGCGCCCAGAATTAGAAGTCCGGTTGATAGAGACTTTCCGGACAGAGTATTTCACACAATTAATTTCGGAAACTTAACAAAATGAACATCAAGGACATCACTGTCAAGTATGCCGAACCCGAAGACGCTAAATATGCCGATCTTATCGTGCGCCTGATCTACGAATCAGCAATGCAGAGAGGAACAGGCATAGCAAAGAGGTCACCCGAATATATCGCAAAAAAAATCGTCAGCGGTAAAAGCGTGGTAGCACTTCACGGAGACAGACTCGTAGGGTTCAGCTACATTGAGAGCTGGGGTCATGGAGATTTCGTTGCAACATCCGGATTGATTGTCGACCCAGAATACCGCCATCTTGGCCTTGCCGGCGCCATCAAGGCGAAAACATTCGAGCTGGCTCGACTTCGATTTCCGTTCGCCAAACTGTTCTCCATCACGACCTCGCTACCGGTCATGAAATTAAACTCCAGAATGGGCTACAAACCTGTGACGTTCTCGGAGCTTACAGACGACGAAGAGTTCTGGCGAGGATGCGAGGGGTGCAGGAACTACGATATCCTGCAACGCAATAATCGGCGTATGTGCCTGTGTACTGGCATGCTTTACGATCCGCAGCAACCCCTCGCCGAGAAAGACCGTCCCAATCCCTATCTGATGAAGCTGAAAAACAGCATCAACAAAGTGCTTCATCTCTAACAAAGTGCTTCATCTCTAACAAAGTGCTTCATCTCTAAGAAGGATACGGACAAAAGGCTTCGTACAGCCATAATTATACCTTCTCATCAACAAAGAAATCGAATATAAACACCAATGACAGAAATACATAACAAAAAGAAAGTCCTCCTTGCCTTTTCCGGAGGACTCGATACTTCCTTTGCAGTAAAATACCTTTCTGAAGACCTCGGATACGAGGTGCACACCGCGATAGCCAATACCGGCGGCTTTACCGACGAAGAACTCAAAACGATAGCCGACAAATCGCGCCGCCTCGGTGCCGCTTCCCATACTACACTTGATATAACTCACGAGTACTATGAGAAGAGTATCAAATACATGATTGCCGGAAATGTGCTTCGCAACGGCACATATCCTATCTCTGTAAGCTCTGAACGAATCTTCCAGGCTATAGCCACTATAGAGTACGCCAAGAAGATAGGAGCCGATGCCATAGCTCATGGATCGACAGGTGCTGGCAACGACCAAGTCCGATTCGACCTCACATTCCAAATTCTCGCTCCTGAGATCGAAATCATCACTCCTACCCGCGACATGACCCTCACGCGCGAGTACGAAATCGATTATCTTAAGAAACACGGCTACGAAGCCGACTTCAAGAAGCTCGAATATTCCATCAACAAAGGTCTTTGGGGAACTTCGATCGGGGGGAAAGAGACGTTGCATTCCGACCAGACGCTGCCCGAGGAGGCTTATCCTTCGCAGATTACGGCCACAGAGCCCGAAAAGCTCACCATATCCTTCGAGAAAGGCGAAATTTCGGCTGTCAACGGCAAGAAATTCAACGACAAGATAGAGGCCATACGTGAAGTCGAACGTCTCGGTTCGCGATTTGGCATAGGACGCGACATGCATATAGGTGATACGATTATAGGTATCAAAGGCCGCGTAGGCTTCGAAGCTGCCGGACCAATACTCATCATCGCTGCCCACAAGATGCTTGAGAAACATACCCTCACAAAGTGGCAGCAGTACTGGAAGGATCAGGTTGGGACCTGGTACGGTATGTTCTTGCACGAGGCCCAGTATCTCGAGCCCGTGATGCGCGATATCGAGAAGATGCTCGAAAGCTCGCAGCGCAACGTTACCGGTACCGTGGAACTTATTCTTCGTCCGTATTGCTATACGCTTGTCGGGGTCGATTCTCCCTTCGATCTTATGAAGACGGATTTCGGTGAATACGGCGAGGTCAACAAAGCATGGACTGCCGACGATGTGAAGGGTTTCACAAAGATTCTCGGCAACCAGATGAAGATCTATCATAACAACCAGCTTAAGAACGGTAAGACTGAATAAGGCGTGAAGAAAATTGGTATAATAGGTGGCGCCGGTTATACTGCCGGCGAGCTCCTTCGTCTGCTCATCAACCATCCTGAAGTGGGCGTCAGTTTCGTACATTCGACAAGCAATGCCGGAGAGCCTGTTGTCAATGTCCATGAGGGATTGCTCGGCGAGACAGATCTTGTCTTTTCCGATACTCACCCTCTCGACGAGATCGATATTCTGTTTCTCTGCTCGGCTCACGGGCACAGCCGTAAGTTCTGGGAAGAAAATGAACGTCCTGAGAATCTGATGGTCATCGACCTCGCCCAGGACTTCCGCGACGAGAGCGAAGGCTACGTCTATGGATTGCCCGAGCTTAATAAGTCGAGGATCGCTTCGGCCAAGTCCGTAGCCAATCCGGGATGCTTCGCAACCGCTCTGCAGTTGTCTCTCCTGCCTCTGGCGGCGGCCGGCCTGCTGCCTGAAGGTGGTGACATCAATATTACAGCCCTGACAGGCTCGACAGGGGCAGGTGTCAAACCGGGACCGACGACACATTTCAGCTGGCGCAACGACAATCTGTCGGTTTATAAGCCTTTTACGCATCAGCATCTAATCGAAATCGGAGCTACTCTGTCCAAGTTGCAACCGGGCAACAGTTCGAAAATCAATTTTATCCCCATGCGAGGCGATTTCGCAAGAGGAATCTATGCGGTCGCCCATCTTCAATGTCCTTTGACAGAGGAAGAGGTCGTCGCCCTTTATAAGGATTTCTATAAGGACGCACCTTTCACCGTTGTGAGCGACCGTCCTGTCGACCTCAAGCAGGCTGTCAATACCAACAAAGCCATCGTACATGTCGAGAAGCACGACAACCGTCTCCTCATATGTTGTGCCGAGGACAATCTGCTCAAGGGAGCTTCCGGCCAGGCCGTCCAGAATATGAACATAATGCTCGGCCTTGACGAAAGAACAGGGCTGCGACTCAAACCTTCCGCTTTTTGAACCTTTAAGACAACAGACAGTGAATCTTTTCGACGTTTATACACTCTACGATATTGAGCCGGTACGCGGTCGCGGCTGCCATGTTTTCACAGCCGACGGCACAGATTATCTTGACCTTTACGGCGGCCATGCCGTGATATCAATAGGCCATGCACATCCGCGATACGTGCGTGCCGTGTCCGAGCAGCTTGCCGCACTCGGATTTTATTCGAACTCGGTTCTCAACTCTCTCCAGGATAAACTCGCTGCTAAGCTCGGTAAGGCTTCGGGCTACGACGACTATTCGCTTTTTCTCTGCAATTCAGGAGCCGAGGCCAATGAAAATGCCATCAAGCTGGCTTCGTTCACTACCGGGCGTGCCAAGGTACTTGCTTTCGGTCATGCCTTCCATGGTCGTACCTCGGGAGCTGTCGCTACAACCGACAATCCCGCAATCCGCGCACCTTTCAATGTGACCGACAAGGTCGTGTTTGTACCTCTCGACGACATCGAAGCTTGCCGCCGCGAGCTTTCCTCCAAGGAATATGCCGCTGTGATGATAGAAGGTATCCAGGGCGTAGCAGGCATCCATGTCCCGGACGGAAAGTTCCTTCGTGAGCTTGAATCCCTGTGCAAGGAGACCGGGACGCTTCTCATCCTCGACGAGATACAGTCGGGCTATGGGCGTTCCGGCAAGTTCTTTGCTCATCAGTATGCTGGCATACATCCCGATATTATAACATGTGCCAAGGGTATCGCGAATGGCTTTCCTGCGGCCGCTGTCCTGATATCGCCCGAAATCCCGGCCCGTAAAGGTATGCTCGGCACTACTTTCGGAGGCAATCATCTTGCATGCGCCGCTGCTACCGCGGTGCTCGATGTGATGGAAGATGAAAAACTGGTAGATAATGCCGCCAAAGTCGGTAAATATCTCATCGACGAACTCCGTAAGATGCCGGAAGTGAAGGAGGTGAGAGGTCTCGGTCTGATGATAGGGCTCGAGGTCGAAGGCTTTACAGGGCCGGAACTCCGACGCAAGCTACTATTCGAACACCATATATTCACCGGCGGTGCAGGCCAGTACACCGTCCGTCTTCTCCCGGCACTCTCGCTGTCGATGGATGAAGCAGACCATTTCTTAACCGAATTCCGGAAGGCCGTACAAAAATAATATGAAAAAATTTACATGTGTGGCCGATATCGGCCCCCTCGACAAGGCTGTCGCGGAAGCTGCCTTGATAAAGAAAAACCGCTTCGCATTCACAGAGCTTGGACGCAACAAGACTTTGTTGATGATATTTTTTAATTCTTCTCTCCGTACGAGGCTTTCTACGCAGAAGGCCGCTATGAACCTTGGTATGAACGTGATGGTCCTCGATGTCAACCAAGGAGCATGGAAGCTTGAAACAGAGCGCGGAGTGGTGATGGATGGCGATAAGGCAGAACATCTCCTCGAAGCTATACCTGTGATGGGCTCTTATTGCGATATTATAGGAGTGCGCTCTTTCGCAGCTCTTAAAGACAGAACTGAGGACTATGAAGAACGTGTCCTCGATCAGTTCATCCGTTATTCCGGTCGTCCTGTCTTCAGCATGGAGGCTGCTACACGCCATCCCCTGCAGAGCCTTGCCGACCTTATCACTATCGAGGAATTCAAGACCAAGCCACGTCCGAAGGTAGTCATGACCTGGGCTCCGCATCCTCGCGCGCTACCCCAGGCCGTACCGAACTCCTTTGCTGAATGGATGAACGCCACCGACTATGACTTCGTAATAACTCATCCTCATGGTTATGAACTCGACAAGTCCTTCACTGGCAGAGCTGTCATTGAGTATGACCAGCGCAAGGCCCTCGAAGGAGCCGACTTCGTATATGCGAAGAACTGGTCGGCCTACGGCGAGCCAAACTATGGCAAGGTGCTCTCGACCGACCGTGGCTGGACTGTAGATGCTGCGAAAATGGCTCTTACCGACAATGCTTTTTTCATGCACTGTCTGCCTGTACGCCGCAATATGATAGTAACCGACGATGTGATAGAGTCGGAACGCAGTATTGTTATTCCGGAGGCTGCCAACCGTGAGTTTTCCGCCCAGCTCGTCCTCAAACGCATGCTTGAAAGCCTATGATAAGCGTTGTGAAAATCGGTGGCAACGTCATCGATAATCCCGAGGCTCTCAAATCCTTCCTGAGGGACTTTGCCGCGCTCGAAGGCCCGAAGATACTTGTGCATGGCGGCGGTAAGGAAGCTACACGCCTGAGCGAGACGCTGGGCGTTGAGACGACGATGATCGACGGTCGCCGCGTCACCGACGGACGGACGCTCGATATCGTGACAATGGTCTATGCAGGCCTTGTCAACAAGCGTATTGTCGCCATTCTTCAATCGCTCGGCTGTAACGCTGTCGGGCTCAGCGGTGCTGATGGAAACCTCATTCCGGCTCAGCGCCGCAGTCCTGAGCCTGTCGATTACGGCTTTGTCGGAGACATCGATTCCGAAAAACTTTCCGATGCCTTCCTGCGTCATCTTTTAGATTATGGGTACTTACCGGTAATCTGCGCCATCTGCCACGATGGGAAAGGTTCGTTGCTTAATTGTAATGCCGATTCTATTGCAGGAGCGGTGGCTGTTGCAGCTTCGAGAATCGGCAATACACGACTCACGTTCTGTTTCGAGAAGAAGGGCGTGATGGCCGATGTCGATGATGACAATTCTGTGATTCCGCTTGTCACGGCAGTGTCCTTCGAGCAGCTGAAGAAAGATGGAATAGTAGCCAAAGGCATGCTGCCGAAGTTGCGCAATGCTCTCGACTCGGCGGCAGCCGGTGTCTCCGAAGTACGGATATGCCGTGCGGACGCTATTCTATGCGAAGGTGGCACCATTATACGTACGTTATGACTACGGCAGAAAAGCATCCACGTTTTGACGATGCAGTGGCACTCCTGCAAAGGCTCGTTACAACGCCATCTTTTTCGAACGAAGAGGATGCTACGGCTGTAATATGGCATGACTGGCTGCATGAGAA
Organism: uncultured Muribaculaceae bacterium; assembly: GCA_958436175.1. Taxonomy (GTDB): domain Bacteria; phylum Bacteroidota; class Bacteroidia; order Bacteroidales; family Muribaculaceae; genus CAG-873. The sequence continues at coordinate 22,235 of CAUBJF010000003.1, forward strand.
AGGAGTTTCGAATGTACTCCGTTTTAAAAACAATGTCTATGCTCTGTCAGCGGATTTCGACAGTAGCAAGCCAATCCTGATGCTCAATTCGCATCACGACACGGTGCGCCCGGCGGCTTCCTATACCCGCGACCCTTTCAGCGCGGAGTTATCACGAGGAAGGTTGTACGGCCTCGGCAGCAACGATGCGGGAGCGTCCGGTGTGTGCCTCGCATCTGCTTTCCTCGACCTTATAGATACCCGGAATCTCCCGGTCAACCTTATTCTTGCCATTACAGCATCGGAAGAAGTGATGGGCGAGTACGGTATGAGGGCTTTCCTGCCCGAACTCAAATTACGCGGCATCGTGCCCGACATGGTGCTTGTCGGGGAGCCAACAGGCATGCAGCCGGCCATCGCCGAGCGAGGACTCCTCGTGTTCGATTGCGAGACTAAAGGCAGATCTGGCCATGCCGCACGTGAAGAAGGCATTAATGCCATCTACAGAGCCATGGAGGATATCGATGCTCTCCGTACTTTCTCGCCTGAGAGAGAAAGCAGTGTCCTCGGGCCTATAAAAGTGAGTGTCACACAGATACAGGCAGGGACCCAGCACAATGTGGTGCCGGATGTATGCCGATATGTGGCCGATGTCCGCACCACGGATGCATATACCAACGAAGAAACCGTAAGGATGCTGCGTCAGAATGTTCGGTGGAGCGAACTGACACCTCGTTCGACACGCATACATGCCTCGGTCATAGACTGTGGCCATCCTCTTGTCCGCAGTGCCGTAGACTTCGGTCGCGAACCATTCGTATCGGCGACAACTTCCGACATGGCTCTCATGCCCGGTATTCCGTCCTTGAAAATGGGCCCGGGGCTGTCGAGCCGCTCGCACATAGCCGATGAGTTCGTGCTTCTCGACGAAATAAACGAAGCTCTTTTCCTTTATCCCAAACTTATAATAAATTTGAAAAACTATGTCTAAGCAGCTATGGAATAAGGGCTTCGAGCCCGATAAGATGATAGAGCGATTCACTGTCGGCAAAGACCGCGAACTTGACATGCGCCTGGCGCGATACGATGTACAAGGCTCGATCGCACATATAAAGATGCTACGAAAGATTGACCTTCTGACGCAGGAAGAGCTCGACATGCTGCTGCCGGCGCTTAACGATATAGCTGGGTCTATAGAAAAGGGTGAATTCGTTATCGAGGAGGGGGTCGAGGACGTACATTCGCAGGTCGAGTTTATCCTGACTTCCCGTCTCGGCGATGTGGGCAAGAAAATTCACTCGGGGCGGTCGCGCAACGACCAGGTGCTCGTGGATCTCAAGCTTTTCTTCCGTGACGAGCTTCGGCGCATGGCCGGTGCTGTGGAGCGCCTTTTCGAGCGTCTCCAGTCATTGTCGGAAGAACATAAGGACAAGCTCATGCCTGGGTATACGCATCTTCAGATAGCCATGCCCTCATCCTTCGGACTCTGGTTCGGGGCATATGCCGAATCTCTGACCGACGACATGCAGCTCGTCATTGCTGCTTATAATATCGCCAACCAGAATCCTCTTGGTTCTGCGGCAGGATATGGCTCCTCATTTCCTCTGGATCGTGAGATGACAACAGATTTACTTGGATTCGCATGCCCTCATTACAATGTAGTGGCAGCCCAGATGAGCAGAGGTAAGACGGAACGTGCCATTGCCGCTGCTGTTGCCGCAGTGGCTTCCACCCTGAGTCATCTTGCCATGGATGTGTGCATGTGGATGTGCGGAAACTTCGGATTTGTCTCTTTCCCGGACGAGCTGACAACAGGTTCGAGCATTATGCCACACAAGAAGAACCCTGATGTGTTCGAGATAATGCGCGGCAAATGCAACCGCCTTCAGTCGGTGCCAAACGAACTTACTATCCTTACAGCCAATCTGCCCTTGGGTTATAACCGAGACCTGCAGCTTATGAAAGACATCGTCTTTCCGGCAACCGACGAGCTTATCGATTGTCTCGATATGGCAGACTTCATGCTCGGCCATATAAGGGTGAAGGACAATATCCTTGACGATCCTCGCTACAACTATATTTTTACGGTTGAGGATGTCAACCGTCTTGTCGTCGAGGGAGTGCCTTTCCGCGATGCATACCGGCGTGTCGGCATGGAGGTGCAGGACGGAAGCTACAAACCGACCCGGGAGATATGCCATACACATATGGGCAGTATAGGAAATCTTGCCAACGCACAGATTGCATCCAAAATGAAAAAGCTTCTTGCACGGATGGATGATTAGAGATTTTTCAGTTATTTTTTTGGAAATAGAAAATTTGTTGTTAAATTCGTAGCATCAGATTCATAGCGGAAAGGATGCTATGTTGTATAACAGATTTTATAGCTATCTCAGTGGCGAAGCCGGACGGTCGCCCATGACAGTGGCGTCCTACCGGAGCGACCTGGAGTCGTACCGGACATGGCTTGCGGCCAACGGTATCGATGACCCTTGTGCGGCTACTCTCGCCGACATGCGCATGTGGATATCGTCGATGGCAACCGGAGGCATGAAGCCTTCCTCGCTTGTCCGCAAGATTCAGGCGCTCAGGGCTTTCTATACATATCTTGTACGGCGGCACGGGCTCGCTTCGAATCCCGCCAGGAGGCTTGTGGCTCCGAGAGTGCCTCATCCCCTTCCTTCGTTTATACAGGAAGAAGAAATGATGAAGACAATCGACGATCTCGATGCCGGCACCTCCGATTTTATCAAGGCAAGGAATGCACTGATTGTCACGATGCTCTACAGTACTGGGATGCGCGAGTCTGAATTAACCGGTCTCCGTGATGCCGCTGTCGATACTTCCCGTTGCGAACTAAAGGTGCTCGGTAAGCGTAATAAAGAAAGGATGATTCCTTTCGGGACCGAGCTCAAAGAAATGATAGACCACTACAGACTACTTCGCAAAAGGCGCTTCCCCGGTATAAAACCGGAGATGTTCTTCCTGCGCAAGAACGGTGCCCCGGTCTATCGAATGCTCGTCTATCGCGTGGTACACCAGACCCTCGTCGAGGCTGATGTCAATGTGGCCCGTCGGTCGCCTCATACCTTGCGGCATTCTTTTGCTACCGACATGCTCAACAACGGCGCCGACCTCAATGCCGTCCAGAAGCTGCTCGGACATGCATCGCTCGAAACGACTCAAAGATATACCCATCTTACATATCGAGAACTTCAAAACAATTACAAACTTGCACATCCTCGTGCACAAAAAATGGAGGATTAACCATGGATGTAAGAATTCAAGCTATCCACTTTGAAATCGCCGACCGTCTCACCGATTTCGTCAATAAGAAAATCGACAAACTGACACGCCGATATCCCGAAGTGAACACTGTGGAAGTCAATCTTCGACTTATCAAACCTGAAACAGCCATGAACAAGGAGGCGGTTATCCGTGTCGCTATTCCGCAGCATCCCGATGCAGTGGCAACAAAGGTGGCCGACACTTTCGAAGAAGCTGTCGACCTCGCTCTTGAGGCAGTGGAACGCCAGCTCGGAAAGAACAAAGAAAAGAAGTAACAGCTCATAAATGAAACTAAGAACCCTTATTCTGGCCGGCGCCCTGATGGTCGCCGGCTCTACTTACGCAGAGCACTTCAAAGTGCTCGTGCCCCTGAGCGAAGATTATAACGGCGCTATGGCCCGCCTTGTCGACTATGACAGCGGCGAGACGCTCGACAGCGTTCTCGTTGCCGACCAGCATGCCCTGTTCGAGGGTGAAATCGATGAGGCGAAGCTCGGGCGTGTCATGGTAGATTCGAACCGTACACCAGTATTCATCCTCGAAGGTGGATCTATCTCCTTCAGTGCCGACGGTTCGCCTTTCGGGTCGATGCTTAACGACGAGATGCGCGAGCTCGGAAATCATCTCAACGCTCTTTCTAAAGAATATCAGAACGCCACTACCGACGCAGACCGAAAAGGCGTCGAGGGCAAGTTCGAGAAAGCCATAACAACAGTTATGGACCAGAACAAGGACAATATGCTCGGCTACCTGATGTTTCTCCAGAGTCGTGCGCAGCAGCTCGATGCCAAGGACCTGAAGAAAGAACTCGAAGTATATCCTTATTTTGCAGGACGCAAGCGTGTGGCAAAAATCATCGAGAATGCCGAGCGTCGCGAGGCCACGCAGCCAGGTGGCAAGTTTCTCGACTTTGAGGTGACTTACGACGGCAAGACATTGCGTCTCAGCGACCATGTAGGCAAAGGTCACTACACCCTTGTCGATTTCTGGGCCAGCTGGTGCGGCCCATGTATACGTCAGACAGCTGTGCTGAAAGACATCTATAACAAGTATAAGGACAACGGTAATCTTGAAGTGCTTGGCGTAGCTGTCTGGGATCAGCCCGAAGACACCAAGCGCGCCATCGAGCAGCACCAGCTGCCCTGGGAGTGCATCATCAATGCACAGACCATACCTACCGACCTCTACGGCATCTCGGGAATACCCTGTATCATCCTCTTCGGGCCTGACGGTACTATCCTCAGTCGCGACAAGCAGGACGATGCTCTCAAGGCTGATGTCGATGCGGCTATGGAAGGCCGGCTCTAATTGGATCCCTTGCCGACTTTCAGCACTTTCCTGATAGCGGTAGGCGCGGCGAAGTAGGCTATTACCCCAATTATCTGACATAACATCCATAAAAATAGCCTTATATATTGGAATTTTTGGATTATAAGAAACAAATTAGAAACAGATATGATTTTTATTTGTATGCTTGATTAATACGGGGAGATTTACCATCTAACCAACAAGGAGTATCGTTTTCCCGGCACAATTAAAGCTTGTGGGAGTCAGTATTTTGTGGTAATTTTGCATAAGGGAAGAGGCATAGCGTTTTGTTCTATGTAATTCATCTTGGCACCTGATATGAACAACGAGAATCAGCAACATCCAAAGATATGGCGCAGCTTAACGAATTTATGACGAGGATTGACCTGTCGGTGCTGAATGATTATGTCGCGGCTAATGGCAAGAGCGTTGTCTATGCCAAGGGCGAGAGGATTGTTCAGCAGGGACAATTGTGCCGCTATGTGGGTGTGGTAAAGTCGGGATATTTCAAATATGTGGCTCTTAATTCAAAGGGCCAGGAAGTAGTAACAGGCTTCTCTTTCGAGGGCGAAGTGGTTACTGACTATGTGCAAGGATTCCTGTATGACCAGCCTTCGCTAACCTCCATTGTCGCAGGATGCGATGCCGAGGTGCAGCGTGTGTCGGTCGAAGATGCGCGACGGTTTATCATAGAACGCAATCCCGGCTTTGTAGCCGAGGTATCCTCCAATCTGTTACAAGAGGCTTATTGCCGTTATCTGAATATGCTTATAAAGACTCCGACAGAACGATTCCATGAACTTGTCTCCCGCTATCCCGGCGTTACACACAATCTGCCTATTCAGGAAATTGCCTCCTATTTAGGCATCTCTCGCCGTCAGTTGCACCGCATCCGTGAGGCTGAAAGTGCCGCCGATGCCTCCGAATGTGAGGATATTTAATAAAATTCTTCGTTCCACGCTGATTTTCATACTCTGATGGGACATTTGTCACATCGAATGTCGATTATTCGTTGTAACTTTGCTTAATTACAGATAATAGACTATTAGAGTGAACTATGTCCGAATCTCTCCGATATAAAATAGTCATTTGCATGGTGTGGGTGCAGATTGCGCTTTTGCCAGTTATCATTGTGATGATAAACGTAACGAATGGCGGCGTGATGTGGCGATGGAATCTAATCAACAACCTTTTAGTGGCAGGGTATATTCTGGGATTGCTCGCTCTCCCTGTCAGCCGAGGACTTGAAAAGCCGGGATTACTGAAATGGTGGTTGAGAATAGATTTCTGGTTCTCTCTCATTCCCGCTGTCATTGCATTGCCATTGCTATTTTACTGTGGCCGACATTTTATTGTGGCCGAAGATGGCGATTATGTGCTTTATGAGGAAAGAGGGATTATGATGGCCGCCCCGCATTACTGGTTAGGCAAAAAAGAGGGGTTGTTTATTCGCAAACTGCCACAAGGTATCAGGCAATATGATTATGGAAACAGAAAAGTCAACTGTTTCAAAGTTGACACACTGAAAGGCTGCATGTATGGATTGGAGCAAGGGGCATCGCCCGTCGCATGGGCTTTGCCGATTGACACCATCCGGTATCATCGTTATGCCGATGATATAAAAGCTCTTATAGATAGTCTGTATCAAGTTCAGCCGTTGTTATCGCAAGAATCTTACGGTACTTTTGTTTATCCTGACAATTTCGCGGAAATTAATTACGAAGGAGGAGAAATAAGTTACACGGATTCCATTAGTTATGATATTGATTTTTCTGAAAGCGATAGTCTGAGGATTATTATTTACGATGGCAAATTTCCTCATCTGTCATTTCCTAAAAATGCTATTGGCAATTTTTCTCCCAATGAAGTCAAAACTTTCATAGAGAAACTGAAAGGAGACAAGCGATGAAAAACAAGATAATTATTATAACAATAATGCTTGCGCTGTCAGCTATCGTATGTAGTGGGCAGTCCTTTCTGTCAAGATATCCGAAACTGACCAAGAAGAACCTTAGTGAGTTTTTCTCGGACTGGGAAGCGTATTCTGACAGCATTGCATCAAGGGCCGTGAAAAACGACAGCCTGATAGACATGGTGGTGGCTTATAATTATCTGCCCATGCAACTTGAAGGGACGACTTATAGGTTCGGTAAAAATGCTCCACCGAAATATCATGTGATACCACAATACATCGACGTTGAAAGATATTATCTGGATGTTGACACAACTCTTTTTAATCCCCGCTTCGGATTCCCCTATCATTACTCAGAATTGAAAGACAATGAATATAGAATCGACAGCATTATTCCTCAGTTGCCATATCGGGGACTATACCTGATTTCTGATATAAGTAAAACCTTATCGACCTTTGTCGGCGGTTGTAGAAAAGGCGATAAGATAGAGAAAATAAATAAAGGAAATCTCAAGATATTAAAGAAATATATACCGGTTGATTATGGTCATTGGGGCGGTTATTGGTGGTTCACATCATTTCCACTGATTACAAATATCTGTTATGCGGACAATTTGATAGCCGTCAAAATAAGAACAAGTTGGTGGACGGGCGAAGAAACTTGGTATATAAAAAAGGATGATGAATTTGTAAGGAGTGAAGAACCTGCAGGCGAATGGATTGAATAATGAAACAGATTGACGACATCAGCAAAGCATTAACCACATTTCGTATGGCTTCGACTGCTCAAGTTGCTGCAACAGAGTGTGGCGACTATAAAAAAGGCAACAATGCCTTTGACCGGGTTATTCATATTCTCAAATATCTCAAGGGATTAGGGAAAATGAATGAATTGGAAGCATTGTTGTCTGATTCTAATGTAGGCGTAAGAATGTTTGCCGCTTATGGTTTGCTGCCGACATCTCCCAAAATCGCTGTTCCGGTTCTCAAAGAGATCTCACAGAGAGAGGATATACATTCTCTTACTGCAAAAATGACACTTGAACAGTGGGAACAAAACACTTTAATATATCCGTTTTAGTTTTTCTTTGTAACGATTATGAAAAAGTGGCAGAAAATATCAGGCATAGTGTCGCTTGCAATCTTGGCGATAATAAATTTCGTAATATATGGGTTGTCAGATATGCAAACTATGTATATAAAAGAACACCCTTCTGCCGAAAGAGTCCTGTCCGATTCTCATGATGCCTTATTAAATGTTGGGTATCTCGTATTGGCTAATTATCTCATTATAGTTTTGATGTTCATTTGCCTTTGGCGGAAAGGAGGGACGCAATGAACCGAATATTATCTGATTATCTTGAAATTTGCAGTAAATTCCGAGCTAACGGGCTAAGCAAACCTGAGAGGAAACAGCGGCACGCCCTGCTCTCTGAGTGGGAGAAAACGGATTATGAGAGAGGAATGTTACCCCTCGGTGAGATTAAGGACTTTTGGGATAATCATAATGACATTTGCTGGAACAGAGTGTTTATAAACAAGGTTATATGTCCGGCGATAGCCGCTGATTTGGAGACTGGCGGATATGATGGCTTAAGATTTCTGTTCCACCGTTTCCGAGGCCATGAAGATTCCTGCATACACTCTGACAGTCCGCTGGCAATTTTTTGTGATCACAGCGGAGGAAAGTATCAGCCGTTTCAGTTGGCGGATATGTTGCTTGAATATGAACCTGATAATGTTGATGCGCTCAGATATAAGTATGATGCGCTCAAATATTTTCTTGAGTTCTCCATACATGAAATGCCATCGGGAGTGTTGAACGGCTATGACGGAGCAAGTGTATCAGACATTCCGGCAATGATTGAAGACACGCATGAGTTTGAGCGTATTTCACGAAAGTTGAATATGCCTCCTTGTGAAAACTTGGTTGAGGATTGCCGCAGGTATTATAAAGCCTACGGAGATTATTTGCAGAATCTCGACAGATATGAGACTTTTGAGGATTACCTGCGTATGAATAAAATTCCATACCAATCATACACATCACGTTACGATTATGAGTAAGTGGCAGAAAATAGCAGGCATCATAATAATCTCAGTCTTGATTATTGCTCACGTTTGGGCATTAACGGATTATCTGTTTGTGGCAGAATTGGCAGGAACGTATTGCGCAGAGATGGGACAGGATTTGTTCTTTGATTGCATCTTTAATATGAGAGAGCATTTTTTGTTCTACAATATTCTATCCGTGCTTGATATAATATCAATCATTGTATTATTCGTAGTTCTTTGGCGAAAAGGAGGCAAGCGATGAAATATTGGGGGAAGATACCTGTAAAATCTTAACGCAAATACTTTTGCTGAGGATTTAGCCGTTGAACTTGAAAACTATAAATAAAAACGATCAATATTAATCATAAGTAACGAAATTATGTCAAGATTAGGCGTTTTATATGCTCTTAAAGATGATGAGCTGAACAAACTTTGTTCTTTGCCGCAGGCTGAACGATATGATTACATGTTAGAGGAAATAGAGGAATCTTTATTGGATACGCCTCGTGGATGCGAGTTGGATAAAGCATGGGATGGTATCCAGTATTGTCTTGGCGGCGGAGCGTGGAAAGAGGGAAATTCTATCCCGACAAACATCGTTTTCGGTGGAGAATTTTTAGTCGAGACTGAAGATGAAATCATTACTCTAAAAAAGCATTCGGATGTGATACAGATAGTTGACTATCTGCATCAAAACAATCTGAAAGAAATTATACGAAAGAATTTTCATCTGATAGAAGAACAAGAATATTCCTTGCCTAAAAATGATGATACCTTGGACTATCTTTTAGGATGGAGTGGAAACATTCAGTCTTTTTATGAGAACGCCCTTAAAGAAGGTTGCTCTGTTATCTTTACTGTTGATTTGTAAAATGCACGAACAACGGTATTGGATACGGTTCCGGCAATGAAGAATAGAGTTATTTTCATAGTTAAAATCATAGCGGCTATTGCTATTCTGTTTACCGGCTCATATTATTGGCTTCGCACAGTTATTTTGCATTTCGGAGCCGGGCTTCGGTATGGCTGTCTGCGGTTGTTCCGTCGCGGACAGAAAGTGTCATATCGGCAAATCCGCTATGGTTCGGAAGATTTCAATGAAATAGACCATGCCGACAACAACCTCGCCAATGGATTTCTCGGCTTTCTCGTTCTCGCAGTGATTATAGTATTAATCGCCAAATAAATCTTGACATGAAACTGACCGATAAAAAATTTTGGATAGCGTGGACGCTTTTGCTCATACTGATTGTCGTATGGTGTATGATAGGCTTAGATAAAGAGCCGAAGTTAAATGATTGTAATTTCAAAGGATTATCTCATAAGATTAGTCAGGATTGCGTAAAAGACACGAGCTATACGACCTTTGCGGAATATGAAGAAACCGTTTTGGAACATGAGCAGAAGATTATCAATCATGTGAGGCAACTGGCGGTTATAACCGCAAAAGACAGAAATAATGTATGTAAGTCAGAACTTACTTTTATCGGCTCTGTTCTCAATTCGGAGAATGACACCATAACGTTTATTAAAAAAGAAGATATTTTTGGACCACAACAAAGCCCTCATGGGAAAGGGAACATTATCGTTTATAAAAATAGGATTAGACAAGGTTATTACTCAAACTTTGACAAAGGATTTTTTGTAGAAATCAAGAACAATATGTTATACATAAAAGATATAAAGGGCGTGGATTCGGACGGGAATCCTGTCCTTGGAGACCTCAATTCAATCAGCTTCATGAAGGAGATACCCGATAGTATTTTTATTTATACAGAGAATGATCGGGGAGACGAACATATGCTAATAAGAAAGGAAGCAAGCGATGAAACTGACCGATAAACGATTTTGGATATTTGAGGCAATGGCTTTGTTGTCATCGTTTCTAACAGTAGGACTACTTTGGTTTTTTGAATCCGGACCAATGGGACTGGATGATTTTTTTACGCTCTACTTCATTACTTGCCTGCCGAATTACTTAATCGGACAGGCTGTAGCATGGAAAGTATTTAAACGAGGCAGTTGGTTGAAACTTGGATTGTTAATTTATGTGTGTTGTATTATATTCTTTGCTATTATATTGGTCGTTGTCAGCGTGATTGATTACTTGTTGTATTCCGAGCAGAGAGCCGAGATTGTTCAGTCCGGTATGGCTCCTGGATTTACGGCAGCCGGAATATCAGTTTTCATCTTATTGTATTGGTCAGTCTTATCTTTTGTTCCCTCCATGATGCTGGGCGCGCTTTCTGCTGTGTTCAGACTTATCTCACAGAAAGAAGTTGATAAAAGAGATGCTGGAAATAATTTCTGTCCTGTTTGCGGCTATCCACTTGGCAATTACAATCCGTGGGGTGATGATGGAAAGACACCGACATTCGACATTTGTCCTTGTTGCGGTGTAGAATGGGGCAATGAGGATTATACTACTGAATCCCGAACAGAATACCGTAATAAATGGCTTGCAGATGGAGCTAAATGGTTTGAACCACAGAAGAAGCCAGTGAATTGGAATCTTGAAGAACAACTAAAGGACATAGACCATGAAACTGACGGATAAGCGATTTTGGAACAGAGAGAACAAAAAAACAAAAAGTCGGAGAACCCTATATGGAAAACAGATTACAGTTTCTACTAAGAAAAAATAAAGGGAAGCAGTATCTTCCCGAATATCAGGAACAACTATCCAAACTTGTTATCGGTGACAATTTCAAGATATTGAGTTTGGAAGACTCCGATACAATATCTGCGGAAATTATACAGAACGGCGAATTGTTTCAGCAGGGCAATGTCGCTTGGAAATCCCAACGGATTCCGTTTTTGGAGAAAACCGAATTGAAACAGATTCTGTTACATATCGGGAGAAGATATGACGATGCGGTTTATATGGCAATCAAGCATTCCGACCTATGTGGCAGAGTAGTCTTGAATGGAATAGATTTCTTTAATGCCGATTTTCAATATGAGGATGAGCATAGCGGACTGATTGTGTTTTACGACCTAAGTTTAACCAATTCGCTGGTGATTGATTTCTACGAAGAATGGAATGAATATTATTATTATGTGGAAATATACGGTAAAGATTGGTCGCCGAATTGTATATAACAATAATGAAAAATGTCATAAACATATTTGGAATAAAATTCTAAAGCATCCATTGTGGTATCTCTTTGGGATGTTTGTATTAGTGAAAAGAAGTTAGCGATGAAAAACGAAATTTATCATACTATAAATGTGATTGGTTGTGAGTGTTCAGTTAATTCTATTGACTATGATGCTTCCGACCTTATTGTTGCGCTTGACCGATTTGACAATAATAAGACAGTTACAATCCGATTTAAGAATGTATTTGCGTATAGAGTTACTCTTGAACATTTTAGAATTATTGAGGTAATGGACGGAGTGACTTCTCATCCATTATACGAGGTCAGTAATTCTATATATTTGAATGAAGTGATGGCAACAGGCATGAGAATGTTATACGGTTCTTCTCTCAATGTGAAACACTATGCCATAAAGACAACAGAGCATATCGTTGATGTATTAACTTCTGAAGCCTATATCATAGAATGAAACAGACCGCTAAACGATTTTGGAATTGGCACACACTTATCGTAGTGTTGATTATCTCACTACTGATTGCGATTGTCGTGTTTTTCAAAAGGTGTATGACAACTAATACTGCTGATATAGAGCGTATGGGAAATGAAATTATCGTAATGATTGATGGTTTTCAGTGTGTGAATAACCGTCTGCCAGTTGATCTTAATGAGTTAGGGAGTCCTTTCACGGATAGGAACGAGACATACGAATATCGGGGTTATCTATTTTATTATGAACCAACTAAAGACGGACAATATTGGCTTACCGTTACGTTAGGACCTGATGAGAATTATAGTTATTATTCACGGCGTAAATACTGGATATGGGATTATGACAATAACCTGACAGCAGAAAAGCAAGAAGAACTATTCATGGAGGTGTTCCAGTCATATAAGTCCGTATGGAAATATGATAGTCTTCGTGCAAACACGGACAGCATTAATACAATCTATCCGTCTGCTCCGGATTCGCTGATTTATTGCCGTCAATACTATGAAGACGGGGAACTTGCAGCAGAAGGATGGATGCTCCATGATTGGAATAGAGAAGGCGACTACACAGATAATATCGGGACATGGAAGTATTACACACGCGATGGCATAATGATAGAGAAGCAATGGCCGTTAGAATAATATCGAGCAATGAAACTGACCGATAAGCGATTCTGGAAGTTTGAGGCAATGATGCTACTTTGTGGCGTCATATTGTTATGCCAAATGTTAGTCGTACTTTCATGCAACGGAGTCGAGTTTGAATCGTGCAACGGGGCTGCGCTGATATTGCTGTTTCCTGCGTTGTGCCTTTCTTTTGCGATATCAGGCGTTCCGACATGGCTGGTGTATAAAGGAAATTCGTGGCTGAGGCTTGCGGGATGGCTGTATCTGTTTTCTGCCCTGCTGCTGTTAATGCCGCTCTTAACATTCTTATTCGACTGGAATCCTGTCACAGCAAATATACGACCGGACAACATACCTGCGGATGAGGGCAAATACTTTACAGATAATGAATTTATCATTATGATTTGTGCAGGATGGGCGGCTCTTCTCATTATCCCCGTGTTGATTACCTCGTATCTTACTAAGCGATGGATTGTAGATAATAAGAATGCACTTAAGAATTGAAATATGAAACAGTGGCATAAATTATTGCTGATAACATTCCATGTAGTAATGCTTGCTCTGTCCATTTATATTCTGGTAAATGGATTACAGTTACGTTGGCGGTTAGGATATATCGTTTTCTGGTCAACTGCTCTGTCAGGAATCGGCCTGTATTTCATCCATTGTAAGAAGTATATCTGGAATGCGACTATTAAATTATACGCTTTTTGCTGGGGAATACTGGCAGTGGTGGGAGGTATAATTACATACCTGACATACGACCCTGTTTATTGCGAAACAGACAAGTATATAATGAAACACTCGGCATCAATAATCGGCTTTGACAGTGCCATTCTTTATGAAAAGAGCGGATTGTTGGAGATAGAAAAACAGCGGTATAAGGGTGTCTATCCACAATCCATGATACCTTTGGATTCAATAGGAGCCATTGTGATTTTCGGTGAGTTCAACAATGGCGAGACACTGGAGAAAGATGTATCCATACTTCCTATCGACGATTCATTTGATGAAGAGAAGTCCAAAGATTATGCAAGGAAACACAATATCACATTCTATTAGCAATAATTAGTTTGTCATGAAACTGTCCTTCTGCGACATCGCCAATCTCATTGAGTGCATGGCGATGTTTGATTTCATCAAAGGGCTGTCGGTGTTCAGCATAGTCACAGAGCCGTGTGCCGACAGTTTTCCGCAGTCAGGTTGGTATCTCTATTAGAAGCTCTGTCTTTCATAGCCATACAAAACAGACAGGCAACCCCAGCAGTGATGTCGGGGTTGTCTGTCTTTAGGTAATATGAGCTATTACACTGGGGATGTTATTCGTAGCCTTCGGGAAGTTCGGGCTTGGAGTTTTCGGATTCCTATCTTCTGCGTCCTGATTTCGGGATCTTGCCGAGGCGTGCGGCGGCTGCGCGGGCGCATCTGCGGGCACGTTCAATTTCTTCCTCGTCCTTGCGGTCGCGCCAGTTGTCATCGTTGGACGAACCGCCTCCGCCGCTTCCGGTTGAAACGGTGTCGAGCGCAGTAAGGCCAACGAACAGGGCAACCGCCATGTCGGTAAGTTCCTGCCAGTTTACAAACTCGCGGTAATCAAACTCGTCGTCGAATACCTGCATGACATCGTTGGGAATGTAGAACTGCGAAGTTATGCCTCCATGTGTAAGCTCGTATCTCGATGTTCCTTCTTGCCAAGAGGTATAATCCGGAACTTGTTTGTCAGGAGATACAACAGGCTTTGATACAACAGGCGCAACCGGCTTTGTGCCGGATTTCTTAACAGGCTGAGCCGACTTAACTGCGGACTGACTGTGAAGGTTATTCCATGTGTTTTCAATCCTCGAAGCCGTCAGTTTACGCCCGGTGCCAAGTTCGGATGCCTTGAATCGGGCTTTACCTTTTCCGATAGAATAACCGTAAGGGCCTTTCTTGCCGGGACGTATCATAATAGTATAACCTTTTGCCCGGATCCGGGCGGCATAATCATTCCACGACCATGACGGCATGGCACGCAGAATTTCCATAAGGTCGTCGGCAACCTTATCGGCGTTCATCCTGTGGATTTCTGCCGCCGTTATCCAACCTCGCTGAAGAGCCACGTTCTGAGCCGCTTCCTGTGCGCGGATGTGTATGTTATGGTCATTGTTGGTCATGCCGTCGCGGTCTTTCCGGCACACTGCGGCGTGAAGATGCGGGATGCCGCTGTCGGATTCATAATGAAGCCAAACCGTGTAGATGCTGTTCGCTATGTTGGTCTTATGCGAATACACTTTGCCGTTTTCATCCTTCATCTCGATCCTGTCGAACTCCCTTACAAAGTCATCCCACAGCTTCTGCCAGTCCTGCATCGTGAAGTTTTCGGTGTGTTCCCTCGCCGGACTGATTTCCATACGGATAACATTCTTTTTCATCAGCGCACCGGCTTTCATCAGATCCCAGATGCCTTGCGCATCAAGTTCACAAGGGAGAAGATTATCTTTGACATGATAAATCAATTCCGGACTTTCCTTGTTCCTCGACTCGCCGGAGATGTATCTTATACAGTTGATGCCGTGACTTATCGATGCTGCCTTCGCTACCATGTCGGTTCCTGTTCCTTGTACGTTTCAGATGATGTTCCCGGTACGCGGTTCGGGGAGAAATATCTGTTGATTATATCGGTGATGAGTTCAGAAGTCCTGTGGAGGCGTACCAACGCCTCAGTCATCCACGGCTGGTTGCGGAACATCGCCATGCGCTCGTGCTGCGGCATGGCGTTCAGCATCGAGGTATATTTAGTATAGTCGCTGCGGGCGATTATAAGCTCATCACGGACTTTGGTCTGCGCAAATGTCAGACGGGCTTTCGGTTTGTAGCCGTAGGCCCGTGACAGCAGGTACTCGCTGCGGTTCATCCCGCATTGGGCGGCGAGGTTCTCTATCTTTTCCCTCTGCGACTTGCTGACGCGGAAAGACATGGTGGAACGGCGACGACCACCGTTTTCGTTAGGTTTGTTCATTGGAAGTTATAAGTTGGTTATGAGATTCTTATAAATGATACTGATTATTATAAAGGTAATCGGTGCGAGCCTGCGAGCGGCGTCCCGTTGCCCTGTGCGGCAACGCAAGAGAGCCGTGTATGCAGTGACCGACAGGGAGTGTAATACAGCGGCATATCTTGCAACGAAATCCCTGTTCCCTGCTTTCCTGCGGCTTAAGACATACGGCTAACCGTGGGTTAACTATGGGGCAACCCGCAACCCGGAAGATTCACCGTATCGGCTGCCGGAAGCTCAGTCCGCATTGAAAAAGGCGGGGTTGCGGATATAAGGCTTGTCAGGGCGGCTCCAACCCAGTACGGAGGGGAATGTCATCACCGACCCTACAAGTGAACGGTTCGTGTAGATAAGCCCGGCCTGTTCCATCCTGTCAAGGAGATTGCGCAATCGGGTCCGGTTCATCTGCCATTGCTCCGCGAGGCGAAGCTCCGAATACTGCGCCTGTCCAGGTCGCAATGCCAGAGGGCGGCGGAAGTCGTTTGACACTTTCGCATTTACAGCCATTCTTGACAGCAGGTCATAAAAGAGGACTGTGTTGCTTACCTTGTCGCCGCGTTTGTTCTCGGTGGTGCCGCTAAGTAGATTCATCACCTCGGCAGTCATTCTGAAAGTAATGATTTCAATGCGCGACGGTATTTGAAATTTGTATGTTTCCTTGGATTGTTTGTTCATGTGTCCTTGTTTGCATCGTAAGTGCGACCAATGTGTTGTCGGATAGAAGAGCAAATATCTGATGAAATTAATCTGAAATTATTCCATGTGTGTTCTCGCCATCCGCACAACACTCCGGTTCACGGTTAAAACTGTTACTTCCCTGACATTGATGAGTTGTAGAACTGTATCATCCTCACACCCTCGTCAATGTCGGTCCTGCATCGTGCGATTTCACTGACGGTGAACAACGCCGCCGTCATCTCCTCTTTGTCAAGGTATCGGATAGCCGATTTGACAAGCTGACGGGCCCGTGCCTGACGGTGTTCCGAAAGTTCCTGCACGGACATCTCCTTCCTGTTCGTTCCGGCGTTGAGATAGAGATTTAGACGGTGACGGTCGGAACTCTTCACCGCCGACGATTCCTGATTGCCCGCGCCGATGGCGATACACGCTGCAAGCGCGTCCGCTTCATGTATGCCCAGCGAGGATAACAATTTGCGTTCTATCTGAATTATCTGCGATTCTTCAATCGTTTTGCTCTTTCTCTCCTTACGGGGAAGTGCCGGAGCATCCATCGTTTCGATGCCCGGCTCCGCAGTCTGAATGGTTGTTTCTGTCATGATTTATAAGAAATTTGGTTATGGTCTGATACTGTTTTTAAGGATGTAGGCCTGTGCCTGACTTTCGATTTCCCCGTCCGTTGCGACGCGGACACTGCGCTGCCACCTGTCGAGGTCTTCCGGGTCGAAGTAGCAGAGCTTGCCTCCCGGTTTGTAGTACGGGATGACACGGCGCATCATCAGCTTGTAGAGATAGCTGAGCTTGATTCCGAGGTATTCGGCCGCCTCGGTCGGCGTTAACATACTTGGTTTTGTCATTAAGATTCCTGTTGGTTATGAAATTATTTATGATTGGTTTTCTTGTTCGGACTGCAAAGCTATAATACAGGAATGGAAATCAAACGAAGATGACTGTATAAGCGACTGTCTTTTAAGCTTATCTATGAAAATCGCAAAATCGGCACCGATTTTCGGCACTCGTTCACACGGTAACAGTGATTTACAGATGAAATGGCAGGGCAAGAAAAATCCCCATGCCGGACAAGGCACAGGGAAGAAAATCAAGCTATCTTATTTCTCTAACAAACAGGGAACAGATGGCTATAAAAGGTGATTTGCTGTATTATTCAAAAGCCTTGTCAATCCGGCTCACGGCATCATCTTTCTTCTGGTCAACAATTTTTCCGTAAATCTGAGTAGTTTTCACATTGGCGTGACCAAGCAGCTTCGATACTGTATAAAGGTCTGCGCCGAGGGTCAGCAGCATGGTTGCGAAGGTATGCCTCGATGTATGGAACGTGACATGTTTAGACAGTCCTGCTTCCTTCGCCCACGCTTTTATAAGGTCATTCAGATATTGTCCTTTAGGCAGCCGTGCAAAAACATTGTCGCTGTCGGCGGCCTCGCCACGCTCCGGCATCCACGCCGTCGCCTGTTTTGAAAGAGGAAGATAGTTCGGCGTCGCGGTCTTCTTCATGACGATTCCGACTCGCCAGATGTCACCGTCACGCACAAGGTCTTTCCACTTGAGCGCGTACACATCGCTCAAGCGCAGACCGCAGTAGCACGAGAACATGAAGGCGCGCTTGACTATCTCATGTGAACACTCAGTGGCTATAAGAGTCCTGATCTCGTCGATTGACAGGTATTCCCTCTTGCTCTCCGGTGCCTTGATGCGTTCCTGCGGCGTCAGCCTGTTGACAGGATTGTCGGGGATGACATCAGCCTGCACAGCGGCGTTGAGTGCGGAGTTGAAGATGCCGAAATATCCTCGCTGGGTATAAGCGGCTATCGGCTTCCCTTGCGGCGAGCGGTAATCATTGCGTAAATAGTCAATGAAGCCGAGAAGAAACTCCTTGTTGACATCTTTCATTCTGACTCCTTTGCGATACAGTTCAAGTAACCTTTTGACCTTCTTGACAATCTTCATGCCCCGTGCGCCGTTCTTCTCTCTGTCTTCCTTATAGGTGTCGAGCCAGTCGGAAACGAGGATGCCGGCACGTTTGGAAACATGGCGCAACGAAGCCCTGTCTTCGGTAAGCTGGATTATACGCTGTGACTTTATCTTCTCGGCTGCCGCCATCGTGGTACGGTTCTGTTCCTTGATATTGGCGTTCAGTTCGGGGAGAATGTAAAGCTTTAGGTATTCGTAGTTTCGCTTGCCGTCAACATATATGTCAAGGTATATCGACTTTGAGCCGTTTGCGAGCTTCTTGAATCGCATCCTTACCGGCTCTTTTAATTTGGTAGTTCTTGGTCTTGCCATTGGAGAGTTGTATTTGTATAAATGGGGTTAGGTATTTTTGATGTATTTGTAACGGGGCTTACCAGTCTATGCCATCGGCGAGACATACGGCGTTGTCCTTTGCCTCGTCGATAATCCTGGCGTAAATCTGTGTCGGTTTCACGCTTGAATGTCCGAGCATTTTCGACACCGTATAAATGTCAGTTCCTAACGTAAGCAACATCGTTGCGAAGGTATGACGGGAGGTGTGGAAAGTGACGGTTTTGGTTATCCCTGCGGCTTTCGTCCAGTTCTTCAGATATCGTAAAATAGCTTGGCGTGTGAGAGAAGGGAAAACAAATTCACCTGTCCTGTCCGGCATCCATTTCATCGCCTGTGCGCTCAACGGTATATGGAGGACACGCTGGTTCTTGCTTGCCACGATCCCGATTTTCCACCGCTCGCCGTCATTGGTGATGCTTTCCCATTTGAGGCTGATGACATCTCCTAAGCGCAGCCCGCAGAAACATGAAAACAGATAGGCGCGCTTTACAGTCTCGTTTTCGCACGGAGTGGCTATAAGAGCCTTTACCTCGTCAATCGTCAGGTATTCGCGTTTGGTCTTTGGATTCTTGGGTTTGTCATTCCGGGATAGCCTGTACCACGGATTAGAGGCAATTTTCCCTGTCTGAACCGCCATGTTGAGTGAGGTAAGAAAATAACCAGTTATATTGAAAATGGATTTAGGACTGAGTTTCTCCCCGGCTCTTGTACGGTATTCATCACGAAGATAGGTTATGAGCCGTAGGCAGAAAGTCTTGTCAACATCCTTGAGTATGGTCGTGCTGTCAAAGTCAGTAAGGATACGGGTATAATTAACAAGACGGTCGGCAGTCCTGATGCCTTGTCGTTTCTTCTCGGCTACAAAAGCCTTGAACCACTCCGACATCGTGACGGGTGGTTCTTCTACAACAGGAACGGATTTCGATGAAAAGTATTCGTCGATTCGCTGATGCAAGAGGTCATTCGCCTTGCGCATGGTGCGGGCGTTTTCCCTTCGGGCTTTCTCGGTTGTCTCGGCTATGAGGAACAGCCCCGTGTTCTCATAGTGATGCTTCCCGGCATAGAAATGGTCGATAAGAATAGCCTTGCGGTCTCCGGCCCGTTTCTGGAACCGCAGGTTTATCGGCACATTCCCGGCTATTTGTTTCCTGTTTCTTCCCATATTGGAGAGAGGTTTGTGTATTAGAAAAATTCAATATAAATTCGTGACACGTTTCCGATGTTTTCCTATTCTTAACACGGTGTTTGTCAGTACGGCAAAGTTACAAAATAAATCTCAAATCCATCTCACTTTGGGAAACAAAAATGACACTTAAAAGCGCAATTCTCGGAAATCATCGGAATTTACCTAAATTCATAATAAATTAATATTAAGACTTTTAATTATATTTACCCTCCCATCATTTCTCTTGTTTTCGCTATAATGGGTATTAGGCTACCATGACTCCGGTCGTATCGGCTAAGAAATCCATCCAGTCGCCGCTGCGGCCTATATGCATGGCCTCCTGTGCTATCTCGATGATACCTCCGGTAAGAACCGACAACAGACATATCACTATCATCGCCCGGGGCGTCAGCACATTGTGCCGGCGACTCGCTCTTTGATAGTCGAAAGCTATCGCGGCTGCCAGGCCTCCGAACATTATGGCATGAATCAGTTTGTCGAGGCAGGGAATGGGTGGAAGCTCTTCGGCAGCATATGGGTCGGGAAACAGTGTGGCATAGATCACCACCGCTAACACAAGCAGAGTAGGCCACCATATACGGATTTGGTCAAGTATTTTCATCGTCAGAGTGTAAGATAGTCGTCGGGATCCAGAAGAGCGCCCTTGTGCCAGAGTTCAAAACTTGTCTCGCTACCTTTGGCCGCATGGCCTATGCGCTGGCCTGCCGCAACTTTCGAGCCTCGACGTACGAAGACATCGCCGAGACCGCTGTAGACGCTGACGAAGTCGTTGGGGTGCTGGATGATTATGGTGCTCAGTCCGTCGGCTGTGGTACAGACGGATATCACGTTGCCCCGATAGACCGAGGACATCGCTTCCGGTGCCGATGCCGGGCGCGGCGAGGAAAAGACCATCCCTTCGGCTGCGATGGGCGCGAGGACCGAGAGTTTGAAACGCTGTTCCTGCTCATAGCGTTGCACGAAGTCGCGCTCGGCCTCCGAAGCTCCGGCAAGAGAATCGGTCGATGGGGTGACAACCGCCGATGTGGGCACGACGGTGTCTGTCTCGCCTTTCATTATCGCGCGCAGGTTGCTTATATAGGTCTCTGTGGCGAGGAATGCTCGTTCGAGCGAGTCGACACGTAAGGCTGTTTCTATATATTGCGCACGCGTATCGCCTTTGAGGGTGCCCGGTATGAAATTACGGATTGGAGTGTAGACGATGGTGCACCATATCAAAGCTGCCAGGGCAGCAACACAGGCGGCTGTGACGATTATGACACGCAGACGAGTCATCCGGATGCTCCAGATACGGTTGAATGTGTTCTCCCTGATAAAGTCGAGCCTGAAACGTGCCGGGTTACGGTACGCAGGTGCTGAATGTCGCTTGTCGACAGGTATATTGATAAATTTCTTCGTCATCCTGCAAATTTACGCAAAAAAAACCACTAATAGGCTTTATGGGACAAAACTGAGGATAGAGAAAGAGTGTTAATAAAGTATCATTACCAAGACCATGACACGCCACCAACCATGTCGGCGTATATACTCACATTATAAATTCATTTTATGAGCTCTCAGACTCAACAATCCCCCGAATCCCCCTCGACGGCATCAGGACGTAAAAAAATATTATCGACAGCTAAGGGCACGCTGACTATGGCATCGATGGCTGTCCTGCTGATAACTTCGATAATCAGCCTACGCGGTCTGCCCTCGGAGGCCAAGTACGGCACCCAGTCGATTTTTTTCTTTATTTTTGCAGCCATAGTATTTCTCATCCCCTTCTCTCTTGTTTGTGCCGAACTCGCGTCGACATATACCAAAAGCGGAGGTCTCTACCGCTGGGTGGCAGAGGCTTTCGGCCCCAAGTTGGGTTGGACGGCCATGTATCTCGAATGGCAGACTATAGTTTTCTGGTTTCCGACAGTGCTTATGTTCGGAGCCGCCTCGCTTGCGCATATTGCATGGCCTGAGAGCTTCGACCAGAGGCTCGCTTCCAATAAACTGTATACGCTCGTAATTGCAATGGTGCTCTACTGGGCGGCAACATTAAATGCCTTCCGGGGACAACGTTCTGCCAATAAGCTCAGTACATATGGCGGTATGATAGGCACTATCATTCCCGGGGCCGCCCTTATCATTCTCGGCATCCTCTACCTTGCCCTCGGAAAGCAAAATAATCTTGTCGAGATGCCTTTCTTCCCCAATTTCTCCCATTTCAACACTCTTGTACTGGCTGCCTCGATTTTCCTCTTCTATGCAGGTATGGAGACACAGGCTGTCCATATCAACGATATGAAGAATCCGGCAAAGGAATATCCCAGGTCGGTGCTGATTGCATGTATCGTTATAGTGGTGCTCTATACCCTGGGTACCCTCGTGATAGGGCTTGTTGTCCCGGCCAAGGATATCGATTTGCTCCAGTCGCTCCTTGTGGCATATAAGGCTCTGTGGGCTGCTTTCGGGCTTGAATGGATGGGCAATGTGATAGCACTCTTCATCATGGTCGGTGTCGTCGGCCAGATAAGCGCCCTGGTGACCGGCCCTTCGACAGGTCTTATGGCCGTGGCCCAGTCGGGCTACCTACCCCGTTCTCTCCAGAAAGTCAGCGACAGGGGTGTCAATAAGTCTATCCTTTATATCGAAGGTGCACTTGTCAGCGCTTTAAGCCTTGTCATAATTATTCTGCCTACAGTAGAGTCTGCCTATCAGATTATGTCGCAGATGGCCACGATTATCTATCTCATCATGGTCGTTATCATCTACCTCGCGTTCATCCGGCTGCGCCGTACGGAACCCAACCGTCCCCGTGGATTTAAAGTACCGGGAGGTAAATTGGGAATGATCGTAGTCTGTGGTCTGGGTCTCATAGGCGCGCTGCTTGCCATCGGGCTCAGCTTCGTACCTCCTTCGCAGATTACAACTGGTTCGCCTGTCGTATATGTGACCATCATAGCCGTAGGGGTGGCAGTGTTCTTCTTCCTTCCTATTGTCATTTATCATTGCCGCAAGCCGTCGTGGCGTAACCCTGCTGCTCACTTCTATCCTTTCGACTGGCAGATTGAGGGCCGCAAGCCGTCGGAAGTGTCGAAATGGTCTCCGGATTATCAGCCTACCGAGGAAGAGGTTGAAGCGGCCGAAGCACACGCTATCGAGCGTCACGCCAAAGAGAAGCACATGTAGTGGAATATTCCTCTCTTGGCTTCGTCATATATGGGTCGCAAAAAAACAAGCTTGTCCGTTCGCGGATTTTTAGCTACCTTTGCGACCTATGAACGTAGCAGAGGGTAAGATTCCCGAGATAGAAAATCCACAGCTGTGGCGCCTTATTGTAGGTATTTCCAAGCATATCGTCAGTGTCCTCGGCCAGTCCAGGACGGACGACGGTTCGCTGTTCCGTTTCGACGTGGCGCTTAATCCGGAAGCACCGACACGCCTCAGGGCTATCGAAGATGTCGTCTACGCCGTTCCTGGGTTGTTGTCCGATTTCGGATCTGTCGACATAGTCATGCAGACCGACGCTTATGTCCCGGTGCCTCACGGACTTACAGGGGCTGCTCGCGCGCAGTGCGCGGCAATGGCACATATCATGGACGAAGACGACACCCTGGAATTTGACGAAGTGCCATATGCTGACGCTGATATCCTGTGGGCTATGCCTTCCGACATCCTAGGTTTTCTGGCGCGTACATTCCGCAATCCGCGTGTCGTATGCCATATGACACCTCTGCTTCGTTATTTCAGTCGCAAGACATATCTCGGCAATTCCGGAAAGCTCTACGTCCATCTCAGGGGAGGTGCGGATGCAGGTGTCGATTTGATTTCGTTCGACGGCGGACTCAGGATTTGTTCGTCGCAACGCGTAACGGGCAATGACGACGCGGCCTATTTTGCTTTGGCAGGACTTGAGGCTTCCGGCCTCAGTCGCGAGGAGGACGAGATACTTCTGTGCGGAGATGCCGGTATGCGCGATGCAGTCTCGACGATATTGCGCCGCTATGCCGCTTCCGTGATGCCTGTCATCTTCCCTTCGGTGGCATTCCGGGCTGGTCGCGAGGCACTGCGCGCTCCCTTTCCATTAGTAATATTTCCGCTATGCGAATAATACGAGGCAAATACGGACGTCGGCGTTTCGATGTGCCGACAAACATCACGGCAAGACCGACCACGGACTTTGCTCGCGAGAACATATTCAATGTACTGGAAAATATCGTTGACTTTGAGGGTAAGGATGCCTTGGACCTTTTTGCCGGTACCGGTGCAATCAGCTTTGAGTTCCTCAGCCGTGAATGTCGCTGGGTGACAGCTGTAGAGAAAGCCCCAACGCAACAGCGTTTCATCCTCAAAGTGGCTGCCGAGCTCGGCGCGGATAATTTTAACCTTGTCCGTGGCGATGTCCTGCGCTTCATCGAAGCTGCCCCGAGGAGCTACGACATCATCTTCGCCGACCCTCCCTACGACATGTGTGGATTTGCGGAAATACCAGGCAAGGTTCTGTCTTCCGGCTTGGTACACAGCGGCTCTGTCGTTATCATAGAGCACTCGAAGAAGCATGATTTTTCGACGCTCCCCGGCTTCAGCGAGCACAGAGTCTACGGGTCGGTTAATTTTTCTATATTTTTTGTCGACTGACAACTATAGGCTGCCGCTCTTTGTTCTACCTTATGATTCTTGCCAAAATGGCATGAATTACTGACATATGCCCTTTGGCGCGATATTTGCAAAGAAAGAAGCAGAGATAACAACTAAAAATACATATCACTATCATGAAACTCAAACCACTTGCTGACCGTGTGATTATCGAACCCACACCGGCTGAAGAAGTTACCATGGCAGGTATCATTATTCCTGATTCCGCTAAAGAGAAACCACTCAAAGGCACTGTAATAGCCGTAGGCAACGGTACCAAGGACGAAGAAATGGTCCTCAAAGCGGGCGACGAAGTGCTCTATGGTAAATATGCCGGGACAGAAATCGAATTCGATGGCGACAAAGTCCTGATTATGCGTCAGAACGAAGTTCTCGCAGTAATTGAGAAATAATAAAGGATAGAATCATGGCTAAAGAAATCAAATTCAATATCGAGGCTCGCGAAGAGCTCAAGAAGGGTGTCGACGCTCTTGCCGATGCCGTCAAGGTAACTCTTGGCCCTAAAGGCCGCAACGTCATCATCGCAAAGCAGTTCGGCGCTCCCCATATCACGAAGGACGGTGTCACTGTAGCCCGCGAGGTAGAACTTGAAGAACCTTTCCGCAACATGGGCGCACAGCTCGTCAAGGAAGTTGCTTCCAAGACCGGCGACGATGCCGGCGACGGTACGACAACAGCTACCGTTCTCGCACAGGCTATCATCGCTGTAGGACTCAAGAACGTTACAGCCGGAGCAAACCCCATGGACCTCAAGCGCGGTATCGACAAGGCCGTGGGCGCCGTTGTCGATGGCATCGCCAACATGTCCGAAGAGGTAGGCGACGATTTCAAGAAAATCGAAGACGTTGCCCGTATTTCGGCTAATAACGACGAGACCATCGGCCGTCTCATCGCCGAAGCTATGCAGAAAGTCAAGAAAGAAGGCGTTATCACTGTCGACGAAGCCAAAGGTACCGAGACTACTATCGAGGTTGTCGAAGGTATGCAGTTCGACCGTGGCTATATCTCGCCCTATTTCGTTACAGATACAGAGAAGATGGAATGTGTCATGGACAGCCCCCTCATCCTGCTCCACGACAAGAAGATCTCCAACCTCAAGGATATCCTCCCCATCCTCGAAGCTACAGCCCAGAGCGGTCGTCCCTTGCTGATTATTGCTGAAGATGTCGACCAGGACGCTCTTGCTGCTCTCGTTGTCAACCGTCTCCGTGGCTCTCTTAAGATTTGCGCCGTCAAGGCTCCCGGTTTCGGCGACCGTCGCAAGGAAATGCTCGAGGATATCGCCATCCTTACCGGCGGCACTGTCATCTCTGCTGAAAAGGGAATGCAGCTTGCAAACGCAACCATGCAGGACCTCGGACAGGCCAACAAAGTGACTGTCGGAAAAGAGAACACCACTATCGTCAACCGGGACGGTAACAAGGAAGCTATCGCAGCCCGTGTGGCACAGATCAAGAACCAGATTGCTGCCACTACAAGCGACTACGACCGCGAGAAGCTCCAGGAACGTCTTGCCAAGCTCGCAGGTGGTGTCGCTGTCCTACACGTAGGCGCACCCTCCGAAGTCGAGATGAAGGAAAAGAAAGACCGTGTCGACGACGCTCTCAGTGCAACACGCGCTGCAATCGCCGAAGGTATCGTCCCCGGTGGCGGCGTGGCATATATCCGCTGCCTTGACACCCTCAAGAACCTTAAGGGTGCCAACGACGACGAACAGACAGGCATCGCTATCGTCGAACGCGCTATCGAAGAGCCCCTCCGCCAGATTGCAGCCAATGCAGGCGTTGAAGGTGCTGTCGTAGTACAGAAAGTTCGCGAAGGTAAAGCTGACTTCGGCTACAACGCCCGCACCGATACATACGAGAACCTTCTCGCTGCCGGTGTTATCGACCCTGCCAAGGTTACACGTGTGGCTCTCGAGAACGCTGCCTCCATCGCCGGTATGTTCCTCACCACTGAGTGTGTCATTGCCGACAAGAAGGAAGATAATCCTGCACCGATGCCTAATCCCGGTATGGGTGGCATGGGCGGCATGATGTAATCCGCCAATCAGATAATACTCACATAAAAAAGCGAGACCGTGGGAAACCGTGGTCTCGCTTTTTTATGTGAAGATATCAATAGATTCTTATGCTGTGATCTGCCCAGACTTCAGCAGTTACGGGATTTTTGCCGGGTCGGAGAGGAATGTTCTTTTCGATTATATAATCACCGGACAAAAGGTCGACGCTGTCGATTTCTTTGTCCGATTCATCGCTTGCCCGCGTGGGAATAGTTGTGTCTTCGGATATTTCGAGATTGAAATTCCCCCTGCTCAGTCGCAGCGGTATTCCTACCGTGTCAAGTAGCAGATAGTCTTTGGCCCAGTCTTTGAGTATGCATTGTTGCAGGACCAAACCTTTGACAAGGTTGGATATATCGATGGGTTCAGTGGTTCGGGACCGAATAGTTCTTCCTATCTCAACCACGCCGTCGCCACATTCGAGATTCACTTCGAAAGTGCCGAAGCGGATAGCTCCGCGGAAAGGTGCTTTCCCGTACGAACCTACAGCGCCAAGCGCGTACATGCTCGGAGCCATTCGCACATAGCATTTCCGGTTGCCTGTGGCCATGATTCTCTTTTGCAGTCTGTAGGCCGAGGCAAAGGACTCGGGATTGTTCTGCGCTATGATGCTTATACCTGTGATCGCTTTCAGCTGTTCGAAATTGGCGTTAATGTAGTCCAGTCCCGGCGAGGACGAGCCTTTCGAGCTGTCTGCATCCTTAATACTTATACCAACAATTCGTTTCAATATCTCGTCCTGCCTCAGGCCGCCGTATTGAATATCGATTTTCAGCTTTCTGCCTGAACCCGCGAGGCATATGTAGAGATAGCCATCTTTCTCATAGCAAATACTGACATCTTTCGACAAGGGACTGTATTCGGCGGCAGGGACTTTAGGGTCTTTGTCATCCTTATCGTTCCCGTGTTTGCCTAAAAGATTTTTGAGGTCTTGGATTAGAACTGTTTCTATGGGATGTTCGGCGAGTGTACGCCAGTTGATTCCGGCAAAGATGAATCGCATCTGCCGCGGAAGCTCCGAACCGTCGATGATATAGGGAAGGATCGACTCGCGCGGCTTCTCGTTGAACGCGAAAGTTATCTCGTTGTTGGTGAATTTTGACGAATAGGAGTTTTCGCTTGCGAGGTATAGGAAAAGACGGCTGTCGCAGATGGCATCAGCGAGCACGGCCGGAAATTCCATACCTCCGCCGATACCTTTCTTATCTATGAAATATGATATTCCGGCCTTGTCGAAGGCGCGGCATATCCTTTCTGCGATTGCAGAATCTTTACGGCTGTAGCTTATGAAGATGTCGTATGCGGGCATATTTCTTTTTTCCTTTCCGCGCAAATATAGTCAATTAATCATGATTATTCAAACATAGAGACTGCCTCACTTCTTATTTTTCGCCGGTGATTTCTATGACGGTATAGCTGTACGGTGCGAGGGTTGCTGAAGGGGAAGTGAGACGGAGGTCGCGCGGTACGATTTTCTCCGGTTCTTCCGGTGTGTTCTCGCCGTTGAGTTCTCCATAAAGGCTTATGCCTTTCACTGTGTCGATGGTCGATAGTCCGAAAGGCTTGATTTCGACGGCTTTTTCTTCTGCGCTTGGGTTGACGATATGCACTACGAGTGTTTTGCCATTCTCGCTTCTGGTGGAGGTAATATCGAGGTC
Organism: uncultured Muribaculaceae bacterium; assembly: GCA_958436175.1. Taxonomy (GTDB): domain Bacteria; phylum Bacteroidota; class Bacteroidia; order Bacteroidales; family Muribaculaceae; genus CAG-873. The sequence continues at coordinate 50,569 of CAUBJF010000003.1, forward strand.
AGAGTCACTGAATGAATTGACGACAAGTATAGGCTGATGGTACGCCGCTGCCATCTGTTGCACATAGTAGGGAGGTTGGCACCATACTTCAGAGCTGTTGAAGAAAATCTGTCCCTGATCCCATCCGTTGTCGTTCTGCCTATATGGCTGCAAAGCGTTGGCCGGACTGTCGAATTCGATGAAGTCGTTCATACGGCGTACTGCATTGAGCATATAGGCATGGCTTAGGGCGCGGTGAAGGCTGTGGGTGTTGCCGTTTTCTTCCAGAAGGGCGAGGTGCATGTCTGTGTCGGGGTTCCACTCATGGAACTTGCTCCGGATTGCTTCTATGTCTTTCTCGGCCGATACCGCTTGTGACACTTCGTCGTTCCAGGGATGGTAGTCCCAAAGAGGGGATATTCCGTCGAGCTTGCGGAACACATACTCCATGATTTCCGGTTTGTCACTTCGCCACCATGCCGCATTGATGAATTTTAAGTCAGGATAGACAGGGTGGATGGCGTTGTATAGGGTCAGAAAACGGTCTACATAATGCTCGTATGCCTCTCGCGAATCATCGAATATGTTTTCTTCGTTGCCTATCTCGATGTAAGCCAGATTGCAGTCCTCGATTTCTTTCAGTAGGGCGAGAATATCTTCCGGATTGTCCTCGATATTGACACTGAAGGTCGGCTCTGTGCCTATGAGTCGGGCGAAGCGCACGAATTCCTCTATGCCGAAGCCGTTTGTGCTGTTGCGGTACCAGTGGCCGATATATGGCTGGCGATGATCGCGTGGCCCTACCATGTTTTTAGTCATATATTCCTTGGCGTTGACCATAGTGCCTCCGTATCGAAGGAAAGTAAGTCCTTCCTCTTGGAATGCCTTTGTTATGTCGGCGCGGTAGGGATAGTCGGCTGTATGAAGCATAGCCATGTCGACAAGCATTGAGCCTTTGTCGCCGAGTGCGATGACGAAACGGGCATTGTTGTCGGTGGCAATCGGCGTAAGGGTGAAGTTAAAGCGCTGCCATTTGTCGGTGATTCCGTCGATTTCCCGGCGGCAGTATTCCCTGGTGCCGTCGGCATTCTGTAGAGCGACAAAAGCCTTGGGTGCGTCGCCACGGAGATATACGTAGCCCGACATAGGTACGGATTCTTCGATTCCGATGCCCCATTTGTTGAGGCCTTTGTTGCATGCTCCGTCGCCAGCCTTGCCTGAGATGCGCTGAGCATTGGCTCCGTTGAAAGCGTCTTCGGTGACGATGCTGTATGTGCCTTCGCCTACGGGAAGCCACATGCCGCTGACTCCGCCTTGTCCCTGCGATTCGAGAGCTACTGTCCTGCCGTCGATTCTAAAGTTCTTGAAATCTGCCGAACCGTTGAAACTTCGTAGTCCTACGAAACCTGATGTCAGCGCGTTGTCCTTGTCTTCGAATTCGTAGATTTGCTTGCCGTTGACCTTGATTATTGCTTTCGCACCTTCGAAATCAACCTGGAGCTTGTTCCATTTCTTTGGCGAGAATTTGACGGGTACTTCTGCGATAGGTTGCCAGTCGTGATCGTGCTTTCCGACTACAAGTACCTTCTTTGCGGCATTCAGGCTTATCTCGTAGCCACGGAAACTGTCGGCTCCGTTTCCGGCATCGCCGACGTTGAAGATGAGACCGCTTATAGCGTCGGGGCTGTCTATACGCATTTCGGTGCTTACGGCAGCCTTGTTCAGTAGCAGGGCATCATAGACAATCTTGCCGTTCCCGGAGGTCTTGACACTAAGTATGCCGTCTTTCAGCGTCCACGGCGAGTCGTACTGGCTGAAACCTTTCAGCTGTGCGACAGGTGCTTCTTCGAAGCTTTCGCCAAAGATACGTTGGTCGTATAGCCCTCCGTAGATTTCATGATTGACATCTTCGGCACCGGCTCCGTAGATATAGGGCGATATACGGCCTTCTGTCGTGTTCATGTCGACCGTTACGACGGTCTTTGCTTCCGCGGCTATGCTCGCGGCCAACATTAATCCTGCATAGAATAGTTTCATCATAGGTTGGTTTAAGTATCGCCGGTGATGGTGCGGCATTGCCGAGCCATCACCGGCGATACAGGTGTTAAATCATTATTTTTCGGGTACAAGGGAGAGCGCGAAGCCGCCTCCACGGGCCATCTTCACGGGAAGCTTGGTGGTAGAGTCGGCATCGAAGCTTGTGATGACATATGCCTCGGGGTTGGTGATGGCATCGGCATCGGGGGCATCGGCGTAGAGGGTGGCTTTGTATTTAACGCCGGGTGTCAGGAAGGAGAGATCTACAGTCTCTTCGCGGGCATCGTTGGCAACACCGCCCACGTACCAGCTCTCGCCGCCTTTTTCCTTGCGTGCAGCTATGATGAAGTCGCCGGGTTCGGCATCAAGATAGATACTCTCGCTCCAGTCGACGGGCACATCCTTGATAAACTGGAATGCATCGGCTTTCTCGGCATAGTGCTCGGGAAGGTCGGCTGCCATCTGGAGGGGGGAATACATTGTGACGTAGAGGGCGAGCTGGTTGGCGATAGTTGCCTGTTTATGTTCGGTGCTGCCGGGTACGAACGAACCTATATCCATGCGGAAGATACCGGGAGTGAAGTCCATCGGGCCTCCTTTGAGGCGTGTGAATGGAAGCACGGTGACGTGCTGGGGTGTCATGTTGCGGTATTCGGTGCCCATGGCGCTTTCGTTGCCTACGAGGTTGGGGTATGTGCGGCTGAGACCGGTAGGACGGACTGCCTCGTGGGCATTGACCATGATGTGATGTTCGGCGGCACGCTTGACTGCATCGAGGTAGTGGTTGACCATGCGCTGGCTGTAGTGTGTGTCTCCCTTGGGAAGGATGTTGCCGACATAGCCGCTCTTGACGGCATTGTAGCCGTACTTGTCCATCAGGGCATAGGCGGTATCCATGTGCGCTTCGTAGTTGTTGGGCGCGCCTGACGTTTCGTGGTGCATCATCAGGCGTATACCCTTACTGTGGGCGTAGTCGTTGAGAGCCTTGATGTCGAAGTCGGGATAGGGCGTTACGAAGTCGAACACATATTCTTTCTCCTTGCCGAGCCAGTCTTCCCAGCCTATGTTCCATCCTTCGACGAGCAGCTGGTCGAAACCGTTTTCGGCAGCGAAGTCAATGTAGCGGCGTACGTTGGCATTGTTGGCACCGTGCTTGCCGTGAGGCTTGGCGTGGGTGTAGTCGGCCGTGGCGAGGTCGAAGTTCTCCATATTGCTGTACGACCACTGGCTCTTGCCTGTAATCATCTCCCACCATACACCCATGTATTTCACAGGCTTGATCCATTCTGTGTCCTCGTAAGCTGTCGGTTCATTGAGGTTCAGGACAATGTTCGAGGCGAGGATATCCGTGGCTTTGTCGCCAACCATTACGACACGCCACGGAGTCGTTCTCGGAGTGACTATCATAGCCTTCTCTTGGGTGAGACCCGGTGTGAGCCATGAAGTGAAGGTCATGGTCGTATCGTTGAGGTTGAGGTGCATGGCCGGATAGTCGATGAGAGCAGCTTCGTGGATGTTTACATATGTGGAGTCGTCGGAGCGCATCATCAGCGAGGTCTGTACGCCCGTAGGCGAGAAGAGATGTTCCGACACGTTGCCGCCGCCGTAGTTCTTGCTCTTGTCGCGGATTTCGCTCAGGCGCGAACGGGTGTATTCGTATTCCTGGGTGTCGTAGTCGCCGGGAATCCACCAGGCCGTCATGTCGGAAGGCATGGCAAACTCAGACAGCTCCTCGGACACGAAAATTGTGTCGGTCTGCTGTTCGGGGAATATGTATCGGAAGCCCATGCCGTCATCGAATACCCTGAATTCTACTGCCATACGAGCGGAGTCGCTCGAGAGATAGACGGTCAGGCCGTTGTAGGTGTTGTCGATTGAGTCGGTTTCACCCCATACCGGAGCCCACATTTCGTGGAAGCTCTCCGTGCTGGTGGAATCGATACGGAATCCTTTGCGGAATGCCTCGGATCCGTTTGTGAGTGCGAAGCCCATGGTTGAGGGCTTGATGATGTCTTTACCGTTGAATTTCAGGCTGTACGACGGTACGCCGCTTTTTTCGAGTGTGAAGTCGACAACGAGACGGCCGTCGGGCGACGATACCGTCTCTGTCTGCTGTGTGCAGCCGGCGGCTGCCAGCAGTGCACCCAGGAGGAGGGGAGCGGTTTTTTTAGATAGGTTCATGGTGTCAGGTGGATTGAAGTATGGTATGATATAATAGCAATAATCGCGGCTATGCGATGAGCATGACCACGATTATGCAAAGAATTTCTGTAAAGAAGGAAGATTAATCTTCGACGGCGCGGAGCTGCTGTACGTAAATAGCCTTCATCATCTTTTTGCGGTTGGTGACTGAGGGCTTCTGGAATGCCTGACGGCTGCGCAGTTCTTTTACGATGCCGGTTTTTTCGAATTTACGTTTGAATTTCTTGAGAGCACGTTCGATGAGCTCGCCTTCTTTAACTTGTACGATGATCATATTTATGTGGATGATTTATAATTTGCGTTGACTTTAGCGCGGCAAAATTAGTAATAAATTTTTACATGTCAAAACTTTGGCCAAATAAATGAGCCAAAAATCGATTTTTCTTCATGCCGCGAGGAGCTTTAGGGACAATGCTTTGTCTGTTCGGCCATGTCAATGCTATTCCTCGTACCATTTTGAGTACATGAGGTAGTTCTTCGCTATCTTGACGTTTATTTCGCGAGCCTGTTCGGGATCGACCATCTTGATAAATTTGGCCGGAGCTCCGCCCCATAGTTCGTTGGGCCCAATTTTTGTGCGGCTGAGCACGACGGCACCGGCAGCCACGATGGCTCCTTCGCCGACTTCGGCATCATCCATCACGACGGCACCCATTCCGATGAGGGCGAAGTCGTGGATTTTGGCTCCGTGGATGGTGACGTTGTGGCCTATGGACACGTCATCGCCGATTTCGATGGTGGATTTCTGGTAGAGAGTATGCAGTACGCTGCCGTCCTGTATGTTGACGCGGTTGCCGATGGTTATGGTGTTGACATCGCCGCGCAGGACGGTGTTGAACCATATCGAGCATTCGTCGCCCATGGTGACATCTCCTATCACGGTAGCGTTCTGGGCAAGGAAGCAGTCCTTGCCGATTATAGGGGTAAAACCCCTCAGTGGTATTATAAGTGCCATATTTTAGTGTTTCTTTTGGGTCTTAAAGCGCGTTTGTCTTCTCTGCGAGCCATGCTCGCTGTGATTCGTTTTCGAGTGCCGGGGCAAGACGTTCGTAGACGGAACGGTGGTAGGCATTTATCCACTCTATTTCCTCGGCGCTCATCATTTTCAGGTCGAACAGACTTCTGTCGAAGGGGAAGAGGGTCAGGGTCTCGAAGTTGAGGAAAGTGCCGAAGTCGGTGGTCATGGCCTCGCGGCACAGCACGAGGTTCTCGCAACGTATGCCGTGGACATTCTCGCGGTACAGACCCGGCTCGTTGGATGTCACCATGCCCGGTTCGAGGGGTGTGTCGACCCAGTTCAGGCGTATGCTCTGCGGGCCTTCGTGAACTCCGAGGAAATGACCGACACCATGACCTGTGCCGTGGAGGTAAGTCATCCCCTCCTTCCAGAGGTACTGACGGGCTATGACATCGAGCTGTGTTCCGCGTGTGCCTGCCGGGAATACCATCATTGCCAGTGCTATGTGGCCTTTCATGACAAGCGTGAAGTCGCGACGCTCGTCGCCGGTCGGCGTACCGAGACATACGGTACGGGTAATGTCGGTTGTGCCGTCGAGGTACTGTGCGCCCGAGTCGAGCAGCAGCAGTCCTTTCCTTTCGAGTACTGCATCGCTGTCCGTGTCGGCTTCATAATGGACGATGGCTCCGTGAGGGCCATAACCGGCTATAGTGCCGAAACTTTCGTCGAAATATCCCTTTCCGGCGGCACGGCAGTTATGGAGGATGCGCGCCACGTCGAGTTCTGTCGTACTTATGCCTTTGTCGAGCCGCTCTTCCAGCTCCATGAAGAATTTGACGAGTGCCACCCCGTCGCGAACCATCGCCTGACGGATTCCGGCTATCTGGACTTCGTTTTTGACAGCTTTCAGGCGCGCTACCGGTGAAACGTCGGCTATTACGGCTCTGTCTCCCAGGATGTCCATAATACCGCCTGCCGTATGCGATGCTTCGACAAGAACGCGGCTCTCAGGTGAAAGCGATTCGAGGAATTCGACTGCCTGGCCGTAGTCGCGTATTTCCAGTCCGAAGGCGAGCAGATAGGCGCGTGTCTCGTCGTCAAGTTTGCTTTCGGAAATAAAGAGTATCTTTCGGGGATGCGACAGATAGAGGAAGGCTGTGGCAACGGGGGTATGCCGGACATCATTGCCGCGAATGTTGAGGGTCCAGGCGATTTCGTCGAGGGCGCTGATGAATGTGGAGTCGGCATGATGGGATTCCGCGAAGTCGAGGATGTCGGCCATCTTCTCGCCGGCTGTACGGCCGGAGTACTGCTTGTCGTGGATGAAGATTTTGTCTTGAGGGAGCGTGGGACGGTCGGTCCATATCTTGTCGATGACATCGAAGTAACAGTCGAGTCTGATATCCTTTGGGGCGAAGGCTTTTTTCATTTCCTCTACTTCGGGGCTCGGGAAGAGCATTCCGTCGATGCCGACGGTGCTTCCGTCGGGAAGATTCGAGCAGAGCCATCCCGTGATTGTCGGCGTTCCGGGGAGGGCTGTCTTCATCAGCTCGATGCCCGTACCTTCCAGCTGCCTGGCGGCTTGCAGGAAATAGCGCGAGTCGGTCCACAGGAGTGCTTTGTCTGCCGTTATTACGAGGTCGCCGGCCGAGCCGGTGAAACCGGAAAGCCATCGGCGCACCTGCCAGTGCGGCCCGAGGTATTCGCTCAGATGCGGGTCGGACTGTGGAACCACGACGGCGGCTATCCCGGCAGCGTCCATGAGGCCGCGCATCGCATTTATTCGCTCTGTATATTTTGATGTCATTGTGTTGGGTATTTGTTCAGTATGATTTTATAGGAGGTTCGAAGGCATCCGGTATGTGTTCGAGGGTATAGTCGTCGGGCGTGCCGTTTATGCCGAAAAGGTCGAACTGTGGATGATGCGGCAGGTCTTTTGCGGCCAGGTAAGCCCTGGCGGCTTTGACCATGTTGAGGATTTTGCGATTGTCGATGGCCTCGAAAGGGTCGCTGTCGCGGATCTCGCGTGTCTTGACTTCTGCAAATACTATGCAGTCGTCCCTTGTAGCCACGATGTCGAGTTCGAGATGTCCCATGCGCCAGTTGCGTTCCATGATGGCATACCCTTCTGATGCAAGTTTCTCACATGCGAGATTCTCGCCCCATTTGCCGAGTTCGTTGTGCCGTCCCATTGGTATGTCAGCGTCGCCAGAAGGCGGGAGTGAGAAGTACGAGGACAGTGAAAATTTCGAGACGCCCTACGAGCATCTGGAAGGACAGAATCCATTTCCCGGCATCGGGAAGGATGTCGTAGGAGTTGCCGTAGCCCGTGATTCCGGCTCCGAGTCCCGTGTTCGACAGGCATGAGAAGGATGAGAAAAAGGCATCGACAAGCGGCACCTTGAATGCCGTCAGGGCAAGGCCTCCGGCAACGATCAGGAGCATATATATGCAAAGGAATGCAATAACCTTGCCTACGAGGTCGGGACTGATCACTCGGTCGTTGATTTTGACCGACATGATGGAGTTGGGGTAGAGACAGCGGTAAAGCTCGTTCCGGGCGTTCTTGAAGAGATAGAGAATGCGGTCTATCTTGGCACCGCCGCTGGTCGAGCCGGCGCAAGATCCGAAGAACATCATGACGAATGTAAGGGCCAGGACAAACGGGCCCCATTTCTCGAAGTTGGTAACGGTGTAGCCCGTCGAGGTGATGGTCGATACAATCTGGAACAAGGGGTCGATGGAAACCGACTGCCAGCCAGTGTACATACCCTGTACGGCTATGGACACGGCGAAAATTACGAGCATCCCAAGGATTATGCCGACATATACGCGGAAGACATCGTTGGTGCCAAGCGACCGGAAATTGCCGTGTAGGCATTTGTAGACAAGTCCGAAATTGGTACCCCCCAGGAACATGAAAATGGTTAATACGATTTTCACGTACACTGAGTCGTGCCATGTTCCTATACCTGCAGAATGGGAGCTGTAGCCACCTGTCGATATGGCTCCGAATGCGTGGCATACAGAGTCGAAGAAATCCATAGGCCCGGCTACGAGCAGGATTATCAGGATTACGGTGAGCCCTATATATATCAGCCATAGGCTCTTGGCAGTCTGGCTGATACGGGGACGCAGCTTGTCGTGTGTAACGCCGGTTACTTCGGCATTGAACATCTGCATGCCGCCCGAATGGTTCAGCATCGGTATGATGGCAAGCGTGAAGAGAATGATCCCCATACCTCCTATCCACTGCATCATGGCTCGCCACAGATGTATGCCGTGGCTCATGCCGTCGATAGTCACCAGGACGGAGGCTCCCGTTGTCGTGAAACCTGACATGGCTTCGAAGAAGGCATCGGTGACGCTGACGGGCTGCGACGAGAACAGGAACGGTATCATGCCGAATAGCGAGAAAATTACCCACACCATGGCTGTCATCAGGTATGCGTCGCGCTTGCCCATGTGGGACGACGACGGCCGGGAATATTTTGCCAAAATGAAGCCGCAGACTGCCGTGAGCATTGCTGTTGCGGCGAAAGGAAGCCAGTCGCTTTCTCCGTAGTACACGCATGTCAGGGTCGGAAACAGAAGGAAGATGGATTCTATGGCCAACAGCCATCCCGCGATACGCAGAAGCATCCGCAGATTGATCATGTGTTGGCGCAGAAGGTTCAGCATAGCGGTCAAAGGAAATATTTTTCGGCTTTATGGAGAGAACCTCCAAGACAGAACACGAGGACATGGTCTCCTGGCCGTATGACTGTCATACCTGTGATGAGCTGTCCTTTTCCGTCGCGAATGAGACCGGCAAGGGTCATTTCGCGGGGCAGTTTAAGGTCTTTGACGGCTGTGCCTGCTATTCTGGCACCCGGTCGCACATCGAGCTCAGCGACTTCGGCATCGGCAAGTGCGAGACACTTCGATGTCGAGGAGTCGGAATCAAGAAGGAGCTGGAAGATAGTGCTCGAAGCGAGGAGTTTCTTATTGACGACGGTGCCTATGTTCAGGTTTTCGGCCTGAGATATGAACTGTATGTTCTCTACATCCGCGACAGTCTTTTTTATGCCTAATTCTTTTGCGGTAAGGCATGTGAATATGTTCGTCTCGGAGCTGTCGGTCAGAGCCACAAAGGCATCTATATCCGTAATGCCGATATCGTTGAGAAGATCGATGTCGCGGGCATCTCCATGTATGATTTCAGCGTTCGGACATTTCTGGGGCAGACGGCGGCAAACTTCTATGTCGCTGTCTATTATCATGAATTTGAATTCTGAAGCTCCGAGATTTGCCAGACGTATGGCTATTTTCGACCCCCCCATGATTAGTACTCGCTTGATCTTATGCTCTGTCTTGCCCGTGAGAGTCAGCAAGTCGTTGATATGGTCACGTGTAGTGGTGAAATAGAGGATGTCGCCGGAAAGCAGATAGTCGTCGCCCCGGGGTATGATGGTCTCGTGATTGCGTTTGATTGCAGATACGTGGAACTGTCGGTTTGTGAAGGCGAAATCTTTGAGCTTGGTCCCGGCGATGGGGGCGTTGTCGCGCAGCTTGACACCGGCAAGGATAATCTGGCCGTCGTGCAGCTCGAACCAATTGCGTATCCATGACCGCTTTAGCGATGTTATGATCTCTTCTGCGGCTACCTGTTCCGGGTAGATGAGCCGGTCGACCCCGATATGCTCCACATGCTTGGCATTTTCGGGCTTCATGAAGTCGTAGGAACTGATACGTGCCACTGTGGTGGCTGCGCCGAGATTTTTTGCGATGGAGCAGGCTACTATGTTGTTGGTTTCGTACGGGGTCACAGCAATGAAGAGATCACAGTCGGCGACACCGGCCTCCCGGAGAGTGGCGAAGGATGTAGGATTGCCGACTACTGTCATGAGGTTGTAGTTGGCATCCATGACAGCGAGGCGCTCGGCGTTGGCATCGACGAGCATTATGTCCTGTTCCTCGGCGGAAAGCAGTTTGGCAAGATGTGAGCCTACTTCTCCGGCTCCGGCGATGACGATACGCATTGTGCTGTCTTTTTTATTGTCTGATAGATAGATTCTGTGTCGAAACCGCACATCTCCTTTTGCTGCTGGGGTGTGCCCTGGGGTATGAACTTGTCCGGTATGCCGAGGGAGACGACAGTCGTCGCATGCCCATGGCCGCTCATCCATTCGGCAACGGCACCTCCGAGACCTCCGGCCGCAGTACCGTCTTCTATGGTAATGACAGGACAGCCTTTGGCAGCCACTTCCTCGAGTATCGATTCGTCGATAGGCTTGAGGAATATCATGTCGTAGAGCGCTGCGGATATGCCGTCGGCTTCGGCACGACGTATGGCTTCAAGGGCATCGTTGGCGACGGTGCCTATTGTGAGTACGGCGACATCCTTTCCGTCGACAAGGCGCTCGCCTCTGCCGATCGGCATGAACTGCATGATGTTCTTCCAGTCGACGAGGCATCCCCTGCCTCGCGGATAACGAATGGCGAATGGTCCGTGGTCGCCTTCCTGTGCAGTATAGAGGAGATTGCGCAGAATGTGTTCATTACGGGGTGCGGAGATGGTCATACCCGGCACAGTGCGCAGGTAGGCGAGGTCGTAGGCTCCGTGATGTGTCGCCCCGTCTTCGCCCACAAGGCCTGCACGGTCTATGCAGAAGGTTACGGGCAGGCGCTGCAAGGCGACATCGTGGATGATGTGGTCGTAGGCTCTCTGCAGGAAGCTCGAATAGATGCCGACGAAGGGTTTCATGCCGTCTTTGGCAAGGCCTCCGGCAAATGTCACTGCATGCCCTTCTGAAATGCCTACATCGAAGACTCGGTCCGGCATCTCCGCCTGCATGGTGGAAATGGACGTGCCGGAAGGCATGGCAGCCGTGATGGCTACAATATTCTTGTTGTTACGGGCGAGTTCGAGGAGGGTGTTGCCGAAAACATCCTGGTATTTCAACGGCTGGCCGGGGCGGGCTCTGGCATCAAGACGTTCGCCTGTTGCCGGTACGAAACGTCCCGGGGCATGCCATGAAGCCGGATCGGCTTCGGCCGGGGCGTAGCCTTTGCCTTTCACCGTCTTAAGATGCAGGATGCGTGGGCCCTCCATGTCGCGTATGTCATTGAGTACACGTACCACCGTCGCTATGTCGTGGCCGTCGAAGGGGCCGAAATAGCGAATGTTGAGGCCTTCGAAGATGTTCTGCTGCTTGGAGAGGAGCGACTTGAGGCTGTTGTTGAAGCGCAGCAGGGCATCACGTCTTTTTTTGGTGATGAAACCGAGCTTTTTGAGGATGTTGAACACCTTGTAGCGCAAGTCGTTATAGAGCCGCGAGGTGTTTATATGAGTCAGCTGGTTGTTGAGGGCACCGACATTGTTGTCGATACTCATGTCGTTGTCGTTCAGGATGATGAGGAGATTGTTCGGCGTATTGGCAGCGTTGTTGATGCCTTCGAAGGCGAGACCTCCGCTTATGGAAGCATCGCCTATGACAGCCACGATGTTTCGCATCGGGTCTTCGCCCTTGAGTTGCGAAGCCACCGCCATGCCGAGGGCTGCCGATATGGAATTTGAGGCATGCCCGGCAGAGAAAGTGTCGTAGGGGCTCTCGTCGGGATTGGGGAATCCGCTGAGACCTCCGAGCTTGCGGTTGCCAGAGAAGGCTTTGCGTCGGCCTGTAAGTAGTTTATGACCGTATGCCTGATGTCCTACGTCCCAGACGATGCGGTCGTAGGGCGTATTGAAAACGTAATGAAGGGCAACGGTGAGTTCGACTGCACCGAGGCTTGATGCGAAGTGCCCCGGGTTGTCGGCAAGTGCGTTTATGAGGAAGTCACGTATCTCGGCGCAAACCTGCGGCAGCTGCGATACGTCGAGCTTTCGGAGGTCGGCAGGGCTGTCGATGGTTTCGAGTAGACCTTTGCCGCTATCTTGTGATGTCTGACTCATTTACGGACATATTTTTTATACATCGGCACGAATACGATAATAGCTGAAGCTACTATCACAAAAACCAGGTACAGTGTCAGCCGGGCATGCGTGAGGATATAGCCTACAAGGCCGAACCAAAGTATGCCGAGGATGACGAAACGTATGATGACCGATGTTTTCATGGGAAAATGTTCTGTGTGACTTGCAAAGTTACAAAAATATCCCCATAATGCCAATGTTATTGGGCGTGGAGGGGGACACAATTCATCATGAAGCGCCTGAGCTCTCCCCACGGAAATATGGTGTCGGTGTCGCCCTTGCGCATGGCAACCGGTGTCTCGTTGAGAAGCACCTGCATGTAGAAGCGGTTGGCGGTGCGGCTTTTGTAGAGTATGAACTGTATGTTGGATGCCATTGGCACAACGTCGAAGTCGCGCCAGTGCGTGGCTACAGTATCGAAATAGTTTGTGAGATAGTAGCAGCCCGGGATGCGCAGCAGCGAAGCCAGGGGCATGATAGTCTCTGCATGTCCGAATCGCAGGATGGCACCGACCTGGCTGTCATTATTGTTGATATAGTTATCGGTAGTCTCGATGATGTTCATGACGAGGGCTGCGGCTATGTCCGCGGGTACTTCGGAAACTGTCGTCGCGGTGCGCTGGAGATACTGCTGTAGGTTGGCACAGCTCCAGAGGGCGTTGGCTTCCGTTTCGGTGAAGAACTCTTTCATGCGTGATTCCAGTCCCATGGACGAAAGTCCGGCGACGACCTTGTACTCTGTCATGGCCAGTTCTTGCCCATGTTCCCCAAGGTCGAATTTGTCGCCGAGTACACGGCGTATAGCCGATGTCGGACAGGCCGATGCAAAATACTCCTCGTAGGCTGGCGCCCACGTCTTGTTGCGTCGGAATTCGAGGTAATCTTCGTCGATATCGAAGGGTCGCAGGAGGGGGGAGTTGATGCGGCCTGTGCTGGTGGTGAAAGTCAGGTGATTGTTCATCCTGTCGAGCTGATGGGTAAAGGCGTACATGCTCATCATGGCTCTTGGGGAATAGGACGAGTAGGCCTCGACGACTTTGTCGCCAGAGAAGACTTCGGTATAGTTGTAGAACATACGACCTGCAATAGCCTGCTGTTCGGCTATGCCGAGGGAATCGAGCGCGCCCCAGCGGTTGGTGCTGAGCATTATGACTTCGTCGGTGAGTTTCAGCAACTTGCGCCCGAGGGGTGTAATAGTGCCGGTGGAATCGGCCTTGGCGAGTACATCCCGAAGCTTGAGGCAGTTGGCCGAGGACGACGGATAGCGTGCGCCATGGCGTCCTATATGATTGATGAAAACGGGAACAAGCGAATCGGGGTAATGCGCAGGCTGGACTTCGAGGGGATAGGGAGTCAGGGAGCCTTCGCATTGGTCGAAACTGTATTTCGTTGCCGACGGGTCGGCGCATAGTGCCGTAAGTACCGTCAGCAGCAGGGCGGTAAGTAAGATGAAACGTTTCATGACAGTATAACGCTTTAAATTCTCTCTTCGTGCATGTGAAAGTCCGCTTTAGTCGTCCTTGCCTGTCGCAAGACTGTGGTTTTGTCTTTTCTTAACGGATATGTGCCGGAAAGCTGCCCATGCGGAGAGCTACTTTTGTATTGTAAATCTGCTAATACTCCTCCGATATGACAAGCATCAGTTCTTCCGACATCGTATGTGCCACCGCCTCTTATCACGGACGCACAATCGCTACATTTACATCCACGGGCTTCAATTCGATGAGCGAGGTACTTAGTGCCGTCCGCAACTCAGTCGGATCTATAGTCGGCCTAATCGACTATAGCCTTCTGAACCATTCGAAAGGCTGGCGTCAATGCCGTTCGATGTTCATCGCACCTCCGGCCCCTGGCATCCAGCTTTCGCTTTTTTGATATAAATCAAAGTTTGTCGGCCAGCATGCGCAGTGCTGTGGCCGAAGCACGCTCGATTACTGCGAGACGGTCACCGCTGAAGCGGTGCAATGCAGTGAATGTGCCTTCAGGGGTATGTACGGCCATCCAGACCGTCCCTACAGGTTTCTCGGCGCTACCGCCCCCTGGGCCGGCAATTCCCGACGTTGCTACCGAGCAGTCGGCTCCTAAATGCTCTGCTACTCCTTCGGCCATCTCGCGTACTGTCTGCTCGCTGACGGCTCCATAACATTTCAGAGTTTCTGCCGAGACTCCGAGAGTGTTCATCTTGACTTCGTTGGAGTACGATACGACACCGCCAACATAGACATCCGAGCATCCTGCAATTTCGGTTAACAAGTGGGCTATGTTACCCCCGGTGCAGCTTTCGGCTGTCGCGATAGTATAGCCTTTGTTCCTCACTTTCGAAAGAAGGATTTCTGCCGGTGTCAGTGCGCCTTCTCCGACGAGCAGGGACCCGAGACTGTCGACAAGTGATGCCGCCTGCTGTTCGAATGTCTCGGGATTACCTTCGAGACGAAGTACTATCCTCCCCGGAGAGGGTAGATAGGCGAGCTTATATCCAGAGGGCATAGCATCTTCAAATGCCGCAAGCTGCTCGGCGAGGGCTGATTCCGGGATGCCTGTCACGGTGTACTCCCGGCGCATGGTGTCCTGATGGGGATGGAAGTGACGACGAATCTCTTCGGATACCACCGGAATCATGCCCCGGGTCTCGAAGGGTACCCCGGGCATCGCTACGAGTACTTTCCCGCCTTTTTCAAACCACATGATAGGCGCAGTTCCGAGAGTGTTCTGTATCACGCGGCACGACGAAGGTACTATGGCCTGCGAGCGTGTCAGCTCGTTCATCTTAAGCTCCCGTTCGGCGAATATACGCTCTACGTTTTCGAGAACAGCCTTGTCCTCGAAAAGCTCCCCTCCGAAAATACCGGCAAGGGTGGTCTTCGTAAGGTCGTCGCGAGTCGGGCCGAGGCCTCCGGTAGTCACAACGAGGTCATTGTCGGCAAGAAGCTGCTCGATGGCACGTTTGATTTTGGCCGGGTCGTCGTCGACTGTCATAACGGTGCTGACATCCCATCCCTGGGGGATGAGGGCACGAGCAATGGTGCCTGAGTTGGTGTCGGTGACACGTCCGAGGAGTATTTCGGCTCCGATAATCAGGATTGCAAGACGCATAGTTTATATTTCGATTCGTGCGAAGGGCACGCTGCTGTAGGGACAGAAATCTTTTTCGAGATATTTGTAGTATCCGGCGATGGCTACCATGGCGGCGTTGTCGGTGGTAAACTTACGCTGGGGAATGAAGGCCTGGATGCCGCGATGTTCGCAGAATTCGGCTACAGCAGCGCGTACGCCGCTGTTGGCCGACACACCGCCGCCAATGGCGACAGTCTTTACTCCAGTCTGGTCGACAGCCTTTGCAAGTTTGCCGAGCAGGATGTCGATAATTGTGGCCTGTAGACTTGCGGCAAGGTCGGCTTTGCGTTTCTCAATGAAATCAGGATCTTTCTTGAGCTCGTCGCGGAGAGTGTAGAGGAAAGAAGTCTTAAGTCCACTGAAGCTGTAGTCGAGACCAGCTATGTGCGGTTTGGCAAACTTGAATGCCTTCGCATCGCCTTCAGCTGCAAGACGATCGATGTGCGGACCGCCGGGATAAGGCAAGCCCATGACTTTCGCACATTTGTCGAAGGCTTCCCCTGCGGCATCGTCGATTGTGCGTCCGAGTATTTCCATGTCCTTGTAGCTCTTGACGAGGATGAGCTGCGAGTTGCCACCCGAGATGAGGAGACACAAGAAGGGAAACTCGGGAACTATGTCGTCCTCTTTCTCGCGGATGAAATGCGAGAGCACATGTCCGTGGAGATGATTGACATCGACGAGCGGTATTCTCAGTCCGAGCGACATTCCTTTGGCGAAGCTCGTTCCGACGAGGAGCGATCCTATAAGACCGGGTCCACGTGTGAAGGCAATGGCCGAGAGGTCCGATTTGGAGATTCCGGCGCGACGTATGGCGGCATCGACGACGGGGACTATGTTCTGCTGGTGTGCCCGGGATGCAAGTTCGGGAACGACACCGCCATATTCCTCATGGACCGACTGGCTGGCAATGACATTGCTCAGCAGCAGCCCGTCGGCAATAACGGCTGCCGAAGTGTCATCGCACGACGATTCTATTCCTAATATTATATCCGGCATATTGTTTAGAAAAGATAAGCTAATCCGGCAGTGACGAAGGCTGTCGGGTAGTGGCGCATGAGGGTGTAGCGGGCATCGAGATGGAGAGCCATCGATGATGTGCAACGGTATTCGACACCGGCTCCGAAATTGAGACCCATGCAGTTGCGGTGTGTGGTTACGTCATCGTCCTCGGAGTGTCCGGTAGCTTCGTTGTGAAGGCCCCACGAGGTGAAGTTGATGCCTGTAAGAGGATAGAACACAGCTTTGCCCTGTGCGAAGGAAACGGGGAACTGGGCATTGCAGGCTATGTCGAGGCCGTCGAGGTTCTCGTGACGGAAGATAATCCCGATTTCGGGCATTACGCGGAAATGTCGGCTGAACGAATAGCCGAACGTGAGACCTGCGAGTGCGGACTCGTTGCGTGTGACGTAGCCGGTCTTGACTCCGAACATGGTCTCACCTTTGACCTGGGCTTGAGCCGGTGCGGCTGCCGACAGCATCATGACTGTCAGCAGCGTGCACAGGATGTAGTGTAATCGTTTGTTCATCAGGAGTCACGTTGCTTAGCGTCGTCCGTATGCTATTGCTTTCTTGGCTTGTTCTGGGTCACGTAGGAGCCAGTCCATGGTGAGTACTGCGGAGGGATATTTCACACCGAGACGCTTCATGATGCTTTCGATGGAATATCCTTCGGCCTCGTAGCTGTTTTCCTGTCCTTCTTCGGCCCAGCGGTCGACGAGGTTCTTAAGAGCCGGAGAAACATGTTCGAGACGGGCTGCGATGTTGTTTACAACGTTTTCGGGGCAGCCTTCAGCGAGGAGTCTTTCTCTTATTGTCATAATGTTCAGGCGTTTAGGATGGGTGATTTAACAGCTTCGGCAAAAGCGCGGGCATCGACCTCGATTGGCTGGTTCCAGTAACCTTCGAAATCCCACTCCGGCGGAATGTAGAAGATTTCGTTTATTGTCCATACATCGACTGGGTTCTCGTTGTCGACATCGCGTACGAAGCAGTTGTAATTCTGATAGGCGTGACGGCCTTCGTGGATGATAGTGTCGAGGTTTTCGGCGTAGTCGTTGAACTCGTTCGATTCCAGGTAAAGGCTGTTGAGACAGATGATACCTTCCGAAGCGGAGCAGTAGCCGTAGCTGCCTTCGGGCATGTCCTTGACGATGATGGTGTAGGGCGGACGATGTTCGACGGCGGCAATGGCGATTTCGGCCTGCTGGATGGAGTTAAGGCGTTCTTCGGGAGTAAGTTCTATCCATTCTTCGAACTTCATGCCTTCGATGTTTTCGAGTTCTTTGCCGATCAGCTCGATTTTCTCGGCATCGGAGGGGGCTTCGAGATAGATAGGGTTGATTAGGTCTTTGACAGGCTCGATAACTTCGGCGATGCGTGGATCGTGGTCGATGGCTTTAGGTGGCTGACCGCCTGTCACTTCGTCGATACGTGCCACAAGTTCGTCGAGACGGCTCGGGTCGACACATTCGCTGATATAGGCGAGTTCGCGGTCGCTGACACCTTCGTCTACTTCGGGAACCTTCGTGGGATCCGGCATTTCGAGTGACCCAAAATTGTCTTCGAAATTCATGTCTTGTATATTTTAGATGTTGATATTCAGATATACGATAGTTTGTCACTTTTTCATCTTGTTGACTGCGACCCAGTGCTTGTCGGACGACAGAGCCGTCGAAATAAGCGCCTGGCCGGTAAGAAGATGGGGAATGATGCGGCCCTGAGTTTCGTTGAGACCCATCGAACCGGCCATCTCCTCGCAATCATCGCGTGACACAAGACGGTGGACAATCTTCATGTTCGTGTTCTTCACCGCGTCGGGCACAAGACGTGTCGGCACCTGGTCGACAAGAATCAGGCCCTCGCCGTAAGCCCTGATTTCAGAGAGCATATTGGCAAACATCATCGACGAGCGGTACTGTGCCATCTCGGGATTGTCGCATTTGCTCATCACCCGGTGTGCTTCTTCGACGACAGTGACATGTCCGCAATTCGTGGTAAAGCCGTGTCCGGCATCGGCACGCGCCATGCGGTATTCGTAGAGGAAGAGCAGTAGCAACGACATGAAGAAACATTTGTCGGAGTCGTCGCCGAGATAGCTCAGGTTGACGACGGTAGGTCGGTCGAAGAGAGAGTCCCACGATGTCGAGTGCAGCGTGTTGAGCATTTTGCCTTTCCAGCCGCGCATAAGGCTGTCGATACGCGTGTTGAGGCATGCCTTCATGTTGCGTTCTATACGTTCCTCGTATTTATGGGCGTTGATGACTTTGTCGACATTGATGCTCATGCCGTTGAGTGTCGGGAAGAGAGTCTTTCCGTAGACGGGCTCGGAATTGAGCCAGTCGGTCGTAGGCGACTGGTAGACGGTATATATCAGATCTTCGAGAAGTACCGGCAGTATGTCGTACATCGGGAATGCCGCAGTAAAGACAGATTTTAATCTGTCGATATGGGCCATTGCCGAGGGCTCGCGGCCCGGTTCGAGCCAGATTATCTCGAAGGGATTGAGCTTGAGTTCGGGGAAGCGCACGTCCTTGCCTGTGACGGGATGCCTGTAAACGCGGCAGCCGGGCATAAAGATATTGATAGGTTTGTCTTTATGGCGGTCGTTGTATTCGAGCGCCCAGTCGACATACTCTGTCTTTGCCGGTTCGATGACAAGGAAGGGCATTTTGGCCGACAGCGATGCAAGGAGGCTCAGAATGGTATTGGTTTTGCCGGAGCCGTTGATACCGCATACGAGGGCGTGGCGCGACAGCGATGACGCGTCGATTTCGTAGTCGAGCTGGGTAGGGCTGCCTCCGTAGAGTAGTTTGCCTATGGCTATGGCGTTTTCTTCGAGTATTTCGGGTTGCGTGATGCTGAATTCAGGGGTGGATTCTATTACGTTTATGCCTGGCACCGAGTGGAGAGGGAAGTTGATAAGATAGGATAGTTCCTTGGTCGTCAGCATAGTGCGCAGCCCGTCGAAAGTCTTGCCGAAAGGATTGTGGAATGTTTCCCCGGCGGCTGTAATGTCGATGGAGGGGTTTAAGAAGTTGCCTATCGTGGCAGGCAGCGACATGTTGGGCAGACGGTCGATGCGATGCATGCGGATAGGTTCGTAGATAGATTCCGAGCCGCTGACTATCGACTTGAGCTGCGAGGACGCAACCTGAAGGTCGCTCTCATACTGGGTTGCCATATAGGCACCCACACGCCAGCATCCTATGGCACGTCCTGTCTCGAAGCGTTTCTCGTGATTGGCGAGTTTCTCGGCGATGGCACCTACATGGCGGTCGACGATGGTGCGGTTGATAGTCTGCGTCTTGCTGCCGCCTTGGGTATCGGAGGTCGATATGTTTTCGGAGATGGAATGGCTTTTGCCTTTGGTCTTGGTCGGGGCAAAGTCGCCGAGTAGGTTGGTACCGGCTATCTCATGTCCCGCAACGAGTATGCTGCTCAGCAGTGCGGCCGGTGGGAACAGAGTTCCGGCCACTACGAGACCTATCCCGGCAATACCGTAAAGCGGATTCTTCTTCGACGTGCTTTCATTGGTACCGTTTGTCTCCGTCCTTCCTTTCGTGACGGTCTTGTTCCATGATTCAGCCATCGACTGGGAGAACTGGATAGTCTTCATGCTCTCCGCGCGTCCGGCATAGTCGCGGCATGTTGTCAGCACTTGGTCTATCTCGCTTTCTGCCACAGGGTCGGCCACGACGAGATAGGTAAAATCGGTCTGCCTCATGCCCGAGATGAGGGTGTCGAGTGTGGCCGGATAGAGATCGCCGTATTCGCTTGCCATCGACGGTATGCCGGTCATGGCACCGGCTACGCGCATAGTGCCGCCTTTAGATTTCTCGAAGTCGGAATAGACTGAGACATCTGTGCGTGAAGCCTCCGTGCAACGGCTCCCTGGCCATAGTCCCTGGATGAAATTGCCGAGGGCGGCTGTGAAGTCATCGTCGAGCTTGCCGCTGTCGTAGGGGCGTATGCCGAGGTACATCTCGAAGACTCCTTTGCGCCCTTTGAGGAGGAAGAGGAGCTGCCCGACACCCGGCATGTGGCAGTTCTGGAGAATCTTCTGCATTGCCGAGAAACATTTCTCCGGAGCTCCGTCGACAGGACGGCCTATCTGCTCGATTCGGACCCAGTATGGTTCGGGGGGGGCCAGACGGCTTGTCGGGCGTACAGTGAGACTGAATGGGTTGGCTTCTTCGCCGATACCGTTGAGGTAGATACGCTCGGCCGTGATCGACAGCGATTTGGCCATGGCAGTCGATACTTCTACCTCGGGGGTGTCTATCGGTATGGCGAGACTTTGAGGTTCTTTGTACGGTAGCGTGCTCATTCGATATTGATTTTGACGCGGTTGAGGTCCTTTTCTATGAAGGAGCGGAAGAAGTCTTCAAGAGATTTCTTGACGCTGTTCTTCAAGGAAGGTGTATCGCAGTTCTCGCGTATCTTCAGGCTTATGTCGCGTATGAAGTCTGTCTTACTGCCGGTGATACGGTCGGCGATCTTCTTGCGTTTACTACGGTCGCTGCCGAATAATTCGATAAGTACCATAGCCAGTACGCCCCAGATGTTGAGAAGAAAGTAAGCAAGAGCATATTTCCACCAGCTGTCGTCCTTGCCGAGAACTTTTTTGACGCTTTCAGAAACGGCATTGACAATCTTCGACTCTGACTTCTCGAACCATTCAAGATCTGTAAGGCCGGGGGCATTGACAGATGACTCATACTCGCTGTTGTAGTTGCGCAGAAGGTTGGCGAGTTCCTGACGTATGCTTTCGGACTGTCTCGTGATGGATTTGGCAACAGATTTACGTACAAAATCCGAGAGCTCGTTGTTCATGAACAATTCTATATATACCGAGATTCTGTCTTCGAGCTCTTTTTGTTCGGTAGTAGTACCTGTCACGACCCAGTCATTGCAGGTGGCATTGATTCTGGCGAAAATCTGGTCTGCAATAGGTTCCGATATGCTGTTGATGATTTTTTTATAACATTCGTCGGAGTCGAACGACTCGAACATCTTGGTTTTTATGGCGTTCAGTTCGTCGGTGGCGATGGCATCTGCTGCGCCTATCAGGGCTATGCCGCGTGAAATCGTCAAAGAAGTGTCCGCACCGTCGTCGACGATGTCTTCTGGTGGCAGGTCCAGAGCCTGGGCGATGCACGGGCGTAGGAAATTCATGCGCGACGCACCACCTGTCATGAAAACGCCATAGACGGGACGGTCGCCGACTTTGCCATTGCGGAACTGGCGCAGGAAGTCCGCGAGTTTGTCGCAGTAATGTTCTTCGCTGTTAACCCACGATGTTATTTCGTCGGCGCTTTCAGCCTCGAAACAGAGCAGTCTCGAACCGAGTGCCGGGTTGTCGGCCTTGAGCTGCTTGCAGAGTTTAGAGAGTTTGTGCATGCCGTCGGGGACGCATGTCGGGTTGGTGTATGCGTCTTCCTTGAACTCCCTGGCTTTGTGCAGAAATAGATCGCGGCAAGAAGGGTACTGCTCGTAGACAGTGCGAGCATCCTCGTTGTCGGCAAGGGTGCGGCGCAGTATCACGCGTTCCACTATCGATGCCCCGAGAGGACGTCCGTCGTCGACTGGTTCGACTCCGTTGGCGAGATATGTTAGGTCGAGCGTGCTGGAACCGAGATCGAAGAGGATGATGCCCTGACGCATGCGGCGCACGATCTTATCCTTGATAGTGGCATAGAATATGGCGGCGCGCGATTCTGACGTAAGACCTCCGAGCGGCATTCCGGCATTCATGGCCATGCGGCAGTAAAGGTCTTTGGTCTCCCGGTCGTTCCATCCCGACGGCCGTGCGATGTAGACGATATGGTTGTCGGGCGTGAGTTCGATGTTGATGTCGGCGAGCGTGGCCTTTATCTTGTCGTATGCTGCCGCCATGAAAGCTGTCATCAGGCGCTCTTTGTCGCCGTCGAGCGACTTGGGCGCGTCCTTGAAGCCGATACGGAACTCGTCGGCCTCAGCGGCAATGTTGATGGCATCGTTGCCGATATGGATCATGCCGTCGAGGATGCTGACGGCAGAAATCTCGATTTTGGATTTTGCAGGGCCTATGGCTATGTCGTCGTACTCGTTGAGGCGTTCCGCCGGGGCTTTATCCCATTCGATGCGGCATATTGCGGCAGAGGTTTCGGCGTGGCCGAAATCGATACCTACGATATAACGGTGTTTGTTCTTGTCCGGGATTGTAAGATGGGGCATCATTTTCTAACCAATGTTTTGTCGTTCAGCTCATAACCGAAAGCCTTGAGATTCTTGATGAGGATTTCGAGATTGGGGCGCAGCTCCTCGGGCAGACGGTCGCCCATTTCGAGCATATCGTTGCACGTCTCGGCACAGTTCTCTGCAAGCGGTCCGGATGGGACGGCAGGAACGGAAGCCGGGACGCTGTTCTTGATTTTCAGGGCTTGTGTGCGGTAAGTGGCGAGGAGATTGTCGATATTTGTGCAGATATTGGCTATGATATTGCAGAACACGGATGCGTTTATGGGCATGCGCGATACCGGGAGGTTCGTACGGCGCGCGCTCTTGAGGTAGATGGTTATTGCAGCGGCTACGACGGCTCCGATGACAGCTGTCCACGTACCGAAGATACCGCCAATGGCTCCTCCGACGGCAGCTCCTCCGACGGGAACATAGTCGGGATGGCGCTCGGCTTTTTCATGCCCCTGGTTCGACATTCCGGAGAGCTCGTCGGCATAGTAGCGCGAAAGGCTTTGTTGCGCCATGAGAAGGTTGACGGCGCTGACTACGATGTAATCTTCCGACTGGGTGAGTCCCTGGCGGAATTCACCGTTGCTGTCGAGAAGTTCGTTGAGAGTCCCGCTCACGGCTTCCTGGATGCGACGTGCGTCCTGAGGAAGGTATAGGTGGGCGAGCTTGTGTTCGAGCTCGGCTTTTCTGTTCTGGAAAAGTGAGGAAAGGGTTTCGGTTTTCATTGGTAGAATATGCTGTGATTAGTTGTCGCCGAGGCGTTTGCGGTAGAACACAAAGTCGCGGCCCAGATATTTTTCGCGGACGACGGGGTTCTCGGCGAGTTCTTCCGAAGTGCCCTGGAAGAGGATACGGCCGTCGAAGAGGAGGTATGCGCGGTCGGTGATACGCAGTGTCTCCTGTGCGTTATGGTCGGTGATGAGGATGCCGATGTTCTTATCCTTGAGCTTGTAGACGATGCTCTGGATATCTTCCACGGCAATAGGGTCGACACCGGCGAAAGGCTCGTCGAGCATGATGAACGAAGGGTTGATTGCCAGGCATCGTGCAATCTCCGTGCGTCGGCGTTCGCCGCCGCTCAGCTGGTCGCCGAGGTTTTTGCGTACCTTGTTGAGTCGGAATTCGGTGATGAGGCTTTCGAGTTTCTCGCGCTGCTGCTCCGGAGTCATGTCGGTCATCTGGAGGACGGCGCGGATGTTGTCTTCGACGCTGAGCTTGCGGAACACGGATGCTTCCTGGGCAAGGTAGCCGATGCCCTTCTTTGCCCGACGGTAGACAGGGTCGCCGGTAATGTTGTCGTCGTCAAGGAATATCTGGCCTTCGTTGGGCTGGATAAGGCCGGTCGTCATGTAGAATGTCGTGGTCTTGCCGGCACCGTTAGGTCCGAGCAGGCCTACGATTTCACCCTGGGTGACATCGATAGAAACGTGGTTGACGACGGTACGTTTGCCGTATTTCTTGACGAGGTTGTCGGTGCGGAGAACCTTCTTGCCTTTCTCCATGGCTTCGATAGTTCTCTCGGCTTCCTCCTCGGCGCCTTCGGCAGGAAGAGGGTCGCTGACTTCTTCGGGGGGCAGCGGCGCTTCGACGAAGGGCGAAGGAATGTTGCTGTCCTCGGTATCGCGGTTGCGGAATTTCGATAAGAGTCCCATCAGATAACAGTTGTGGGTGGAGTGATGCAGCGTGCATGGCTGCGGTGCAGACGGCTTTCGATATAGTCGGTCAGGAGGTTGATAGCCACGATGTTGCTGCCGCCCTGCGGTACGATGAGGTCGGCATATCGCTTGGATGGCTCGATGTACTGGCAGTGCATGGGTTTGAGAACGTCCTGATAGCGGTTGATGACGATTTCGGGTGTGCGTCCTCGCTCGATACAGTCGCGAGCGATGACACGGATGAGACGGTCGTCGGGATCGGCATCGACGAATACCTTGATATCGAGCATGTCGCGGAGCGCAGGGTCGGTCAGCACGAGAATACCTTCGACGATGACAACATCGGAGGGCTTGATGTCGATGGTCTCGGGCTGGCGTGTACACGTAAGATAGGAATATGTCGGCATCTGGATGGTCTTGCCCTCACGCAGTTCTTCGAGCTGTTGGACAAGCAGCGACCATTCGATGGCGGCCGGTTCGTCGAAATTGGTTTTGCTTCGTTCTTCGAAGGGAAGATGGCTTAAATCCTTGTAATAGTTGTCCTGGGGCATGACTGCAACTTCACCGGCCGGCAAGCTGCTGATTATCTTATTGACAACGGTCGTTTTGCCTGAACCGGTGCCACCTGCGATTCCTATAATGAGCATGGTGCTAAATCATGGATTGTTCAAGCTACGAAGTTACAAAAAAAATCCGACAGACGGCCATCGCAGAGCTGAAAAAGCAATCTGCGTGCCGTTTGTCGGATCTTTAGTGCCTTCCCAGGCTCCTTCAGCATCCTACTTTGTGTACAGGAACTTTTCGCCTTTGCGGATGTAGATCTTGCCGGGTAAGGGATTGTCGACCACGCGTCCGGAGAGGTCGTATATGGTATCGTCGACATCTGCCGATGAAACCGTGACATCTCCGATGCCGGTGCTGTTCGGCTCTATTTTGGCGAAGTTCTTCCATGGGGCTGCATTCCTATATGCCTCCATGGCATCATCGGGGACATAAAGAGTCGCTTCGGTGTATGTCTTCTCGTCGAAGCCGCCATCGAACGAAGGTGGAACCATCGACTTGCAGCGAATAGCCTTCAGCGATTCGCAGTCATTGAAGGTGTCCTTGCCGATTTGTTCGAGTGAGCTGCCAAGTGTGATGTCTTCAAGGCTTTCACAGGATTTGAAGACTTCCTCACCAAGCATCGTTACCTCGTCCTTGATGACGATGTCCTTGAGACTCGTACAACGATAAAAGACATTGCGATAGATTTCCTTCAGGCCTTCCGGCAGCTCGATATCAGACAGATTCCGGCAATTAGAGAATCCATAATTATAAATGGCCGTAACATTGGTGGGCACGACAATTGAAGTGAGGGATTCACAGCCTTCGAAGGTTCCTCCACCTATAACTTCTAACTGTTCAGGAAGCACCAGTTCTTGGATCGAGCCGCATCCGTCGAAGGCACGTTCTCCGATATATTCGACATCGGCAGGTATCGAAATATCGACAAGAGCACCACAGTATTGAAAAGCGCCCGAAGCGATAACTTTAAGTGATTCAGGTAAGTCAACGCTTGTGAGACTGCCGCAGCTGTTGAATGCGGCAACATCGATCAACTCTAATGATTCCCCAAGATTGATTGAAGTAAGGCTGGAGCAAAGATAGAATGCAGCCTCTCCTATCTCAGTCACGGTATTCGGAATGGTTACAGAAACCAATGCTGTATTCATGTAGAATGCATTTTCGGCGATACTGCCTACCGTAAACGTTTTACTTTCGTTAGTCACAGTTGACGGCACATTGACTTCTGTCAGGGTTTGGTCACAGCCTACAACAGCGCACGATTCTGAGGTGTCTTTGTCGACAGCATAGTAGATGCCGTCGACAGTGAAGTCCGCCGGTAATCCCTGGGCATGGGAGGGAATTATAGCTACTATTGCCAACACCCCGGGTAGAATGTTTTTGGATAAAGCATTAATCATCATAGTACTACGATTTTTTTAGTGTATATCAGTTCGTTATTACGACGTATTCCGACTGCTAAGATATCATTTTTCACAACATCTTGCAAGTAAAAAGAAGAAATAGTTGTATCTATCTCATCGTTCAGGATTGCTTGAGCGATGCCTCCTCTTAGTCGAATCACTTCTATATTGACATTCCCCCATTCCTCTTCGTCACACTGTATCTCGATATTAAGATTTTTTCCGTCATATTCGCATGATTTTACTAGAAATTTTTTTACGGGAGTTTCGCTGTCGGTTGAAAATTCACTGAACCAACCGCAGAGTGGAGCAGCGCCGGCTAATGTCGCTGTTATATAGACGTTATCTGGGTCGTTTGTAGTAAATGAAGCTGTCTTTGCGAATGTTCGCTGATTATCTCCAGTTACTTTATCATAGAAAGTGATTATTGCCGGTTTCCCTTTCATGGATACCTTGACAGATGCATCTTTATATGAAATAGTGGCTAAATCCTTAACATTTGTTTTAGTATCCCAGAATATATTTATTGAAGGATCTCCAAGTATTATGAATCGCTCCAGTTCAAGACGGGACCATGTAGGGAACATAGGTTTGTCTTCTTTGGAAATCATTAAGTTAAAGCCATTCAACAGTCCTTCGCCAAGAGGTAGTGAAATATATTCATTAGGAGACCAATCTGGTTTGGCAAATTCAACATCCCAATTGTATGTAAGTCCCATTGAGGGCCATATGCTATTATAAATCCCTACACCTATTTCATAGTTATGCGGAGAAAAACTTACATTGGTTGCAGCGAGAATAGTAGAGCATCCATAATCTTTTAAGAACAGCAAGTTTGTTGCTATGCTTTTAGGATTTGTGTAATCTCCGGTATGACAAGACATACTGAGAATAATCGGATGGACTTTATTGTTTAGTCTATCTATGTCATTTACATCAAACCAAGGGAAAGCCCAGGCAGAATCGGTTCCGTGAGTGTTGAAAAGCATAAAATGTGCATCCCCGTTAATCGTTGAGATTATATCTTCTTTGCTTGAGTTCCAGTTGAAATTCGGTTTCTTGAGATAATCAGGGATTGGACTATTGTCAAACCAATATTTCGGATTGACATTATCTTCACAATAATAAATTCTTCGAGAATTATCGAATGCGTTAGATATCGTTCTGTAAACGATATCAGTTTGAAAGATAAATCTGTGATTGTCTTCTCTTTCCAGGCTTTTCATATAGGGTTGGAAGAAACTAATGGCGCTGAAATGAGAGTCGTTATTCCGTGGATTAGGATTCTTTTCGTAGGCAATTATTTTGGAAATAGCATTATCTGCCTGTTCGTTAGTGCTTGCCGGTATTCGACCATACTGCAAGTCGGGGAGATAATCGTTCCTGCCATCGAGACAAGCATAATAAAAATCGCTTTTTTTCTTTTTATCGTACGATGTCTTGTTAGGTATTTGGATATTGTCTCCTATGAGGAGAAAATATCTGGCATGATTATTATCTGTGTACCAATTGTTAATTGCTTCAAAGACTTCGTCTTCTGTCCACTGTACCTTGTTCCTGAGCTCGACATCGTATCCTTGCATTTTTTTCCATTCGGCAAGTTTATTGACAGAGCTTAGAAGAGAATTTGTGGTTATAATCATGAAGCCTTCCTTCATGTTAAATGTTAACTCAGGTCTAAAGGAGTGTTGATTATTAATAGCATCCTTATCATAGAGTCCATTTGATTCGCGGGCTATATTGTTGTCAGTTAAAGCGGAGATACTTTCGGCAGTATCTTCTAATAATTTGAAAGAAATCGTCTTGGCAATAGTCGTTTTGCCTACTGTCGAATCATATTTGGTAGGAGAAACAGTAAAATACAAGAAATGGTTTCCTCGATAGCATTGCAAGGTGTCGAGTTCCACGAAGTTGTCTGGGTATATTCCGGAAGAAGATGCTTGAAATGGAAGATCTTCAGAGATATTTTTATCTGCAGTAAGGGGTTCTGTGGCATTTATGATACGGAGGTCATAGACAGAAGATTCTGTGCTGATCATGGAGAGAGAGTACTGTGCAGGATAAGGCAAAAGTATTCTGTCGTTACGCTGTGGTACTTCTGGCAGTCCAGATACCCGGTTATTACCGAAACCATCTATCAAGCAGTGGTAGCAGCCGGTATTAGATTCGTCTTCAACTAACCCTATCCCATGAAAAGTGTAGGTTATTATAAAACCATTGTCGATGGTGTCGCAACTTACTTCGTAAGAAGGAAGTTGCTCTGTAGTTTCGAATTGTCTTGTTTCGAGATTCAGGACCGTATAGCCTTCGGCTACTATGGTACAGCAGAGGAAGGAGAGAAGAAGGAATAGATACTTTTTCATCGTAACGGTATTAGAGAGTTATATAATTGGGGATTGTTAATCGAAGAATATTTGGCCAAAATAATCTTGATTGTCGGGAGTTGTGCAAATCACGTTGAAAAGTCCATGCCAATTTGATACATCTACGACGTTATCGTCTGCAGTGACACAATCTAAGTAATAATAGAATTGATCTATTTCAAGGCTTACAGACACGAATTCAAGATTATCCGACAGATATACGATAAGGTTGCCATCGCTGTATTCGCATTCGATGATGTATTGGGATGGGCTACTTGGTTTGTTCCCATATTTATTGAGATGCAATACTATTCGATTATCTCCGGATTCATTACTAAATGTTTCTGCCATGCTACGAGGAGACATTAACGGTAGAAAGCAGATAAGAAGTAATAAAAGGCTCTTTAATTTATTCATGATATTAGAATTTGAACTCATGCAAAGATAAGCTCAAATAAAAAACGAAGGAAATTTTATGCTTTTTTTTGCTTGGCAATCGAGATTTGTAAAAGGCTGATGTTTAGCCAAGTACTACTGTCTGAAAATCATTCTGTTGGCTGCTTAGTTTAAGCTGTGTTTAAACCGCTTATAATCAATGCGAAATAATCAGTCTTGGGACAAGAAATAATAGATGTGGCTGGCTGCCAATCTCTTAGCTGAAAAAATGGAGGTAGGGTACTCGTTTTTGTTCGTCGAGAGTTTTGATTTTGTCTTTGAGATGCCGGCGCATATCCCATACCATGCTTGGTTTTTCTTTGTTTAAAAACAGGGCTATAGCACCATCTGAGAAACCTAAAACGGAAAAGAGGAAGAGCTTGCGGTAGGTATAATTTAGCGAGGGCAGATCCTCCTTAAAGTTCGTCATAAGATTCGAACAGTGAGAATCGATCATGTTCTCCATCTCTGTTATGATTTCGGGGTCATTTCTCATCTTGGCAACGAGACTGTTTACGTTCCTTGAGATCTTCTGTGAAGCTTTGAGGTTCGATTCAAATATCATCCGGCACATTTCGTCGAACATCTGGTATCGTGCAGATAGAAGCTCGAAGACAGACTTTCGGGCTTTATCGAACTCCAAACTTTTTAATAGATATTCGGACTGGCTTTCTGCAAGCTCTTTTTCTCTCAACTCTAAGGCCGTTTCGCTCTTTGTCAAAGCATCACTTAGATTCTGTGCGATAAGGACATTGTTTTCAATCTCGAGTTGCTTCCTATTTCTATAGAGCCGAAAGTACAGGCAGAGCATGAGTAATAATATAAAGCTGAATGAACTTATGATTATCAAGAGACGGCGAGAGAAATCTCTTTCGGCTTCTGCTTTGGCTTTGCTCATTCTGGAATAATCCACGATTGAACTTGTCATGTCCTGACTTATTCTTTGGTTGAATCTCGAATTTGTCAGGCTGTCTGTTATTTCTAAGTTCTCCAAGGCTTTATCTAACATGCCAAGGTTCTTATATATGTTATAATTGACGAGACTGTACAGAGAAGGATCCTCTTCTCTCGTATTCTTTATTAAACCAAGTGCTTTCGAGGGGTCGTTTGTTTCCGTATATGCAAGAGCAAGGTACATCGAATCAACAGAATCTGCAAGCCCCTGTTCGATGAGCTCTTTAATAATTGATATAACGTCGTTGTATCTCTTATCAATTGCATATCTGATGGCTAATGTTTGTTTTGAAGAATGCAATAAATACAGATCTTCATATTTCATTGCAGAATCTATAACAGCCTCGCAAATGTGATAGAAATCTTTGTTGTCATTATTTCCTAAAGAAACCGCATAGTCAAGAATTGCATAGTTGATATGGGGTTGTCTGCCGCTTTGGAGAAAATATTCGTATTCTTTTCTGGCGTATTTCAGTTCTTCGAGGCTGTTGTACGACTTATTATATGAATCAGATAACCCACGACATGACATAGCCTTCCAGAATGGATCATCTGATTGAGTGGCTAAGTCGAGGGTCTTGAAAAAATAGTAGCAGCTCTTGGCATAATCGTTGTCGAGGTATCGGACACGCCCCTTATAATATTGGGCGAGGGTATTGTGGTAAAGGTCGTCGGTATTCTCGAAATAGTCCGTTGCTATGTCCACGAGGGAATCGGTGTAGCTGTAATCGTAGATTTTGTCCATCGCCCTGACTGTCAGGAGGGCATGGAGAGCCTGGTCGTGATGAGACAACGACACGCCGTCGATGGCATTAAGTTCGAAAAGAACGGAATCTGGATTGATATCCATTGCATCCTCGAGCTGCAACAATTTATCGACTTGCTTATTCGAGCAGCTCGACAGTATCACGGTCGCCACGGCAAGAAAGAGAAGAGTATATAAAGAAATTTTCATTTGATAGCCCTATAATGCAAAGATACGAATATGTCGAGCAAAAAAACAAATGAATTTTCAATATCATTGGTGGATATTTAGTTTTTATCTCATAGTTTAGGCTGGCCTGAGTGATATCCCTCTAATTTGTATTAGGGCTTTGATAAGAAATATCTATGCTATATCTTTGTGGGCGATAATAATTTAATCGGTAGATGATGAGAAAGACCTTGTATTTAATGGCTGTGTTGCTGATGCTCGTGCTTTTTTACGGATGCAACAAGGGCGATTATGTTTTTGACTACATGAAGATAAAAGGCACTTGGAAAAGGACTTTGCCGGAGTCTTACAGTCATAATGTCTACTATACGTTCAATATAACTGATGGCTCGAGATTTCCTGCCGGTACTCTTCTACAGACATCAGTGAGGAAAGAAAGCGGCGAAGTTAAGAAGGAATCTGCCCGGTGGGTTATTTCCACTGATGAGGATGCGAAATATAAGTGCGAATTAATCATCTATAAATCGCAGAATATAACATAGACTGTAACTGAGCAGACCGACATGATGCTGAAGGTGCATAGCAAAAGGGATACTCCGGCCGATATGGAGTTTGTCCGCTACTCAGGCGCAGTTCCGGAGTGAACCGCTATGCTTTGCGGTGACGGTAATAGAGCAGTCCGCCTACGAATACAGCACCTCCGACGATGTTGCCGATAGTGGCCGGCAGAATATTGACCGTCATCATGTCGGCGATACTCAGCGGGGCACCCTGCATCATTGCAAGGGGGAGGAAGAACATATTGGCCACGCAGTGCTCATATCCGAGTGCCACGAAGGCAAGTACCGGAATCTCGCAGGCAAGCAGTTTCTCGCCGAGACGACGGCCGCTGAGAGCCAGCCATACTGCCAGGCAGACGCACCAGTTGGCTCCTATGCCCTTGAGAAATACTACTCCGAACGATGCGGAGGTCTTGGCAGTGCAGATGCCGGCAACTGCTGCGGAATATGTGCCGGAAGAGGTCAGGCCGGGAAGATAGACGAGGAAATAGGCAAAAGCCAGTGCTCCGGCGAAGTTGCCGAGCCACACTATGAGCCAGTTTTTCAGAACGTCGAGGACGGAGAGCTCACGGCGTATCATCGGCGGTACCAGGAGCGCATTGTTGCCCGTGAAAAGGTCTGCGCCGAGAACTACTACGAGCATGAGTCCCACAGGGAAGACCAGGCCGCTCATGAAGCGCTGAAGGCCGGGATTAGTCGCGCTTATTTCGGGGAATCCGAAGCCGACGATGATAGAAAGTACGCCTCCAAGGGCTATGAAAGCGCCAGCGAGGAAACTGCCGACAGCAAGACGGCAAAAAGGAACCGTCGCCTTGGACTTACCGGCGACGGAGGCTGTCTCGAGTGTTTCGTAAGGTGTGTGTACCGGCATGGCTGTCAACGGGAGCGAGATTCTTCTCCGGCACGTTCGCGGCTGAATTTGCGATGATGGCGGACGAGCGACTGTGTGAATTTTTTCTCAGTGTTCCGTAGGCTGATAAGCTGCCGGGGTGTCAGTAGTTCTTTGAACCGTGAGAAGTATTCGTTCTCAATCTGTGCTTCTTTGAGTTTCTGGGAGTAGACGGCTTCTGCTGCGGCTTCGACCTGGATGTCGGGGATGGCTTCGTCGGAAGCTATGCTCTGTTCGAGTTCGCGAGTCTCGTTGCCGAGAGCGATGATGCGGTCCTCCATTTCGTCGTAGATGGGGAAGAAGGCGTTCTGCTGCTCTTTGGAAAGTTTAAGCTCTTTTGCCAGGAAGTCGTGCTTGTATTCCCTGATCTGGGTTATGTAGCGGTTGCGGTCGTTATCTGAAATCTGCTGTGCTGCCAGAGGAGCAAAAGATGCTGCTAAGAAAGCGACGCAGGCAATGAGGATTTTTATGTTTGGGTTCATATCGTGCTTGAATGATGGCGTTTATTGGAAGCTGATGGAGTCGGTCGGTATGCTGTCTTCCATCATTTCGTCCATTATATCCCAGTCGTCGAGATCGTCGTAGATGTAGTCGTAGACAAAGTCATCGTTGCTCAGGGCCTCGGCAAGGATAGGATTTGAGTCCATAGGCTTGAGGCGGCCGTCGCCGGAGAGCATCGTGAACATATGCAGCATCAGCCATATGCCGGCAAACATGGCTGCCATGTAGACATATGGGCGGACAGTGGCCCATAAACCACGTTTCACGACTTCGGGAGCCTTCTCGGCTTCACGCTCGGGAAGGATGGAGGCCATATGGTCGGCGAACGATTCGAAATAGCCATCGGGCACGCCAAGTCCGGCCGACGGTCGGGCTAAGCCTGCGCGCCGCGCCTTTTCAAGTATGGATTCGTGTTCGGTTGCCATTGTTTATTCCTTTTTCTTTGATATAAGACTAAAAGCCGTAGCTGTGGTTTAATCGTTGTTGTTGAAATATTGTTCGATTTTCTTCGTCGCCAGATGGTACGAGGCTTTGAGGGCTCCTACAGAGGTACCGAGGATTTCCGACATGTCCTCGTACTTCATGTCGTCGAAATATTTCATATTGAATACGATGCGTTGTTTTTCCGGAAGCGTCCCGATGGCTTTCTGTAGCTTTTGGGCGAGAGCGTCGCCGTCGAGACTTTCGTCGGCGGTCATTGTCGACATTACGGCGGCAGTATCATCGAGAGAGTCTGTTGCGCGTCGTTTTTCGCGGTCGAGGAAGGTTATGCTTTCGTTGATGGCGATTTTGTAGAGCCAGGTACTCAGTTTGGCATCTCCACGGAAGTTGTCGAGCGACATCCACGCTTTCATGAAGGTGTTCTGCAGGATGTCGTTGGCATCGTCGTGGTTCTGGACGAGACGGCGTATCTGCCAGTAGAGGGGCTCGCTGTATGTCTTGATTACTTCCGTAAAAGCCCGACGGGCCGTTGCGGGGTCGCGAAGCCTCGTATTCAGGTCTTGGTTTTCGTCGGGTTTTGCTGACATTGTGGTGTCTGTTAGTTTGTTGTGGTCGTTTGATTGTCGGTAGTGCCGGGCTTGTCGGATTTGGTTTTAGGTCGGCGTTTTCCTCTTGGCTTTTTCTTGTTTTCCTGAGGTTTCGGCTGCTTGTCGGAGGACTGTGACTGTCCGGCTTCGGGTTTTGCCGTTTTTTTTCTGTTGCGTTTAGGCTGGTTTTTGCCCGGACGGCCTTTCTTGCGTTCCGGCCGTTCGGGATGATATTCCGGGCCTGGTTCCATTCCTTCGGGCATCGGATTTTTGCGGACTTCGTAACCGAGGAAGCGTTCTATGAATCCGAAACGCTGCTGGTCGCGCTCGCTGACGAAGGTTACGGCCATACCGTCGGTGTTGGCACGCGCCGTACGCCCTACGCGGTGCACATAGTCCTCGGGCTCGCGTGGCACGTCGTAGTTCACCACCATGGTGATGTCGTCGATGTCTATGCCTCGCGCTATGATGTCGGTGGCGATCACGATGTCGATACGTCCGGAACGGAAACCAAGCATCACATCTTCGCGTGCTTTCTGGTCGAGGTCGGAGTGCATTTCTGCTGTCTTCCATTTGGCCTTGCGCATGGCGTTCGACAGCTCTTTGACTTTCTGCTTCGACGAGGAGAAAACGATGACACGCTTGTTGTGCCCTTCGGCGAAGAGATGCTTCAGGAGGGCTTCTTTCTGCCCTTCGTGACAGATGTAGGCCGACTGGTCGATTTTGTCGGCCGGCCGCGACACGGCTATCTTGACTTCCTTGGGATCAGTGAGGATATTGGCGGCAAGCTGCTGTATTTTCTTGGGCATCGTTGCCGAGAACATCAGTGTCTGCCTTTTCTTGGGCAGCTCGGCGACGATGCGCATGATGTCGTCGTAGAAACCCATGTCGAGCATACGGTCGGCCTCGTCGAGGATAAAGAATTCGACGTTCGAGAGGTCGACATATCCCATCTTCATGTGAGCGAGCAGGCGGCCGGGAGTGGCGATGACCATATCGGCACCCTGGCGGAGGGCATGCTGCTGGCGGGAGAACTCCTTGCCGTCGTTGCCGCCGTGGATGGCAAGGCTGCTGACGGGGATGTAGTAGGAGAATCCTTCCATCTGGCGGTCGATCTGCTGTGCGAGTTCGTGGGTGGGGACCATCACTACGCATTTCACTGTCGGCGATGCCGGGGTGTCGGCGAGGAGGTCGATGACGGGCAGCAGATATGCAGCCGTCTTGCCTGTGCCGGTCTGGGCGCATGCTATCAGGTCGTTGCCCTCCAGGATGAGGTCGATGCTCTGTTCCTGGATTGGAGTACATTCCTCGAAGCCCATGTCGTCGAGTGCATCGAGGATGTCGTCGCTCAGTGATAGTTCGTCGAATCGCATAGTGATGTCGTGTAGCGGTTTATTCTTCGTCCTCGTCTTCGTCGTCGAAATCGAAGTCGAAGTCCCATCCGTCGTCGGCGCTGTCGGTGAATTTTGCCAGTTCGCGGCCTTCGCGCTTTGTGGGTCGTCCGAGACCTTTGCGACGGTCGACGAAACCGGATATCTTGACGATTTCGAGAAGGTCGTACTGGTCCTGGGGCGTGATGTTTTCGAGATAATCAGGTACGAGCTTGGCTCCCAGGCGGTTCTCGGTGAGGGCGAGGACGCGGAAGGAATATGTCACCGGCGGCTTTCGGACATTGATGATGTCGCCGACCGATATCATTCGCGAAGGTTTGACCGGGGTGGCGGCATCTCCGAGGGTGACGCGGCCCTTTTTGCAGGCTTCTGTGGCTATGGTGCGCGTCTTGAAGATGCGTACAGCCCAGAGCCATTTGTCGATGCGTACTTCGCTTTTTGCCATTTTCGTGTTTCCTGTCTATTTGTTGTTGAATTTGCACATCGCCGAGCCGAGACCGGCAAGGACTACCTCGTTGATGGCTTCGACGGCCACGGGTATGCGCTCTTTCAGTATTTTGAGATCCTCAGCCGGGAAGTTGCCGAGTACATAGTCGATCTGGGTACCACGGGGGAACTCATTGCCTATGCCGAAGCGCAGACGTGGATATGCCTGTGTGCCGAGCATGGCGGCGATGTTTTTCAGGCCGTTGTGTCCGGCATCGCTTCCGCTGCCTTTTATGCGGATGGCTCCGAGGGGGAGGGCTATGTCGTCGACGACGACGAGGATATTGTCGATTTCGATGTTTTCCTGCTCTTTCCAGTAGCGCACGGCGTTACCGCTCAGGTTCATGTATGTCGAAGGCTTGAGAAGGATCACCTGCTGGTTCTTGATTCTTCCGCGGCCAATGTCGCCGTAGCGTCCGGTAGAGAAAGAAATATTGGACGCCTCGGCGAAGGCGTCCAATATCATAAATCCTATGTTGTGGCGTGTGTTGCGATATTCGTCGCCTATGTTACCAAGCCCAACAATAAGGTGTTTCATCTATAATCGTCGGGTAGGGATTAATTAGCGGCAGCAGCTGCAGCGGCACCACGAGCGGCACGGGTGAGCTGTACGGCGCAAACAACGGCATTCTTTGCATTGACGATTTCGAGACCGTCTATGTGGATGTCGCCTACCTGCATTGTCTTGCCGAGGCCGAGGTTGTCGACATTGATGACGAGACGTTCGGGGATGTTGGTGTAGGGTGCGCGTACTTTGAGCTTCTTCATCGAGAGGGTGAGCTTACCACCGGCTTTCACACCTTCGGCGTGGCCTTCGAGCTTCACGGGAACTTCGATTACTACGGGCTTATCTTCCTTCACTTCGAGAAGGTCAATATGGAGGATGGTGTCCTTGACGGGGTGGAACTGTATGTCTTTGAGCACCGCCATGCGGGTCTGGCCGTCGACATCGAGTTCGATAGCGAAGATGTCGGTAGTGTAGACGAGCTTGCGCACAGCTTCGTTGGTGACAACGAGGTCGGTGGTAATCAGGCCTTTGCCCTTGGCTTCGTCGATGGTGACAACTTTTTCGCCTTCGTTGAGCTTGCCAGTGTAGGGAAGATCGACG
The DNA here is from genome assembly GCA_958436175.1 of uncultured Muribaculaceae bacterium. Lineage (GTDB taxonomy): Bacteria > Bacteroidota > Bacteroidia > Bacteroidales > Muribaculaceae > CAG-873. The sequence continues at coordinate 87,315 of CAUBJF010000003.1, forward strand.
ATAGCACCGCCGTTGAGGACTACAGGGATGAGGCCTTCGCTGCGGAGGGCTTTGGTGGCTTTCTTGCCAAGGCTTGTACGGGGCTTGGCGCTCAGTTTGAATGTTTTCATTGTGTTAAGTTTTTGTGTTACTCAAAATTAAGATTTTTGCTTCTTAATTTCCCATCACACGGGATATGCTAAAAAGCGGTGCAAAGATAGCTTTTTCCGGCCTCTCAGCCAAGCTTTTTACATAATTTATTAATTTATCCTTCCTCCTACCGGCTTTTATCTTCCGAAACTATAGCCGACACCGAGCATCAGGTTGCCCGGGTTGTGGAAGCGGATGAGCCTGTAGCCTGTACTGAGGTAGAGGCGAGGTGTGACGAATGTCTTGAGGGTAAAAGTCTGGTACCATCCCCTGAGGTCGGGACCTCCGGGAGCCCACAGGCTATGGCCTATGCCGACGTTGACGGAAAAAATCGGCATGGTGAGTTCGGCTCGCGCGCTGATGCCGAGGGTCGAACGGTCGGCGAATGATGTGCGGTAGAACTTGGGGTCGTCCGAAGGGGATGTCATGACATAGTTCTTTGAAAGGTTCGCCCCGACATCGTACTGGCCGTCGAGCGACAGGCCGGCGGAAAATACGGGGTTGAAGCGGTACATAGGGTTGAAGTTGAAGCCGCCGACCCCGAAATGTCCCGGCGCGACTAAGATTTCGTCGGCATCGTTATAGTCCATGCCTGTGTCGAAGGTGCTTTTGCGCCATGCCCCGTAGAGGGTCACGTCGAAGATGAAACCAGGTTCGAAGCCGCTCCAGTCGCAAGGGCTGTCCGGAAGATTACCGTCAAGGAAGTATGTCAGGCCTACACGTCCCCACAGAGTATTGATACCCGGATTGGGATAATTGGTATTGCCGTTGGAAAAATGCGAGATACCGATACCTCCCGACAACGTGAAGTGGTCCGACAGACGGTAGCGGAGCAGGAAGCAGAGATTGATGTATGCGTTTGTATGGGAGCCGAAGCCGTCGACATCGTATTTGTCGAATGGATTGTCGCCGGTTATCTTTTTCCATCCGAAGGAAGCTCCGAAGTTCCATTCATAGTCTAATGTCAGGGCTGATGAGAGGCTTGCGATCCGCGACCCTTGAAGCACGTAGAGGTTGAAAGGTGTGCCGGTTACGTCGTTCGATGCGAAGCCGGTCATCCCTATGCCAACGCCTTGGTATGTATGAGGATAAAGCTTGTCCGACTTGGACCCGCGAGGCATCATGAACGAGTACTGGATGTCGGCGGCGTATGCTCCCCTGACTTTTTTCTCGAAAGCATTCTCTCCGCGTGCTATCTGGCAGCTTGGCATCACGTATGCGCCACCGAGGCCAAGGGTGATACGGCTGCGTAGGCGGTCGGATGCACCGATGCTGTCGGATGGTGCTGCTTCTATGGAGACTGAGGACAAGGCTATGATGACGGTCGTCAAGATCTTAGAGTAAGGTATATGTAGCATAGATCTTTTCGGGCATTAATATTTTGAGACCGGCGTTGATTGTGATATCTTTTTCTGTCACAGGATTGTATGCTGTTATGGTGCATTGGAAGCTATAGCTCGCATAATCGCACCAGCGGGAAATCTGGATGGGTACGCCTGTGGGGACTTCGATGGATTGCTGTGGTTTTACGAAGTGAGAAAGCATGGTAGCACTTTGATCGGTCGTCAGGGACGCTTTGTCGCCGAGGAGAGCCCACGAGGGGTAGCTGTCGGAAGGCGACGGGATTGGAACGTCCACGCCTAAGTTGCAGATTGCATTGGTGATTTCTTCCTCAGAATAGTCGGAATAGTGGGGGATGAACTGATAGACGGCCGGCATCGTCGTTATTGGTCCGAAGGTATAAGGACTCTTGTCGACACCTTGGAAAATATAGGACTCAATCTCGTCACTATAGGCTTCGCCGGGTGTCTCGCCCCAGCTGTAGAGAACATAGTCTATTTCTTTGAATTCGAGCTTTCCTGTCGGGGCAATTATAAGGTTGATTATACGTTCTTCGTATTTATTGCCTACAGTCACATGGAAGCCATAAGGTTCGCCCGTGATATTATAGGCGAGTCTGAACTGCAGCCTTTCGTCGTCCTTCTTTTCGATGGATAATGCGATGAGGGGGGAGTCGACGAAGTATATGTTGCCGCCGTCGTAACCGGCGTTGAAGTCTCCGCCTGAATGTACGTCGAGGATGCGCCAGTCGGTGCCAGTCACTTTGACAGACATTTCTTCGCCAGGCGTTTGAAGCGTCACGGTATCCCTGTCGGTCTCGACGGGGTCGATGAACACATCATCGTTGCATCCAAAGAGCCCTGTCGAAAGAAGAATGGCAGAAATGGACAAAAGAAGACGGCTTATAGAATGGTAGATACTTTTTTTCATTCGCAGAAGTGATAAACTCGACAAAGGTACGAAAAGAACGCGAGTTTTTTGTACTTTTGCACAATCTTATGCATAATTACCACCATGAAACACTTTTTGTTACTTCTGCTCTTCATCGTTTCTTCATTTAGCTCTGTGGCACGTCTCTATGTGGTCGGCAACGGGGCTGGAATGACTTGGGATATGGTCTCTCCGCAGACTGTCGAGGCCGTCGGCGCGTTTTATACCTTCGATGTGATAGAGGGAAGCCGTTTCATGGTATCCACGGGGGCCGGAGGAGAAGTGTTTTTCGAAGCGAACGGCTATGGAGCAGTGATAGATGCTGCTGATGTCGGCAATATTCTGCCCTTGGAACGCATGCACAGGCCGACAGTGCTTCCATGGCAAGGTAATTGGTCTGTGTCGATATCTTCCGACCTGAAAACGCTCAAAGTCACTACAGATACTCCGCAGCCCGAGATTTTTGCAAGATTATACATTCGAGGAGACATGAATGACTGGGCGGTCGACCCGGCATGGGAACTTGTCACTGCAGATGGCTCTACTTATTGGTTCGATACCGTAGGGAGTACGGCAATCAAAGCCGGCTGTGAGTTTAAGATCGGAGATGAAGGATGGAGAGACTATATCCTTGGGCCGGAGAACTCGGCTACTGTTGTTGCCGACGGAAAACCTTACAGATGGGTCGAATACGGCCTCGATGCAAAAGTGGCTTCCGACTACAGAGGAACTGTCCGCGTTGAACTCGACCCTTCGGACGCACATAGCGCCACAGTCACTTTCTTTCCATCCTATGTCAGTCATCCGGCAAGTATGGAGGAGATTAGAGTCGAGATCCCTGCCGAATATTATGACACGAAAGGTATCCTGCACGCGAATCCCCGACCGGGAAAAATATATATACGCCGTCAAGGTGTCACCACTACCAAAATCCTCCTTCGCTAAAGAAAATCGATAGGATTAATAGCGGTCCACGATATCCCCCTTATGGTCTATGGCGACGAGAGTGGAATCGGAATAGACCATAGCTACACCATCGGTAAATATAGGCTGGATGTCTGTCTGGCTATATATATTAAGTTTTTTATCCGTGGCTTTGGAACGCTTATACTCGCTCTCGAATTGAGGTTTGATGACCAAAGAGCCTTCCGAATCAATAAAACCTATCTTTCCGTCGACTTCAACAGCGGCAAGTCCTTCGGAGAAAGGCCATGCATGATCATAATCGCCGGGAAGGAATTCTGCTGCTAGACTTTCTCTATATGCGAATTTGGTGCCGTCTTTGATGAATCTTCGTTTGCCGCTAAGGCAATCGACGACGACAGAAGGCATTTCCTCGGAATCGTAAGGGGGTGAAATCCAGGCAATAGGAGAACTTATCATTTTTCCGTCGCATACAAAGAGAGAATAGTTGCGGGGCATGATCCCATAGTCATTTATTGAGGAGTATGTACCTTCGAGACGGAGGTCTCCGTTGGGAAGCTTCTGTATAGAACGGTATCCTATTGTACTCTCATTGTCGAACAAAGGCTTTTTGATGACTGTGGCAAACAAGCTCTTGGCTCGTTCAATCTTATCTTTGTCGAAGCCTTCGTCGTAAAGTCGGGAAAGGCGCTCTTCAACGAGATTATATAGAGTATTGTAGCGCAGGAACTTCCATGCTTCGGTCATGTCCGGATCCGGGAATTCGAGACCATCGTTGATGCGGATAAGTTCGAGCTGCTTGTCCTGTAAATACTTTGCCTCCGAGTCATCACCCGACAAGAGCCCGGCAACAATATATTCCACTAAAGCTGGTTCTGCAAAGCGGCCTCTAAGCAAAGCCTCCGACGCATAGTCTTGAGCTTTCTGTGTGTCACCCAAGTCGAGATATAGACGCGACAGCCACAGGAAGAATCTGCCTGTCTGATATCGGGCTACGGACTCGATATTTATTTCGTTTGATACATACCTATCCATGGCATCCGAGTCTTTGATTCTATTCTCAAAGTCCTCGGTGCTAAGTGTACCGGACATCAAATCGTCAGCGCTAACCTGTGCGAATACTTCTAACTGCGGTAGTACCTTATCCTTGAAGATTTTTTGATATCTCCGTGAAGTGAATGGAAGAGCATCTACATCGAGATTACTGTAGTTCATGTAGCTGAAATCATAGCTGCCTATAGTATTTTCTTTCAGTGTGTTGATATCCAAGATATTGTTTATCTTTTCTTCAGCAATTTTCCGGCATGCTGAAGGGTCTCTTTCAGCCTTTCCTGCAAACATAGATTTCGAATCATATGTAGTAATGTAGCTTTCATCGTAAAAAAAGTCTGTCAATGCATTACGGTCCCTTAGATGCTCATAAAGTTTCCAAATACTATAGTTATTGCCGTTCTGAAGACCGAAAGACGTCCCGAATCCGTTGGACAGTTTTTCGATACGGTCGTAACGACAAGGTATGATGACATTTCCCTTCGGGTCGATTATCCCGACTTTTCCATCGGCATTATGTACAATTAGTACATTTACTTTGCCATATATTCCATCAGATAGGTCTTGTACCGAATTGAGGCTTAAGGCAGTTCCGTGAAGCTTATATATATTTAAACCATAGGCTATTTTGGGTAAAGTTAAGGCGAATAGTATCAATAATAAATTAATCGCAATGATTGGTACAGACTTGACTTTATTGATGTAGAGACAGATAATTAGGAGAATAATAGGGAGTGAGGCACAAATAAAATATGGGATTTTATGTGTACTGAACATAGACAGTCCTAAGCTGAGAGTAGCGACAGCAACAGAAGTCATGATTGTCCATTTCCATTTGCCGATAAACTTTAGAGGAGAGAGGTAAAGAAGTATGCTATAGATTATCGTGATTAATACAGGTGCAAGAATAAGCGACATCCTAAATTCAAGAGTGTGGCCGAGTATCTGGGCTATTCCTAAGCATAGAACCAATACAAAAAAACGGAACCCTATCAATATTGCCGTGTATTTATGATAATAATCTTTGGAAAATACAAAGTCTATGGCTTGGCCGAGTGTGCGTTTCTTGGGCTGAAAAGCGCCATAAATGCAAAGAATGCCTGAAATGATTACAAACGACCAATTATACAGGATACTAATATCTAAGCTGTTCGATGAGTTGTATGGTAGGAGGTTTGCGTTTGCGACTGAGAGAATGAGGAAAGCGGCAAAGCTAAATTTTATTATATTCTTATCCCGTGCAAAGATATAGCCGTAAAGACAGAAGATAGCGAAAGAGAAGACCCCGAGCTGCGCAATAATCCTTACATTGTAAAAGACGCAAAGACCGGAAAGAATAAGGCTAAAACCTATTATTCTGTATATTGTATTTTTCTTTTGTATGGAGAGTATTCCCGGGAGTATCAATAAAAAGTCTGACAGCCCCATCATCAATAACCGCTTCATTCCTAATGTAGATAGGCTCATGCGTATGGGTATATTGAACAAATGAGCATCTAAGAGAGCAAATAGGAAATAGCAGATAATCTGTGTGCCTAATAGTGCAGTAGAGATGCATAGGGCCGAAAGGCATTTATTTTTGTGGCGAGTAGCTTTGTAAGTTGCATAGACTGTACCTGTATATGCCGAGGCGATGACGGTCTGGGTCGTAATTAGCAGTAGAGCTCGTTTGGGTTTGAATAGGTGGTCAAACAAATATACCCAATAAAGCATAGAGAGGCCGACTATTAAGAACCATCCTATCGTTATTGCCAGATTCTTGAATTGTTCGGTTCTGTCGTTGTCCTTTTTACGATTCGACATTATGACAGAGGCTAAAGCGTCGTGCGATAGCTCGACATACTCTGCGCCGTTGATACGTGTACATTTTATCAGCCGTCGTTTCTCAAGTTCGTCTTTGTATTTCTCTTCGAACTTAAGTTGGGCGAGTTCTTTGGAGTCTGTCTTGATTCGTACACGCTTGCCATTGTCATCGACAAGGATGTTCTCGATCTTGCGCATCCCCTTGAAGGGCAGGTTCGCCGAGGCCACTTCTTTTTTGTAGAACTGGCCGATTATGTTCGTAAAGATATCAGCCGATGAACCGGTCTTCTCTTCTACACTGTTTATGCCTTTTAGACGAGAGTCGTTCTTGCTGAGGTTGTCGGCCGCTGTCACACAGACAACCGACAGGAGGATTGCCGGAATTACGGGCAGGTCGGGTATATTATGGCGTGATGTCGATTTGGATCGTATGGCATCTTTTATGTTTCTGCGGTCTTCCGAAGTGAAGGAGGGATGGAGCGACAGTACTTCGTCGGCCTCGGCCTCGGTGAGTGGTTTGAGGCAGTAGCGCGAGTTTTTCATCACCAGGATGCGGTGGCGCTGTATGGCCCAGTAATCCAGCTCGCCCATGTACTCGGTACGCAGCGACATGAGTGTCTTGAAGCGTTTCCGAGTGGAAAGGTCGGGGAACTTCTTGCCCTCACCTATTTTGGCGCGTACCTTGTCGACGATAGGCTGTGGTATCTCGTCGCTGAGATTCGTCGATAGCCAGCTGAAGAAAGCATCAGTCCATGCAATGTCGTCGGGACGGGTGAAGACCTCTTCCGATTGGTCGAAAACGAGGACGGGTGTGAGATGAATTCCGAACACAGTTAGAGTATAGTTACGAAGCAGCCACCAGATGTTGTGTTTCAGCTCCGGATAGTCCTCGAGAGAGAACTGTTCGGAGACGACAGGGCTTAGTACGACCTTGTCGTCGCTCTCACAGTCGGAGAACACATCCGTGTCGTCTAAATCACCGTTTTTCTGTCGTATGGCGTTTGAAATCCTCTCGAAGACGATACTGTCGAAATCGGGATTCTCGAGCTTGAAGTCCTCTTCCGTAAAGTTTATTTTGATGGGAAAGTATCTGTTCTTGCGGAGCAGGGGAGTGAGACCGGCGTTGAGGAGGGAGCTTTTGCCTTCGCCCGATTCTGCATGAAGCACTATGGTCTCATTTTCGATGATAAGACGGTACAGGTCGGCGCTTGCCCCGCTACGGCCACGGAAGACAGCAGCATCAGCTTCTTCATATGTTCTCAACCCTATAAACGGATTGTTTGTGCTTGTTGCCATAGTGCTTGATTTATAAGTTTATATCGAGAGCTGTGTCCCCGGGCCGGAACATAGGCATATTGATTTGATAGAAAAGCTGCGATGGAAGGAGGTCGAAGCATGCAATCCCTTCGATTTTAGCGGAATCGATTGTTTTCCCTTTGAATGTGGATCCTTCGACAATGACGGGTATAGAATAACGCTCCGGCTTGGTGTCCAGCGACATAAAGAATCTCTCGGCAATGTCTATCTCTTTGCGGAGGTTGGAGCTTTCGTTCAAAGCCTTGGTGAGGAAATTGCCTGTCACGACAGGTATGTAGTATTTCGAATGTGATATGCCCTTCTGTAGTTTCTCCATGTAGCGTGCCCCACTGTCAACTTTTCCCGGGCCTTCCTTGTCGAACCATACTTTGGCATTTTTGGCTGTGAGGATATCGAAGATTTGGGTTGCGATGTCCATATCCTCCGATGCGTAGGAGAGAAAAAAGTCATAGTTATCTTCTTCGCATGAGTCGTTGCTGTTATTTTCCGACTCTTGAAGTTCGTCAATAGCTATGCTAAGAATTTCGTTCACTTCCCCGGCCGAGTAGAACTTGATGTTTTCGAGGAAATCGTCGAAGCTCTCTGTTGTTTTGCGATGGCTGAGCCAGTAGCCATTTTTCTGGTTTACGGCAGTTTCGGGATTCTTTATGGGATACCATAGAAAGCGGAAGAGCCAGTCGGGAAGGTTGCATCCTAAGGCTAGGAAACGGCAGTTACGCGAGCTGAGATAGTCTTTGAGGTTTTTCGAACTCGTATCGTCGTTATGGAGGGCATGAAGGAACACAAGAAGGGTCTCTTCGTCGTAGACCCAGCTGCGGCCGTCGGCGATAAGTCCGAAAATGTGGTAGACAGTCGGTTTCTTCGAATCGAGGACGATGTTGTTGCTGCTCTTGGGCGAGTATGCCACAGACGAATAATTGCCCGGCATTATCCAGCGTTCAATTGGGTTCAGTGCGGAGGTAGTGATTATCAGGGGGAAACGGAATGTACGGAGAAAGGATTCCACGGTCTCGTCCATTCGTATCATTCCTTTGTTCAGGGCTTCTTCCAGATATGTACGATGGTCGGCTTGAAAATCGGATTTGAATACGCGTTCGAGCTTCGACAGGCCGTAGTATTCGCCATTCTCTATAATCTGTTTGCTTTCCTCCGTCAGGCCTGTGTCGCCGTATTCCTCGATGAAACGTTCGAGCAGGTATCTGTGCAAACTGATGTGGCCCAGGGTTTCATGCGCGACATAGAAAATGTCATCGCCAATGATAGGGACAACGACATCACGCATGGCAACAAGATTGCCGGCTATTTTTCGCAGAGTAGCTGCTTTGTTGGGGCTTGGAATCGCTTGCTTTCTTTGCATCAGATCAAGGTTGGGACTTAGTAGTTTTGAACGGGCTACCGATAGGTGGTCCTGTCAATGATGCAAAGGTACATAAAATATCTATATCCAACATATAAAAAAAGAACCCCTACCGCGCGTCTCCGGAGAGAACGCCGGCTTGGGTTCCATCTATCTTTAAGGGAGAGATATGAAGCTATTTCTCCATCTTTTTTTCGTCTTTGTAGAAGATGAGGCCTGTAATCCAGAGTGCGACACCGGCAAAGAAAATAGCGCCGAGAATTGAAATCAGGAATAGTTCCATAGCGGTTGAACCGAGATAGCATGTCGTCAGGAAGCCCCCGAGGGCTGCGAATACGATACCTATAACTGAGTCCATGAATAATATCCTGCGCGATGACAGCATCTTTGATACTATCAATGCTTCAAAAAAACCTATGAGAATCCATAGGACCCATACCGGCAGACTGACACCGGCAATGGTGAAATTCATTATTGCATCCATGGTTGTGTGTTATTTAGTTGAGATATAACTAACCGACAGTGGCCGGGGCGTTCACGATGTAGGGGGCGAGGAATGCTGCCACGTCGGTGTTGCCGGTAAGGTCGGCGAATGTTAACCATATGATGAGAAGTATGATTAAAAAGATGGCACCGATGGCAATCCAGACGGTGGTCTTGTTTTTGTTAGCGGAGCTTTGCGACATTGTCCTATCTGTTTTTATGGGTTGGAATTGTACAAATAGAACATTGCGCGTCTTACGAATGTTCGAAGACGCGCAATAAAAAGTGCCGGGAAGGATTTGCTCAGGTTTCCTGTATATGTCAGAAAGCTACACCGAGTTTGACATACACACAATGGAGGTCATTGTGAATGTCATTGTCGGCAAGGTTGTCGACGTGCCGGCGCTGTCTGAAGCTGTAGCCTGCTATGATGTGTGAACTGAACTTGGAACTGTATGCGAGGCGTATGCCGATGCCCGTCGAAAGGTACAGGCCCGTATCCTGTACGTTGTGCTCGAGATAGTTCAAAGAGATGCCGCCCTTTATATCCCAGAACACCAGTGAGGGCGTGTTGCGGAAGTTGGTCCTGAAATTGAGGAAGATAGGATATGAACGACACGAGTTGCTGACCATGAAGTTGGCTTGTGCTCCGATACCGGCAAACTGAATCCAGCCACGGCTCACGCCGAAGGCTGCCGAAAAGTCGACGGAACTCATCTCGTCGCCTGTCATATCGATAGAGGCACCCATGTCGGCTCCCCAGGCAAAACGTGCTTTGGTTTCCCTCCAGGGAGTGCCGGAGAAGGCTGTCGAGCCGGTAAGGACCAGTATTATTAAAGCGATGAGACGGGTTATCATACTTTCTTGAATGTTATTGACGACCATCGGTTCATTTCGGCCATTCCAGTTGGCTTAAAGCCGACTTTGGCGGCTGCTTCAATGACGATGGGACGGTCGTCGACATAAAAGCCGCTGACAGTCAGCCGTGCACCGTGTGCCATCGCAGAGGCATACCGTTCGATGTCGCCTGTTATTATATTGCGGTTGATGTTTGCAAGGAAGATGTCGGCATCGTGAGGACGCTTTTCCAAAGCTGATGCATCGCCTTCGACGACGGTGATGTTGTTCTTGTCGCCGAGGTTTAGGTCGGTGTTGATACGTGCGTTGGCAACTGCGAAGGGGTCGATTTCGACTGCGAAGACATCGGCTGCACCGAGCATGGAAGCCAGGATGGCGAGGATGCCTGTGCCAGTTCCCATGTCGACGACGTGTTTCCCACGTATATCGTCCTCGAGGAGCGACTTCATCATCAGGGTCGTAGTCGCATGGTGGCCCGTTCCGAAAGCCATCTTAGGATCTATGACGATATCATATGGGGCTTTCGGGACATCTGTGTGGAAAGAGCTGTGGACTGCTACCTTGCCGTCGATGACTATGGGCTTGAAGTAGTTTTTCTCCCATTCCGAATTCCAGTCGCGACCCTTGACGAATTCTGCCTTCCATGTTATAGCGACAGGGAGAGGCATCTCGGCGACAGCTTCATCGATAGCGTCAGCAGAGAACTGCGGTGCCGGAACATAGGCTGTCATGGCGCTGCCGTCTTCTTCAGGGACGAAACTTTCGAAACCTGCAGCTCCGAGGCTGTCGGCAAGCAGGTCGCAGGCGTCTGTGGAGGGGCTGGCGAGGACGAAGTCGACTTTTACATAGTCGTTAGGCCCGGCATCGGCCGGTATATTGAGCTTGTTCATGCAGCTTGCGGATTTAGAATGTGTAGTCGACGCAGGCGCGCTGGCCTATCAGTGCTTTGATGACAGCGACACATGCAAGATGGTCGGGATGTGCCGAATACGTTGCCAGGTCCGAATAGTTGTCGCATACGGCGGTAAGGACCACAGTCCAGTTGCCGGCAGCGGGGCCGTCGTTGATCCCTACCTCTATGCTTTTGAGCTCTTTGATTTTAGCCGGGAGCGCATCGAGGCCTTCTTTGAATCTGCGTGCCGCTTCGGCGACAGATTCCGCTTCGCCTTCGAGACGGAACATTACGATGTGTTTTACCATTGCTTCGCTGTTGATGAGTACATAAAAAATCTCGGAGCCGGGGACATTCCCGGTTCCGAGGGCAAAAATAGTAAAAAAAGACCAAATAACTGTTATGCGAGAAGACGTACGTTGCCTCCGGCATTGACAAGATAACGTTCGTGTGTGCCGGTGGTGCGGTCTGTTACCTTGAATGTGTAGTCGCGTATGTCCTGTTCTTTCGGCATCGTTTTGGCAAAAGCATCGTCGACGGCCTGCTGGATGGTGTGGTACCCGTCGGAGATATGTGTCGCCAGGATGGTGCCGTAGCTGTCGATGATCTCGACCATAATCTGGTCGGAGGGGTTGAGGCGGTTGTCTTTCATATGTTTGTAGTGTGAATGTTATGACTTAATAACAATCGCCCCGTCGAAAAGTTACAGTTTGAAGAACTCCGTGAATGCCTTGATCGTGTATATATGGTCGGCAGCGGAGGCTGTTTCGCGCACAGAGTGCATGGCCCAGAGAGGTGCGCCCATGTCGACACCGCGCAGTGGTATCTGCGAGGTCAGGATATTGCCGAGAGTGGAACCGCCTGCAACATCACTGTGATTGACGAAGTACTGGCAAGGAACACCAGCCATCTCGCACAGTCGTACGAATACGGCAGCCGAGTCGGCATCTGTCATATACTTGCAGTTGGCGTTGATTTTCACGCACGGCCCATGGCCGAGGATGGGATGGTTTGTCGGATCCTGCTTCTCGACATAGTTGGGATGCAGCCCGTGGGCATTGTCGGCGGAAATCATGAATGAGTCGGCCACGGCGCGCATGTAGTCGTCCTCCGCCCCCCCGGCGCACGACACAATTCTGCGTAGTATATGCTCCAGTATGGGTGAACCGGCTCCCTGCTTCGTCCCGGAGCCAGTCTCTTCGTTGTCGAAGACGGCGAGGACGCGGGTATATTCGCTGTTATGTCCGAGGGTGTCGAGCATGGCGGCCAGTCCGGCATGGACCATGCTTAGATCGTCGAGACGACCGCAGCTGACCATCTCATTCTCGGGCCCGACGGTGACACCCTTTTCGGTGTCGTAGAGCGAGAGGTCGTAGTCGAGGATGCTGTCGGGGTCGATGTCGAGCTGCTGGGCCACGAGCGAGCGGACGAGACCTTTCGGGTCGGCGGTGTCAAGGCTGATGACAGGCAGCATGTCCTTCTGTTTAGATAGTGGATTGCCCTCGTTGACGGCGCGGTTGAAATGAATGGCGAGATGGGGTATCAGCAGGAGCGGGCGTTCGAAGCGGACCAGACGAGTCTCCGGATTGAGGGGGTCGTCGGAACGCAGTATGACGCGACCGGCAATAGACAAGGGACGGTCGAACCATGTATAAAGTATAGGGCCTCCGTAGACCTCTGTGTTGAGTTTGACTACTCCGCCCTCGCATTTGATTTCTGAGGACGGCTTGATACGGAAGCCGGGAGAGTCGGAGTGTGCGGCTATGATATGGAAGCCCTTGGAGGCTTCGCCGGTGCCGACGACGAAGGCGAAGAGCGCCGAGCCGTTTTTGACGACGTAACGCTTGTCTCCGGCCTGGAGAGTCCACGCATCGCGCATGTCGAGCTCGCGGAAGCCGTTGGCCTCGAGCCTGCTGCGAAGAGTCTCGACTGCCCAGAAATTGACGGGCGAGGAGTCGAGAAAGTTGATAAGGTCCTGTATGTGGTTCATTTCAGTTCTTTCTGGTAGATGAAGTTGGTGGCTCGCAGTGCGTTGCATACCGTTTCGCTCAGGTAAGAGTCGAAACGGTATTTGAAGTCGGCGAGTATGTCGGGAATGCTTTCGGCGACGGCTTCGCGCATGGCGGCCGAGAAGTCGTAGGTCTGCTGGTAAATATCGGCGAGCTGTTCGGAGAGTGCCACGGCCACTGGGGTGTCTGAGTAGCGCATGTCATCTACGAATGTGTCGAGGTATGTGTCGTACTCTCCCAAGAGTGCGGCCATGTTTTCGGCTGCCTTGTCGTAGGCTTCTTCTTCAAGGTTGTCGGCGATCGCTCCGTTGTCTTCTCCGCTGTCTGTCTCGCCGTAAGGTTTCAGGTCCAGCCCTGTCATGTAGAGACGCGAAAGGTAGCGCAGTACTCCGAGGCAGAACTCTGCCGGTTCGGTCTCCTGGCAGCCGTCGACGAGACGGCAGTATTCGACGGCGAGGCCTGTCAGGGCTATGGCCGTCGGGGGAATTTTTGATTCGCTCATTTGCTTATGCCGTAGAGTTTGTTTTCAACGATGTACTTGTAGACACCGGCCGGCAGGAAATAGTTCATGTCGCGACCCCGACGAATGGATTCACGTATGAAGGTGCTCGAGATGTCTACCATAGGTGCGTCGACGACGGTCAGGCCGTCGATATGCGTTTTTTCGACAGGGTAACCCGGCCGAAGATAAACCACTACGCCATATTCGTCGAGGATGCGCTGACTTTGGCGCCAGTTGTCGAAAATACGCCAGTTGTCGCTGCCTATCACGAGCTTGAACTGGTATTCCGGATAGCGGCTCTTTAGAAGGTCGAGAGTGTCGATTGTGTAAGACGGCCGCGGCATCGTCAGTTCTATGTCGCATATTTCCAGGTTTCTGGCACCCTTGGCTGCGATAGAGAGCATGGATAGCCGCTTGAGGTCGGGCAGCAGTTCCGTTTCATCCTTCAGAGGATTGAGCGGAGAAAGCGTGAGCCATACCTCGTCGACATACCCCCATTGCGCCAGATACGATGCGAGCATCATATGGCCGATGTGGACAGGGTTGTATGAACCGCCGAGGATACCGACGGTGCGTTTCGTTGTCTCTTCCATAGAATCAGCACGATATGAAACCGCCGATGAGGTTGCGTGTCTGACGTATTGCTTCGGCAAGATCGTCGTTGACTATGCGGGCATCGAATTCGGATGCCCTCGACATTTCGTACTGGGCACGGTCGATGCGCACATCGATAATCTCTGGCGATTCTGTACCCCTACGTTCGAGACGGTTTCGGAGTTCTTCGAGACTGGGTGGCTCGATGAAGATTGTGATCGCGTCCTTGCCATATTCCCGTTTGACTCCGAGTGCTCCGTTGACATCGAGGTCGAGGATGATGTTATGGCCTTCCTCAATGATACGGTCTACTTCGCTGCGGAGTGTTCCGTAGAGCCGTCCGGGATAGACTTCCTCATATTCGAGGAAGTCACCCTCGGCGATGGCGTCACGGAAGGCTTCCTCGGTCATATAGAAGTAGTTGACCCCTTCCTTCTCGCCTTCGCGGGGTGGACGTGTGGTCGCCGATACCGCGAAGCCGAGATTGAGGTCTCCTCCTTCGAGGAGAGCGTTTATTATGGTCGATTTGCCGCATCCTGAAGGAGCGGCGATGACTATCACTTTTCCTTTCATGCTTGTATGATGTTCGTCTTATTGATGTGCCGGACGAAGAAGGTCGTTGACGGTCTTTACGGGGTTGAAGGTAGAGGCCGGAACTTCGACGAATACGGTGTTCCACATGCTCATTGCGCCGTTCCATAGGCCGGGAAGCTCGAGGGCGCGCAGGTCGCGGCCGCCGAGGCTCTTCTCGGATATGAAGCCGGTCTTGTGATCGACGTATTGGGTGAGGTCGTAGGAGCCTCCGTCGGCTTTCTTGAGGTAGCATACGAGATCGACGGGATTGAAATGTGTGGCTTTCTTCATCATCTCGACGTTCTCGGGTTTGGAAAGGTCGATCTGTGTGGATTCGAGGATCTGGGGTGCTACGTATGTGCCGTCCGAAGCGTAGGCATTGTACGGGCCGCCGCCGGGTTCGCCTTCGTTGCGCACCATGCCGCAGACGCGGAGCGGACGGTCGAATATGGCAAGTAGGGCAGCCGATCGTTCGGCAGCGCTCTTGTCGGCAGCAAGGGCATCGCCGTGCATGCATAGTATCTTTTCTACAAATGCAGTAGCTTCGTCAAGAGTAGCTTCGTCGGCACCGGCGGTCAGCAGCTTGCGGAAGTGGTCGATGCGGTCACGTACGAGAAGGAGCATGCCGCCGAGGAGCTGTTTGTAGTGGATTGTATCGGCGCGGTGTTTGTCGGCTACGACATTATCGATGTTCTTGATGAATACGACTGCTGCGTCGATGTCGTTGAGGTTTTCGATGAGGGCGCCGTGGCCGCCGGGACGGAATACGAGACGGCCGTTGTCATCGCGGAAGAGCTCATTGTCGGGAGTGACGGCGATAGTGTCGGTCGAGGGTTTCTGCTCGGAGAGGGAGATGTCGTACTTGACACCGAAGCGTTTCTCCATAGCAGGAACGGCTTCGGCGAGCTTGGCTTCGAAGAGTTTGCGGTGGTTGGACGATACAGTGAAATGCAGTTTAACCTTGCCGCCTTTCGAGGCGGCTGTCTGTGCGCCTTCGGCGAGCTGTTCTTCGAGGGCTGTGCGTACTTCGCCGCCATCGTAGCGATGGAAAGTGAGAAGGGCCTTGGGAAGTCCTCCGTAATTCATGCCTTCGGGAAGGATGATGGCACCGACAAGATCTTTGAAACGTTTTTCGGCGATGAGTTCTTCCACGCTCTTGCCGTAAAGATGCTGCACGGTTGTCTGGAGGGTGTCGTAGAATGCGAAATCGCGAATCTTTTCTATGAGCTGTGCCACCGGCGAGCCCTCGGCCGGAATCTCTTCATTGCCGTTGACAAAAGCAAAAAGAGCTTTGAACATGCGGGATGCAGCACCAGAGGCTGGCACGAATTTGAGGACATCGCCGCCGTTTTCGAGGAATTCTTTCCACCGGGAAAGGCATGCACCGGCTGTCTCGTCATCGATTGGGGTGATACCGTAGCCGAGCGATGAAGGTGAATCTATCCTGAGGTAGGGGAAGCCGGTACGGAAGAGTTCGAGCTGTTTCTCTACAGTTTCGACGCTAATTCCTTTAGTTTTAAGCTGTTCAAGGTCTTGGTCAGTGAAATGTGTCATTGATGTATTGTTTTTTCAGTATATTCCTAAGTTAAGGCGCAGAAGTTCTGCCGATATCATTCCCAAATATAGATAAATTTTCGTTTACCTACAAATAATATATCCATGTGGTATGATAAAAAAACGGAAGGAAGTTCCTTATAGGAGACTTCCTTCCGTCGTATAGGATTGGAGTTTACGTATTCCTTATTTGTTGAAAAGGAGCTTCATGCTTTCGTTAGAACCGTCGGCAAACTTGACCAGCAGGAGATATACGCCGTTTGCCACATTGGAAGCATCGAGTACGTTGCCTTCTACGGCAGCTACCTGGATACCGCTGATGGCGAAGAGGCTTACGTTAGCGACTTCCTTGTCTGCTTCGACAGTGATAACACTGCCCTCTACATTGAGACGGGTGTCGTTTTCCGTAACCACTGTCTGTATGCCGGTGGACTGGCCGTTGATGAGGTAGACGGGAATTGTCACCTTGGGCGAGAGTTCGTCGTTGGTGTGGATGTCGATAACAGCTTCGTAAAGCTTGTTGGCTTCGAGCTTCGAAGCATCGTAGCTGAGTTTATGTTCTTTGGTTTCGCTTGCAGGAACGTTTATCCGGGTGTTGTCGAGCGAGAGCCAGCTGATGGCAGGGGTAGCTTCGCCGGAAACGTTTGCACGGATGCAGAAGTTGTAGTTATACTGGAGATCGGCCATGGACCACCAGTTCGGACCGCCGATGTTGATGCGGTCGCCGAAGCCTATTGTTGCAGGGCCGTGGTCGATACCGATATGGAAGCCATCGCCTGTGTTACCCTGAACCTGAACAGCCACCCAGAGGTCCTTGCCGTCGATGGTGAGGGGGTTGTCGAGGACTATGTGGTTCCATTCATCGGAGACTGCTGTAAATTCCTGGGTCGTAATAATATCGCCTACAGCTTCCTGTGTATTGGCTCCGTAGATGATTACTTTGGAGGATGTGCAGGCATCAGCGATATAGACGTCGACGCTGCTGAGTTTCATGCCGTTGAGTGCTGCGAGCATCTTGCCGGGATATAGCTGGGCGTAGATGGGCGCTTCGTTGTTGTTGATACCGATGGCTGCGCTCTGGCCATTGTCATAGCGGAGGGTGTAGGTCGCCTGGGCATCGGCTGCCGGTGTTGCCTTGCGGGCTGATGGTGCTATATTGCGGCGTACGATGTCGACGGGGTCAGTTTCGACGGGATCGGCGGTGGAGAAGTTCGATGCAGGTGTGTTAGGAAGGACGTAGCTGATCTTGAAATTACCTTCGAGTGTGCCTTGTGCCCGGTTCTTGATGTTGAGGCTGTGAGTCTTGTTGTCGGAGTTGAGTTCCTCTATAAGTTCTGTTTCCTCAAGGCCTAAAGCCGGAGTGTCCGAAGTGCGGACAACGTTGATGGTATAATCTTCGGTTTCGCCCCAGCGATACTCACCGACTGGTTCGGGACTGTAATAGTAGCTTACTACGATACGTAGAAGTTTGGGCCCTTCAGTAAGGGTGATATTTTCGGGAATGGAGATTTCGCCTGTTTTGTCAGCGGGGTTCCAGTTGATGGTTTCGCCTTCTTCTCCAAGTATGCCGTTGTCGTTCCAGTCGATCCAGGCAGCGGTCGTAACATAGTTCTGGGTCTCCACTTTGAGCACGAGAACTTCGCCTGAGTGGATATCAACTACGATGTTCCTGAAGTCGCTGTAGTTCGATGCGCCGCTGGGGTTGGAGAAGTTGCCGATAGTGACATTGGAGATATATTCTGTTGAGCAGTCCGATGAAACTGAGGCTCCGACTTCGCCGGTGGCTTCCTGACATGTTACTTCGAAAGTAGATGTTTCGGCGCAGTATTTTTCGTCGCCGGGAGTGACGTTACGTACTTCGATTTCGTGAACACCGGGGGCCGAGCAATCGACACGAGTTTCGAAGGTGTGCTTGTAGGTAGCATTTGAGATAAGTGTTGCATCGAGATCTTCTGTCGCGATACATTTGCCGTCGGCCCATAGTTCGAGCTTGGCATCGTCGATGGTATTGTTACCTGCATTCGAAACTTCTACCTGTACGCGTTCGAATTTACCGCTGGCAGATTCTGTGGGCGAGATAAAACGGTTGAGTTTAAGCGCTTTGTTGGCAGCAAATTCTCCGGTGCCTTTGAAACAGAAGATCAAGGGGTCGGAGCAAGGCACTATATAGGAGCCGGTGTCATAATAAGCCCAGCCCGAGCCGGAACTTGCCAAGAAGAGAGAGAACCAGCATGAAGGACTTTCTTCCGTCTCGGCTGCACTGATCTGGATGAAGCCGGATTCCATCTTGATTTCTTGGTCGAAGTCTACATCGAAAGCATAGATGGACTGAGTGCCAATCTGGCTGTCTCCTACCTGGACACCTGTCTGTACGCCTGTGACGTCGACTACTTTCTTGTAGACTTCGTCGCCGGCATAACCGCCTTCGCCGTTAGCTTTATAGAAGGAGATTTCGAATTTTACTGGCTTGGTCATTACGCCGTTCTCGTCGATACCGCCACGTTCGTTGCAATATTTCCATCTACGGGAATCTGCGTCATAGTAGTTGAAGAAACCATAGAAACGGATACCGTTGATGAGGTAACAGTTGCCTGAGAAGTACTCATAGACCTTGATGGGCATACCGGGTCGGTCCTGGTCGGCACATTGCGAGGAGTAGAAGCCTGCGTCCGGAGTGTAAGAAGAGGCGAAGACCGAACCTTCGGGACATGCCATGAGGTCGTAGATCGTTGGACCTTCTTTGGCCGGGGCCTTTCTCATTAGCTCGTCCTGGGTGATAAGTTCAGTACGGCTCCTGGTTCCGAACTCATTGCCGGTCTGGGCATAGGAACTTAGACTGCCTATGCCGGTAGTGGCGATAAGGGTTAGAAGTAAAGCTTTTTTCATGCTTATTATTGCTTTGATGAAATGAAAAAAATGATTGTTCTGCAAAAGTAAACGGAATTTCAATCAAAGCCCTGGATTGATGGTTAAATAATATTAAATGGAATATAATAATGACTGGAAAGCCCAAGACGCTTGAGACCTTCAATCTGTGTTGGGTATGCCCGGAATATGATATTAAAAGAACGGAAGGAAGTTCCTTCGCGGGGACTTCCTTCCGTCGTATTGGAGTCAAGCTTATAATAATTCCTTATTTGTTGAAGAGGAGCTTCATGCTTTCGTTCGTACCGTCGGCAAATTTGACGACGAGCACATATACACCGTTAGCCACATTGGAGGCATCGAGTACGTTGCCTTGTACGGCAGCTGCCAGGAGACCGTTGATGGCGAAGAGGCTTACGTTAGCGACTTCCTTGGATGCATCGACGGTGATAAGGTTGCCCTCTACATTGAGACGGGTGTCGTTTTCGGTAACGACTGTCTGGATGCCTGTGACATGACCGTTGATGAGGTAGACTGGCATTGTCACCTTCGAGGAGAGTTCGTCGTTTGTGAGGATGTCGATTACAGCTTCGTAGAGCTTGTTGTTCTCAATCTTTGTCGCATCGAAGATGAGATTGTGTTCTTCGGTATCGTTTGCAGCAACGTTGATATGTGTGTTGTCAAGGGAGAGCCAGCTGATGGCCGGGGTAGCTTCGCCGGAGACGTTGGCGCGGATGCACAAGTTGTAGTCGAGGTCGAGATCTGCCATGGACCACCATTTGCTCTGGCCGATGTTGATGAGTTCGCCGAAGCCTCGGGTTGCAGGGCCGTTGTCGATACCGATATGATAGCCGTCGCCTGTGAAGCCTTCAACCTGGACGCATACCCAGAGGTCCTTGCCGTCGATGGTGACCGGGGTGTTGAGTACGATGTGGTTCCAGCTGTCGGAGACTGCTGTAAATTCCTGGGTAGTGATGACATCGCCGGGAGCACTCTGGGTGTTGGCTCCATAGATGATCACCTTCGAGGAAGTGCAGGCATCACCGATGTAGACGTCGACGCTGCTGAGCTGCATGCCGTCGAGGGCTGCAAGCATCTTTCCGGGATAGAGTTGGGCGTAGATGGGGTTGTCGCAGTTGTTGATACCGATGGCAGCGGCCTGGCCGTTGTCATAGCGGACGGTATATGTTGTCTGAGCATCGGCCGCCGGTGCTTTCTTGCATGCTTCGTGGGCTATTCTGCGACGTACAACCTTGAGAGCGTCGGAACCTACAGGGTCGTTTGTCGAGTAGTTGGAAGCAGGGGTGTTGGGGAGGACATAGCTGATCTGGAGCTCTCCTTCGAGTGTACCCTGAGCGGAGTTGCTGATACGGAAGGGCTGTGTCTTGTTGTCGGCATTAAGGCTTCCGACAAGTTCTGTGTCTTCAAGTTCCACAGCAGGGGTGCCGGAGTTGCGGACAACGTTGATGGAGTAATCTTCGGTTTCTCCGTAGCTGTATTCCCCGACGGGTTCCGGAGTATAGTAGTTGGCTACTATACGGAGAAGTTTGTTGCCTTCTGTAAGAGTTGTATTCTCGGGAATAACGATCTCACCGGTATGGTCTGTTGTATTCCACGTCACTACTTCGCCGTTTTCACCAAGTATGCCGTTACCGTTCCAGTCGACCCATGCTGCAATCGAGGGAGAACCTGCGACCTCTACTTTGAGTGCAAGCACTTCGCCGGCGTGGATATCGGCTACGATATCGGTGAAGTCAGAATAGTTCGATGCTTCGCTGGGATTGGACACGTTGCCGATGGTGACATTGGTGATGTGTTCGTAGGAACAGTCGCGCGAGGATGATGCTCCCACTTCGCCTGTAGCCTCCTGGGATGTAACGATGAAAGCCAAGGAGTCGGGGCAGTATTTTTCGTCGCCGGGAGTCACGTTGCGGACTTCGAGCTTGTGAGTGCCGGGTGCGGAGCAGTCGACACGCGCCTCGAAAGTATGTTTGTATGTAGCGTCGGGCTCAAGGGTTTCCTCGACATCTTCGGTGGTCAGGTATTTGCCGTCGGCCCATAGTTCGAGTTTGGCATCCTCGATAGCGTTCTTGCCGGTATTTGCAACCTCGACCTGAACGCGTTCGAATTTACCGTTGGTATTTGCTACAGGCGAGATGAATCGGTTGAATTTAAGCGCCTTGTCAGCTGCGAGTTCACCTGTGCCCTTGAAGCAGAAAATCATCGGGTTGAAGGTATCCATGGTGAAGTCGCCGGCATCTATGTATGCCCAGTCGACAGAAGAGCTTGCAGTGAAGACGGAGAACCAGCAGGTGGGAGTCTCGTCGGTGGCGGCGGCACTTACCTGGAGGTAGCCGGATTCCATCTTGATATTTTCGTCGAGCTCGACATCGAAGTAATAGATAGACTGGTATCCTGACACATCGTCACCTGTCTGCACGCCGGTCTGGGTACCTATGAGGTCGACTACTTTTTTGTAGACCTCGTCACCGGCAAGGCCGTCGGGGCCGTTGTCCTTGTAGAAGGAGATTTCGAATTTCACCGGCTTGGTCATAGCGCCGTTCTCGTCGATGCCGGCGCGTTCGGTGCAGAAGAGCCAGTTATAGCTTGCGGCATCCCAGTAGTTGAAATAGCCATAGAAGCGTACGCCGTTGACAAGGTACTTGTTGCCCGAGAAATGCTGGAAGAATTTGCAGGGCATGTCGGGACGGCCCTGGTCGGCGCACTGCGAGCCGGTGAAGGCAGCATCTTCGGTGTAAGTAGCGCTGTAGACCGAGCCTTCGGGGCATGCCATAAGATCGAAGACTGTTGGACCTTCTTTGGCGGGTGATTTAGTGACATAGGTGTCCTTGCTTAGGAGCTCCGAACGGGTCGTAGACCCGAATTCGTTGACTTTCTGGGCGTTAGCTTCCGGATAGCCAAGGCCGATTACAGCTAACAGGGTTAGGAGTAAAGCTTTTTTCATGATGTGATACTAAAAATTGGAAATGATAATGAGATGGTTTTGCAAAATTAAGGCTAAAATTTATTTATGCATTTCTGCAGAGAGTTAAAATGTGTTAATGGCTGTAAATGCCGGCTACGACTATGATTGAGGCTTTTTTGCAATGTGCTAAAATATCATGTTTTTTGCGTAACTTTGCAGCCTAATTCCAATAAGTACAGCATAAGATACACATATTTAGATGATAACGGTTAGTAATCTCGGTATTCAATTTGGCAAGAAGCCCCTTTTTCAAGACGTAAATCTCAAGTTCACTCCCGGAAACTGTTATGGTATAATAGGTGCAAACGGTGCCGGCAAGTCCACACTGATGCGTATGCTGAGCGGTCAGCTTGCCCCGACATCGGGTACTATCGTGCAAGGTCCGGGCGAGCGTATGAGTGTCCTGGAGCAGGATCATTTCAAGTTCGACGACTGCACGGTTCTTGAGACTGTCCTGCGCGGTCATACAGTCCTGTGGGATATCATGCAGGAGAAGGATGCTCTCTATGCCAAGCCAGATTTCAACGACCAGGACGGTATTCGTGCTTCCGAGCTCGAAGAACGTTTCGCGGAACTTGAAGGGTGGAACGCCGAGAGCGACGCGGCAGCCCTGCTCAGCGGCCTCGGCATAAAGGAGGAGAAGCACGGCATGCTCATGCGCGATGTCAGCGCCAACGAGAAGGTGCGCGTACTCCTTGCAAAGGCTCTCTTCGGCAACCCCGACAATCTGCTCCTCGACGAACCGACCAACGACCTTGACCTCGACACTGTTGCATGGCTCGAGAATTATCTGTCGAACTTCGAGAACACTGTGCTTGTCGTCAGCCACGACCGCCACTTCCTTGATTCGGTATGTACAAATACGCTCGATATCGACTATAACCGTGTTCAGCTCTTTGCCGGCAACTATAGTTTCTGGTACCAGAGCAGCCAGCTGGCTCTCCGTCAGCAGCAGCAGGCTAATAAGAAAGCTGAGGAAAAGCGAGCAGAACTCCTTGAATTCATACGTCGTTTCAGTGCCAATGTGGCTAAGAGCAAGCAGACAACATCGCGCAAGAAGATGCTCGAAAAACTCAATATCGAGGAAATCCAGGCTTCATCGCGCCGATATCCCGGCATAATCTTCACCCCAGCCCGCGAACCGGGCAATAAGATTCTCGAAGTGAAAGGCCTTTCGGCGAGCGTCGACGGAGAAGTGCTGTTCAATGATGTAAACTTCCAGATAGAGAAGGGCGACAAGGTTGCATTCCTCAGTCATGACCCACGTGCGATGACGGCTCTTTTCGAGATTATCAACGGCAACCGCAAGCCCGATGCAGGTACTTTCGAGTGGGGTCAGACCATCACTACTGCATATCTCCCCCTCGACAACTCCTCGTGCTTTAATACGGATTACAATCTCGTCGAATGGCTCTCTCAGTTCAGCGACGATTCCAGCGAGATATATCTCAAAGGTTTCCTCGGCAAGATGCTTTTCTCGGGCGATGATGTCCTCAAAAAGGCTTCCGTGCTCTCCGGCGGTGAGAAGATGCGCTGCATGATAGCACGCATGATGCTTCGCGATGCCAACACTCTCATCCTCGACTCACCGACGAACCATCTCGACCTCGAATCTATCCAGGCGTTCAACAACACCCTCCAGGGATTCAAAGGAAATATCCTGATGGCATCGCACGACCATGAGTTTATCCAGACGGTCTGCAACCGCATCATCGAGCTTACTCCTCGCGGCACCATCGACAAGCTCGCCGAATACGACGACTATATCACCGATCCGCGCGTCCTCGAACTGCGCGAGAAACTCTACCCGGCTAAGTAATCTAATCTTTCCCTTTGTAGATGAATCGCGCCAGGCCGAAGATGTATCTGCGGAAGCCGGGGCGGTAATTCAGCAGCCTGTCGAACCAGGGAGTGTGTGCGACGACATACTTTACGACGAGCCCTACGTAGACCATTGCGAAAAGCGTGCCAGGGCCGACGACATTCCATCGCCACTGTCCGAAGAAAAGATAGCAGCTCGCCACGGCAAGTACCACGAGAGTGGTATCGACAAAAATCTTAAGCTTTGGAAAAGGCTGTCCGGTGACACGGCTCAGTGCTACCGGCAGACCTTCGCCGGGCATTGTGACAGAGCCGCATTTCACTTCGAAGGCTATGCCCACGCCCATCACTGTGCATCCTGCGACCTGGACGAGAGTCTTACTCAGTACCGAATCGCACAGTATTCCGTCGGTAAGGAACATGTTGAGGTCTATGAGCCAGCCGAACACGAGGCCTATAATAAGCTGGAAGAGCTGGATATACTCGAATTTCTTTCTCAGTATGAGAATCTGGAGGAACACGAAGACGAAATTCATCATTATCGTGTAGCCGCCCACTGACCATGCCGGAACTTTGCCTTCGGCTCCTGCCAGCGACAGAGAAAGAGGCAGGGAGGATATCACGCTGCTGCCGAAATCTGAGCGTATACACAGCGCAACCCCGAGGGTCATGAGATAGAGTGAACCAAGAAGCAGCAAGTGCTGCCATGCGAAAGAGACGAAACGTTCCTTCGACGTAAAAACTGCAATTGATGTCATAGTACTCTTTTTTACCTTTCTGACTGCAAAGTTACGAAAAAAAGAGCACTATGACATAAGGCTTGTCTACATCACCAGTAATGATGCCACCCAGAGAGCGACCGCGATGGTCGCCAGCAGGGTCAGGCCGAGCATGATGAGGATGGCGTATGTTGTCTTTTTCATTTGTTTGTGTCCTTTTGTTCGTTGAGATATTTTGTGTACATGTCGGCGAGGGTCTCTGGAGTGATATCGAGAAGCGACAGCTGCCTGAATATGGATTTGAGACCTTCGTCGATAAGTTCGCGGCGCCGTAGCCCGGCCACAAGTTCACGGGCATCGGCCGAGGCGAAGAATCCAAGTCCCCGCTTGTTGTAGATGATGCCCAAGCCTGACAGATAGTCGTATGCCTTTACGACGGTGTTGACGTTGACCTCCACGCTGACGGCATATTCGCGGACCGAGGGTATGCGCTCGTCGGGCACTATGCTCCCCATCAGTATTTTGTCGCATATGTCGTCGGCAATCTGTAGGTATATGGCTCGGTTAGAGTTATTGAAATCTATCATCTCTCAGAATCGGTTGATAATTTCGCTCTCGCGCAGACGGAAATACGATGTTATGAAGAAGAAAAGGTCGTATGCCGCCACTACGCAGATTGCAATGGTCTCGGTACAGTCTGTAAATATACGCTCATCAACTCCGGTAGCATGTATTGTAGTGTTATGAATAGCGATACGCATCGTTATGATGACAACGAACGACAGCACTGTCTGTAGGATCCATATAGCGGCGACAGTCTTGATAAAAGAGTTTTTTGTCCAAAGCAAGGAGCCCAGGACGAACGCACCTTGTGTTCCTATCAGAACAAGGATTTCAAGAGTGCCCAACTGGGCGATTGTTGACGGCGCGGTGAAAGAAGGTGTGGCGATACGGTCGGCGAAGTACAGTTTTGCGATAAGGATATGTACGAGATCACCTATCATGTAGCAGATAAGATATGCCACTGAAGTGCCGACAACGTATATCAGGAGGCGGGAAAGGTATTTTTCGAGTGTCGACGACGGCACCATAAGCGTACTGAGACGCTCGCCGGGACTGCTCATGTAGTCGGAAAAATGTGAAGCTCCGAGCGATGCGAAGAGGCATAAGCCGCCGAAGAAACATAACAGCCTTGTATGGGAATCGTGGATATTGACGAATATGGAGAAGATGAACAGGATTGTTATTATGCCGAGCATGGAAACCAGTCGGATTCCTAACTGGTGGCTGTTCAGCGCAATGTCGTTGCGAAGGGTATTTACGAAACGCCCGAAATCGAATATCTGTGACTGTGCTTTCATCATCTTTCTGTGTATGAGGCGTTGAACATTCTGTCGACTATGTCTTGTCTTGTCGTGGCGAGTTCGAACAGACTTTCGAGGTTGACCTCTGTGTCAAAGTCGCCGTCATTGGCTATCACTATCTGTGTACCGCCTACCGATGGCTGGCTGACGAGTGCTTTGTCGATAAGCGAGCGGTCGGAAGTGGTGATGAAAGCCAGCTTGCCCGTTATTTCGGCTATGCTGCTGTCGAGAAGAAGCCTCTGGCTGTCCATGATGAGAACATGGTCGAGGAGGGTTTCTATGTCGCGAACCTGATGGGTCGAAATGATGATGATTTTGTCGTCAGATGCCGAAGTGGCAATGAAGCGTCGGAAAGCTGCTTTGGAAGGGATGTCGAGGCCGTTTGTCGGTTCGTCCATGAGCAGGAGCGAGGTGTTGCAGGCAAGGGCGAAGCACATGAATACTTTCTTGCGCTGACCCATGGAGAGACTTGTGAGCTTCTCGTGTCTCAGTTTCCCGATTCCGAAGGTCTCGATGTGACGGTCGAGGTCTTCACGGGAGAAACGTGGGTAGAAGGGGGCGTTGTATTTTATATATGTGTCGAGGCTTATGGCCGGAAGTGTCAGTTCTTCGGGCACGATGAAGATGTCGGATAAGGTTTTTGGCAGTCTTAGGCGCGTGTCATCGCCGTTGTATTCAACCTTGCCTTTTAGCGGTGTCAGCAGGCCGGAAATGAGGTAGAGTAGGGTCGATTTTCCGGCACCGTTGGAGCCAAGCAGGCCGTAGATGCCTCCTTCTTCGATATTGAGCCGGAAATCGTCGATGACATTCTGGCGACGGCCCGGATACCGGAAGCTTAGATTATCGATTTTTAGCATATGATGTATGGATTGTAGAATTTAGAGAGTTCAGAGCAGGCAGATAAGGATGATGCAGAGGGCTGTCAGGAGGGTGGACCAGATACCGGAGGTGGAAGAGACGGGGAGAATGTCGAACATGTTGTTTGGATGATTAGTTAGTGTTATAGTGAACTATTACACCGCAAAGGTATGACACATTTCTCAATCTACCAAAATTTTCATCAGTTTTTTTCGAAAAAAAAGCAGAGCCGTTCTCATCTGGACAGCTCTGCTTTATAATAAGGATAATAGATAATCAGCGTATTGCCGTGACGGCAGCCTGTTCGATGGCGAGTCCGCGTTTATAGTTCTCGATGTATTTGTCGAATCCTGCCACGTCGGCCGGATCGGGAGATATTTCCACACCTGAGTTTCCGAGGAACACCTTGTCGTCAAGCCAGTCGGCAAGAGACTTGCCTTCAGCATTGTCGATTACGTATGCAGCGAGCAATGCAATGCCCCAAGCACCGCCTTCGCCTGCCGTTTCCATGACGGAGATAGGCGAGTTGAGAGCGGCGGCGAGGATACGCTGGCCGACACCGGGGGTCTTAAACAGACCTCCGTGGCCTGTGATGCGGTCGACCTGTACTTTTTCTTCGTTGAAGAGGATATCGTTGCCGATCTTGAGAACACCTACCGAGGCGTTGAGGTTGGCGCGCATGAAGTTCGCGAGAGTAAACTTGTCGGTTGCCGAACGGACGAACAGGGGACGGCCTTCGGCGAGCCCTGTGACGGGTTCGCCGGAGAAGTAGTTGTAGCTGATAAGGCCGCCGCAGTCAGCGTCGCCTTTGAGGGCTGCGTTGTATAGCTTGCCGTAGAGTTCGTTCATGTCGACAGGCAGACCGAGAAGCTCCTGGTACTCCTTGAATATATTGACCCATGCGTTGAGGTCGGAAGTACAGTTGTTGCAGTGTACCATGGCGACCTGGGAGCCGTCGGGGGTGGTCACAACGTCGATTACTTCGTAGGGCTTGCTGAGTTCCTTTTCGAGGACAATCATGGAGAATGACGAAGTACCGGCCGAAACGTTGCCTGTACGCGGAAGGACTGCGTTTGTTGCTGTCATACCTGTACCGGCATCGCCTTCGGGAGGACAGAGGGGGCATCCGGCTTTCAGGTGGCCCGAAACGTCGAGGCGGCGCGCTCCTTCTTCGGTTAGGTAGCCGCCATTTTCTCCGGCGACGAGTACCTTTGGAAGGATATCGGCGAGTTTCCAGGGATAGCCTTTTGGTGCAACGAGTTTGTCGAATTTCTCGACCATGGCGGCATTGTATGTCTTTGTGGCCGAGTCGATAGGCATCATGCCGGAAGCATCGCCTACGCCGAGCACCTTCTTGCCTGTAAGCTGCCAGTGGATGTAGCCCGAAAGGGTTGTCAGGAAGGTGATCTCGGGCACATGGGGCTCGTTGTCGAGGATAGCCTGGTAGAGATGCGAGAGGCTCCAGCGGAGCGGCATGTTGAAATAGAAGAGTTCCGAGAGCTCGGCGGCGGCACGGCCAGTGTTGGTGTTACGCCATGTACGGAAAGGCACGAGGATTTCGGCCTTGTCGTTGAACGGCATATATCCATGCATCATGGCGCTGATGCCTACAGCGGCGAGTTTTTCTATCTCTATGTCATAGTTCTTGCGGACTTCTTCGCGCAGATGAGCGTAGCAGTCCTGCAGGCCGTACCATATGGCCTCGGTGCTGTAGGTCCACAGCCCGTCGACGAGCTGGTTTTCCCATTCATGGGCACCCTGGGCTATGGGGCGGTTTTCGCCGTCGATGAGGACAGCCTTGATTCGTGTCGAACCGAATTCGATGCCGAGCACGGCTTTGCCTTGTTCGATGGTGCTTTTAGCGTCCAGAGTCATAGCGGATTATTTGTTGAGGAGATAGTAGACGTCGTTGATGCGGAGTTCGCGTTTGAAGTTCTCCATGGTGGTATTCTTGTCGATGTGCACCATCTCGATACCTGCCATTTCGGCGTAGTCAGCCCAGTATTCGGGAGTTACGTTGTAGGCGAAGCAACTGTGGTGTGTGCCGCCGGCCATGATCCACGCGCCTGCGCCGATTTCGAAGTCGGGCATGGGGATCCAGAGTGCGGAAGCGACAGGCAGTTTGGGCAGCGGTTTCGACTTGATGCATTCAACGTCGTTGACGATGAGGCGGAAGCGGTTGCCGAGGTCGATGACGGTGGCCGTAACACCCTTGCCGGGTTTCGATGTGAAGACGAGGCGTGCTGTCTGTGCCTTGCGGATGCCGATGCCGAGGAAGTGAACTTCGAGACGGGGCTTTTCTTCAGCTATCATCGGGCATACTTCGAGCATGTGGGCCTGGAGGATGGCGCTCTGTTCGCCGTCGAAGTTGAGGGTGTAGTCTTCGAGGAAGGAGCAGCCGCCCAGACCCTGGTTCATGAACCACAGTGTGCGGTAGAGAGCGGCGGATTTCCAGTCGCCTTCAGCACCGAAGCCGTAACCTTCGGCCATGAGGCGCTGTGAAGCGAGGCCGGGAATCTGGTCGAAGCCGACGAATTTGGGATCGTTGATATCGTCTGTGCCGAGGTCGTCGAAGTTGGTTGTGAAAGCTTTTGCACCGTGAGCGTCGAGGCATGCGCGGATGGCGAGTTCGGCTTTGGCGGCGTTCCATACGGACTTATTGGCTTCCGTGCCTGCAGTGAGCACTTCTTCGGTGCAGGCGTATTCCTTATGATATACTGCTACGAGTTCGTCGACAGCCTTGTCGTCGACCTTCTTGTAGTATTCCATAAGTTCGCTGACGGGGCAGTAGTCAACGTGGTAACCGAGCTGCATTTCGGCAGATACCTTGTCGCCGTCGGTAACGGCAACATTGTTCATCTGGTCGCCGAAGCGGAGTACGAGCATATCCTGAGCGTCTGCCCATGCGGCGGCGACGCGGCTCCATACTGCGATACGTTCGAGGGTCTTGGTGTCTTTCCAATAGCCGACAACGACTTTGCGGCGTACTTTGAGACGTGCGCAGATGTGTCCGAATTCACGGTCGCCATGAGCACTCTGGTTGAGGTTCATGAAGTCCATGTCCATGGTGTCCCAGGGAATTTCGGCATTGAACTGTGTGTGGAGGTGGAGGAGCGGTTTGCGGAGCTGCTGCAGACCGTGGATCCACATTTTGGCAGGCGAGAAGGTGTGCATCCATGTCACTATACCGACGCACTTTTTGTCGGCGTTGGCGTCGAGCATGATGTTCTCGATGTCCTTGGAGGACATTGCGGTGCCTTTGTAGACGAGTTTGATAGGAAGGATGCCGGCGGCGTTCATGCCTTCGACCATTTCCTTGGAGTGGGATTCGACGATGCGTACGGGTTCTTCACCATAGAGCATCTGTGCGCCGGTGACCCACCATATTTCGTAGTTTGAGAATGCGTTTGTCATGATTATGTTTGGTTTTGAGTTTAGTAGTTTATTTTTTTTGTCCGTAGTAGGCGTTGGGGCCATGCTTGCGTGAGAAATGTTTTTCGACAAGAAGGGGATTCATTGTCAGGTGGGGGTTGACGTTGAAGGCTATGAATGCCATCTTGGCAACCTGTTCGAGAACCACGGCGTTGTGGACGGCCTCTGCCGGAGTTTTGCCCCAGGTGAAAGGACCGTGGTTCATCACGAGAACACCGGGAGTATGGACGGGATTCATGCCGGCGAAACGTTCGATGATGACCTTGCCCGTCTCGTATTCATAGTCGCCTTCGACTTCGGGAGCCGTCATGGCGCGTGTGCAGGGCACTGCTTCGTGGAAGTAGTCGGCGTGAGTGGTACCGATATTTGGAAGGTCGATACCTGCCTGAGCCCATGCCGTGGCATAGGTGGAGTGTGTGTGTACCACGCCGCCTATTTCGCGGAAGGCACGGTAGAGAGCCAGGTGTGTTGGAGTGTCTGACGACGGACGGAGTTCGCCTTCGACTACGGCGCCCGTGTTGAGGTCGACGACCACCATGTCTTCGGGCTTCATGGTTGCATAGTCCACGCCGCTGGGCTTGATGACGACGAGACCTTTCTCGCGGTCGATGCCCGATACGTTGCCCCATGTGAAAATCACGAGGCCGTGGGCTACGAGATCCATGTTGGCTTTATATACTTTTTCTTTGAGTTCTTCTAACATTGCTCTTAAAGGAGTTTGAAGTGTGGTTTTTTCTTGTAAAGATTTTCGTCGAAGCGGTACATACGGGCTCCGCGCCGGGAACCGGCTTTATCGATGAGGTCGGTGGGTACGATGAAGGGCATCTCGAGCACGCGCTTGCGGAAGTTGCGTTTGTCGGTGCTGAAGCCCATCACGGCCTCGTAGAGGTTCTGCATCTGCGTCAGGGTGAAAAGTTCGGGCAGGAGACGGAATACGATAGGCTCGTTCGAGAACTTGCGGCGGAGGCTGAAAAGTGCGCGGTCGATCATTTCGTTGTGGTCGAATCCAAGCGGAGGCAGTTCGTCGAGGCTCACCCACCGCGTCTCATGCGCGGCGATGAGGTCGGGGTCTACTTCGTCGAATTTCACCAGGGCGAAGTATGCCACAGACACAACTCTCTCTCCGGGGTCACGGCTCACGTCTCCGAAAGCCCCTACCTGTTCCATGTAGATGTCGGTGAGGCCCGTAAGGTCGGTGAGCACGCGTTCTGCGGCAGCGTCGATGCTTTCTCCCTTGCGGACGAAACCGCCGAAGAGGGAGTCTTTGCCTTTTTCCGGCTCGAAGCGGCGGTGCGTCAGCAGTACGCTGACGCGGTCGCCGTCGAGTCCGAATATTATGCAGTCGACAGCTACATAGAGCTTGTCGTGTTGTTCGTAGTATCCGGCCATTAGCTGATTACCAGAAGTAGATGTAGAATGCGGCAGTGATACCGAGGATTACGATAGAATTGAAGATATCCCAGCCGTTCCAGCTCTGACGGGTAGCCAGACGCTGTTCGGGAGTCGAAGTGCCGAATACGAGACCTTGGATTTTTTCGGGGCTCGGTTTCTTGGTGAAGAGGCTGACAACGAATACCACAAGGAGGCAGAAGAGGAACATCCATCCGCAGAAGAACAGCCAGTTGA
Source organism: uncultured Muribaculaceae bacterium (assembly GCA_958436175.1). GTDB lineage: Bacteria > Bacteroidota > Bacteroidia > Bacteroidales > Muribaculaceae > CAG-873. The sequence goes on from CAUBJF010000003.1 coordinate 119,302, forward strand.
CATCATAGAAGAGATACTTGAAGAAGTTCTGGTCGCCGGGAAGTAGTTCTGCGTTGCTGTAGTATATTTTTGCACCGAGACGGGTAAGGCCGATGATAAGACCCGAGAGAAGGCCCCACATGCCGCCCATGGCTGTGGCTTTCTTCCAGAGGATACCAAGGAGGAATGCGGATGCGATACCCGGGGCGAGGACGGACTGTACGTCCTGCAGATATGTATAGAGCACATCGCCCACGGAACGCATCACAGGGATCCAGAGGATACCGAGAGCCACGATGACAACGGTAGCGGCCTGACCGATACGGACGAGTTTCTTGGGGTCCGTCTTGGGCTTGTAGCGCTGGTAGAAGTCGATGGTGAAGAGGGCCGACGATGAGTTGAACAGCGAAGCGAGCGAGCTCATCAGTGCAGCGAGGATACCGCAGACGATGAGGCCTTTCACACCGGCCGGAAGCAGTTTTGCAACCAGAACGGGGAATGCGGCGTCGGAGTTGACGTTGCCGTTGGTGAGCAGCGGTAGGAAACCTTCGCCACCGGCAGCTACGGATTTAGCATGGAGCGCGAATGCAATCATACCGGGGATGAGGAACAGGAACACGGGCAGGAGCTTGAGGTATGCGCCGAAGATTGTACCACGACGGGCTTCTTTCTCGTTCTTGCCGGAAAGTACGCGCTGGACGATGAACTGGTCGGTACACCAGTACCAGAAACCGATGATAGCGGAACCGATGAGGGCACCGAGCCACGGGAAGTTCGGGTCGCGGTTGTCGCGGATGAGGTTTGTCATGGTGTCGCCGTATTCGTTGACCTTGACAGCGTCGCAGACACGCATCATTTCGTCCCATCCGCCGAGAGCCTTAAGACCCAGGACAAGTATGATGAGAGAACCGAGAAGGAGAATAGGTGTCTGGAGCACGGAGGTGTAGAGCACGGACTTCATACCGCCTACGATAGTGTAGATAGCTGTGATGAGTACCAGACCGATGGCGGCAATCCAGAAGAAGTCGATACCCCAGAGAGTGTCGATGCCGAATACCTGCTGGAAGACGAGCCCCCCGGCATAGACTGTAACGGCAACCTTGGTGAGCACGTAGCTTATAAGGGAGATGAGCGAGAGAATGGTACGACTCTGGGAGTTGTAGCGCTTTTCGAGGAATTCAGGCATGGTATAGACCATGGAACGTGTGTAGAAGGGTACGAAAACCCAGCCCAGGATAAGGATCATCCAGCCTTGGATTTCCCAGTGGGCCATTGCCATACCGCTCGACGCACCGGCACCGGCGAGGCCGATGAGATGTTCCGAGCCAATGTTGGAAGCGAAGATGGACGCACCGATTGCGATCCATGTTGCATCTTTACCGCCGAGGAAGTAGTCCTCCGCATTGTTCTGCTTTTGCCGCATGACCCATACGATGATGCCGATGAGGGCTGCAAAGAACAGGCCAATGACAACCCAGTCTAATGATTGCATGGTAGTTTGATTGATTGGTTTAGGTAGTTAGGTATAGTGTTGTTTCGGGCTTTTATTTTTCGACGGAGAAGCGGAATGTGCAGTGGCTCTTGTATGTCTCGCCGGGACGGAGGACAACGGACGGCCATTGTGGCTTGTTGGGACTGTCCGGATAGTGCTGTGTCTCAAGACAGATGGCGGCGCGCTGATTGTAGACATTCCCATTCTTGCCTGTAACGGTGCCGTCAAGGAAGTTGCCGGTGTAGATCTGTATGCCGGGTTCGTCGGTCATGACTTCAAGAGTGATGCCGGTCTTGGGGTCGGTAAGTTTGGCTTTGGGAGCACTGGTAGCACCACTGTTGAGGACCCAGTTGTGGTCGAAACCGTGGCCGTTGCGTATCTGCTCGTTGTCGGCTGCGATGTCATTACCGATAGCTTTAGGAGTGCGGAAGTCGAAAGGTGTGCCTTCTACGCTCTCTATAGTGCCGAGAGTCATGAATGTGCTGTCGACAGGTGTATAATTGTCTGCGTCTACCCATAGTACTTCGTCGGTGATAGGCTGTGTCGGGTCGCCGCTGAGATTGAAGTACGAGTGATTGGTCATGTTGATGATTGTCGGCTTGTCGGTTGTAGCGCTGTAGTCGATGTTGAGGTCGTTGTTGGAGCCGAGGGTATAGGTCACGGTAGCTGTGACAGTGCCGGGATAACCGTTATTGCCGTCAGCATCGACGAGTGTCAGCTGCAGGGTGCTGTCATTGGGCTGTACGGCGCTGTATGTGCGGTACTGCCATCCGAGGGTTCCCATGTCGGTACCGCCGTGGAGGCTGTGGCCGTAGTTGTTGATAGGAAGCTGGAAGGTATCCGCGTCGATGACGAACTGCCCTTTGTTGATACGGTTGGCATAGCGGCCTATGGCGGCACCGAAGTCAGTGCCGTTGGTTTCGGGGAAGTAAGCCTCGATGCTGTCGAAGCCGAGTACTACGTCGCGGTACTGGCCGTCCTTGTCGGGAACAGCGATAGAAACGATACGTCCGCCGAAGTTGGTGATGCAGACTTCCATGCCTTCAGCGTTGGTGAGGGTGTAGAGGGCTGTAGAGTCGCCACGATAGACGGCATTGAATTGTTCTGGATCGAGTCCGGATTTCGTGAGCTGGGGAGCTGCGCTCTTGTCGGTGCAAGCACCGATGCCGGCCATAAGAAGCAAGGCCAAAGGAGCAAATATCGCTTTTTTCATGGGTGAGTTAGTGAGGTTTATATTTTGGGTGTAAAATTAACACCCATTTTTACCGTCTCCAAATTTTTTTATATGTTATGCAACATGTTTTTGCATTATATAGCTTCTTTTTAGAGCACTCAGTTTCTTAATAGCTCAAACTTTAGCTGCACCAAGCTTGTTTAATAGCTATAAATTACGAAAGGACTCAGATCATGAACTTCAATCAAGCAAAAGCACAGGTAGATGCTGAAATCTCGAAAGATGCAGCACAATTGTCGGCACAGGCTGCCGGTCAGGCCGTCAAAGCCCAGGCAGCCGCGGTTAAAGATGATGTAGAAGCGAAGGGCCAGTCGCTCAAAGAGAGTGCCGCCGGTAAGATGGAAGACCTCAAAGGCAAAGCAGCCGATGCAGTCGCCAATGCCCGTGAAGGCTTGAACCAGGCAGCAGCGAGCGCACAGCAGGCTTATGAAAACCAGCTTAAAGACCCCGATTCGGCCCTCAACCAGGCAAAGAACACAGCCAGCGATGTTGCCGGCAAGGTAAAGGATGCCACAGGCAATGTCCTTGAAAAAGGCGCAGACCTTCTCGACTCTCTCGCCGACAAGGTACACGGTCTCGCCGACAAAATGAACAAGAAGTAAATTCTAAAGATTTAAAAGTGAATGATCCCGGGTTCTGACCGAATCCGGGATTTAGCATTTTAGAAAACAAAGCACGAGAAAGAAAGTGGAAAGACTGGTTTTATGCTCTTTATCTCTTGTATGATGTTAACATTCTCGTCAGCGGTCTATGCCGTCACGCGACAGCACGCCACGGGTGTAATAATGCTTCACCTCCCGCATATCAGTGACAAGGTCGGAAATGTCTATCAGTTCCTGCGGTGCGTAACGGCCTGTGATGACGACTTCTGTCGCGGGATGTTTTCTTTGCATGAGGTCTATGACATCTTTCACATAAAGTAATCCCAGCCACAGTGCTATAGAGACCTCGTCGAGTATAACCACATCCAAATTTCCATTACAGAGCCATTCCTTACATATTGAAATACCTTAAGGGCTGATGTCCTGTCGGCATCGTCGGGTTTCCTGTCAAGACAGCAGTCTTGTCCGAATTGCTCTATATGCAGTAATCCGAAACTGGGATTAGAGCCGTTGAAAAGAGTCTCGATTTTTGTCTCGTTGTATTTAATCGACTTGTCAAACTGGCCTATCGCCACATTCTTACCAGCGCATAACGCCCGAAGCGCAAGCCCGAATGCGGCAGTGGTCTTTTCTTTGCCCTCACCCGTATATATCTGTACAAGTCCTTGTTCCATAGCTCTATGAATAAAAGAAAGGGAAACGCGAATGAAAAGAGTCTGTGAAATAAGCGTTTCCCTTCCCGGCAGAAAAATGTATGAAAAAAAATGTTTCCTGGTTAATCACCCAGGACCTCCCTGAGTTGTGTGAGTTTCTGCCACTGGTATTCATAGGTAAGCCCTCGTGATGCGTAGCTTGTCAGCTTGAATCCTGTCTTAGGGCTGACAGACAATCTTTCGGATGACACATACTTTGACGCCTTGGCAACGGCATCAAGTATTTCGGAAGCGTTTTCGGCAAAAGGGCTGTGCGCGTCGGCAAGTCCGAGTACCACATCCTTGCCCCGGGGAATGTGGCGCAACACTTCGAACTGATAGTCGTTGCCGGCCTCAAAAGGCAGGTAGAATTTGCCGACATTGACCTGCGACAGCACCTTCGGCATAATATTGTCGGGGTACTGGAGAAATTCCCATTCGGGCACGATAGTGTCTCCCCCTGAAAGATATAGTGAAAGTTCCATGTCCGAGGGCAGCCCGGCGACGGAACTGTTGAAAAGGCCGATGATTTGTTCATGCAGCGAAATCAGATCCGTTCCTCCCTGAAGCAGACGTTTGGTATAGTTGTCATCGCACAGAAAACCACAGGCCGTATCGTCGAACTGTATATGGCGGCAACCGAGTTCATAAAAGCGGCGCATAGTCTTGTTATAGGCCACAGCTATATCGTCAAAAAGGTTGTCGGCATTAGGATAAACTTGTTCGGGCTGCCCGTCTGTCATGGAGAGGATCTCAAGATAGAGATTTGCAGGTGAAGGAAGTGTCTGCCGACAACGAACACGACTGTCTACGGCTTTTAGCAGATGAGCAAAGTCGGCGAAGAAAGGATGCTCCTGGTTATAGCCGATGCGGCCCATGAACCTCATCATGTCGGTAAACGGATCAAGCGGCTGATAGATATGTCCGCTTTCTGCTCTTTCACGACGTATGCCGTCGAGTCCGAACCAGAAATCTTTGTCCCATTGGCTGAGTCGGAACTCTCCGGAAGTCACCTCCGTGAGTCCGACGCATATCTGGTCTTCGACAAGATGGCAAATTGCCTCGTCTTCTATTGTTCTAAGCTGCTGTCGGTCGATAGCTCCGGCTTCATATTTTTCCCGTGCGGAAACCAGCTTTTCAGGCATCAGAAAGCTGCCTACAATGTCTATTTTTGTCATTAGTTTATTGGTCATATAGAAGTTTCATTCGAATTAAGTAGGAAGCCTTTTTTCAGAATATCCCGTTCACTCCACAGAAAATAAGAACAAGATAACCAAGCACAAGTCCGAAGAAGCCCATTATCAATCCGGTTGTAACCATATATTTCTGCTTGATGAATCCGGTCGCGTCGGCAAGTGCGTTCGGCGGAGTGGAAATGGGGAGAACCATTGCGACTGAAGAACATATCGCCACGCCTATAAGAAGTGTGGAAACGCCTCCGTATGGAACCAGTTGTTCAGTCATTGTACTTCCTGCAATAGCCAGTATCGGAACGAACAGCGCGGCTGTGGCGGTATGGCTTATGAAATTTGCCATAAGATAACAGAGGAGACCCGAGCCGATGATGACGGCGAGCGGAGACCATGAGGCAAATGGAACGGCCTCAATCAGATGGTTGGCAAGTCCCGATTCCTTCATGGCGACACCCAAAGCGAACGCTCCGGCAATCATCCAGAGGATGCTCCACGAAAGCTGTTCAAGGTCTCGCTTTGTGATTATTCCTGCCATACACAATACGCCGACAGGGAGCATCGCAACCACATTGGCGTTTACTCCCGTAACGGAATCCGTCAGCCAAAGGAGAATAGTGACAAAGAATGTGACATATACAATTTTATCCTTAAGCGTCGATTGATGTTCGCTTTCAATTTTCAGATGTATCTCCTTTTGCTTGAACGGGAACATTTTTTTGAGCACAAACCATGCGATGAAAAGCAGAATCAGTGTGACCGGTACCATCACCATCATCCATTTTCCAAAGCCTATGCCGAGATTCATGCCGTCGGGGTCATTCAGGAATTTGAGGGCGATTGCATTGGGAGGCGTTCCTATCGGTGTTCCCATTCCCCCGATGTTCGCTCCTATGGGTATCGCAAGCGCGAGCCCTATTTTGCCTTTCCCGTCGGCCGGCAATGCCGAAAGCGCCGGAGCAAGAAAAGTCAGCATCATCGCCGCCGTCGCTGTGTTGCTTATAAACATGGAGAACAAAGCGGTGACAAGGATGAAGCCGAGCAACACATTTTCGCTTTTCGTGCCGAACGGCGCTAGCATCACTTTGGCGAGTTTCACGTCAAGACCGCTCTTTGTCGCGGCGATGGCGATGATGAATCCACCGATAAAAAGCATGATTGTCGGGTCGGCGAAACAATGCAGTATGTCCACATTATTTATAAGGTTGCCGAATTTATCTCCCGCATGCTCAGTCTGAAAAAAACACAGTGCGCTGTTCGTGGTGCAGAATAACAATAGCACAACCACCACAAGCGATGTTGTCCAGGCTGGGACTGCATCAAAAAGCCACATCAAAGCGGCAAACACAAAAATCGCAAGCACTCTGTGCTCCACAGCGTTTATATCCGGTAAGCCGTAGAGCGATGACGGCGCAATCCAAAGGAATAGTGGTATTGCGATAGCTATAAGCAGTTTGATGGCTTTTACGGGGACAGGGTTCTTTTCTTTCCTGATTTCTTTCTTCCACTGGTGGTATTCCTCTACCAGATGGAAACCGTGAAACATCGTGAACATATTACCTTGATTTGGGAGTTTGTCACTCAGTCTTAGTTTTCAGACAGGGATTTATTTCAAGTGTAAAAGCCGCTTTTCAAAGCTTCGAGACATTCATCACAGAGTGGATGACCGTAGCAGCATATCACATAAGCCGTCTGCGAGGCATCGAGACCGGAGGTCTCAAGCCATTTAAAAAAGGATATTCGTTCAGTTGGGAAATCCTTTTTGCACCTTGTACAATTCATAATCGCATGAGATGTTAAGGTGAAAAAGATAATGAGACAACAATGCCACGCAAGGTTCTTTCAGACAATAGTCCATCCGCACCCTCCTTCCCAAGCCGGTGCTGACTTCCTGCGCCATTCCCTGTCGGGAACGAACACGCATCCTCAGTATTTTAGATGTGGCAAAACTCAGTATGTCCATCTCAAAATCTAATCCACGAGATTATTGAAACTGAATCGCATGGCAGGTCTCCTGACTCGTCCCCCTCGCGGACTGCCTTCCCGACCGTTCTCGGTCAGTGACACTCCTATCGTGTCCGCTCGGTTGATATGGAACATACAGTAGCGGGTCTGTTCAGGCCTCTCACCTGATTCCCTTTTGATCGCTCAGGGGTGTGAAACCCTTCACGAACCTATGCGACAGCAAAATTACAAAATATAATTAATATCACTGTTATAAATTACCGAAATATTTCGTTAATGAGTGATTGTCAAAATTATGAGTGGATGTTTGTGAGAGAATACGGAGTATGAAATGAAAGCGTCCGGCTCCATCACGGGTCGGACGCTTTCTGTCGTAGTTCTATGAAAAGAGATGTCTATAATGATTCTTCGATGTTCCAGACGAAGGCACGGAGGCCGAGTTTGGGACGTTCGTCGTTGAACTGGCGGAGTTTTTCGAGCACGGGCTTGACGCGGTGGTCTTCTACTATCGTGATGATAGCACCGGCCATCGAAGGCCAGGCATGGGAGCCGTAGTGGGGTTCGCCGTTGACGCTGCCGCGCCCTGTGACCTGTTCCCAGGCTGTGAAGCCACGACAGTTGTTGCGTTCGAGCATTTCGACGATATGGTCATAATGTGCCTGGTCGAAGGCTATAAATATACTTTTCATTGTTCTGTCTTGTTTAGGAGTGCCTTGCGATGCTTGCGGCGCTGGTTCTTAATGCCTCGCGATGCGAAGACGCAATAGAGAACCGGTACGAAGAGAAGCGTCAGGATTGTTGAGAAAGTGAGACCGCCGATCACAGCCGTACCCATCGGGTGCCACATCTCGGCACCCTGTCCCGTACCTACTGCCATAGGAACCATGCCGAGGATAGTGGTCAGCGTAGTCATGACCACAGGGCGCAGACGGGATTCGCCACCGTTGATGACTGCACGGCGTATACTCATGCCGCGTTCGCGGTTCAGCGATATATAGTCGATGAGCACGATACCGTTTTTGACGACGATACCGATAAGCATGATGGCGCCGATCATACTCATGACGTTCAATGTATGGCCAGTCATCCAAAGTATGAGGAATACGCCCGAGAATGCGAACAGAAGCGAAGTCATGATGATGCCCGGATAGGTATAGCTTTCGAACTGGGCGGCCATCACGATATATACAAGGATGATGATGAGTACAGCAAGAGTCAGAAGGTCGGAGAACGAATCCTGTTGGTCTTCGTAACTGCCGGAGAGCTGTATAGTTACACCCTGGGGAAGATCCATCTTGTCGATTTCGGCTTGCGATGCCTCGACAATCTGGCTCATAGGCACATCTTCGACGACGGTGCTGACGGTGACTATACGTTCTCGGTCCTTGCGTTCGATGGTAGGAGGCGTGAATCGCTCTACTACCTTGCCGACATCTCGTACGCGGACGGCCTTGCCGGCATTATTGTATATGAGGATGTTTTCGATATCCTCTATCGAGGTACGGTGCTCGGGTGCGTACATTACCTTGATGTCGTATTCCTCGCCGTCCTCGCGGAAACGCGAGGCGAGCTGTCCGTTGATGCGGTTCCGTAAGGTGTTTGCAGCAGTCGACAGGTTGAGCCCGTAGATGGCGAGTTTTTCGCGGTCGAAATCTACCTGGTATTCCGGCTGGTAGTCGGCTCGCGAGATGATGACGTCGGCGGCTCCGGGGATGTCGCGGAGGACGTTCTGGAGCATACGTGCCACAGAGTCGGTCTCCGCGAAGTCATAGCCGTAGATTTCATAGTCGATTGTCGACTGGCCGCCCATGCCCATACCTCCGGTCGATACCTGTGCTTTCTTGAACTCGGGGAAGTCGTTGAGGTCGCGACGCATAGAAGCCGCTATTTCGCTGATTGTCCTTTCGCGGTCGCCCGGGTCGAGGAGTCGGATATTCATGGATATGATATGCGGACCGTTGTCGCTCAGGTTGGCGAAGGTGTTGTCGCTTGAAGCCGTACCGGTGGTATAGTTGATGATCTGGATTTCGGGATATTTCTCCGTCCAGAGGTCGACAAGGCGCGCTGTGGCTTCTTTCGATACTTCGACGCGTGTACCTATAGGTGTTTCGAGGCTGATACGCAGACGGCCGTCGTCGGCCGAGGGGAAGAATTCGGAACCGACATAACGCAGCAAGAATAGCGACCCGACGAAGATACCCATGCAGAGGATGAATGTCACAGTCTTGTGTCCTACTACCCATTTGAGGATTCGGCCATAGCCGTGGTCGAAGGCATCGAGACCTTTGTTGATAGGGGTGAAGAAGATAGTATAGAGTTTGCCATGACGGTTGTTGCGGCGCAGGAGGAGGCTGCAGAGCATAGGAGTCAGCGACAGGGCGCAGATGGTCGAGATAATCATCATGATAGTCACCATCCATCCGAGCTGGCGGAAGAGAACGCCGGTCATACCCGTTACGAGGGTCAGGGGGAAGAACACGGCGATAAGTGTCAGCGTCGATGCTATTACGGAGACGGCTACCTCGTTGGTGCCGTGGACGGCGGCCTGTTTCGGGTCAGAGCCTCGCTCTATATGAGTCGTGACGTTCTCAAGGACAACGATGGCATCGTCGACGACCATACCGATAGATATCGACAGCGCCGAAAGCGATACGATGTTGAGGGTGTTGCCAGTGGCGTAAAGGTAGATGAACGACGCAATCAGCGAGATAGGGATCGTAATCGTGATGATGAGGGTCGCCCTCCAACGTCCGAGGAAGAGGAACACGACGATGACGACGAAGAGAAGAGCGTAGAGTACTGTCTCGACGAGCGACGCGATGGTGTTGCGGATATTGTCGGAAGTATCGACAATGATACCGAGCTTAACGTCGGTGGGGAGCTGCTTCTGCAAGGTCGGGAGCATGGCGAGCACCTTGTTGGAAATCTCGACCGAGTTGGCACCGCTCTGCTTCTGGATGACGATCATTGCACCCTGCTTGCCGTTGTTGTAGGTCTCCTGGGTACGTTCTTCCAGCGAGTCGTCGATACGGGCAACGTCGCTGAGGTAGATGTTGCGGCCTTCGTAGGAACCGACGACAATGTTGGCCATCTCTTCGGAACCCCTGAATTCGCCCTGGACACGCAGGGAATATGTGTCCGAGCCGATATCGAAGGAGCCGCCGGGGATATTGCGGTTCTCGGCACCGATGACGGAAGCTATCTGTTCTACTGTGAGTCCATATGCCTCGAGACGCACGGGGTCGACATAGACATGTATTTCTCGCTTAGGGGCACCCGAGATAGACACGGAGCCTACGCCGCTGATACGGGCGAGGGGGTTGGCGACAGCGTCATCAAGGATTTTGTAGAGTCCCGGCATACTCTCCGAAGCCTGTACCGAAAGCATGATGATTGGAATCATGTCGGTCGAGAACTTGAAGATGATAGGTGTCTCGGAATCGTCCGGTAGCATGGACGACACCATGTCGAGTTTGTCGCGCACGTCATTGGTCAGCACGTCGATATCCTCGCCGTACTCGAATTCGAGAGTGATGACCGAGATATTCTCGCGTGATTTCGAAGTGATGTGTTTGAGGTTGCTGACTGCGTTGAGCACGTTCTCGAGGGGACGTGTCACGTTCTGTTCTATATCCTGGGCGCTCGCACCCGAATATGTCGTCATGACCATCAGTGTGTTGGTCTCGATATCGGGATAGAGGTCTATGGGAAGGTTCCTGAGCGAGAAGAGACCCAGTATGACCACGGCCACGAAACAGAGCGTGGTCATGATAGGGCGCTTCACCGCACTGCCGTAAAGACTCATATAGTTGACGTGTTATCGGATTATTTCTACAGGGATGTCATGGGCGAGGCGTGTCTGGCCGCTTGTCACGACGGTATCGCCGTCCTCTATGCCTGAAATAAGCTCATAGCTGTTGTCGAGCCGCTGCCCGAGTTCAACACGGTTATAGCTGACGCGTCCGTTGTGATAGACATATACGTATTTGTTGCCGGATCCTGTCTGCTTGACAACGGCGCGGTCCGGGACGACGACATTCGATTTGTGCCCGAGATCGATGGTGACACGGGCGAACATGCCGGGCTTGATTTTCTCGGAGGGGTTCGGGATGCGTATCTCTACCTCGAAAGTACGGGTCGAGGTATCGACAGTAGGATATATACGCGACACGGTGCCCTCGAAGGTTTCATCGCCGAAAGCATCGAAGGTGACACTGACGGGCATACCGGTTCGGATGAGCGACATATCGTTCTCGCTGATTGCGATTAGCACCTTGACCACCGGGGCGAGCTGGCCGACGGTTAGGACCGGGAGCTGTCCTGTCATGTCGCCCGGGTCATAGTTGCGGGCTGTCACGACACCGTTGATGGGAGAGGTCAGGACAGTGTTTTCGCGCAGGTTGTCGTATTGCGATCGTGCGGCATCGAGCTGGGCTTTAAGCTGGTCGACAGCCTGCTGTGTACCGGAGCCTATTTCGAGAAGCCGCTTAGCGCGGTTGTATTCGCGTTCGATCTGTTCGAGATTGATGCGCACCTGGTCAAGGTTGGCACCGTCGAGCGTGGCGAGAGTCTGGCCGCGACGTACGCGGTCGCCGACATCGACGGTAATGGTCTTGATGCGGTTCGGCGATGCCGGGGCGATGTTGTTGATGTTGTCGGCCTCGACGTTGGCTGTGTATTCCTTTGTGTGGGCCACCTCCATCCTGTGGGCCAAGTCGACGGTGACGCGGGGAAGCTCGTCGGCCTTTTCTGTTTTCGTGGAATTGTCATCTTTGCTGCATGATGTGGCTCCTACGGTGAGGAGCGTGAGCAGCAGCGCCTGGTATGTCTTCATATTGTCAGTCCGGGTTGGCGGTAGTGTATTTTTCGATAGGTGCGTTTCCGAGGAGCAGCTCGAGGTTGCTACCTGCGACGAGGTAGTTGTAGATAGCCTGGTAGTACGACAGGCGTGCGCGTGTCAGCGACAGCTCGGAGTCGCGAAGGTCGAGATAGCTTGCGGCACCGATAGCGAAGCTCTGTTCCATGATGCTGTGGGCGCGGTCGGCCTCGGCGACACTCTCGGAGCACGACGCTATCTGCTTGACGTTGATGCGGATATTGTCGGTGGCTACGGCAACCTGCATGTTGATGGTGCGTTCGAGGTTGCTGCGCTGCCATGCTATCTCGTCGGCCTGTATCTTGGCCTGTTTTACGCGGTTCCAGCGCTGACCGCCATGGAAAAGAGGCAGCGACAGTGTCAGTCCGGCCGAAGAATAGGGGCTCCAGCGGAAGTCGGACAGCGGCGAGCCGTTGCTCATCGAGGTCCAGTTATAGTTGGCTGTCAGCGAGAGCGTAGGGGAGAAGGACAGCTTTTCGGCATCGAGTTGCTGTTTGAGAAGCTTGGCATCGATATCGAGAAGACGGAGGTCGGCATTGCCGCTGTAGTCCGAGTCAATCGTCAGGGCGTTCTCGTACATGTCGCCTTCGTAGTCCGACAGACGTGTCGAAGGGTGGATTTCCGTATCAGCCTCGATACCCATGAGGACGAGGAGCTGCAGTCGGGCCTGACGTATGGCGACATCGGCCTGAAGAAGCTCCGGCTCTATGTTTTTCATGGCTACCGACGTGCGCAGTACGTCGTAGTCTGACGCTGCCCCGGCTTCGAACTGCTTGGTGTAAGTGTCGTGGGTCAGGGCTGCCATGTCGTAGCTTTCCTGGATGACCTTGCGCGAGTCTTCGGCGAGCAGGAGTGCGTAGTAGGCGTTCTTGACCTGGTTGATGAGGTTCTGCCGCGACTGGCGCGACGATTCAAGGCTGCGGAGTATCTGGGTGTCGGAAATCTTGATACTTTTCCAGAGCTGGGGCGAAATAAGCGGCAGAGAAGCCTGGAAACCGATGGACCAGCTGTTGTCGAGGCCGACTTTGATACCGCCGTTGCCCGATTTTCTGGATGCACGCGATGCCGGCTGCTCTTCATTGTTGTCGCCACCGCCCATTCCTCCGAAATCGTCCATGTTCATGTACATGACCTGCTTTTCGAGCGTACGGTTATATGTCGTTCCGAAGTCGATGGTTGGCAGCAGGCGGCCTATGACCTCTTTCTTGGAATAGTCCATGCGTTTGACTTCCATGTCGGCAACGCGGACCGTCGGGTTTTCGCTCAACGCTATCTTCAGGCATTCGTCAAGGCTGATGGTGCCTTGCGCCATGACAGCGGATGCCGATGCCATAGTTACGGCCAGAGCGAAAACATACTTTTTTAGATTCATTGCTTGATGTTCTTCGTGATTGGAGATTCCGGCCGCAAAGTTATGCAATCGTAGCCCTATATTCAAATATAATCGTCAAAATTGCTATTCTTATAGACGAATTGGCTAATATAGTCTTTGTAATTCATGCTTTTCGTTGCAGAAGCTCAGGGTTGGGAAATAAAGATGCCTTGTTAATCGTTATTTATAATGAATACTACGATATGGAACAAGAATTCTCATCCCCTTTGCTTGAGGCTGCCGTGACCTCTCTGTCGCGCCTCCCAGGAGTCGGACGCAAGACGGCTCTGCGTTTCGCCCTGCACTTGCTGCGGCGCGACGAAGCGGATGCTGTCGGTATCGGCCAGGCAATCATCGACCTCCGCAAGGGCATACGCTACTGCAAAATATGTCACAATATCAGTGACGACGATGTATGTCCTCTGTGTGCTTCGCCGGTACGCAATCGTTCGACGGTTTGTGTTGTCGAGTCCGTGCGCGATGTGATGAGCATAGAGAATACCGGGCAGTATTTCGGTCTTTATCACGTCCTGGGCGGTTTGATCTCGCCTCTCGACGGCATAGGCCCCGACAGACTCCAGATTGCGTCGCTCGTTGAACGTGTCGAGGCCGGTGGTGTCGATGAAGTCATACTCGCTACCGGTGCTACAGTCGAAGCCGATACTACGAATTTCTATATTGCACGCCTGCTCTCGCGTTCGTCGAAACCGGTCAAGGTGACACAGCTCGCACGGGGCGTCGCTGTCGGCAACGAAATCGAATATACCGACGAGGTGACACTTGCCCGTTCGCTCCAGAACCGTACTCTCTTTGAAATTTAGGCAATAGATACATATGAATCTCTCCGACAATCTTATTACTCTCCGCGCTGTCGAGCCTACGGATCTCGACGCGCTTTTCATCCTCGAAAATGACCCTGCGGCTGCTGAAAGCGGCTTTACGACGGCACCTCCGAGCCGCCGTCAGCTATGGGAATACATCGAGACCTACGATGCCGACATCCATCGTGCCGGGCAGCTCCGGCTGATGATAGTCGACAATGCAAGCGGCGAAGTCGTGGGCGCTGTAGATCTCAGTGACTATGTCGTTCGCGACCGTCGTGCCTTCGTCGGCATCGTCGTCAAAGAATCATGTCGCCGAAAAGGCTTTGGACGTGCCGCCCTGGGCCTTCTATGCCGCTATGCCGGCGAAACGCTTGGTCTGCACAGCCTTGCGGCGCAGATAGCGGTCGACAACGCCGCATCGCGCGCCGTCTTCGAGGCAGCCGGCTTCCGGACATGCGGATGTATGCGCTCGTGGCTACGCCGAGGTAAGCACTATGCCGACGTACTCATCTACCAGAAGCTTTTCGAGTAAGTCTTAAGCTCTTCAAAGGCTCCCCAAAGGCGTTTTTTTTAAATATAACATTTTATTTGGTCATTATTCAAAATGTTCTTAATTTTACGAACATGAAGAAGTTATGGCCATTTCTTTTTTTATTTCACTTACAGCTATCTGTACATGCACAACCAATGGTTGCTGAGGACTTTAACGATTCAATAGATAACATAATTGAAGAGAAGGAGTTCCTTTATTATATTAAAGGACACCATGGGCATATTTGGTCTTTAGTCTTTTCAGAAAAAGGTCGTTATATTATGTTTTCAGGTAATACGCGAAACAATGATTGTCGCATTGACACAATATCAATAAATGTGCCCATATTGAAATGGGGTTTAGACACGTTGGCATTATATTGTCAAAAAATGCAACCGGTAGATAACTTTTCATATCGACCATTTTATGAGCGATTAGTTATGCTTTCATCTCGGAAAGAGATAATCTTTGATTGTACGGATAGTGATACCTATAGTGGGACCGACTGCGTAGCTTTCAATAAGAAACTGACTGAGCTTAAGTATTTTATGTACTGGTTTGCGACCCCAATAGAAATTCGGAAAAAACTCCCTAGTCCATTATAGACGTATTATTCTGGTTGAAAACCTAATGTTACGACTAACTTGAATTCTGGATTCACTTTTTTATTGGAATTAAGAGAACAGGTCTATTACAACTTTCTTTTGTGTATGTCCCCAGTGTATAGGCGTTTTTTTTGAATGTTTTTATAAAAAATAAAGACTGAGCGCTTGCAGATTCGGAAAAAAGCCGTACCTTTGCAGTGCTTTAACCAGATGGTGTCCATAGTTCAGCTGGTTAGAATGTCGGATTGTGGTTCCGAAGGTCGAGGGTTCGAATCCCTCTGGACACCCTTGACGAGGACGTTTCGAAAGATTCGCCCTCGTTTTCTTTATATATTCCCACCAGCTATACTATATTAATACGAGGGGTTGGCCCATTCCGGGCCAACCCCTCGATGTGGATAGATGTTTGATTATTCCGTGTCGGAATCAGGCCGACGGTAGGGCGTCGGGTTCTTCTTCCTCTTCGGGCTCTCTTCTGCGCGCGAGCAGGATGCTAAGCTCATAGAGCATGTAGATCGGGAAGAAAACTACCATGAGTGTGAAGGGATCGCCTGTAGGAGTGATGATAGCGGACAGAACCAGCAGACCTACAACGGCCTGACGTCGGTAGCGTTTCAGGAACTGAGCCGTCACCAGGCCCATCTTGGACAATATCCACACCACGAAGGGCAGCTCGAAGACCACGCCCATGACAAATATAAGCATTATGAAGTTGTCGATGTACGAATTCAGCGATATCATATTGGTGATATCGGCGCTGAGCTGGTACTGGGCGAGGAAACGGAATGTGAACGGGAATACGATGAAATATCCGACGGCACAGCCGAGATAGAACATCGGCACGCCGAATAGGAGCAGTGCTATGACGCTGTGACGTTCGTTGTCGTAGAGTGCCGGGCGGATGAAAATCCAGAGTTCGGTGATCAGATAGGGGAAGAGGAGCATGAAACCGAGACAGAACGATGTGCTGATGTGCGTCATGAACTGCGAGGCCAGTTTCACATTGATGATGTCGACCTTGAAATCTTCGCTGAAGTTAGGGAAGAAAGAGCCGTCGCCCCCGAGGCCGCTGAGCCACCGGTAGAGGATGAAGTCGGACGATGTCGGGCCCATTATGATGGTGTTGAAGATGTAGGGCATCAGCGCGAAACAGATGCCTACAAGGATAAAGTAGACCAGGATAATACGCAGAAGGGTCCAGCGGAGCACTTCTAGGTGCTCCCAGAAAGACATTTGAGATTGTTCGTCCGACATCTTGTTGGAGTTGGAATTCAGGGAAGTTGACAATAGGAGAGAATTTTGTCTGTCGTTATTTTACTTTGAATAGGAGGCTTTCACGTAGGGAGCGTTGACGAGGTAGTCGGCGCTCTCTTTGGCACCCTTCTCGGTACCGTCGGTATATTCCTCGATTTCAACGAAATAGTTTTCGAGTCCGGCTTTGTCGGCATTGTCGAATATTGCCTGGAAGTTGACCATGCCGCTCTGTCCGATTTCGCGACGGTCCTTGATATGCAGGAGCTTGAAGCGGCCGGGGTATTTGTTGAAGAGGTCAACGGGAGCAGCCTGACCCATAACAGCCCAGTAAACATCCATTTCGAAGAGGACTTCGGGATCGGTGTTTTCGATCATGAAGGTGTACATCGGCTCGCCTTCGACTTCCTGGAACTCGTGGGAGTGGTTGTGATATCCGAACTTGATGCCTTCTTTGGCGCAGCGCTTGGCTATCTCGTTGAAAGCTTCGCACTGTTTCTTGAGGTCGGCCTTTGTTTCGGGAACCGACATCCAGGGAACTACGATGTACTCCATTCCGGCGGCCTTATGGTCGGCGATGCACTTGGCCCACCAGTTGTAGAAATCGGTGAGGTCGCCGCCCTTGAGCTCGTCGGCGTTGAGTGTGCGGCCTGTGTGCGAAGAGATGATTTTCACCCCTGCTTCGTCGGCAACCTTTTTCAATTCTGCCGGTGTAAGACCGTAGAATGTTCCGTTTGCCTGATCGTAGTTGGCGGCTTCGAACTGTGTGTATCCTATGGAATCGAGCATATTCAGCAGTCCGGGCAGGTCGTTGTTGTATGGCTGACCTTCTTCCATGAGGCCGCGTACGGAATAGAGCTGCAGGCCGACTTCCTTCTTCGTCTCCTGTGCTGTCTCTGTTTCCTTCGGAGTGCATGATGTCAGCGAAACGAGGGCTGCCATTGCCATTAAGAGGATATTTTTTATTTTCATGTTGTGTGCTGGGGTATAAACCTCTGTGAGTTTATAACTTGACATGACAGTCCTGCTAAGAGGGCTGTCATGTCATGATTATTCTTGGATTGTATTATTCGAGGGGTTTCACACGTATGTTGCGGAACCATACGTTGTCGCCGTGATCCTGGAAGCCGATGTAACCTTCGTGGTTCTCGCCGCCGCAGTTGTTGAGAAGTTCGAATGCGAGAGGCCATGCTTCTTCGCTGAACTTGCTGTTCTGAAGCATTTCGGTCCACTGGGGAGTCCAGAGGTGGTATTCGACTACGTTTTCACCGTTCTGGGAATGAACGACGGTGCCTTTGTAGACGAGTATCTTGGCCTTGTTCCATTCGCCGTAAGGTTTCTGGTTCTGGGGCTTGGCGGGAATCATGTCGTAGAGGGAAGCCGACTGGCGGTTGCCGTCATGACCGAGCTTTGCATCGGGATGGTTGGCGTTGTCGAGCACCTGGTATTCGGGAGCGGAGATATAGATGGGTTCCATTTGCTTGGTGCCGTCTTCCTTTGTAGTCTCGACTTCCTGTGCAAGATAGAATATACCGGAGTTGGAGCCTTTGTCGACTTTCCATTCGAGTTCGAGTTCGAAGTTGCCGAGCTGCTTGCCGAAGATGATGTCGCCGCCTTCGAGGGTCTGGCCTTCACCTGTGCCGGTGCCGTTGAACTTGATGGCGCCGTCTTCGATTGTCCAGCGGGAGGGAACGGTGTCCTTGCCGTAGCCACGCCAGCCGGTGAAGTCCTTGCCGTTGAAGATGGTATAATATCCTTCTTCGTCTACGGGGAACTGGGAAAGGTCTACCTGTTCGTGCTGGAGCACGGTGTATTGGGGTGCTGTTGCTTCTGTTTCGGCGGCTTCAGCCTCAGCCTTGGAGGCGTTCTTGTTGCCGCATGATGCGAGTGTTGCCATAGCTACAACTGACGCAAAGAAAAGTATCTTTTTCATTATTTGTTGATTAGATGGTTTTATGCCGGCATGTCGGGGAGTTTCCAGCCCTGACGGTAGTTATGTTTGATGAGTTCCTGGGCGTACTGCTTGGCGTTGATGGGATCGGTCCAGGTCTTGTCGAAGGTGGGATGACCGTTATGGATCTTGAAGCCGTCCTTGACAACGGTGCGGATAGTCTCGTCGTCGCCGATGTTTGTGAACTGCATGTTCGGGCCGTCCCATTCGAGGATGCGGTTGAGGCCCTGGAGACGTACTGCGAGAACGCCCATCACGACCATTTCGTTGAAGGGACCTGCTTCTGCGAAGTCGGAGTTGCAGGCTGTACGGTATTCCTTGTCTTCCTTGCAGGCACGTACCCAGTCCTGTTCGTGTGCGCCATTAGGAACGCGACGTGCAACCTTCGGTGCATTGGGCACACGTCCCGAGAGGAGCCACGGTTCCTGGCCATAGCATCCGCAGATGAGGGTGTCTTTGGTGCCATGGAAGATGGTGAGGCCGCCGCCCGACTGCATGAGTTCTTTGTTCTGGGGGAATCCTTCGGGACGTTCGGGCATCATGCCGCCGTCGTACCAGTGGACTTCGACTTCGGGCATCCCGACCTTAGGCATGTTGTCGCGTGCCGGGAAAGTCATCTTCACGTGCTGGGCCTGGGGTGCGCAGGCATTGAGAAGGAGTGTGGACGAAGCTTCGACTTTTGTAGGATAGCCGAGCTTGAGGGCCTTGAAGGGCTGGTGCATGATGTGGCAGGCCATATCGCCGAGAGCGCCTGTACCGTAGTCCCACCATCCGCGCCAGTTCCAGGGCTGATAGATGTTGCTGTAGGGGTTGAGTTTTGCGGGGCCGGTGAAGAGATCCCAGTTGAGGTTCTTCGGAATCTTGTCGACATGTTCGGGCACGTTGAGACCCTGGGGCCAGATAGGACGGTCGGTGGCACATTCTACCTTGGTCACTTCGCCGATTTCTCCGTTCCAGATCCAGTCGCAAACGGTCGCTGTGCCGTCCCACGAAGATCCCTGGTTACCCATCTGGGTTGCAACACCTGTCGATTTGGCAAGGTTGGTGAGGAGACGGGATTCGTATACGGAGTGGGTAAGAGGTTTCTGGCAGTAGATGTGCTTGCCGAGAGTCATAGCGTCGGCACAGATGATGGCGTGTGTGTGGTCGGCGGTGGCGCAGATGACGGCATCGATAGAGTTGCCCATCTCGTCGAGCATCTTGCGGTAGTCCCAGTAGCGCTTTGCGTTGGGGAACTCGTCGAAAACACCTTTGGCGTAGTCCCAGTTGACATCGCAGAGGGCAACGATGTTTTCGGTGTCCTTGACTGCGTTGATGTTGGAGTGACCCATGCCGCCGATGCCGACAACTGCTATGTTGAGCTTGTCGGAGGGTGCGACGTGGCCGAATTTCTTGCCCAGGACAGAGGCGGGGGCAAATGTGATTCCGGCAAGAGCCGTGGCTCCTGCTTTGAGGAACTGTCGTCTTGATAGATCAGACATTGTCAATTAGAAGATTAAGGTGAAAAAGTATATTGATTAGTTTATTTCTGTTGGCCTTCGGTTTCCTTGCCTACTTTGTCGATGTCGTTCTCTATGTTGTTGACACCTTCTTTGAAGCTGCGGATTCCCTTGCCTATGCCTCGCATGAGTTCGGGAATCTTCTTGCCGCCGAAGAGGAGAAGGACGATGATAGCGATAATGATGATTTCGCCGGTGCCGATGTTGCCCAGGAAGAGAGGTAGAACGGTGTATGTCATAATTGTTGGCCTTGTTTGTTGTTTTGATTGGTTCAGGCGGCTGTTAAGCCGTGGTTATTATGAGGAGTTGATTATCTTGTCGTTTGTTTGTGGAGGAGTCCGTAGCCGTCGGTCATGTGCTGTCGGCGGTAGTGTATCTGGTCGAGTTCCTCGAGGGTGCCGCGCACGGGCATGTCGTGGGTGGCGGCATCCTTGAGACAGTACCAGGCGAATTCCGACGCTATCGCGGAGTCCCGGAACGAGGGCAGGCGTGGATCGGCTTTGCCGGTCTCAACGGAATCGGCGAATATGTCGATGAGACGGTCGATGTTCTTGCCGCCATAGGGACGTACGATACGCTCGGTGCGGTTGACACCGTGGATCTCGACTGTGGCGTTCTTGAAGTCGTGGGTCATGCGGGCTATGCCTTTGGTCCCGATGATATCCATGTAGGAGTTGTGGGTCTGCTTGTCGGACAGCTGGC
This sequence comes from uncultured Muribaculaceae bacterium, assembly GCA_958436175.1. Lineage (GTDB taxonomy): Bacteria > Bacteroidota > Bacteroidia > Bacteroidales > Muribaculaceae > CAG-873. Next base: position 140,068 of record CAUBJF010000003.1, read on the forward strand.
CGTAGACATGGCCCTGGGTGATGTCGTAGACAACGCCGTTCTCGAATGTGCCGTGGCACTGCAAGTACCAGGGATCCTTGTATGCCCACATACGGATGGCCTGCGAGTGCATGGTCTTGTATTCCGAGCGTGCATACATGCGTGTGATGTCGACGTAGTGCATGCCGCAGTCGTGGAAGGCAGGGCCTTCAGCCTCGTGGCCTTCGCCGGGCGACAGGCCGGGTGTGAGGTGGCAGATACGCAGGATGGCGAGGTCGCCGAGTTCGCCCGACCGGATGCAGTCGTCAAGCTCTTTGACGTACCATGAGTTGCGCAGGTAGAGGTTGACAGTGGATATCACAGGGGCGTTTTCGACGATACGGACGGCGGTCCATTCGTTGTCGGAGTTGTCGGCTATAGGTTTTTCTGAGATTATGTGTTTGCCGGAATCGACAGCTTTCTGTATCTGCGACAGGCGTGTGTCGGCCAGCGCGGAGAGTACGACTACGTCGATTTCAGGATCCATGAATATCACGTCTTCGTCGGTGACGATGGCCGCTTCGGGGGCACGCCGGCGTATGTCGGGGTGGGCGGCGGTATTGAGCTCGCAGATGGCTGCTACCTCCCAGCGTTCGCTCTGCTGGAAGGCGTTGAGGTAGAATCCACCCATACGGCCCAAGCCTATTATTCCGACTTTCAATTTTTTCATTTCTAATGTTTTAAAGCAAATCAAAAATCCGTTTTGAGGAGATAAATTTGCTTGAAGGCAAGCAATCCGACAAATACTGAGGAACAAGTCCAAAATATTTGTTACGAGACTAATTTACGTTTTTCTTATAAATCGGAATAAAGGTACGAACTAATCGCCAAAAGATGGCCAAATTTTGCTCGTTTTAATACTTCTTAAGCTCGTTTAACGAACAATGTCATAAGTTGATTGTTCCCTCGCCCGGGTTCAGCCTTTGCGGTACTCCGAGGGAGTGACGCCGAATTCTTCCTTGAAGCATTGGCGGAAGTTGGCCTGGGAGCCCATGCCGACCATGAGGCTTATCTCGGATACCGTATATTTCCCGGTAGAGAGAAGTTCGGCTGCGACACGGGCTCGTTCGCGGCGTATGAGGCGTGCGATGGTGAGTCCGGTGATGCTTTTGACCTTTCGGTAGAGTGTCGAATGGCTCATGCACATCTTGTCGGCGATAAATGCCACGTCGAGGGTGTCGGAAGCTATATTGTCCTTGATGATGCTGCCTACTTTTGCCACGAATTCCGTATCGGCCTGCGACATTTCCGAGACTAAGGCTTCGTCGGCATGTTTGCTGCCGACGCCGGCATCGGCATTGGCGGTATCCTCCGCCGTGCGTCCGAGGATGTTCAGCGCGAGATTGTGACGTGTCTGCAGTATGTTGTGGATACGGGAGCGCAGTACCTTGGATGAGAAAGGCTTGGTGATAAAGGAGTCGGCCCCGGCTTCGTATGCTTCGCGACGCGCATCGTCGGCGGTCTTGGCCGTGACGATAATCACGGGGATATACTCCGTGTCGTTGTCCTTTTTGAGGTTACGTATCATGCTGATACCGTCCATGCCGGGCATCATGATGTCGGTGATGATGATATCTGGATTCTTGTCCTTGGCTATCTTAAGGCCGTTCTCGCCGTTGGAGGCAGCCACAACATCGTATTCGTCGCTGAGGGTATCGCGTATGTACTCGATAATCTCGACGTTGTCCTCCACAACGAGCACAGTCTCCCTGCTGTCCTGCACAGCCTTGGTGTCGCCGGCTTCGGCGGAAGGCTGTTCTCTGACATCGGACAGGAAGGGTGTGTCGCGTCGTTCGGCGCTGGGGTATGCATTGTCGGTGTGAAGGCGGAAGCGGAATTCCGAGCCTCGGTTGTACTCGCTGTCGGCGAAAATCTCGCCTTCGTGCAGGCGTACGAGGTTGTTGACCAGGGCGAGGCCTATGCCGGTGCCGAGGCGTGTCTCGGCTGTTGAGCGGTCACGGTAGTAGCGGTCGAAGATATGTTTCAGGGTGTCCTCGCCCATGCCTATGCCGGTGTCGGCGACTGATATCTCGGTGAACGGGACACCCGATTCTTCGGTGTGGTGCAGGCGTAGTGTCACTTTGCCCGAATTGGTGTATTTGCATGCGTTCGACATGAGGTTGTCGACTATCATAGCCACTATTTCGGGGTCGAACCACAGATGGTAGTCGCCGGCCTCGACTTCTGTGTCGATGGTCAGTGAGTTATTGGTGTTAAGCTCCTTATAGCGCAATCCTATTTCTTCGACGAGCTTCGACATGTCGCCGTGACTCACTCGCAGCCCCCGGTTCTGGGTCTCGGTCTTTCGGAATTCGAGAATGGTGTTGATGAGGTCGAGCAGACGGTTGGCGGAACGGTTGATTGCCGTTACGCGGCGACGGAATTTCTCGGGAAGCGCCGGTTCGGATTTCAGGTCTTCCAGAGGTCCGAGTATCAGGGTGAGCGGGGTGCGCAGCTCGTGGGTGATGTTGGTGAAGAATCTCATTCGTTCTGCGTTGAGCTCCTGCTGATGACGGCTGTTGCGGCGTTCGAGCGTGAGGTCGTACTCGAGACGCATATGGTTCTTGTAGATATTGACGAGGAAAGCTATGAGGGCAGCCGCCAGCAGGAAATAGATGAGTTTCGCCCACCATGTAGCCCACAGGGGAGGCGTTACCGTGATATCGAGATAGCTTACTTCGCTTTCGCCGCTGCCGTCGCGCGACACAGCCTGCAATGCAAGTTTATACTTGCCCGCCGGAAGGTTGCTGAGGATGAGATTGCTGCGGTTGGTGCAAGGATACCAGCGGCTGTCCTTCCCGGCGAAACGATAACGGAAATCGACAGCGTCGGCCTCGGCGGGGTCGAGGATGCCGAAGGATACCCGGATAGTGTTCTGGTCGTATGGCACATTTACGCCATTGTCGAGTACGTACTCGATTTTCTCGGTGTCGGAGAAGGAGTTGAACAGTGTCACGGCTGTGAATACTGGCGACGGCACGTGCGAACTGTTGTCGATGACAGAGGGCAGGAAGCTGCTCACACCGTAGTGCGAGCCGAAGAAGATACGGCCATCGCCGGTATGGCCGGAAGCACCGCGTGAGAAGTCCGTCAGATTCGACTGGTAGGCGCTCCGGAAATCCCTGACTATGCTGTCGGGGGTAAGCAGCGTTATGCCGTCATCGGTACTTATCCATATCCTGTCGGCATCGTCGATTTCGACAGAGGCTATACGTACCTTGGCCAGATGTCGTACTGCTATGTTGGCGGTATCCGGTTCAAGGTCGGGCCGGATGTACATAAGACCTTCGGCAGTGGCAACGAGGATGTTGTGTCGAGGGTCTTCGGCAAGATAAGTCACTTCGTTGGAAGGCAGCCCGCTCCAGTCGTTGAACTTTTTGATTAGCCTCCCTTCGGGGCTATAGACAGAAAGCCCTTGTCCGAAGCTGCCGACAAACAGCCTCCCGCTGCTGTCGAATAGAAGCGCCCTGACGAGTTCTTCCTTGTCGTGGCTGCCGGGATCCGAGAAATGGCGTGTACTGCCGTCGGCTGTTATGGCGGAGATCCCTTGTCCGTGTCCTATCAGGATGCCTCCGCCGGGGATATCGGCGAAGCTACGGATGTCGGCGACTCCCCCGTTCATTATGCAGTCGGCTTTCGACGCGCCCGGAGGTAGCCGGAATACTCTTCCGCCATAGGTGCCGAACCATACATTTCCGTCGGGGTCTCGGTGTATGGCAAGGATGGCGTTGTCGCCGAGATTGTCGAAATTGGCTATTTTCCCTTCCGGACCGTACAGAACGGCGCCTTTGCCGTCGGTACCGACCCACAGGGTGTCGGCGTAGGCACATATCGACATCACCGGCGACGAAGGCAGATCGAAAGGTGCCGATGTGCTGCTGTATGTTTCGAAAGCCCCTTTGTGCGGAGAAAGAACGTCGATACCGTCTCCGTAGGTCCCGGCCCAGATGTTTCCGAAGCTGTCGCAGAAAACCGTCTGGACAGTCTTGTTGGAGAGCCGCAGAGGCGAGTCCGCTTGTGAGGTGAAGTTTTCGAATTCGAGACTGTCGAGTGAATGCAGTGCTTTCTCCGATGTGTCGAGGATGCTCAGGCCGCCGTTCTCAGTGGCCACGAGGAGGCGGCCGTCGGAAGTCTGGGATATGTCGAGTACACGGTCGGAGACGAGACTCCTGTCGTTGACCGGCGAATGCCGGAAAGTAGTGAAAGATCCTTCGAGCGGACTGAAGAGTGCCAGCCCTTTGTCTGTGCCTACCCAGATATTGTGGTTTGAGTCGATGAAGACGGCCCTTGCCTGGTCGGAGGGCAGGCTGCCTGGGTCTGAACTGTTGTGGCGGTAGTTCCTGATTTTCTTGGTGTGCGGATTGAAAACGGAGAAACCTTTGTCGACATGCGCGAGGTAGACGTTGCCGCTGTTGTCGGCACATACGTTCCAGAGCTTGTCGCCGGGCCAGCCGTCGACGGTGCGCGAGTTGAAGTGGGAGAATGTCCCGGTCTTTTTGTCGAGATAGTCGAGACCGTCGGTATATGTCGCTACCCAGAGTCCTCCGTCGTTGGCCGGGGCCACAGCCGTTACGCCGTCGCTGGCGATACTGCCGGGATCTGCATCAGTGTGACGGAAGTGAGTATATTTATATGTGTCGAGGTCGAGGCGGTCGAGACCTCTTCGCTGGGTCGCTATCCAGAGGATGTCGTCGGCATTGTCGGCATAGAGCTTGTTGAGCGCGTCGGCACCGATATCGGAATTGTTCATTTTGAACTGCCTGAAGGCTGTGCCGTCGAATCGGTTCAGTCCTGATTCCGTCGAAACCCAGATATAACCCTTGCGGTCCTGGGCAAAGCCCATGATGTAGTTGTTGCTGATATTTCGGCCGCGGTCGAGATGGATCAGGGACAGCTCGGCGCCGGAAGCAGCGACTGCAAGGATGAGAAACAGGGAAGTCAGGATATAATTTTTCATCGTTCGGATTTTAAGGCAGTGCAAATATAGTCAATGTACGCGTGATTAAGATCGATTATTCAGGCGATGTTTGTTAATGACGAAATTCGGACATGCGATTGACGAAAAATCGACTTCGCTAACTCTCTTTATGTACTAATTTTGCACCCGTAACCATGAAAAAGTTCCGGCTCTCCTCTTGCCGAATGCTTAGCAATGGAAATTAATTAATTATTATCATAATAACCTTAACTCCAAAACACCTGTATGAATCTTAGAAATGCGTGTCTGACCGGACTGGTCTCAGCCGTTGTCCTCAGCTTAGCGTCGTGCTCCGACGACGATAATTGGGGTGTGGTCGATGGCGCCAAGCCCGATTTCGACCCCTCGACAGAGCACATCATGACAGCTGCGGGGCGTACAGCCAAAATCAAAGGTCTCATCAAGGATGCCGACGGTATCGCTTCCATCCGACTGAGCTGTCCCGAGCTTATGCTCAACAAGACCATCGACCTCATTGAGATCTATGGCGAACCCAAGACAGAATACGAACTTGACTACGACTACAAGATCCAGGAGAGCGTCACAGGCGACTCCTTCAATGTCGTTGTCACCGTTACCGACGTTGCCGGACAGACAGAGGAGAAGACTATCCTTGTCACTCTCGACGGCGACTTTGTCGCTCCCTCTTTCTCTGCCGCTCCCGATAAGGAGATGACAGTGCTCCTTAAGGCTAATACAGTCTTCAATCTCAACTTCACCGTCGACGACAACATGGGTATTGATTATGTGACTGTCAATGTCGAAGGTGTCGACGGCTTCCCCGTACGCATCGAAGGCAACGGAAACAAGACTGTGACCTATACCAACAAGCTCTCCCTCCCCTCCGAGGCTCAGACTTACAACCTCGTTGTGGAGGCATTCGACCTCCCGGCACAGGAAGGCGAGGTACGTTCCTCCAAGGTGGAATCGACACTTTCCGTATCCGAGCTCCCCGACTTCAATGTCATCTACCTCTGCGACGTAGAGACCGCTGCCGAACTCAACAGCGACGTATTCGGCGTTCCTATGGCCATGGACCATTTCGCTCCCTACAGCTACCGTGTACGTTACTATAATGAAAAGGCAGGTACAAAGATATGCTTCCTTCCCCAGCGTACGGACTTCGGCCCTATCTGTTTCGGTCCTGAAGACGGCGACCTCCTCGGCGATGACCCCGAAACCGTGGGACGCATCACTCTCGACAAGGCCGGTGTCTACTACCTTATCGAAGTCAATACTTTCGACCGCACATATACGATGAGCACCTACTCACCCTCCGAGGCCGTCAACCCCGTGATGCACCTCCACTACGGCGGCAACGACCTAAACACATGGTGGGAAGTGAACAACTTCGATGATATCTGGTGGCAGGAATGGTTCTTCGGCCCCGGCGGCAACCCCGACCAGATCAAGCTCCACATGGATCAGGACCGCAACAATCCCCATCTCTATACTATGGAATGGAAGCTCACCGAAGGCACTGAACGCTTCCAGATCGCCAACTGGCACAGCCACGGCTGGTGGAACTTCACCGCATGGCGTGTCGACGATGCCGACGATGCAAGCAAGTGTATGTACTACGGCAACGTTCATCCTACCATCCCAGGCCACTACGAATCAAACGAAGACTACTTCCAGTGGAAATATATGAGCCTCCCGGCAAGCGAATATAAGTTCATGTACCCCGCTGGCGGCGAGTCCTTCGACATCGGCAGCTGGGGCAGCGAGGGCTATCGCAAGAACTTCGTTCCCGACAACTGGATCAACGCTCATGTTCCCGCCGACGGTACCTACCGACTCATTTTCGACCTCCACAGCGAGCACGTCAAGCTCGTCCCTGTCAAGTAAGGGTCTCAGCTCCTAACATCTAACACGTTTCAACTATTTATATGAAAAAATATATATTCTTTCTGTGTGCCATGTTGCTGAGCCTTTCAGCGTACGCACAGAATCTGACGGTACGCGGACAAGTCATCTCCAAGGCCGACGACGAGCCCCTGATCGGTGCCTCCGTCACCCTCAAAGGCGTTAACAACGGTGCCGTCACAGATATCGACGGCAACTACACGCTCTCCGGCGTTCCCGCCGATGCCACCCTCGTGTTCTCCTATGTTGGCTTCAACACTCAGGAAATCAAAGTCGACGGACGCACTGAGATCAATGTCGTTCTCGAAGAAAACACCAATGCTCTCGACGAAGTTGTCGTCGTCGGTTACGGTGTTGTAAAGCGCAGCGACCTTACCAGCTCTATCACCACTGTGAAAGGTGACGCTATCACCGAAGTACAGACCGGTAACGCCATGGATGCCCTCCAGGGTAAAGTTTCCGGCGTACAGGTAGTGACAGCCGGCGGCCCCGGTTCCAACCCTGTCGTCATGATTCGTGGTGTCACATCTGTCAACGGCACGAGCCCTCTCTACGTTGTCGACGGTGTGCCCCTCAACACCGATAATATCAACTTCCTAAGCAACAACGACATAGAAAGTATGGAAGTCCTCAAGGACGCTTCAGCATCCGCTATCTACGGTACCCGCGCCTCGAACGGTGTCATCATCATCACCACCAAGAAGGGTTCCGCAGGCAAGACAAGCGTGGACTTCAGCGCTTCAGTAGGTTTCCAGCATGTCGACAAGCCCAATATCGCTACAGCCGATATCTATGAGAAGGTCTTCAAGGCCCGCTACGCCAACGACAACCGTGTTGCTCCCTGGAACAGCCCCTACGAAAACTATTCCTCCAGCGACGGTACCGACTGGTGGGACACAATCGTCAACGATGTGGCCCTCGTGCAGAACTACAACCTCGGTGTCCGCGGCGGTAACGACAAATATATCTACAGCTTCTCTGTAGGCTACTTCCGCAACAACTCTCAGTTCGATGTCGGCTACTGGGACAAGCTCAATATACGACTCAACACCGAGTACAACTTCAACCAGTACGTCAAGGCCGGCCTTGACATCGCTCCGAGCGCCGAACGCTGGGAAGATTCCCCGAACCTCTTTGGTGATGCAATGGCTATGGACCCTACAACTCCTGTAATGAAGGACGAAGCACAGTGGGATCCCGCAAACCCCATGAACGACTATCAGCGTTCCTACAACAACCAGACATGGAACCCCGCAGCCCGTATCGCACGCTGGGACAACCATAACACCAAGTACTCGGTTCTCCTCAATCCCTACGTACAGCTCACTCCCATCAAGCAGCTGACCATCCGTACCCAGTTCGGAGCCAACGTATGGTTCCAGCGCAGCGACGGTTTCGACTACAAGTTCTCTCTCGACCCGCTCGAACAGAGTGCAGTCAACAATGACCACCGTAACTATTCCGATGCCCTCAACTGGACATGGAACAACACCGTGACATATATGGATACCTTCGCCGAGAAGCACAACCTCACTGCCATGGTAGGTTTCACGGCTGAACGCTATGCCGACTACTGGGCAAAGGCTTCGCGCAACGATATCCCCGGTTCCAGCGACCTTCTCCATGAAGTAAGCGCCGGTACAGGCGACCAGTTCGCCAGCGGCGGCACAAGCTATACGACTCTGTCTTCGTTCCTCGGCCGTGTCATGTACAACTACGACAACCGCTACTACCTCACAGCCTCCATCCGTTCCGACGGTTCGAGCCGTTTCCCCAAGGGCAACAAGTTCGGTACCTTCCCCTCGGTTTCGGTAGCATGGCGTCTCTCTGAAGAAGCTTTCATGGAAGCCACACAGAACTGGCTCAACAATGCCAAGGTGCGTCTGGGCTGGGGCCGTGTCGGCAACCAGGCTATCGCCAACGGCGCATACCTCACCACTCTCAATACCGGTGTCAACTACGTATTCGGTCAGGTCCCTGTCCGCTTCCCCTCGACCATGCTCGGCAGCATGGGTAATGCCAACCTCAAATGGGAAACCGTCGAAGACATCGACTTCGGTCTGGACTTGAGCTTCCTCAACAGCCGTCTCAACGTCACCTTCGACCTCTACCAGAAGACATCGCACGACATGCTCTATGCAAAACAGAGCCAACTTATCGCCGGTCTTCCTACCTGGATGGGCGCTATCACCCAGAACATCGGCAAGATGCGTGCCCGTGGTTGGGAACTCGCAGTCAACTGGACCGACCAGGTCGGCGAATTCCGCTATGACCTCGGTCTCCAGCTCTCCGGCGTGAAGAACAAAGGTATCCTCTTCACCGGCGACGGTCCTATCCTCGACGGCAGCGGCATGCCCGAGTCCATCACCAAGAACGAGGACGGCCAGGATATATCTCGTTTCTTCGGCTACAAGACCGACGGCCTCTTCCAGAGCTGGGAAGAAATCTATGCCCATACCGACGAACACGGCAAGCTTATCCAGCCCGACGCTCAGCCCGGCGACATCAAGTTCCTCGACCTCAACCATGACGGCAGCCTCACCACCGAAGACAAGCGCTACATCGGCAATCCCTATCCCGACCTCAACATGGGTCTCAACATGAGCTTCTGGTACAAGAACTTCGACTTTACAGCCAACTTCTACGGAACATTCGGGAATGATATCTTCAACCTCCAGCGCAGCCGTTACAGCGGCAACGGCGGCAGCAATGTCTTCGGCGACACTCTCGACAAGACCTGGAGCATCGACAATACAGGTGCCGAATATCCCCGTCTGAGCTATACCGACGCCAACCAGAACTACAGCCGTGTATCCGACTTCTTCGTTGAAGACGGCAGCTACTTCCGCTGCAAGCTCCTCACTCTCGGCTACACACTCCCGAAGAGCTTCATGAAGAACTACAATCTCCGTTTCTATGTATCGGCACAGAACGTGTTCACCCTCACCAAGTACAGCGGATGGGATCCCGAACGTGCATTCTACGACGGAAACGTTCTCTCCAAGGGTATCGACCATTCCAACTATCCTTCACCCCGTACATTCCTCTTCGGTATCGACTTCAAATTCTAAGCATAGCATAAAACATGAAAAAATCAATAATATTCGGCGCAGTGGCGCTGGCGCTCACCCTGGGACTTTCCTCCTGCGACGACTTCCTGGACGAACCGGTACGCGGCAGCGAGGGCCTCGAAACATACTTCTCCTCGCCTGAAGAAATAGAATCCTATATAGGCGGCTGCTACTTCGAGATTATGAAGAACGACTGGTGGCAGATCGCCAATCCCTGGAACCTCTCCCAGATGTGTACCGACGATGCATGGGACGGGAACACAAGTCAGGATGACGGATATATGGATGTTTCCCACTACTATGCATCCGCCCCGTCGAACGGTATTCTCCAGAACTTCTGGGGTGCTCGCTACCAGGGTATCAACACTTGCAATACAGCCATCTTCCGTATCCCCAACTCTCCTGTTACCGACCAGGAATTGAAGGACAAGGCTGTCGCCGAAGCCCGCTTCCTGCGTGCATTCTTCTACTTTGACCTTGCTCGCCATTTTGGTGGTGTTCCTTTGGTCACTATGCCTTCCGACCAGGAAGGGACCGAAGGCAAAGGCCGTAGCACCCTCGACGAGGTTTATGACTTCTGTGAAAAAGAATTCGGCGAGGTTGCCGAAATCCTTCCTCAGCGCAGCAAGCAGGCAGCCACAGAAATCGGTCATGCCACACGCGGGGCTGCCCTCGGTTTCCTCGGCAAGATCCAGGTCTATCGCGGCAAATACACCGAAGCAAAGGCCACTCTTGGCAAGCTCATTTCCGAAGGCGAATACGAACTCCTTCCAAACTTCGGCGATGTATGGTCGGCAGCCTATAACAACTCCGTTGAATCGCTCTTCGAAGTACAGCGCGCCTATACAGGCGAACAGTTCATCATGGGCAGCCCTCTGGCCGTGATTACAGGTGTCCGTTCGGGGCCCGGTGACGGCTGGGCATGGTGCGCCCCTACATCCGATCTTGAGAATGCCTATATCAATGCCGGCGACACCGAACGTCTGCGCTGGACTATCATAAAGACCGGTTGCACCGAGATCGCAGGTGAGGATCAGTTCGATAAATTTATCGCAAACAATTCATCGGATAATGGTGTATTCCCTGGCGGAGTTGACAACGCTACCTTCAAGAATTACAAAGAGCAATTTGGCTGGACTGACGAAATGATGACTACGACATATCTGATAGCACCAAATATCCACAAGAGCTCTCGCGCTATCCGCAAATTCTTCCAGCCTCTAAGTCAGCGCCCCGAAACCTACGGCAACGGTAACCGCTCCAATATCAACGAACGCGTCCTCCGCTATGCCGACATCCTCCTGCTCATGGCTGAGGCATGCCAGGAAAGCAACGACGATGCCAACGCACGTACATACCTCAACATGGTCCGCAACCGTGCCGGCCTTGCCTCTGTATCTGTCAGCGGCAACAACCTCCGTCAGGCTATCCGCCTTGAACGCCGTCTCGAACTCGCATTCGAATGGTGCCGCCTCGACGATATCCGTCGCTGGAAAGACGACAACGGCAAGTTCGTTATCGAAAACCTCATGGGTCCCAACGGCAGCTTCGTACGATACAATACCGGTGCCAATGCCGATATCTACGAGAAGTACAACCAGGGTGAATCGTCCGACAAAGGTACTCGCTTCACTTCGCCCCGTGACCTCCTCTGGCCTATCCCCCTGTACGAAGTCCAGCATTCCAACGGAGCTATCGAACAGAACCCGGGCTATTGATTTTGATAAGGCATTATGATTTAGTAACCAAAGAGTTAAATCTTGGTTAATGGTCGTAGCGCTATTTGAAACAAGGTTTTAAAACCGTATCTTTGTAAGGGATAATTAGTCAATAGTTATCCCTTACATTTTAAAATAAACCTCTCATCCGATACATTTTTATGAAATTCACCAAAATCTTATTTGCCGCACTCTTTGCGGGCGCCGTGATAACTTCCTGCTCCGACAAACCGGAAGAATCGACCAAGCGCCCCGTAGGAGGAGGGGACGACCCCGTCAATCCGACCCCCGATGTGCCCGGCAGCGATATAGTGTCACCTACGCCTTCATTCACCTGCGGTACCGAGAAGGCGACAATAGATGCCGGAAAGGCTTACCAGACTATGGAAGGCTTCGGCGCAAGCGACTGCTGGCTGCCTAACAAAATAGGGCAGTACTGGAATTCCAATCGCCTTCAGCTCGCGCGCTGGCTCTTCTCCAAGAATATAAGCAAGGGACAACCCCAGGGCATAGGACTGTCGATGTGGCGTGTCAATCTCGGAGCAGGTACTGAAGAAAAAGGCGATGCCGGCGGTATCACCGAAGAGAACAGCCACAACAACCGTGCCGAGAGCTATCTCAGCGGCGGACGCTACGACTGGACTAAATGTGCCGGTCAGCGCTACTTCATGCAGCAGGCTCTCAACAACAATGTCGAATCCTTCGTGTTCTTCAGCAATTCGCCTCTGGTGGAATACACCATCAACGGCGAAGGCCGTTCTGACAATGGTGCTCATGCAAACCTCAAGGACGACTGCTACGATGACTTCGCCGAATATATGGCCAATGTTGCCGACCACTTCGTAGGCGAAGGCTATCCCGTGACTCACATCTCGCCGCTCAATGAGCCCCAGTACAACTGGGACGGCCGTGCCCAGGAAGGCAGTGGCTGGCAGAATGACGAAATAGCACGTCTCGTTCGCGAGCTAAGCAAGTCTCTCAAGGACAAGGGCGTATCGACCAAAATTCTTATTCCCGAAGCTGCTGAATGGCGTTATCTCTATGAAGGCAACATCAACGACCGCTACAGCCAGATTGAAGCTTTCTTCAATCCTAACTCCGACAACTACCTCGGCGACCTTCCCAACGTCGACAATGTAGTGGCCGGTCACAGCTACTGGACCTTCGACAACTGGAAATCGATGCGCGACACCCGTGCCAAGGTTGCCGATGCAGTCGCAAACCGTGGTGTCCGCGTATGGCAGACCGAATGGTCCATGCTCGACGCCTGTCCCTCGGAACTTGGCGGCAACTACGACAATATCACCGAGTTCGATATCGCTCTCTACATGTCCAAGATTATCCACAACGACATAACCGTTGCAGGATGCACCTCGTGGAGCTACTGGACCGCAATGTCCGTCGAACGCTGGAGCCAGAAGAACCGCTTCGAGCTTATCAAGACAACTCCTGCCGGAGGAGAGTACAGCAACGATTTCACAGCCGAAGGCCGCGTCGAGGCTACTCCCAACCTCTGGGTACTCGGCAACTACAGTCTCTTCGTCCGTCCCGGATACAAGCGTGTCGACCTTTCGACAAAACAGAGCAAGGATTTCTGCGGCTCGGCCTACGTCTCGCCCGACGGCAAGACTGTCGTAGCTGTCTATACCAACGCCGACAAAGAACGCGGTGTGAAGTTACAGAGCACCTTCAACGGAACGGGTACCCTGAAAACCGTCACCCGTTACACCACAACAGCTTCCAAGAACCTCCTCGGCGAGCAGTTCAACCCTGCCGACGAGGTCTTTGTAGAGCCTAACAGTGTCAGCACCATAGTCTATACTTTCGAATGATGGGACTGAAAAGATATCTAATACTGACAGCCGTTCTCGTAGCGGCTGTCTTTGTTAAGGCTCAGGTCTCTTTCGGGACACCGGAGCTATTCAATTCCGGCTGGAAATTCTCGCTCAAGGGCGACAGTACGGCCCTGCAGCCGGGCTATGACGACTCAAAGTGGCGTACGCTCGACCTTCCGCACGACTGGAGCGTCGAGGCCAACCCCTCGCCTTCGCTCGCAAGTGCCACAGGCTATCTCCCGGGAGGCATAGGCTATTATCGCAAGCATTTTACGGTCAAGGACAAGGCCCCGAAGCATTATATCTACTTCGAAGGTGTCTATAATCGCTCCGAGGTATATCTCAACGGTCATCTGCTCGGTAAACGTCCCAGCGGATACAATTCGTTCATGTACGATATGACTCCCTACCTCAAGGAGGGCGACAATGTGCTCGCTGTGAAGGCCGATCACAGCCGTTATGCCGACTCGCGCTGGTACACAGGCTCCGGCATATACCGCGATGTCTATATCGTGTCGGCTCCGGAGACTCATCTTGCCCAGTGGGGTGTCGGTTACAAAGCCGTCAAGCTCACCGACCGTGAGGCTGTCATAAAAGTTGATGTCGCAGTCGAAAATCCGGTCAAGGATTTGACAATCAAGGCCAGCCTTGTGGATGCCGACGGCAAGACCGTGGCAAAGGCGACGCATCGTGGTGCCAAGGACAAGAATGTGCTGACTCTGAAGCTCCGCAATCCCCATCGCTGGAACCTCGACGACACATATCTCTACACTCTGCGTGTCGAGCTCGACGAAAAAGGTCGCGCTATCGACGGTACGGTAGCTAACGTAGGTCTCCGCACCCTCGAATTTGACCCCAATACAGGCTTTGCACTCAACGGGAAGAACATGAAGGTGAAAGGCGTGTGCCTCCATCACGATGCAGGTGTCCTCGGTGCTGTCGTTCCGGAGCAAGTATGGGAACGTCGCCTCAATAATCTCAAGAGCATTGGTGTCAACGCTATCCGCATGAGTCATAACCCTCAGGCCCCTCTCCTCTATGACCTCTGCGACCGTCTCGGTTTCCTTGTCATGGACGAGGCGTCCGACGAATGGGAGTTCCCCAAGCGCAAATGGGTCGAAGGCTGGAACGTCGGCGAACCTTCCTACGACGGTACTTACGACTTCTTCGAGGAATGGATAGACCGCGATGTCGCCGACATGGTTCGCCGCGACCGCAACCATCCCTCGATAGCTTTCTGGAGCATAGGAAACGAGGTGGACTATCCCAACGACCCCTATTCGCATCCTGTCCTGGACAGCGTGGTCATCAACCAGCCCAATTTCGGCGGTTACAACCCCGATGCCCCGGATGCACGGCGCATAGGCAAGATTGCCGAACGTCTCGCCAAGATTGTGCGTGGTATCGACGATTCGCGTCCCGTCACCGGCGCTCTTGCCGGTGTCGTGATGTCGAACCAAACGACTTATCCGCAGGCCGTCGACATCGTCGGCTACAATTACACGGAAGACCGCTACGACGTAGACCATGCAACATATCCCGACCGTGTCATCTACGGCAGCGAGAACGGCCATGGCTACGACCAGTGGCTCGCCGTGCGCGACAATGACCATATCTTCGGTCAGTTTATATGGACAGGTACCGACTACCTCGGAGAATCAGGCCGCTGGCCTTCGCGAGGTCTCGGAACAGGCCTTCTCGATTTCGGCTCCTTCCCCAAACCACGCGGCAAGTTCCGTGCTTCCCTCTGGCTTGACGAGCCTGTGGCCTATATAGGGAGTTATCCCTGGCATGGCGACAGAGAGCCCGGTCTGAGCATCGACGCTCCGGCCATCTGGAACTATGAGCCCGGACAGAAAGTGCGGGTCGTTGCCTATACGAATGCTGCCGCAGCCCGACTGCTGCTCGACGGCAAAGAGTTTGCACCGCTGAAAGAACGCGATGACAAGAAAGGCATCATTGCCTGGGATGTCAAATTCGTGCCGGGCACTCTCGAAGTCGAGGCCCTCGATGCGGAAGGGCATAAAGTTGCCGACGATAGAATAGTCACGACAGGGCGACCCTACGCTCTCCGCGCATATTCCGACCTGAAGGAACTCACGGCAGAGCATCCTCTTGCGCATGTCGTGGTCGAAGTTGTCGACGAGGCCGGCAACATGGTGCCTTTGGCCGATAATATGGTCGCTTGCCGCATCAGCGGTGGTGCCAGGATTCTCGGTGTAGAAGGTACCGGGAACCATGATATGAGCCATCCTCGCGCTATACAACGTCGTGTCAGTGGCGGAAAGCTTCTTGTCTATGTACAGCGTACAGCCGACAAAGGCGAGGCAAAATTGACATTTACCTCGCCCTTGCTAAAGACTGCTTCTTTGAATTTGCAGGTTGAATGATAATATCTTTTCAATAGCGATATTTCTAAGGCGTGATAAGGGCGGCCATGCGTGAAAGCACAGCCGCCCTTCTTTCTATTCTTTTGTATTCAGTGCCGATTACAGGCGTAGGCGGAAACCGAACTGGAAAAGGCCCTGTGCTCCGAAACCGGCTTCTCCGAACATTGCCCAAGAGCGGTTAAGGTCGACTTGAGCGCCCAGAGGTACGATCTGGAAGGCGCAGTATGCCTTGTTGTATGCATCGCCACCGCGCGGTTGCATATGTGATATATCGACACCAAGGCCGAATTTTGCGTATAGTTTCACGATGCTGTTGGAGTAGTATTGATAGCGGCCGTTGAACATGATGACGTGGTAGGCTATATTGCTGTGATGCGGGCCGCCTTTAGTCGTTGTGCTCGAGAAGGTATAGGAGGGACCAATCCAGATTTTAGGAGCCACCTGGAAGTTGACACCAAGGTTGAGTGCGCCCCATGCAGTGTTCACGCCGCCCCAGCCATCGTGCATATTCGTGGCATCCATCTGGGTATAAGCTCCGTACGATGCATAGAGTTCTGTCTTTTGTGCATTGGCCAGTAGAGTTCCGGCGACTGCGACTGCAATTGCAATGAATAACTTGCGTATCATAAGATTAATTTTGGGTGTTTGATTATTATTGCATTAAAAACGTCTGACAGGTTTCCGTGGTTCGAATGCCGGATTAAAAATATATCATAAAAATGCCCCGGCGACGCTGCCACTTATGTGGTATTGTCGCCGGGGCTAAATATGTAAATATCTTGCTTATTCGTCTTTATGCCTTATGTCGTAAGCCAGACGGTTGGCCATCAGTACCGCTTTGGAAATGTGGTCGCAGATATGGTCGGAACCTATGAGCTTGTCGATTCCGGCCTTTTCGAGGCTTTGGCGGACGTTTTCGTTGACGCCGGAGAGAACGATATCGATGTTCTCGTCCTTCGATGAGCGGATGAGGATTTCGAGGTTGTGCAGTCCTGTGGCATCGATGAATGATACCTTACGCATACGTATTATTCGGACCAGAGGACGGTCGGCCAGCGTTGAACGCATCATTTCGTCGAACTTTGTGGCAATACCGAAGAAGAACGGCCCATCTATTTCGTAGACGCTGACACCTTTTGCGACATTGAGTACTTCGTGCTGGTTGATGTCGGTGCCTTCGGCAACGTCGAGCTGTTCGGAGTAGACCTTTATCTGGGTGTTCTGCATGACGCGCTGCATGAAGAGAACGACGGCAAGAAGAAGACCGATTTCGATAGCGATTGTGAGGTCGAAAATAACGGTCAGGAGGAAGGTGACGACGAGTACCGAGATATCGCTCTTGGGTGCGTGGAAAATGCCGACAATCGTGCGCCAGCCGCTCATATTGTAGGCCACTACCATGAGCACTGAAGCGAGACAGGCCATGGGGACATAGTTGATCAGCGGCATGGCGAAGAGGAATATGAGCAGGAGGATGAGGGCGTGGACGATACCGGCAACAGGGGTGCGTCCGCCGTTGGTGATGTTGGTCATCGTGCGGGCGATGGCACCGGTGACAGGTATTCCGCCGAAGAAAGGTACGCAGATGTTGGCGAGGCCCTGGCCCATGAGTTCGGTGTTGCTGTTTGTACGGGAACCGGTCACACCGTCGGCCACAGTGGCCGACAGGAGACTCTCGATGGCACCGAGGACAGCGATGGTGAACGCGGCAGGCAGAAGCATGTTGATTGTCGCCATGTTGAGGGTGAAGCCGTGGGGAACCGGTATGTCGGTCGGCATGGACCCGAAACGGTCGCCGATGGTTTCAACTTTGAACCAGGGGCAAGCGATACCGATGAAGTAGGCTGCGGCTGTGACGAGGATTATGGCAATCAGGGCTCCGGGGAGCTTCTTGGAAATTTTGGGAGCAGCTATGATGATACCCAGGGAGACAAGCGCCGTAATCAGCGAAGGAAGTGATATGCGGTCGAAGTTGCGGAAGTACATGCCCCATTTGGGTATGAACTGGCCGGGTATGTCGCGGAGGCCGAGTCCGAAGAAGTCGTTGATCTGTGTAGAAAAAATCGTGAGTGCGATACCGGCGGTGAAGCCGACGACGATGGGGTAGGGGATGAACTTTATTATTGTGCCGAGACGGAAGAGACCCATCAGGATAAGGATGACACCGGCCATGAAAGTGGCGATGGCGAGCCCGTGGAGGCCGAACTGGGCGATGATGTTGTAGACGATTACTATGAACGCGCCTGTCGGGCCGCCTATCTGGACGGTACTGCCTCCGAAAAAGGACACCATGAATCCGCCGATGATGGCAGTGATGAGTCCTATTGTAGGGCTGACACCCGAAGCGATACCGAAGGCGATGGCGAGAGGCAGGGCGACGATGCCTACCACGATGCCGGCGATGATATCGGCCTTGAGCCGTTCGGGGGTGTAATGTCTGAGACTGGAGAAGAGCTTGGGATGAAAATCAATAGCCGACATAAGCGCGGCTTTGCCTGAAGCAGTGCTGAGTGTCATAAATAAAACAGCGAAAAGAGTCCTAAATCTTTATTACCTTTAATTTCGCTGCAAAGGTAAGCATTAATCCGGTGATATGCAAAAAAATGTGAATCACCGCATCCACTGTGGCCGCTACATTACCAGGGCTTCGGGCGAAATTTTCTTAAGTGTAAGTATGGTCAGACTGTCGCGTGCGGCACTGCTCAGCACCATGGGAATAAAGTCGAAATGGGGCTGACAGAGGCTTCGCCATGCATCTACGCGATCCTGTGGTACCTTTATTAGAGAGTATTTCGACTCGTAGGCGCGGCTGTCGTCGTTATGACGGGTCATGACGCTGGACATGCGGTTGAGGACTTTCAAAGTATTCTCCAGTTCGACGGGAGGCAGGTATTCGTATTTCCTGTATTGCTGCAGGTAGTCGATCATCGTGAAATCATCGAACAACGATTCTATGGCAGCCGCTGTTTCCTGTGCAAGCCTGTCGCGTATTTTCTGCATTCCTTCGGGGCTTAGTTCATAGTCACGGAAGGCATTGGACAGAGATATGTGCTTGACGATGTTGCGCTTGTGCTTCTCGAAAAAAGCATCAAGGAGGGGTGCTCGCGTGAGGTTGAGGAACATCGCCTGGCTGGATGTGTCGAGGGTCGCGGCTTTTTCGGAGTCCTCGGCGTACCAGAATGATAGGTTGTTGTTGAAGCTCACAAGACGGTCGTAGTCGGCTTCGAGCTCTATCCGGAGTTGGTGCATAGCGTCGAGGACAAGGCCTCCTACATGGAAATGAAGCTGCATCTCCGTAAGTCGGCGTTGCTCCTTGTCGGCAGAAACCGCATAAGCGTCTATTTCATCCTGGAGTTCCATGCGCTTGCGACGGCGTGCCCATTTGTAATGGATCACCATCGCAATGGTCACGACGAGCAGTATCGCTGTCAGAATCCAGCCCCAGGTGGTGTAGCGGTTGTTTATACCAAAATAGTTCAGCAGCCCGCATACGGCTGCCAGGCCGACAGTGCATAGTCCGATACGGATGCAGCGTAATATGTACGAGCGACAGTAGTCCTTCAGCGTGTCTGTAAAGGATGCCAACAGCTCGTTTTTGCGTTTGTGAAGTTTTGTGAGGCGTTGGGCGGAGTCCTCTTCGGCGAGCGCCCGGATATCATTGCGTACAAAAGGCTGAGAAAGCCTTTCCTGGAGGTCGGAATAGTAAGCGTAGAGCTGACGGTAGACCTCGGTGAGGGATGTGTAATGTATCTTTGCCTCGTCGAGGGCGTTGCTGATGGCGGCTATCCGCAGCTCTGTTTCGGTGCCACCGAATGATGCGACCAGTCCTGGTGCCGCTTGACCTCCCGTGCCGACACCGGGGCCGTCGGTAGTATCAGTGATGATACAGCAGAAGTTGTTGAGTTCTGGGTCGTCGATATAGCTTGCCGAGATATAGCAGTACCCGTTGTCGCCGAAAGCCGTGCCCCAGGAGTTGCGGACGATATAGCATTTGTCGCGTTCGGAATAACCGACAATCACCATGGCGTGGTTACCTTCCCCTTTGGACGCGATCTGATCGTCGGTAGGTCGGCTCACATGTCCGGCCGGTTCTTTCCCGAAATTATCGAAGAGACGGAGCGAGATGGCTATAGGGTAACCTTCTGTCAGGGCGGTGGTGAGTATCCGGTGGTTGGCTGTAATGGACTCGTATTTGTTCGCGCCGGACTGAAGCGGTATCTGTTTTGCCAGCAGGACGCGATGGTTGAAAGCATCGTCGATAGCGGCCTGCGAGGGCTCTGCAAGCAGCCCTGTGGTAGTATAGGGATAGAGTGTCTCGGAGCAGGTGCCGTATTTGCCGAATATTTCGAGCTGTTCGAAGAAGTTGCTGCCTTCATCGATTTTGCCTGTCTTGACGTTGGTGTGGTAGAAAAGGAAACGTTCGCTCAGGGCTGCGTCGGCAACAGGATTTTTCTGTATACGGTTGAGGATAGATTCGTAGAGGGCGATGACAGAGAAGGACGAACACGACCCTACGCACCCTTGGTCTCGGATAGGCGAGAAGAATTTGCGGAGGTCTACCGACTCGCGCGGCTTTAGCCCCTCGGGCATCGTGTAGACTTCCTTGAGTGGCTGTTCGACAACGCCGTGTTCAAGATGGCGTACCTCTCCCCCGGCGACGAATCCTTCTTCCGACAGATGGCCTTCGACAATAGGCTCTTCTTTGGTCTTTGCCTGGAGTGTGGCAAGCTCCTTCTCCTTGGCCCTGAGGTAAGCTGTTATGTCGAGAAGTTCGCTCTTGATGCGTTTGATGACAGGAAGAGCGTCGAAAGCTTTCGAGTTTTCGGGATTCGGATTCCCGTCTTCTTTATCGGGGAATGCCAGGCCGGGATAGTTGCCGCGTTCGGGAAGTCGGCCTGAGCCGGGACAAAGTTCATTGAATGTATCGACGAAAAGGTCGGTAGGTTCGGTGTAGACATCGTCGAACGATAGTCCTTTCTGTTTGTAGAGAGTGCCCGACAGGTGCTTGTTGTCACGCCCGAGGATGGCTGCCCATGTCGCTTCTTTCTCCGGCAGAGAGAGCTTGGGATCGTCCATAAATGAGGTCAGACGCTTGCGTAGCTCGGCGACGGATTCGTCGAGCGGTGCCTTAATCTTGGCTGCGATTTCTCCCTCCGGAAGTTTTGAAGCCACAAGCGGCTCGACAGTGGTATCGTAGAAGCGACTGTAGAAAGTGTCGCAGCCTTCAAGGCTGGCATATGCGCGCTCGAAGGCACCCTGCGAGTCAACTTCTTCCTTCATGACCCCGGCTTCGTCGAGGGCGGCAAGGAATGAGCGATGCAGGAGGTAGTCGACCATCATGTCGCGCCTGAATTCGAGACACGACAGACCCGGTGCGATGACGGAGTGGTCTTCGCCACAGGCCGAGAGAGGATTGAACACCTCGGAATAGACATCGATCATGACCTTGAAAAACAGGGACAGGAACTTCGCGAAAAGATCGAGGTCGAACTTCGCGGAAGCACCGGTGTCGATGTAGTTGTCGGTCAGGCACAGGCAGCAATGGAATGAAGGAGAGGCGCAGAGAGATGATATAGAGCTGATGTTGGCCTTCTGGATAGCGATTATCTCCTCCGAGACTGTCTCTCCGTCGAGTTCTGCCAAAGCTGTCTGAAGTCCGATGATTTCGAGCGAGCAATGATCGCTGATACCGGCTATTGCCCCTATAACGTCCTCTACGGTCTTTGAAATGCCTTCCGCCCAGAGAGGTACGGGCATGGCTATGTGGAGCACTGTATCGAAGGATTCCGGACCGATCAGTTCGCGATACGTCGAACTAAGTGTCTTCCGCATAGCGGCAGCTCCGTCGTCTGTGATATCAAGCTGACGGTAGAAATCCTTGTAGGGTGCGACATCCATCCTCTCATTGACAGCTTCTTTGAGCGCTGAGAGGTGCTTGCCGGGCCATAGAGTCAGTAACGGGGTCATTATATGGTATCTGTAAGGGCTGATGCCTGATGGTTTACATGTCGAGGATATATTCTATCTCGGTGTTGATGAGTTCCGCTTCTTCGGGGTAGAGCGATATTTCAGTCATTGGGATAGGGCAGAGCGACAGGGTTTCGAGATAGGTGCCGTCGGCGGCCGCCTTTTTCGCGGCAGCTGTCCTGATACGTATCTGGTTGTCGGGGCCGGGAACGTCGAGACGCGCAATGTGTGCCTCAAGTTCATCCTTGAGAATGTCGAAGTTATCTTCGAAGAAGACCAGGGCTTCTTTGCGTGTCGAACCCATGTCGACGTTGAAACCTGTCAGGGGCCGTCCTCCGAGGCCACGGCTCTTGATCTTGTATGTGCCGTTGGAATAGGATACAAGGCCGAAGATGACTGCCATCACCCACGCTTCGATGAGGGCTTGTCCTGTGACTGTGGATGTGGGCATGAGGTTGAAGCGTTCGCGCTCCATTCGTGTACACAGGGCATCATCCCAGTGCGAGGTGTGCTTCTTGTCGCGTTCGAAGCGTTCGTATTCGGGTTTGTAACTGTCGAGCGAAGTTATGGCGAATGCCGGGACGACACCGACCTGGCGGTAGATGATGATACGGTCGCGGAGGCCGGTGCTCGAAAAATCGGCTTTGGCACCGCCGGGCACGAGGTTCTGGAAGAAGCCGTCCTTGCACAGACGCGATTTCTTGACGTTGGCTACACCTACGATGAAGGTATCGGCGGGATAGGTCTTCACTTCGGCATCGTAGCCGTGGTAGTTGTATGTGAACAGTGGCAATGATTTTCCGATAGCCCTTGTCACGAGTCTGCGGAGCTCTTCTTCGGGCATACTGTCGAGAACGTCCTCGACAGAGCGGTATGCGTATGTTTTGATCTTCGGGAGCGACGAGCAGTAATCGGCCAGAATTGTCGCTGTTTCGTCGGTCGTCATGTCGGCGATGCTGTCGACACCTCCTCGGCTCTTTAGATGTTTCTCGACAAAGTCGTGCAGGTTCGCGTCGTCCTTTGTGCATGTCACCTTCTCCGATTCGGGAATTGCGAGGTCGAACTGGAAGAAGCTTGTGTTGCCGATATTCTGGAGTATTACTTCGATATTGGCAGTCGAGCGTGTCCGCACTGCGTTGAGGTTCTCGGCGATCGTGTCGATGCGGCCATAGAGTTCGGAGAGCATGCCTTCGAAGGAGGTATAGAACTCGCGGGCCATTTCGCGACGCTTGATTTCACGACGGGCGACGGCCAGGCGGCGTACGCTTTCGCATACGTCTTCGATATACTGCGACTTGCCGCGTTTGAAAAGGGTACCCATGCAGGCTTCGAGTTCGCGTATGGCCGTTTCCTTAGCGCTTTCCAGGCGAGGCAGTTCGTCTTTCCTCTCCTTGATCTCATTCTTCATCTCGCCGCTGCAGAGCTCGACCTGCGTGCGGATGGCGCCGAGCACATGGCTGGCGAGATAAACGCCGCATTCGCGGTTGAGAATGTTCTTGATGAAATCGCGCAGCGAGGTACGTATACGTGCTTTCAGTTCGTCGAGACGGGCGTTGAGTTCTTCCTGGCTGTCGACGGCACGGGTGTTGAGGTATATGTCACATTCGGGTTTGGGCTTGTCCGGATTGTCGATTTCCGTGAATTCGAACTTTGGGGTCGGTGTCATGAAGTAATCGATAACATCGTCCTTGCCCTTGTTTTCGCGGATACGTGCATCGTCTATCCACGCGTTTGCAAGCATGGAGGGGTCGTCGCAACCGCCGTTGAGCATACGGTTGACGATTTCTATGCAGGCCTTGTTCCGGAATATCTTGGCGAGGCCTGTGCCGTTGAACACTATCTCGCTGACACCGAATCCGGCAGCCCAGGCTTTCTTGTTGCAGATATCCATGGAACCGTCGGCTATCACCTTGGCCACGTTGTCGCTGACGGAAGCGGCTGTGACGCTGAGCTCGCCCGTGGAGGTCATCAGGGCCAGCGATATCATCTCGCAGAGCTTGTCGATGTTGTTGAACATGTCGCCGTTGGTGTTGCGGTTGTCGACGATGTAGAATGCGGTGAAGGGTCGGTCGTTGACTTTCATGACATCGCGCAGCCATTTGATTTCCACCGGTGTGGAGCGTACGTCGAGGTGCATGAGGTAGTCGAGGTCCATGATAGCGCCATAGGCGTTGGGACGTACGCGGACGACAGAGGCTCCCTGCATCATCGAGCGGAAGACATCGGCTGTCACCGCATATCCGTTGAGCTTGGTCTCTGGCATGAGCGAGCGGATGAGGTAGGCCATGTTGAGGAATGTGCCGCAGCCGGTACCGCCGCCGAGCGAGAATACCATGTGGACTTCGACATCGGTCGAGAGAAGTGCGTACTTGTCGTTGTCGATTATGTCGGCCGAGTTGATCTGTTGCAGCTTCTGGTTGATACGCTCCACAACGGTGTCTTTATGTCTTGTGATAGCGAAGCGGCCGTTCGACCTGATGGCACCGGCTCCGATGTTGAGCTGCGTCAGGGACCCGACATTGGCAACAGGCAGCCAGTCGTAGTTCGACGGATTGCGGCTGTAGATATCTGTCGGCGATTTGACGGAGATAGGGAGCTGTTCTGCCGTGGTCAGGCTTATCCTTGTGCCGTCGTTGGCCTCGCAGGATTTGTTGTAGACACCGCCGTCGGTATCTATGCCCAGGAAGCCTATCATGGGAGGAACTTCGCCGTAGGTATCGTAGAACATCTTCTTTGTATGGAGGAGGGTATTCATGCCTGTGCCCCCGAGGCCTATAAAGAGGGTTCGCCGGATTTTTGTTGCCATAGTCTTAGTCTGTATTGTTTTTTGTATTTATATACGGTGATAATGGGTTTATTCCACGGTCAGCTTCGATTTTTCGTCTGTTCCGTTGTTGATAAACTCGTATGTCTCGTGCAACTTGAGGGTGCGCGAAGGTATGATGTCCCAGGCTTTCTGCTGCGCTACGCGGCATGTTTTCTTGTTGCCCGGAGTGATGACAAGTTCGGGATTCCAGTGTGGCGCCGGAACGTACAGTATGGAGCCGGTAAAAAGCTTGTTGAGGAAGCTCTGGCTCCTTTTCCTTGATGTCAGCACGACCATGCGGTATTTTCTGACACGCTTGCGGACATAGTAGCTGCCCGGTCCCATGAATGTCAGGGCTCCAACTTTGAATTTGGGATAAAATATGGGTTTCAGGACAACGAACCAGAGACCAAGGGCTGCGAAAATCACTATTGCGGCCCAGAAGCATGCTGTTGCGAGCGGATTCCAGTCGCGGCTGTAGCTTGTACGTATCGTCATGCCGTCCTGATTGTCAATCGGCGCTCCGTTGAGCAGTTCAAGTTCAGTCGATGCGGTCGGGGTTAGCGCGAAATAGTGCTTGCCTGAGGTGGCTTCCGGATCGAAAACTATGCCGAGGACGGCATTTTCGCCGGGTCGGATTGTAAATTCATCATCTTCCACGGATTCGTCGTTGTAGAGCAGGGAATAGTCCTTGTCATCCTTGTTGGCAGGTGTGACACTGAATGTAGCCGAAGTGTTGGCTTCGGCGGCATCGTTGAAGCGAGGCTGCAGGTCGACATATACCGTGTCGGGCAGCTTTTCTTCGCAGAAGAGGAACGAAGGATAGCTCGAAGAGCCCGGCCTCACTACGAGCTCGTCGAAAGGACCTCCGCAAATCGTCAGGCTTCGTTGACGGCGGTTGCTGACCACTGCCGTGACCTCTGGATTGACGATGGTGACATCGGGCTGCGCCGAGACTATACGGAAACGGAAGATGTAGTTGCCATCGTCGTCGCAGGACGGTGCCAGGGCTTCATTGAGCTGCGGGGTGCTCATTTCGCTGCGTGTTGTCAGCTTCACTTCTATTGTCTGCCCCTCGGCTTTGTCGCCGATGATCACGGGCCGGAACCACGGGTCGGAACATTCTGCCTTGAGCTGATATGTTCCGGGCTCGCTGAACGACAGGCGGCTGACAGTGCCGAGCTCGAGGGTGTTGTCGTGGATGGTGGAGGGAGATATGTCGGCGAGTTGCGGTATTACACCGTTATGGCAGCTGACGAAGAAGGCATCGTTACAGCTCTTGACAGCCTCGACGATATCAGGGTCGACAGCATCTTCTGCCAGGGTGACATAGAAGAAGCGTGTGTTGCGGTGCTTGGCGCACCATTTCCTGATGATGCTGCATACCTCGGCAGTGCCGCGCACGTTGTCGGTGCCGTCGGTGAGTAGGTAGACACGGTTGTCCATCTCGTTTCGGCATTCGTCGAAGGCCGCTGTCAGGGCATCGGCGATATTGGTGTTCGTTTTGGCCGTGATATATTCGTCGAGCTTGTCGTTCATCTTGTTGCGTACCGACGGGTAAGTTTCGGAAGTGAACACTATCCCGGGGTGAACGACGCTCTGGAAAGGAATGACAGTGAACAGGGCATCGGGCTGGAGACGCTGTATCTGGATAGTGTGGTCGAGAGCTGTCTTTGCCGGGTTCCAGATTTTCTTCCATTCCATCGACTGGGTGCAGTCGAAGACATATATATAGTTGCGCTGCCGTTGGCCGTATGCAAGAATAGTGGTGACTGTCAGCAGCAGCAAGGTAGAGAGAAGCTTTCTTATCATGGCGCGCGTTAAGATGTTGTGATGTGACGACATGCCTGTCGTACATTTAAGGAACTTTATGCAAATGTAGAAGTTTTTTCCCATATAAACATATACGAATTAAAAAATATCTGTATATTTGCGATATGGAAGTCGTATTGCGACATTCATAACGAACCAAAACTACTAAATTATGGCAAAAGTTTATGGAGCTGTGACAATCGACCAGAAGCGCTGCAAGGGATGCAACTTGTGCGTGGTTGCGTGTCCTACTGATGTACTTCTGCTGCAGCCAAAGGAGGTGAACGACCGAGGATACCACTATGCCTATGCCGCCAATCCTTCCGCATGCATCGGCTGTGGCTCGTGCGCTACGGTGTGTCCGGATGCGTGTATCGAGGTTTACCGCGTGGTAGAACGCGATAAATGATGTCTAACAAAAAAACCAACCAAGAAAGACACATGGAAGAAGAAGTAAGACTGATGAAGGGTAACGAGGCTATAGCCCACGCCGCTATCCGTTACGGTGCGGACGGCTATTTCGGCTATCCTATCACTCCCCAGTCAGAAGTCCTTGAGACTCTGGCCGAACTTCGTCCCTGGGAGACTACCGGTATGGTCGTTCTTCAGGCTGAAAGCGAGGTTGCGGCAATAAATATGGTTTACGGCGGTGCCGCGACAGGCAAAGCAGTTATGACATCGTCGTCGTCGCCCGGCGTGAGCCTCATGCAGGAAGGTATTTCATATATCGCAGCGGCTGAGCTGCCTGCCCTGATTGTCAATGTTATGCGTGGCGGCCCCGGTCTCGGTACCATCCAGCCGTCGCAGTCCGACTATTTCCAGGCCACCAAAGGCGGCGGTCACGGCGACTATCACCTGATTGTCCTCTCGCCGGCCACCGTTCAGGAAATGACCGACTTCGTGGCTCTCGGCTTCGACCTCGCATTCAAATATCGCACCCCGGCGATGATTCTTGCCGACGGTATCGTGGGTCAGATGATGGAGAAAGTGGTCCTTCCGCCCTTCCGTCCGCGCCGTACCGAGGAGGAAATCCGCAAACAGTGCCCCTGGGCAGCATGCGGACGCGGTGACCGCGACCATCGCAATATCATAACCTCGCTCGAGCTCGACTCGGCCAAGATGGAGGAGAACAACAAGCGTTTCCAAGCCACTTACCGGCGTATCGAAGAGAACGAGGTCCGTTTCCAGGAATACTATACAGAGGATGCCGAATACCTCATGGTAGCGTTCGGCACCGTCGCCCGTATATGCCTCAAGGCCATCGAGGATGCCCGCGCCAAGGGTATCAAGGTAGGCCTTCTGCGCCCTATCACTCTCTGGCCCTTCCCGACAAATGAAGTCGCACGTCTGTCGAAGCAGGTTCGCGGTATCCTTACCGTCGAACTCAATGCCGGACAGATGGTAGAGGACGTACGTCTCGCCGTCGAAGGCCGCGTACCCGTCTACCACTATGGCCGTATGGGCGGCATAGTCCTCAATCCAAATGAGATTCTCGACGCACTCCACGCCGATTTCCCTGAAATAGGTTAAACTTTTACCACTCCTGAAAATGACACCCGAAGAGATAATCCGACCTGAGAACAAGGTCTATTCGCGTCCGCAACTGCTGACCGACAATGTGACGCATTACTGCCCGGGATGCAGCCATGGCGTGGTACACCGCGTCATCGCCGAGCTTCTCGACGAAATGAAAGTCGCCGACAGGACCATAGCCGTAGCTCCCGTAGGCTGTGCCGTCTTTGCATATAACTATATCGATGTCGACTGGATCGAGGCCGCACACGGACGAGCACCAGCCGTGGCTACGGCTGCCAACCGTCTCCATCCCGAGAACCTCGTATTCACATACCAGGGCGACGGCGACCTCTCCGCTATCGGTACGGCCGAAACTATCCACGCCTGCAACCGTGGCGAAGATATCACCATCATCTTCATCAACAATGCTATCTACGGTATGACCGGCGGCCAGATGGCTCCGACCACACTGCTCGGCATGAAGACAGCCACAACGCCCTACGGTCGCTGCGTAGAACTCAACGGCTACCCTCTGGCGATCACGAACCTTCTTGCACAGCTCGACGGCACATGCTATGTGACCCGTCAGGCAGTCCACACTCCGGCTGCCGTGCGCAAGGCCAAAGCTGCCATCAAGAAAGCTTTCGAGAACACTCTCGCCAAGAAAGGCACCTCGGTAGTCGAAATTGTTTCGACCTGCAATTCAGGCTGGAAGATGTCGCCCGCCGACTCCAACAAATGGATGGAAGAACATATGTTCGAAAAATATCCTCTCGGCGACCTTAAAAATGTAGAATCCGCAAAGTAGCATCCCTATGAAAGAAGAAATCATCATAGCCGGTTTCGGCGGTCAGGGTGTCCTCTCGATGGGCAAGATCCTGGCATATGCCGGCCTTATGGACAACCTCGAAGTAACCTGGATGCCCTCCTACGGTCCGGAACAGCGCGGCGGTACGGCCAACGTGACCGTTATCCTGAGCGATACCCCAATCAGCTCTCCAGTGCTTGACACCTACGACACCGCTGTCGTTCTCAACCAGCAGAGCCTCGACAAGTTCGAACCGAAGGTGAAACCCGGCGGAACGCTCATCTATGACCCCTCCGGCATACACCGTCTTCCCGAACGCACCGACATCAAGGTTGTTTCCGTCGACGCTATGAGCGCTTCGATAGAGCTCAAGAACTCCAAGACCTACAATATGATTCTGCTCGGAGCCCTCCTCCAGCTCCGTCCTATCGTTGGTATCGATGCCGTTATCCGCGGCCTCCGCAAGACCCTGCCCGAACGTCACCACCACCTCATCCCCCTCAACGAAGAAGCTCTCCGTAAAGGCATGAGCCTGGCATAAGGCACTAAGACATATTTCAGTAGCCCCGGCTTCGTTATGTCGATGCCGGGGCTTTTCTTATCTGGACATTATAAATGTTAAAAAAAACTAAATTTAGCAGTAGGTAAAGTCTATCTCGCTGAAAAATTGTATTTTTACGAAAATTATTTTACACACAGGCCACTATGAAACATCTTTGCTCCCAGACCATCCTGTTGCTGATTCTAAGCATCTTGTCTCTCCCTTGTATGGCGCAGGAATATGTACTCTCCGAGGGTAGCGACGTACGCAATGTCGAGTCTCCGGATATCGTTAAAGATGGTTTCCGTTACTACATCTACGATGCGGAAAATTGTGAACTTGCCTTGATGGGCAGAGATGTGATTTCCCTCTATCCACGGAATTACACTCGTATGACGATGCAGTACATCGCGCCTTTCATGGAAGGTGAATCATATTCCGGAGACATCGAAGTGCCGGCAAAGGTGATGCACGAAGGCATAGAGTACACCGTAGTTCGTGTGGCCTGTGGAGCCTTCGTGAAATGTTCCAATTTGACATCGGTGAAATTGCCTTCTACAATCCGTGAATTCGGCATAGGTTGTTTCTACGAATGTCCGGAGCTGACCGATATAAGTTTCGATGGTTCTACTCCGATGACATGGGACAGAGAATCATTCCAAGGCTGTGACAAGCTCACAACAATAGAAGCCCGATCCCCGGCACCCGTAGACCATGACTGTATAGCTTTGATGCCTTTTGAGAGCAGCACTCTCATAGTACCTGCCGGTTGCGGTGAGCTTTACAGAAATGTTCTCCCGTGGAAGAAGTTCAGGAATATCGTCGAGGCCGACCTTACAGGAATAGTAGAGCTGGAGACCGGGGAACAACCAGTCGTCAGCGTGGAGCAGGGATGCGTCGTAGCCTGCGAGGGGCCGGCTGAGATCTTCGATATATGCGGATATATGATAGCGATTCTGGAGCCTGGTGAACGGCTTGAGAATCTTAACCGCGGGATATACATAGCCCGTTCCCCCTCAGGCGTTCAAAAACTCATTATCCGATAAGAAAACGAGTTTGCGAGGGCTCAAGCTGGAGGCGGGACACCTTCAGGAAATTTTTTTGAGTCAAAGAGATATAAAAAAGGCTTAAAGATTTGGCCAATTGCCGAAAAAGTCGTTACTTTGCACTCTGATTTGTGGCGCATGCATAAAAAGGCGCCCGGAAAGATGCGCCGGGACGCCGATATGAGATGTGCGATGCCGGCCGCAGCCTATCGATGTACAAAAGAAATAAGAAAACGATAAACCATTAACAGCCATGTCAAAGATTTGTCAGATTACCGGCAAGAAAGCGATGACGGGAAACAACGTTTCGCACTCGAAGCGTCGCACCAAACGTAAATTCAACATCAACCTCTTCACCAAGAAGTTCTACTGGGTTGAACAGGGTGTATGGATCAGCCTTACTATTTCGGCTGCAGGTCTCCGCACCATCAACAAGCTTGGTCTCAACAAGGCAATGACCGAAGCTTACGAAAAAGGCTATCTCAAGGACACAGACATCAAATTCCTCTAACCTCATCCCCTAAATCACTGACACAATGGCAAAGAAAGCTAAAGGTAACCGCGTACAGGTGATTCTCGAATGCACCGAACATAAGGCCAGCGGAATGCCTGGTACATCCCGCTACATCACTACCAAGAACCGTAAGAACACGACAGAACGTCTCGAGCTTAAGAAGTACAATCCTATCCTCAAGCGCGTGACCGTCCATAAAGAAATCAAATAAAACTTCCTAAGATATGGCAAAGAAAACCGTTGCAACGCTCCAGAAAGGCGAAGGCCGTACCTACAGCAAAGTCATCAAGATGGTGAAGTCGCCCAAGACCGGTGCCTACATCTTCAAAGAAGAAATGGTGCCTAACGACGCTGTCAAGGACACTCTCAACAAGTAATATCGACATACACTTCGCCCGGCACCTCCGGGTTCAGTACGATACAGTTGCGCAAGGCATACCTCGACCGAGGGGTTGCCTTGCGTGCTTTTTTACGCCAGGGAGAACTCTTGGGTGTTTTGGTTGTTCTAATATGTGAAAGTAGAACATAAAACACTGAAATAATGGCAACAATATTCAAATCCGAGGAAGCACGTGAAATAGATGCCCTCGAACAGATCGAAAAACGTATCGAACGTCGTGAGCGTCGCGAACGTCTCCATCACATCATCATCGCCGGTCTGAGCATCCTCCTGGCTGCCTCTCTTGTAGGACATGTGACCTGCCGCCGTCGTCGCTGATATAGCTTTGACAATGAAAAAGGAACCCCGACTGCCTGTCAGCCGGGGTTCTGCTGTAATGTAAGGGTACGGGGGATAAGCCGCCAGTCGAAGACATCGAGCAACTCCGTCGGAGTGCACTGTGTGCCGCCTTCGACAAGTCCGGCTGTCGCTGCCAGTCTTCCGATAAGTTCGGGGGCCGTCATACGGCTGCGCATCGCCTCCATATTGAGCGATCTGTCTCGTTTAGACAGTCGTCGGCCGTCGGCATTGCATATCAATGGTACATGCGCGAATGTCGGTGCCGGGAGTCCGAGAAGTTCGTAGAGGTATAGCTGCTGGGTCGTCGATAGAAGCAGGTCGCTGCCTCGCACAACCTCCGTTATGCCCATGGCGGCATCGTCGACTACGACAGCGAGCTGGTAGGCCCATGCTCCGTCGGAACGTCGGAGTATGAAATCGCCGCATTCGTGGACGAGGTTGCATTCCTGAGGGCCATAGACCAAGTCGTCGAAGCGGAAACTTCTGTCGGGGACGGCAAGGCGTATGGCATGAGGACGTGAAGTCTGTGTGAAGGCACAAGGCAGCTTGTCGGGGCGGCACGTGCCGCCATAGACTATACGGCCGTCGGACTGATGGGGAGCCTGAGTGGCCATGATATCTGCACGTGTGCAGTAACATGGATAAGCATAGCCTGTAGCCTTGATAGCGGCGAGGGCATGTTCATATAACCCGGAGCGACGGCTCTGCGAGTAAGGGCCGTTTGAGCCCCTGTCGTCAAGTCCTCCCTCGTCCCAGTCAAGTCCCAGCCATGCAAGGTCGTCCTCAATCAGTCGGCTGTATTCGGTCTTGGAGCGCATCGGGTCGAGGTCTTCGATACGTAGCACCCATCGTCCGCCGCGACTGCGCACCGACAGCCACGACAGCAGTGCGCTGAAGACATTCCCGAAATGCATCCTGCCGCTTGGCGACGGGGCGAAGCGGCCGACCGCTACCGAGGCGTTTTTCTGCTTGTCCATAGCTCAATATGCAAGTTCGTGCTTTCGTGCTGCGTCTATTTTGAGGAGAACGAAAAGAAGGATTGTGAACCCCCATAGCGAGGAGCCTCCGTAGCTGAAGAAGGGCAGAGGAATGCCTATGACAGGGCATAGGCCTATCACCATTCCGATATTGATGCAGAAGTGGAAGATGATGAAAGAAGCGACACAGTATGCGTAGACACGACCGAATGTGGTCGGCTGACGTTCGGCGATGACTATGATCCGTAGTATCAGGCCGAGGAAGAGCAGGGTGACGAACATAGCGCCGACGAAACCTTCTTCTTCGCCAATGGTACAGAAGATGAAGTCGGTGTGCTGTTCGGGCACGTATTTTAGCTTAGTCTGTGTGCCGTTGAGGAAGCCTTTGCCGAAGAACCCCCCCGAGCCGATGGCAATTTTGCTCTGGTTGACGTTGTAGCCAGCATCGCGCAAGTCCTCGACCATGCCGAGAGCAACCTTGATACGCATCTGCTGATGAGGTTGGAGATGATTGAATGCAGCCCCTACGGAGAAGAGGAAGGCGAGGCTTACAACGGCTGTAGCCACCGAAAGGAAGAGTTTTGGCCGACGAAGCTTGATGGCCTCGATGGCTATGTAGACACATGCTGCTCCAATGATAAACAGATTGATAGCAAGACCCGGAAGTACAAGACCGAATAAATCGAGAAAGTATTCCGCCAGACCGGTACCGGCGAACCACAGAAATAGATTGCGGGCTACCTCGAGCCGTCGGGTATATATCATGGACATGCCTATCATGACAAGCATCACCATTATCATTACTATGAATTCACCCGTTGGCACGCCAAGTATGGTGCTGTCGACATATTTGATGCCTACTACGAATATCACTACGGCGAAGAGGGCTGCGAAGAGCACAAGGCCGCTCATGCCTTCGCGGTAGAGGACGAAAAAGAGTGCCAGGAAGGTGAGGGCCGAGCCGGTCTCGTTTTGAAGAAGTATCAGCACGACAGGCATCAGGATTATGCCTATTGCCTTGACATAGTTCATCGGGCTTGAGTTGAGCACGAAATGATAGGCACTGAAAAGTTTCGCCAGCGCAAGAGCCGTGGCGAACTTGGCAAATTCGGCAGGCTGGAGGCTCATCGACGAACCTATCGTTATCCAGGAACGCGACCCCTTGATGTCGTGGGCGATAAATGGCGTGACAGCCAGCAGGATAAGAATGCCTATATAGACAGGATAGGCGTAAGTTTCGTACATCCGCGCATCTATCAGAAGAAGCACTACGCCAAGCATCAGCGACAGACCAATCCAGCGGAGCTGTTTGCCGGAAAATTCGTCGGCGGAAAACATGCTGGCTTCGTCAAAGTCGTAGCTGGCGGCATAGATGCTTATCATGCCGGCGAAGACCATTATGAGATAGATGATTACTGTGGTCCAGTCCAGGTCGCGGAAGGTGCTGGACGGGTCATTTCTTCTTGGGAGCGGCATAGATGATAGATGTGTTGAGCATTTGATCTTCCATGTATTTTCTCTCTGGAGAGATAGTGCCGGTGAGGTATTTCTCCATTACGAGGCTGCCTATAGGCACGCCGTATGTAGCACCCCAGCCGCCGTTCTCGACATAGACAGCGACGGCTATTTTCGGCTCGTGGTACGGCGCGAAGCCCATGAATGCCGAATGGTCTTTGCCATGAGGGTTTTGCGCGGTTCCAGTCTTGCCGCAGACCTCTATGCCAGGGATGGCGGCGCGGCGGCATGTACCACCGGTGACGGCCATACGCATGCCTTCGGCAACGTCGTCGTAGTAGTGCGCCTCGACAGTCGGGTGGCGGCGTTCGAGGAGTTCGGGAGGCATTATGCTGTCCTGGATTTCCTTGACGACATGAGGCGTTATGAACCAGCCTCTGTTTGCAATCGTCGCGCCGAGATTGGCAATCTGCAAGGGTGTGGCGAGGATTTCGCCCTGACCTATAGATACCGATATGATGGTGTTGGCGCTCCAGTGACCTTCCTTGTAGAACTTGTCGTAGAATTTGGCATTGGGGATGAAGCCTCGCTGCTCGCCCGGCAGGTCGATGCCGAGCTTGTAGCCGTAGCCCATGGAGACAAGGTGGTTCTTCCATATCTCGAAAGCTTTGTCGGAGGAGCCGTATTTGCTGCGCCTGTCGATCATGGCCTTGAAGCCCCAGCAGAAATATGCGTTGCAGGAAGTTTGGAGGGCCGGTTTGAGCGGCAGGGGCGAGCCGTGGGCGTGGCAGCCTACATGCAGGCCGCCGTTGATATAGCCGTGGTAGCACGGGTAAGCCGTCTGGAGGTCGATGATGCCTTCCTGAAGGAAAATCAGGCCCTGTGTAGGCTTAAAGGTCGAGCCGGGCGGGTACTGACCCATTATCGAACGGTCGAAGAGCGGCCATGCCTCGTCCTGTACGAGCTTACGGTAGTTCTCGCCTCTCTGTCGGCCCACGAGCAGGGTAGGGTCGTAGGTCGGCATGGATACCATGCACAGGACTTCGCCTGTCGACGGTTCTATGGCCACGACCGCTCCTCGTTTGCCGACCATGAGCGATTCGGCGTACTGTTGCAGCTTTATGTCGAGGCTTAGGCGCAGGTCCTGTCCCGAGATAGGCTCGATGTCGTTGGCTCCATCCTCGTAGCGTCCCTGGATTCGTCCGCGGGCATCGCGGATGAGGATTTCGACACCCTTTACACCTCGCAGATAGCGCTCGTAGCTCTTTTCGATACCGAGGTCGCCGGTGTAGTCGCCCGGTGCGTAGTAATCGTCGTTCTCGATATCCTTCGGCGATACTTCACGGATGTTGCCGAGCACGTTGGCTGCCGTAGGGTGGTTGTACTGGCGCAAGATACGTTTCTGTATGAAGAATCCAGGAAAGCGGTATAGCTTTTCCTGAAGACGGCCGTAGTCCTGCGCCGAGAGCTGTGTGAGGAGTCGCTGAGGGGTATAGGAAGAGTATCCGGGGTTGAGGCGCTTGTCCTTCATGTCGGCAAGACGCTTGTCGAACTGTTCTTTGGTGATATTCAGCGTTGAGCAGAAATCGAGGGTGTCGAAAGGCTGTACGTCGCGCGGAATAAGCATCACGTCGTAGGCAGGCTGGTTGAATACTACAAGTTCGCCGTTGCGGTCATATATGAGGCCTCGGGAAGGGTAGACGGTCTTCTTGAGAAAGGCATTGGAATCGGCCGAGCGCTTGTACTTCTCGTCGTTTATCTGTAGGTCGAAAAGGCGGACAAGATATATCAGGGCTATCAGCACGATGAAACCGCCGATGACAAATTTACGTTTTTCGAGATTGTAGTTTTTTCTCAATTTGAGTCGGGAGAGTTAGGAGGGTGTGACTTCATATTTTGGCATCGCGTCTCTTGGCTACAACGCAGTCGAGGGCGTAGATAAGAGCGAAAGAGTAGATGGATGACGCTATTATGCGCATCACAAGGAGCCTGAAGTTGAATATCTGAAATGCCTCTAAGGTGAACATCATGGCGCAGTACACCAGCACCGTGGTCGACATATACTTCATATATGCCGCATGGCCCATCGAGCGTGTCGAGGGCGGGCGCGCCGCGAGGTCGTCGTCCATGGAGACATAGAGGTGGAATATCGGTTTGCGTACGAAGGCGAGTACAGTGCAGCAGAGGGCGTTGACACCGGCTGTGTCGCAGAATATGTCGAGTGTCAGGCCGGCAAGGAAACCGAGAGTCACCGACATGTTGGTGCCGAGAGTCACCGGTAGCATGAGGATGAGATAGAGGAACACCAGGGGCACTGCGACATTGAAGAGCACCATGTTGTTGAAAATAACAGCCTGGGCCGGGATAAGCAGCAGGAAGGCAATGGCGTATGTTATCGCGAACTTGGTCATGTCAGTTGCCGAATGGTTTCTTTTTAGAATCGTTTTCTTCGCCGACGGTCAGTGCCTTGAGTTCTTCGGCCTGGTTGTTGACCACAATCTGTACGTTCCCGAGGGTCGTGAAGTCGGTGAGAAGCTTTATTCTCAGGGTGAAGAAGTTCTGGTTGCGGTCAGTGGCGGCATCGATCACCGTTCCGACAGGCAGACCGGCGGGGAAGACAGCCGAATAACCGCTTGTCACGATGGTGTCTCCGGGCTCATAGACGCTGTGGCGTGGCAATTCTTCCAGAAGCGCCTCGTCAGGACTGGCACCGTCCCATACCAGCGAGCCGAAGTATTCCGACTTCTTGATCTTGCAGGAAAGACGGAAGTTCGGGTTGAGCAGCGATATAACCCTCGCGCTGTGAGGACCAGTAGTGCTGACGATGCCAACAACGCCGTTGCGGTCGATGACACCGAGCTCGGGGCGTATGCCGTCGGCACTGCCTTTGTCGATGGTTATGTAGTTGAGGGGGCGTGATATACTGTTGTGTATCACGTTCGCCACGATGAACTCGAAGGGCTTTACGCCTGAGTCCACGACGAGCGTGTCGGTGAACGATGCTTCGCGGAGGCGGTCGATGGTGATTTCGAGGCTTACAATCTGGGCCTGAAGCTCGGCGTTGCGGCGGTTGAGGTCGCTGTTGATCTCGCGGAGGTCGAAGTAGGAGGAGATGTTGTTCGCACCTTTGTAGACGTTGGATGCCATACGACCGGCAGAGGTCATGTAGACATGACGGCGGTACGGGTCGTCGTTAAAAAGCAGCATGCAGCTGATGGTCACGTAGAACGCGAACACCAGCCACTTGCTGTGTTTCACAATAAATGAGAACAGTTCGTTCACTTTGTCATGCCCTTTCGGGGCCGCTTATCGGATGAGGAAGGAGAACTTGTGTATGTTCTTCAACGCTACACCGGTACCTTTTGCAACGCAGAGCAGCGGGTCCTCGGCGATGTGGAACTGGATGCCGATTTTGTCGATGAGACGTTTGTCGAGACCACGGAGCAGCGCGCCGCCGCCGGCAAGCCAGATACCATTACGGACGATATCGGCATAGAGTTCGGGTGGAGTCTGTTCGAGGGCGCTGAGCACAGCGGCTTCGATTTTGGATATGGTCTTCTCGATGCAGTGGCAGATCTCCTGATAGCTGACAGGGACTTCCAGAGGAAGGGCTGTCATCAGGTTCGGGCCGTGGACAACGTAGTCCTCAGGCGGGTTTTCGAGCTCGGTGAGGGCGGAACCTACGTGCATCTTGATCTGCTCGGCAGTGCGTACGCCGACTTTGATGTTGTGGGCGCGACGCATATGGTTGAGGATATCGTCGGTGAGGTCATCGCCTGCTATCTGGATACTCTTGTTGCTGACGATGCCGCCGAGTGAGATGACGGCGATTTCTGTTGTACCGCCGCCTATGTCGACAATCATATTGCCTTCCGGAGCCTCGACATCGAGGCCGATACCGAGGGCGGCAGCCATAGGCTCGTGAATCATGTAGACATCACGGCCGTCGGCATGTTCCGAGGAGTCGCGCACGGCACGTACTTCGACTTCGGTGGAGCCTGAAGGGATACCGACAACCATACGCAGGGAGGGCGAGAACCAGTTGTTCTTTGTGCTTGCCTTCTTGACGAGGCCGCGGATCATGAGCTCGGCGGCATTGAAGTCGGCAATCACGCCTTTACGGAGGGGACGGACGGTACGGATACCGGGATGTCCCTTGCCTTCCATCAGGTGCGCTTCCTTGCCGACAGCGATGAGCTTGTCGGTACGGTTGTCGAGCGCTACGATAGAAGGTTCGTTGATAACGATCTTATCGTTATGTATGATTATCGTATTGGCTGTGCCAAGGTCGATTGCTATTTCTTTGGTAAGCGAGAATAGACGCATTTTTTGAGATATGTGGAGTGAGATTTAGTGACGGAAGTGACGGAAACCGGTCATTACCATCGTCATGCCGTTCTTCTGGCAGTATTCGACGGAATCGGTGTCGCGGATCGAGCCACCGGGCTGAATGACGGAGTCTACGCCTGCCGTATGGGCTATTTCGACGCAGTCGGCGAAGGGGAAGAAAGCGTCCGAAGCCATGACGGCACCCTTGAGGTCGAAGCCAAAGCTGTGGGCCTTCTCGATGGCGTGACGGAGAGCGTCGACGCGCGATGTCTGGCCCACGCCTGAGGCTATGAGCTGGCCGTTACGTGCGAGCACGATAGCGTTGCTTTTGGAGTGCTTGACGATCTTGTTGGCGAACAGGAGGTCGGCGGCGAGTTCCGGGGTGAGATTGTCACCGGCTACGAGTTTGAGGTCGTCGGGTGTCTCGGTCTTGTGGTCGTTTTCCTGTACGAGCATCCCTCCGAGTATTGAGCGCATTTTGATGTCGGTATTGGCTACAGCCTTGCGGCGCAGGATGATGCGGTTCTTTTTCTGTTCGAGGATAGTCAGGGCATCGTCGGAATAGTCGGGGGCGATGATTACTTCGAAGAATATCTTGCCCATTTCTTCGGCAGCGTCTGCCTCGATTTTTCTGTTGGCGATGATGATGCCGCCGAAAGCCGATACGGGATCGCCGGCGAGGGCATCTTTCCAGGCATCGACAAGCAGGCCGCGCGAAGCAAGTCCGCAGGCGTTGTTATGCTTGAGGATAGCGACGGTGGTGGTGTCGAATTCATCGATGAGCGCGCAGGCAGCATCGATATCGAGGAGGTTGTTGTAGGAAATTTCTTTACCGTGGAGCTGGTCGAAGAGCTGGTCGAAGTTGCCGTAGTAGCATGCCTTCTGGTGGGGGTTCTCGCCGTATCGGAGAGCCTTGGCACCGTCGATGGCGACACGCAGAGCGGACTCTTTGCTTGCTTCGAGGGGTGTTGTGGATGCAAACCAGTTGTAGATGGCGCTGTCGTAGCCCGAAGATACTGCGAAAGCTTCGCGGGCCAGGAAGCGGCGTTCGGCAAGTGTGGTCATAGCGCCGTGGCTGTCGAGAATACCTTCGAGGAAGCCGAACTGTGCCTTGGAAGCCACGATGGCAACGTCGGCGAAGTTCTTGGCGGCTGCACGGATGAGCGAGATGCCGCCTATGTCTATTTTTTCGATGATGTCCTGTTCGGAAGCTCCGGAGGCTACCGTGTCTTCGAAAGGATAGAGATCGACGATGACCAGGTCAATGTCAGGAATTTCGTACTGTGCCAGTTCTGCACGGTCGCCTTCGTTGTCACGACGGTTCAGGATGCCGCCGAAAACCTTGGGATGCAGAGTCTTGACGCGTCCGCCAAGGATGGAGGGGTAACCGGTGAGGTCTTCTACGGCCTTGCAGGGTATGCCGAGCGATTCTATGAAGCTGCGGCTGCCTCCGGTCGATAGCAGTTCTACTCCGCATTCGTGGAGCTTTTTGACGATTGGTTCAATACGGTCCTTGTTGAAGACCGAAACAAGTGCTGTGCGAATTTCTTTGAAATCTGACATGGCTTTAGTCGAATTGTATCTATTGAGGTGCAAAATTACAAAAAAATCGCGTATAAGCCTTATTCCGAGTCCTAATATCTCTCAAAAAAATACTCCTGAGGGTCTTCGCGGAGGTTTTACATGACTATATTGTGTCATGAGTGTCGCTTCGGTGCTTGGCGATGGATTATTTGTCTGTATTTTGTATTTTTGCAGTGTGAAACTTAAAAATTCTACCGGCCTATGAGATTCCTTATCCCTTGCGTTGCGATATTTATGAGCCTTGCGGTTCAGGCGAAGAACGATTATGTCAATCCCATGATCGGCACCGACGGCATGGGCCATACTTTCCCCGGTGCCTGTGTGCCCATGGGTATCGTACAGCTCAGCCCCGATACCGATACGATTCCGCATAATGTCGACGGGCGCTATCAGCCCGATGTTTACCGCTACTGCGCTGGCTATCAGTACGGCGACAGTACAATCGTAGGATTCAGCCATACGCATTTCAGCGGCACGGGACATTCCGACCTCGGCGATATCCTTGTGATGCCGACTACCGGTGCTCTTCTTCTCAATCCCGGTACAGCCGCCAATCCCGATTCGGGCTACCGTTCCCGCTATTCCCATGACAGCGAGACAGCCTCTCCGGGATATTATGAAGTGATGCTGGACGACTACGGCGTGAAGGCTCTCCTTACGGCCACGGAACGTGTCGGTGTCCATGCATATACCTTCCCAGAAAACACAGATCCGCGTATAATACTCGACCTCGGTCACGGGCTCTATAACTACGACGGTAAGACACTATGGTCGTCCATTCGCGTGGAAAACGACACACTGATAACAGGTTACCGAATCACTAACGGCTGGGCAAGGACGAATTACACCTACTTCGCCATATCCTTTTCACGTCCGGTTAAGAACTATGGCTATACTGACCGTCATCCGGGAAGCTACAAGGGTGGCTGGGGTAAATTCCCGGTGTCGAAGAATTTTCCCGAGATGGCCGGACGAAGTGTCACGGCATATTTCGAATTTGACGAGGCCGACGGACCGGAACTTGAGATGAAGGTAGCTCTCTCCGCGACGGGTACCGACGGAGCCCTGCGCAATCTCGAAGCTGAAGCAGGCGGCAAGGATTTCAAGGCGGTTGCCGCAGAGGCTGCCGACAGATGGGAACGAGAACTCGCTGCCTTCGATGTCGAGGGTACTGATGACCAGAAGGCGATGTTCTATACTTCGCTCTATCACACCCTCATCAATCCCTCGGTCTATATGGATGTCGACGGACGCTATCGCGGCCTCGACGGAAATATACATGTCGCTGACGGCTTCACGAACTATACCGTATTCTCGCTCTGGGATACATATCGTGCCGAGCATCCTTTCCTGGTACTTATGAAGCCACGGGCTGCCGCCGACATGGCAAC
Source organism: uncultured Muribaculaceae bacterium (assembly GCA_958436175.1). GTDB lineage: Bacteria > Bacteroidota > Bacteroidia > Bacteroidales > Muribaculaceae > CAG-873. The sequence continues at coordinate 181,428 of CAUBJF010000003.1, forward strand.
CTCCATGATACGCCATCAGCAGCAGAGTGTCCACGGCCTGCTGCCGATATGGAGCCACATGGCTAACGAAAACTGGTGTATGAGCGGATATCATGCCGTGTCGGTCCTCGCCGATGCTCTCGCCAAGGGTGCGGATGTGAACTGTGACGAGGCTTTGAAGGCGATGGTGACTACCTCGCGTGTGCCTTATCTCGAAGGACTCGACGAATATATGGAACTCGGATATGTGCCTTTCGACCGCAGCCGTACAGGTGCGTCTACCACTCTTGAATACGCCTACGACGACTGGACTATCTATCGTACGGCCATGCTTGCAGGCGATACGGCGACAGCCCGTGAATACTGCGACCGAGCCATGAACTACAGGAACATATTCGATTCGTCGACAGGCTTTTCTCGCGCCCGCTACCGCGACGGAAGCTTCAAGGCAGATTTCGACCCGATGAAGACTACCGGCGAGGGCTTTATCGAGGGTAATTCATGGAACTTCACCTTTCATGTTCCTCACGATGTCGACGGTCTTATGGGTATGATGGGAGGTGACAAAGCCTTCGTATCGCGTCTGGACGAGCTTTTCGCCATGCATCTGCCCGAAGAAAACTATGCCGACAACGAAGATGTGACCGAGGATTGTCTTATCGGAGGATATGTGCATGGCAACGAGCCAAGTCATCATATCCCCTATCTCTACGCTTGGACTCAGCAGCCGTGGAAGACACAGTACTGGACACGCGAGGTGATGAACCGCATGTACCGCAATCATATCCGCGGACTTGGAGGTAACGATGACTGCGGCCAGATGTCGGCGTGGTATATCTTTACGGCTATGGGCTTCTATCCCGTCTGTCCCGGCTCGGATCAGTATGTGCTCGGTGCGCCTTATGTGCCATACGTCAAGCTCTCGCTTCCGAATGGTAAGACATTCGAGATCAAGGCTCCCGGAGTGGACGATTCCCGGCGCTATGTACGGTCGGTGAAGCTGAACGGAAAGCCCTATGACAAGCTCTACATCACACACGACGATATTCTTGCCGGTGGCGTACTCGAATTCTCCATGGGCGCTAAACCCAACCGGCACCGGGGCCTCTCTCCCGACTCAAAACCCTATTCGCTTTCGAAAGAATAGAAGACACAAAAAGAGCTGTGCAGTCTGCACAGCTCTTTTTGTAGAGATATGTAAGCAGACGCTTACTTGACGAATATCTTGCGGCTTGTGCCATCGGACATGCGCACGATGTTGAATCCCTTGAATGGCACGTCGGAGCGTATGCCTTCGAGGTTGAAGTAGCACTCGATTTCGGCACCGTCGGCTGTGATGCCTTCTATGCCGGATTCCTTCTTGTTGTAGTAGGTGTCGGTTGTTTCATCGTAGAACACTTCCATGCCTCCAATGACGGGATATTCGTCCACTCCGATTTCCTGACCGAAGGCCTCGCCGAGCTTGTAGGCGATCTCGCCGGAACGCATCTGTGCCTCGGTCACGAGAGTGGTCTTGGCTGTATTGTCGTATTCCTCGATGGCAAAGGCGTTGTTGACTTCTGCATTGTCCATCCATTGGCCGAAGCATGCGCCGGTGTTGAATCCTGATATTTCTCCGATGCTGTAGACATTGTCTATTTTTCCACCGTTGCATTCATTGCAGATACCGTTGGAATAGCTGTTTGCAGAAACTATATCACCGATATTATATGTATTGGAGATAGAGCCCTGGTATGCAAAAAGAGTTATGCCCGAGCAGGATCCGTCACCCGATACAGTACCATAGTTGGCACATCTGTCGATTGTCGATGTTCTTGAGTTGGGAACTATACCGGCATAGCTCGCTGTCTGGCCTGAAACAGTTGCATAGTTGTTACATTTCTCTATTGTCGAAGTGTTGGCATAACCTGCAATACCGGCAATATAGCTGCCGCCGGTTACAGTACCGTAGGCATTGACCCCGGATAATGTGCTTCCCCAAAGGGAACCTACGACACATGCCGACTGTCTGTCGCCGTTTATGCGGGCATCAACATTCATGTCTTTTACAGTAGCACTGGCAACGGAGCCGAACAGACCCAGTTCAGATTTTTTGAGATTTATGTAAAGACCTTTTACGGTATGTCCTTGACCGTCGAATACACCACAGAAGTCATCTCCGCCAAAGCCTATCGGAGTCCAGTCGTAGTCGCCCAACTCTATGTCCTGCGTAAGACGTGCGTTTACTTCTGCATTGCCTTCGTTGACGTGGGCTGCGAACCATGCGAGTTCCTCGCCGTTGGAAATCAGGTAGGTGTCCTCCTCTTTTTGAGGTTCGGTAAGCGTCTTGCCGTCCCATGCGCCTTCGGCCTTCTCCATGGTGAAGTAGACGACGTGCTCGTCGGAAGTGTTCTCGTTCAGACTGAATTCGAAGCGGTAGCAGCGGTATCCGGCTTTCGATGCGACGACACTGTATGTGCCGTAGGTGCCTTTATACACGCCGGGTGCTTCCGGAGTAAGTTCTTCTCCTTTGTAAGTAACGACGAGGTCGGGATCCTTGACATTGCTAAGGAATTCGATAGTGATATAGCGCACCGGGGTTACGGATATAGAAACATCTGGAATGTACCCGAAGTATGTTTTGTGTGCAATAGCTGTGAAGTTTGGCGAGCGTCCTGCTACAGGGTCGATATTGCGGTGATTGCCGATGGGATCACCGTATCCGTTGACCTGGATTACGCCCTTGTCCATGGTGATCTCGTGGTTCGTTTCGGTGTCGAAATCCTCAGGGATGGTGAAGGTCACTGCCTGTGCTTTTGCTGACGAGCCGAAAGTGTACTGGTTGGGGCCGAGGATAAGTGCTGTCCCGTTTGGTACGCCGTTGTATGTCACGTAGGCCGACATGTTGTATATACCGGCAAGTTTGTTGGCGGGATGGAAGAGACCCGAGTATTGGATTGTCACCTCGTCGCCTGGCTGGTAAACGTTGCTTCCTTCGCGGCTGGCGTTGACGATTTCACGATGACATTTCTTGGCAGTGAGCACCTGGTAGACGGCCTTTCCGGATGCATCGCTGAGTTTTACGATTTGACGGCCTTCCTTGAGAAGAAGGGTATAGCTGCCGTCCTCGTTCGCCGTCACGCCCTCGGAGCCGAATCCGCTGTAGCTTACGGTCTGTTCGCCGATGGCCGGGTAGGCTATGGTGACCTTGTCGACACCCTCGGGAGTGAAGGTGTAGTTGGCTCCCTCCTCGGTGTCGAGGTAGTAGAACACGTCGTGCTCGGCATCGACATATTTACCTGCCAGCTTGGAGGTCTCCTTGTTGTAGTCCTCGTTAATCACCATGTTGGGCTTGATGCCGGTAGCGTCCTCGCCGACGGTCACTACGTAGACACCGGTATTCTCAGGCCAGATGGCACCCCAGTACTCGCCGCCCATATAGGGAGACTTGCCGGAGGGGCTGTAGTTGTTAACGGCGATAGCGTCGTATGTCACCAGGACGATTGCCGTACCGGTGCCGACAGCCTTGATTTTTGCCCAGGGAGAGGTATGGCCCTTGCTGTTGTCGACCTCGATAACGCCTGTGCCCGGCTTGCCGTCGAGACCTACTACGCTGTAGTGGAAGTCCGGTTCCATGAAGTAGTTGTCGATCTGCGTGTTGGTTAGTTCCCAGGTACGCATAGCATGTGCGTTGAATTCTTCCCCCACGTTCATCTTCAGCTGTCCCTGAGGATTGATGTTGACGAAGATATCGCCGGTTTCGAATCCTTGATTGCTCTGAGGGTTGTGGTTGATTTGCTTGGGATTGAACGCAGAGTAGTCGGCAGCGGTAAATTCCATATGGTCAGTTTTGCTGACGGAAAACAGACCAGCCTGCGTGAGTCCGCCTTCCTTCCATGTGCGGAGGTTGTAGCTCCCCGGAGTGAGGCGGTATGTGTAGGTTTTTTTGTCGCCGTCAGTGGTCACCGATTTAGGTTCGCGTGGAGTGAAGTCTACATAATGAGTTCTCTTAGTACCAACAAACAGTTCTGCATCGGCTGGTACGGAGATGGTGTAGTCATAAGCCAATTGTATGGCTCCGCTGAGTGTCGCATTGTAGGTTATGGTAGCGGAACGTTCAAGCGCGAGGTATCCTTCTTGTTGGTGAGCCTCGCTCGGTATGAACTCTACATAGCATGTGTTGCCGTTGAGAGCAGGGACGGTGTAACGTCCGGAGGTGGTGCTGTGGCCTGTTGTAACTGTCTGTAGGTCGCCTTCGCGGCTGGTGACAGTGACATCGATGGTATAGTCGCCGTTTTCGACAGTCCACGGTGTGCGCGACTCGTCGTTATATCGGTTCGTGGCGTACATGGTGACTGTCAGGACGGAGAAGGTCTGTTCCTCAGTCTGGTCCTTCACGTTGAGGACGATAGTGCCGTTGACAGTCTCGCCGTTCCCGGCAATGGCGGTGAGGACGTATTCGCCTGCCGGTGCGTCGAAGTTATATACGCGGCTGACAGGGTCGCCTGTTTCTACTGCCTCGCCCGTAGCCCTGTCGGTCAGGGTCATCGTCGGCGAAACGTTGTTCATGGTGACTTTCACCGGAACGGCTTGCGCAAGGAATCCGCATCCTGCCACCAGGAACGGAACTAAAAGATGTTTTACGTTCATGATTGGTTAAATAATTGGTTATTTGATGAATACTTTGCGTGATGAGCCGTCGGACATGAGTACGATGTTGAATCCCTTGAAGGGCACATCGGAGCGTATGCCTTCGAGGTTGAAGTAGCACTCGATTTCGGTACCGTCGGCTGTGATGCTTTCTATGCCGGATTCCTTCTTGTTGTAGTAGGTATCGGTTGTCTCATCGTAGAACACTTCCATGCCTCCGATGACGGGATATTCGTCCACGCCGATTTCCTGGCCGAAGGCCTCGCCGAGCTTGTAGGCGATCTCTCCGGAACGCATCTGTGCCTCGGTCACGAGAGTGGTGTTGTCGGTATTATCATATTCTTCAGTAGCGAAAATATTGGCAAATTTATCGTTTGTTCCATCTGAAAAACCGAAGCATGCGCCAGTCCTGTATGGAGCAGAGATTTTCCCTATATTGAATATGTCTTTAGCCTCGATTAAGGAATAAGAATAGATCTCTCCGCTTATACCTCCGGCAAGATATGACCTGGCTGTTATCTCACCTATGTTATAAGAATTTGTTATGGCCCAACGGTTCATAGCAACGCCGCAGATGCCTCCGGCATGGGTGGTTCTGCTGGCTACTGTGGCGAAGTTGGCACAACGGTCGAGGATAACAGAATTTAGATTTCCAATGACTCCTCCTGCATAAAGATTGCCGGAGACAGAGCCGTGAATCCTGACTTCTGAAACCTTCCCCTCCTGAGTCCGACCCACTAAACCTCCTACTTCGCTCTTGCCAACTACAGAGCATGTAAGATTCAGATTCTTTATTTCTCCATTGACAAGATATCCGAAGAGTCCTACCGGGCTATTGGTATCCGGATTATTGAAATAAAGACCTGTTACATTGTGCCCTTGACCGTCGAAAACGCCACTGAAAGTTTTCCAGTCATAGGCTATCGGAGTCCAGTCGTAGTCACCGAGGTCTATGTCCTTAGTTAGGCGTGCATTCACATCTGCATTGCCTTCGTTGACGTGAGCTGCGAACCATGCGAGTTCCTCGCCGTTGGAAATCAGGTAGGTGTCCTCTTCTTTCTCGGGTTCGGTAAGCGTCTTGCCGTCCCAAGCGCCTTCGGCCTCCTCCATGGTGAAGTAGACCGCGTGTTCGTCGGAAGTGTTCTCGGTCAGACTGAATTCGAAGCGGTAGCAGCGGTATCCGGCTTTCGATGCGACGACACTGTAGGTGCCGAAGGTGCCTTTGTACACGCCGGGTGCTTCGGGCGCAAGTTCCTTGCCCTTGTAGGTTACAACGAGATCCGGATTTTCGACGTTGCTCTTGAAGAGGATAGTGATATATCGTACCGGGCTTATGGGGATGGATACCTCGGGAATAGCCCCGAAATATGTCTTGTGGCCGATTGCGGTGAAGTTTGGCGAGCGTCCGGCCACCGGGTCGATATTGCGGTGGTTGCCTATGGGATCGCCGAAGCCGTTAACCTGGATTACACCCTTGTCCATAGTTACCTCGTGGTTCGCTTCTGTGTCGAAATCTTCAGGGATGGTGAAGGTCACAGCCTGAGCATGTGGCACGGAACCAAAGGTGTATTGTCCCGATCCGAGGATGAGCGATGTGCCGTTGGGCACGCCGTTGTATGTCACGTAGGCCGACATATTGTATATTCCGGCAAGCTTGTTGGCGGGATGGAAGAGACCTGAGTACTGGATTGTCACTTCGTCGCCGGGCTGGAATATATTGCTGCCTTCGCGGGTGTTGTTTGTAATCTCGCGGTGGCATTTCTTGGCTGTAAGCACCTGGTAGACGGACTTTCCGGATGCATCGCTGAGTTGTACGATCTGACGGCCTTCCTTGAGCAGGAGGGTATAGCTTCCGTCCTCGTTTGCTGTCACTCCTTCGGGACCGAATCCGCTGTAGCTGACTGTTTGTTCGCCGATAGTGGGATACGCGATAGTGACTTTGTCGACACCCTCGGGTGTGAATGTGTAGCGGTAGCCTTCCTCGGTATCGAGGTAGTAGAACACGTCGTGCTCTGCATCGACATATTTGCCGGCGAGCTTGGAGGTCTCCTTGTTGTAGTCCTCGTTGATCACCATGTTCGGATTGATTCCGGCAGCGTCCTCGCCTACGGTCACTACATAGACGGCGGTATTCTCTGGCCAGATAGCCCCCCAATATTGGCCGCCCATGAATTTTGAATTGACGGGATGATTGTAATATGTTACGGAGATAGCGTCGTAAGTCACCAGGACGATGGCCGTGCCCGTGCCGACGGCCTTGATTTTGGCCCATGCGGAGGTATGGATCTTGCTGTTGTCGATCTCGATAACGCCGGTGCTCGGCTTGCCGTCGAGACCTACTACTCTGTAGTGGAAGTCAGGCTCAAAGAAGTAGTTTCCGGCAGAGGTGTTGGTGAGTTCCCATGTACGCATTGCGTGTGCGTCGAACTCGTCGCCCACGTTCATCTTCAGCTGACCCTGGGGATTGATGTTGACGAAGATATCGCCTGTTTCGTATCCCTGGTTGCTCTTTGGGTCGTGGTTGATCTGTTTGGGATCGAAGGCTGAGTAGTCGGACTCCGTGAATTCGATATACCCGTCTTTTGCAGCAGTGAACAGCCCTGCCTGTGTAAGGCCTCCCTCCTTCCATGTGCGGAGGTTGTACATGGATTTTTCAGCGAGGAAATAGGTGTAAAGTTTCCTGTCGCCTGCTTTAACAACCGACTTGGGCTGCTGTGCCTTGAAGTCGATGTAATGGGCTGTCTTCGAGCCTACGAACAGTTCGGCATCGGCCGGAACGGAGATGGTATAGTCGTAGGCCATGGGAATTTCTCCGTTTATAGTAGCGTTGTATGTGAGTGTAGCGGAACGTTCGAGAGCTATGTACCCTTCCTGCCGGTGAGCCTCGCTGGGGATGAATTCTGCATAGCATGTGTTGCCGTTGAGAGCAGGGACGGTGTAACGTCCGGAGGTGGTGCTGTGGCCTGTTGTAACTGTCTGTAGGTCGCCTTCGCGGCTGGTGACAGTGACATCGATGGTATAGTCGCCGTTTTCGACAGTCCACGGTGTGCGCGATTCGTCGTTATACCGGTTCGCGGCGTACATGGTGACTGTCAGGACGGAGAAGGTCTGTTCCTCCGTCTGGTCCTTGACATTTAGGACGATCGTGCCGTTGACTGTCTCACCGTTCCCGGCGATGGCGGTCAGCACATATTCTCCTGCCGGTACGTCGAAGTTATATACGCGGCTGACAGGGTCGCCTGTCTCCACGGCCTCGCCAGTAGCCCTGTCGGTCAGGGTCATCGTCGGCGAAACGTTGTTCATGGTGACTTTAACCGGAACGGCTTCCGCGAGGAAACTGCATCCGGCCACCAGGAACGGAACTATGAGATATTTTACGTTCATGATTGGTTAACTTGTTGTTTTTATTGGTGATAGATGAATTTTTTACCATTCTTTATATAGAGGTTTCCGGGAATAGGATTGTCGACAGGGATACCCTGCAGATTGTAGATAGTATTGTCGCTTCTTTCTGGAACGGGAACGATAGTGTCGCCGATTCCTGTCCAACCGTCAGGCTTGAGGGCGAGGAAGTGTGCCGGATTGATATAGACCTTGTGCGTGCCGAGCAGTATGCCTTCTGGCGACCACTGGTAGAGAGCACCGGCAGCAGAGAAAGAACCGGCATCGGTGGCGTAGATATAGCCTGTGTAGGGATTGATATAAACTCCGTAGGGCATTCCCATTTTCTTAATATCGGCAAGTACTGTGCCCGGGAAGGTAGTCCCTATACCCATGCCCCCGTGAGTGGCCATGACTGTCTCCGGGTCAATGGTGATGTAATTGAAGGTATATTCGCCGGTATTGTACGAGTAGCGTGAGCCTATGGCGTAGAAAAGGCCGTCGGTGGTGACGCAGTTGTATGTAGCGGCATATTCCAGCTTTGTGAAGCACTGGCTGTCGGGCTTCTTGGCTAAGACTGCCTCGCAGTCGAGGATTATGGTGGCTGCCGGTACGTCGTAATAGTCGCCGGGTGAGTTGATGCACAGGTATTTGCCGCTCTGCGACATTTTGCCGTAGAGGTTGATCTGACCAGTGTCGACGGTACGTACAACCTGCATAGTGGCGGCATCGATCACGCTAACGGTCGTTTCGTATTCGTGATCCTCCTGGAAAGCATATCCGCCGGTGTTGGCCACGAAGAGATGGCCCTCATACCATGCTATGCCCTCCGGTTCGTAGCCTACCTCGCAGGCTGCCACGACCTTGAAGGTGGAAACGTCGATTTTGGCAACAAAACCTTTTGTGAATTCGGTCCACTGGTTGTTTACAATACATTCGTGTCCGTAGGAGGATATATAGACATAGTTGCCGTCCGAAGCGAGCTTGCGGTTGTTGGGGACGTCTTCCGTAGCGGCAACGGCCTTACCGTCAGGGCGGATGAACTGGACGATGTTCGACCAGTTGACGGCAATGGCTATGAGATTGTCGTTGACGGCGATAATGTCGTTGGGAGTATCGCCGAGCTTGTAGCCGTTAGCGTCGCGGAACCATTGGTTGCTGACGATTTGTCCGTCCTCGAAATAGCTTACGCGGCCATTGTCGGCCTGCCAGTTCCCCTCGTTGAGAAGTATGATTTTCTCGCTGACGGCATGGAGCGACGGAGCCAGCAGGGACAGCAGGATGGCCAGAATAAAGATTCTGTAGTGCATAGTATTGATGATGAAGTTGGTATGACAGGACATGAAAATTCGCGCGGCGCAGCGACTGCGTCACGGAACGGTATAGACAGAGATGTGTCGGCGTTGAAAAAAAGTGGGTGGGATTTGAGGATGGAAAGCGGAAACTTATTAAGAATTACGGCACTGTCGGCGCTTTCCGCTGCGTGAGCGGAGAAACGAGCGGCCAAAAGCATGACCATCAGTAGAAATTTACGCACGGACAGAACCCTTGCGGATGTCGTTTCCATTTTCCAATAAGTTTGTCGCTGCGCTTAACCTCGAGCGCATTTGGATGCGAGTACATAATATTGGCAGGTCTTCTGACTCGTTCCTCCCTGTATCGCCTTCCCGACCGTCGCACTCTTGCTTGGTCAGTGACATAATGATACCGGAATAAAGAACTTACAGCAGCGGGTCTGTTCGAGATTCTCACTCGATTCCCTTTTAATCGCGTCTATAGCGAACCAACTTGTTTCTTTAATCGGCACAAAAATAGCGATTATTTCTCATCTCCCCAAAACGGAGGACGCAAATATTATCTGAAACATAAATAAATGAAGGGCAGACACCTTCCGATGCCTGCCCCGCTCAATGAAGTAGTAGTTGATAAGTGAATTATAGTAAGGATGCAATCAAATCCGGATAAACTTCGCTTATGAGTCGCTTGTCGTCGTCAGAAAGTTGGTCGATGGTGACGGGTTTGTCCTGTGGACGTGTCCCTTTCTGATTGATGACGTTCATCAGTGACCAGTCTCTGTTGGGATGCTCTACCGACGGGTCGGCAGGTTCGTGAGCTGTGAGGTCGTAGCGTGTGAAATCGATGACGTAGGTCGGGGAACCTTTCTTGTGCCAGTCGCGCAGCAATGCCAGACGGAACTTCGGGTTCATGAACCACTTGAGCTCAAGGTTGTTGTACGAATCGCCCAGACCGGAGCCGCGTTCGACGAAATGATAGTCCCAGTCGTTTCTTGGATGGGCTTTGCGCCATGCTTCGCCGAATTCGCCGTAGGTGACGTACTTGACATCAGGCCAGCGTTTGCTCGTATCCTGAATCCAGGTGCGCAGGGCCGACAGCAGGAAGTCTTTGCCGAACTCGTAGTACATCTGTGTCTCCCAGATGTTCGTGACCCAGCCGAAGCCGTTGAGCTCGAACCCCTTGTCGAAGTGAAGACTTTCGGTGTGCATCACCTCGCGGTTGCCCAGGTCGACGCCCCAGCCCTTGTATGTCTCGATGGGTCCTACGCCACGGCGGCTGTTGAAGCCTTCGATGCCGTGACCGTTCTGGCCTGTGCGACGGGCGCAGATGAAGTCCATCGTCCAGCCGTCCAGACTTACGCAGTCGATGAAATCGTCCTTCCCCTGTGCCGGTTTGCAGAAATGTTCAGTGGACGGATAGTAGGGATATGAGACAGAGCCGTCGGCACCGCCGCCATCGATGGCATGCTGGCTCCAGATGACAGCGTGGGCAACGTGGATATCCTCTTTCTCGGCAAGATATCTGAGATTGTCCGATGAGAGGAAGCCGCCCATGATGCACTTCGGCTTGTAGCCGTTGCCTACGAGCTCGCTTATCTCCGCTATGGCCTCGCTCATTTCGCGGTTGATACGTTCGCGAGGAAGGTACATGGCCGGGAAGTAGCCGGGGAAATAGCTTATCTCGTCACCATAGCGATAGTGACATTCCTTGGCGTATTCCCTTATCTGGCGGTAGTTTTCGCGCTGATCCTCGAGGGCATTGAGGGTGAAGCCCCACGTCAGGCGGCGTGTCGAATCGCCTTCGGCAAATGTCTCGCGGAGGTCGCGTACGCTCTCGAGAGTGTGCCACTCGGCTTCGTCGCGAGGGTGGAGCTTGACATCGCGCGATACTTCCCAGGGAGTTGTGCGGATCATGAAGCACAGGGTGAGGAAGCGGTTGCCGTCGAGGGTCAGCGGAGTCTCCGTATCAGCCGGAGCAGCGGCTGATACGAAGAATACCGTTGTAAGGATTATTGATATGGTTGTCAATAATTTTTTCATTTCTGTAAAGAGCTTGTGGGCATTATCTCATTACCAGCCGGGGTTGTTGGGGCCGAGATTGGGGTTGAGATAGAGTTCGTCGAGAGGCAGAGAGTAGTAATAGTTCTTCGGGTTGGTGAAGTGGCGGTTAGCAGCCGGTTCGACGATGAGGAAGCCTTCGGCGTCAACGAGACCGGGGTTGCCGTCGTTGAGAACCTGCTGTTCCTCGTATTCGGTGCCTTTGTACTTGATGCCTCGGATAGCCGGGGTCAGTTCTGCCTCGGCAGTTTTCCAGCGGCGGAGGTCATCGCGGCGGAAACCTTCGAAAGCAAGTTCGACGGTACGTTCGCGGCGTATCTCATCACGCATGTTGAGGTTGTGTTCGTTGACGAAAGCGTTGGTGAGACGGGGCATTTCGACACCCTTGCGGCTGCGGACAACGTTGATGGACTGGTCGAGGACATCGTCGCCGATCGAACCGTTCTTTTCGTATGTTGCCTCGGCAAGAATGAGGAGGACTTCGGCGTAGCGGATGATGTGATAGTCGTAGGTCGATTCGTTAACGCCGGTGAAAGCCTCGCCCATAAATTTATAGAGCTTGTAGCCTGTACGTGTCTCGGGACGGGTAGTAAATTTGGGCGAGCATACGTCCTGGCCGATCTGCGCGCTGAGGTATGTAGTTCCGGGCATGAGGAAAGTCTGTTTCATACGCGGGTCGCGGTTGTCGAATTCCGATTCGATGGTCTCGTAGCCTTTGAATTCGGAGCCGGTAGCGGTGATAGGCAGACCAGTCGACTTGCAGAGGTACATGTCGGCCATTTTCTTGGTCGGAGTGCCGCGCCATCCCCAGTAGACGGAGTTGCCTGCCGAGTGCATGCGGATATCTTTGTAGTAGCGGCTGTCGAGGATGCCTTCGGGGGAGTCGTCGCCGTCTTCGATGAAGAGTCTGCGGTAGCTCTGGTCGCCGCCGCCTTCATAGAGGGTGTATTCGCCGCTGTTTATCACGGAGCGAGCTGCGTCGATGGCCTGCTGGAGGAGCTGGGCATAGTCGCTGCGGTTGCCCCAGTACTTTGCCCATGTGCCGGCAAAGAGAGCGACACGTGCCTTGAGGGCTTCGGCAGCGCCACGGGTTACACGCCCTTTCTCAGCGGATGTGAGTTCGCCCTGCAGAGGCAGGTTCTTGGCTGCCATGTCGAGTTCCTTGAGGATGAAATCCTCGACTTCGGCCTGCTTTGCGCGTTTTGCATACAGTTCTTCGGATTCTGTGGTGAGCACGATGGTGTCCATAGGCACGTCGGTGTAGCGGAGCACCATGCGGAAGAAGTTGTAGGCCCTGAAGAAGCGTGCTTCGGCAACATAACGTGATATTTCCGAGATATCGCCGTCGTATTCCTGTGCCTTGGCGATGACAGTGTTGCACTGACGGATATCGACTGCGCACTGGTTCCAGAGGCCGTCGGAGTTGGGGGCAATGAGGGTACCGTTGCTCGTGGTGTTTTCGTTAAGCTCGTAGCCTATATCGCTGTCGGTGTCCTTGGTGCCGAAGGACTCTGTAGTAGTGTAGAGGCGGTTGACCTGGGCACGGTAGTCGGCAGCCGATTTCCAGAACTGCGGGTCGGAAAGATCTGTTTTGGGGAGCAGGTCTATGTCCTGGCACGACGATAGCCCAAGGCAGAATGTGAATGCCAGTGCGGCAATATATTTGGTTTTCATATAGTTTTTCGTTTGTTGGTTAGAATACAAGGTTTACACCGAAAGAGTAGTTGCGGACGAAGGGATATGTCCAGTAGTTACCGTTTTCTTCGGGATCCCATCCACCGGGAGTGTTGTGGATTTCGAAGAGATTCTCGCCGCTGAGGTAGACGCGGAGTTTCTGGATTCCAACCTTAGCAAGCTTGCTGTCCTGGAGGGTGTAACCGAGCTGCATATTCTTCATGCGGACGTATGCTACGTTGTGCTTGGTGTTGGTGGAGTTGTAGTAGTTGTACGAACGTTTGCCTTTGAGGGTGATGGCTGGGTATTTGGCATCCGTGCGGTCCGGAGTCCATGTTTTGCCGTACCAATATTCGGCAGACTGGAACCAAGGCTGTGACATAGGCTTGTCGGCTTCGCCCTGGAGGAACATGGTGCGACGACCTGTACCCTGGATGAACATGCTGAAGTCAAAACCTTTGTAGAACATCTTGACGTTCACGCCGAAGTTGTAGCGGGGGTTCATGTCGCCGAGATACTTCACGTCGCCCTGGCCTTCCTGGCCGTCGCCGAGGACGGAGAGCTTGCCGTCGCCGTCGAGATCCTTGTACATGGCATCGCCGACGCTGATTTCGCCGGGTATGCCGCCGTTGGGGAAGCGTGCCTTGTAGGCGTTGAGCTGTTCTTCGTTCTGGATGATGCCGTCGAATTCATATCCGAAGAAAGAATTGATCGGGTAGCCCTGTGCTGCGCTGTTGAGTCCGAGATTGATGAGGTTGGAGCCGATACGGTCCACAACTTCGTTCTTGGAGTCGCTCAGGTTGACGCTGATGTCGTATTTGAAGTCGCCGACATGGCTGCGCCATCCCAATGCAAGTTCCCAGCCGTTGACTTTGAGCTTGCCGCTGTTGGTCGAAGGAGGTGTTGCGCCGAGAAGCGAAGGATATGTGATAGGAATCAGCATATTGTCGTTCTTCTTCCAGAAGTAGTCGAAAGATCCGTAGAGACGGTAGTTGAGCAGAGAGAAGTCGACACCGACATTGGTGACCTTGACTGTTTCCCAGGTTCTGTTGTCGGATGTCAGGGTGCTTGCATTAGCTATGATGCCTTTCTGGCCGTCGCCGAAGGGATAATAATCCTGCTGAATCTGGATGAGGGGGATGAAGTCGTAGTAGCCGATACCCGACTGGTTACCCATTTCGCCGTAGGAGCCGCGGAGCTTCAGGTCGTTGATGAATCTTGCGTTCTTCATGAAGGATTCCTGGCTGATACGCCATGCCACGTTGACGCCCGGGAACCAGCCCCAGCGGTGGTGACGTGCGAAGCGCGAGCTGCCGTCGGTACGGAGTGTGCCTTCAACGATGTACTTGTTGTCGAATGTATAGTTCACGCGGCCGAAGAAGGAGTTGATGGTCCAGGCATAGCCGCTGCACGATGTTTCCTGGTTTTCGGAGCTGCCAAGGTTGATGGACATGTTTTCCTGCTGGTCGAAGTTCTTGCGCTGTCCCCAGAAGGAATCGAAACTTTCGGATTCATGTGCTGCACCGAGCATGGCATCGATAGTATGCTTGGTACCGAATGTATGCTTGTAGTTGGCGTAGAGGGTGAAGTTGCGGTAGAGAGTCTTGTCGTAGGTGCGTGTGGCGTAGTTGGGGTTACGGGCCGTACGGTGGTTTACGTCATCGTAGTTCCAGCTGTAGATAGTCTTGTTTTCGACAGACTTGTCGAAGTCGTACTTGCGGATGACGGCGCTGCCGATGATGTTGAGGCCGGAGATGGGTGTCCAGGTCAGCTGATTGTTGAAAGTGTAGTTGCCGGATGTTCTCTTTGCCATACCGCCTTCTTCAAGCACCTGTGCAGGGTTGTCGAAGCCTTCGAATGTATAGAAGTGACCGCCGGGAGTGCGGAGAGGAGCCCAGGTACGTGTCTTGTAGATAAGTTCCCAGATGTTCTGTCCTTCGGTCAGGCCCGACGAATAGTTTCTTGAGCCTGCCTCGTAGGAGATATTGACATCGTATTTGAGGTTCCTGAGGAGGTTGATAGCGGCCTTGGTACGTACGAAGTAGCGGTTGTCGATATCTTTGCCGTACTTCACGATACCTTTGTTGCGCTGGTAGCCGAGGGAAACGAGGAAGTTGAAACGCTCGCCGCCGCCGGTGATGTTGACGTTGTAGTTCTGCTGGTAACCGTTACCGATGATGAGGTCGTTCCAGTTCTGGTCCTTGTAGAACTTGTCGTAACCGTTCCAACGGCCGAAGTTCTGTGAATGGTGGTCAACTTTGTCGCTGCCCTGCCTGATAAGCTCCAGTTCGTCTCTGGTGTACTCGGGAGTGAAGCTGCCGTCAGTGATTTCGAGCACCATATCGGCATGCTGGTAGAGGTTAGCGGTACGTTTGAGAAGTGCCGGGCGCACAAGGGCGGCGTTAGCGCTGAAGTCGACGCGTACAGGCTGGTTTTTGCCGGACTGCTTTGTTGTGACAAGGATCACACCGTCGGCAGCTCGTGAACCGTAGATGGCGGCGGAACCGTCTTTCAGCACTGAAATATTCTCGATATCAGCAGGATTGATAAGGTTGAGGTCGCCGACAGCACCGTCGATAAGTACGAGGGGCGAACCGCCATTGATAGAGGAGATGTCGCGGACGCGAAGTGTTGCAGCGTCATCGACATTACCGCTGTTGCGTATGACGGTAAGACCTGGCATAGCACCCTGGAGGGCCGAGCTGGCATCGGTGATGGAACGCGATTCGAAAACATCGGAGCTTGCGGTCGATACAGCGCCGGCAACGTCGACTTTGCGAACGGAGCCATAACCGATAACGACCACTTCGTTAAGGGCTTCGGAGTTCTCGACAAGGAGAATCTTGAGGTCGGTACCGGCCTTGATGGTCTGGGGCAGATAGCCGATATAGGAGATTGTGAGTTCGCTGTCGGAAGACGGCATAGAGATGTCGAAGAAACCGTCGACGTCAGATACGGTGGCGAACTTAGTGTCCTTTACAGTGACGCTCGCACCGATAATGGGGTCGCCTGTCTTGCTGTCGATAATCTGGCCGTTGGCCTTTGTCGTGGTTGCGTTTCCCTGTTTCTTCTGTCCGACAATGATGGTCTTGTCTTTAATCTGATAAGTCAGTTTCTGGCCTGAGAAAAGCTGTGCGACTACCTGCTGGATGGTAGCGTCGTTTGCCTTAATATCGACACGGCGAGATGTGTCGACATCCGATGAATAGAACAGGAAAGAGTAGCCGGTCTCTTTCTGGATCTGTTCGATGGCCTCCTTTACTGTGATGCCCTTGGCAGTGATGTTGATGCCTTGCGCAAAGGCCGACAGAGATAGCAGACAGCAGAATAGTGCTGTTAGCAACGGTCGCTTTTTTGAGCAGTTCATAAGGTTTTTAGATAATTTAAGGTGTTAGGTGATTGGTATATTAGGTCGCTAATACAAGTGATATGTATTGCCTTCTTTTCGGTATCGCAGATGTTCGGTTGTCTGAAGGATATCGAGCACTTCTTCGATGGTCTGCTGCTTGCGGTCGATAGAGCCGTAGAATTTTGAGGCGGCTATGCTGTCTTCGACAATTATTTCGGTGTTGTATAGCTGAGAAAGACGCAAAGCGATATCTTTTATGGATTCGTTCTCAAAGATATAAGTGTCGAACTCGGCGGAACCTTTGTCGGTATGCCGCGTCTGCTCCTTGATGAACGTACCGGTCGTCTTGTCGATTTTGAGCTGTTCGCCGGGGTGCATGGTCCTTATCTCGTTGTTGTTGACGAGAGTGCGGACACTGATTTTTCCGTCGAGAAGGTCGACTGTTGCTGTCGGGTTCACGGCATAGTTACAGATCTTGAAGATTGTGCCTATATCGATGATTTCCAGACGGTCACCGTCGACGATGAAGGGTAGTTTCTCATTGTGCTCCACCTCGAAATATGCCTCTCCGTCGAGAGTGACGGTGCGGTCGGTTATTCCGAAGCCCTGGTTATAGGAAAGTTTTGAGCTGGAGTTCAGTTTTACGATGGTTCCGTCGGGCAAGGCAAGGTCGAGAGTTGAGCCGCTCGGAGCTGTCAGTTGTACTAAACCGAACAGCTCCTCAGTATTCTTCTTTCCCAGATTGTAGGTAGCATAGGGTGCTACCAACAAAAGAATAGCAGCGGCTGCAGCGATAGCCCAAAACATCTTTTTACGGAAACCCGAAGCAAGGATAGCACCCTGCTTCTTTTTTACCTCTTTGCCAAAACAGTTATTATGTTCTTTAATACGATTCCGGAATCTTGCAAAAGCAGCTTCGCTGTCGAATTGCTTTTCTTCATCGGCCATCGACGAAGAAAACCAGAGTTCCAAATAATTTCGGAAGTATGCACGGTTTTCTTCGCTGGAAAAGGCCCAGGATTTCAACTCGGCGAAATCTTCGGGGGTGATTTCGTCGTTGATAAATGATGTTATGAGATCGTTTATGTGTTGCATGATTGGTGCCTTTGATATTTAAGACAACAAAAGAGCGGACAAGGGTAGTGGTCCGACGAAAAAAATCGAAAAAATTTTGAAGCACCGCTTAGAGACCCTTGTGGGTGAAATCTGCCATAATCATTGCCAGAATAAGATAGCGCGACAATGACGTATGCAGGGCGGAAAGAGCTTGTTTTATATGATATTTGACTGTGTTTACAGATATCCCGAGTTGCGTCGCTATCTCCTGGTATGACAGATTGTGCTTTCTGCTGAGGATGAATACTTCGCGGCTTTTCTCCGGTATTCTGTCGAGACTGCGTACCAGGGCGTGGTGTAATGTTTCTATCCGCGAGTCGTCCGGAAGGGCATCGCCGTCGCTGAATATTTTGTCTATGAGGTCTATGCCTTCGGGAGAGCTGAGGCTTATGCAGTTGCCATGGACATGGCGGCTTGAGGATTTGAGTTCGTTGATGCAAAGATTCTTTACGGCGGTGAAAAGATAGGAGCGCATGGATGCTATCTCGTTAATCTTCTCCCGCTTAAGCCAAAGATTGAAAAACACGTCATCGACGATTTCTTCGGCGACACAATTCGATGAGCAGAAGTTAGCCGCGAAAAGGCATAGTGTTTTATAGTAAGTCCTGAAGAGAAATTCAAACTGCTTGGTCTCCGTTTCTCTGTCAAGCTCATTGTATGTCTCCTCTGTCATATAAATTGAATTTACTTATCTAAGTTATCAATCCGGCGCAAAGATATTACAATAAGCTGAATATACCAAGAAAATATGCCGAGTTTATACGGTAAAGAGATAAAAATGAAACATACTGTTAACGAAACGGTCGGCATCGTGGCGACTGAGACATGGTGCAGTCTTAGAGTCCCGATGCCGACCGGTAAAAGATACAATAAGCTTAGTAGCTACGATGCTCTCCGCGAGCTCTGTCATCACCGAAGAGGTAGGGATAGTGCTTGTTTATCAGCTCTTTTGCTTCGGGCGACAGATTGTGGATGCTCTTGGGCTCGTCCTGAGGACGTGTGCGCTTCTGGTTGATTTCGCCGAGGAGACTCCATTTGCGCGTCATTTCCTGAGGTTCCTGGGCTGGCAAGGTATAGTTGGTGAAGTCGACCACTTTCTCGCGACCGTAGATCAGCTGCCAGTCCTTGGTGAGAGCCAGACGGAAGTCCTTGTTCATGAACCAGTACATCTTGAGGTTGGCATCCGAGCCGCCTATGCCCGAGCCCTTCATTTCGAAGCGATAGTCGAAAGAATTGTCTTTGAAATGTTTACGCCATAGGAGACCGAAGTCGCCCTGGGTGATGCACTTCACATCCGGGTACTCCTTCTTGATTTCGGCAACCCATTCCTTGAGGCCGTCGATAGGCAGGCACACTTCCCAGCAGTTGGTGACCCAGGCGAAACCGTTGAGGTCGAAGCCTTTGTCGAAATGTATGGCAGTGGTGTGCATCATCTCCTTGAGGCCCGTCTGCATACCGTAGGCGAGCACTGTCTCTATAGGACCTACACCCATACGGCTGTTGAAGCCGCCTTCGAAACCGGCTCGGCGTGCTGCCAGGAAGTCCATGGACCAGCCGTCGAGATTGACACAGTCGATGAAGTCGTCCTTGCCCTGTGCCGGTTTGCAGAAGTGTTCTTTCGAAGGATAGAAGGGATATGATACAGCCCCGTCGCCGTCCTGATTGTCGATGGAGAACTGGCTGAAGATATTGCCCTGGCAGACATGGATATCTTCTTTTTCAGCGAGATACTGCTGGTTGGCAGCTGCGAGGAATCCGGCTACTACGCTTTTGGGGCGAAACCCGCCGCCTACGATTTCGCTCACACGGGCGAGGCCGTCGTGAAGGTCGCGGTTGACCTGTTCGCGGCTGTTGTAGGCGTTGGCAAAGTAGGCTCCGGGGATAAATGTGATGTCGTCGCCATATTTTTTATGGTATTCGACGACCAGTTCGCGAATCTTGCGGTAGTTCTCGCTCTGGTCGTGCAGCGCCAGCCAGCTGAAAGCCCAAGTGATGCTTGCTTCCGGCAGTTCGGAGACAATAGCTTCGCGGAAAGCGCGTACTTTTTCGGGGGTGTGACGGTCGCGTTCGTCGGCACCTAAATTTGTATCGCGAGTCACCTCTATCTGGTTGACTCGTATTATGGAGTTGATGGTGAGGAAACGGTGACCCATCAGTTCGTCGGGCACGTTAGAAGAGTTCTGGGCCTGTATACCTGAAGGAACAGCCAGAGAGGTCAGCAATAATACTGCCGAAAGTAAGTTTTTGGTTTTCATTTGAATGCAGTATTATTTGTTGATAGCGTGGGTGAGCATCAGGGCAGGGATGGAGGAGGCGGAGTAGCTGCCGATCATATTTTCGTCGGTGGTCTTCTTCCATGATTCGCCGTCACAGATATTGCGTTCGGGGTCGCGGTTGGCCCAGCCTTCGCGAATGTTTTTGACGATGAAGTCGCGGTACTGGCTCTGTCCGCATTCGTCGGTGAGCAGTTTCATATACTGTGTCCAGATTGCAGGATATACACCCTGCTCGAGGCTGCCCTGGTCGTAGGGATTGCGGTGGTTGTGGGCCCAGGGGAGGAGTCCGTGCTTGGCCGACAGTGTGTTGATAGAGTAGTCCGCGCCTGCTTTGGCGAGGTCGAGGTAGCGCTGTTCGCCTGTAGCGAGATAGAGGAGGGCGCCGGCACCGATGAAAGTGCCCTGGTTGTAGAGGAGGGGATGACCGCCGACATTGTCTCCGTGGCGGTTGTCGTGGATCATGCCGGTTTCTGCAACCCCGAGGTTGTCGACGCTCCAGTCGTAAATCTCCTTGGCCATTTCGAGATAGCGTTCTTTGGTTTCATAATGGGGACGGACGAAAGAACCGAACTTGTTGGTCCATTTTTCAGGGCTTGGGTCTGCTACACGGTCGACCGGGGCTGCCTGGTAGAGAAGCATGGCGGCTACGACGGTCGGGAAATTGATGCAGGACATCTTGCCGTCGCCTGCCTTGTTGTTTCGTGGGGCTTCGATGGGGCTCCAGGCCCAGAACATGCCGCCACCGAGACCTTTTGCAGGGTCGGCATACGAGCCGGTGTCGCCGATACGGGGAGAACCATACCATACGCGGGCGAAGCTCTTTTCGGCGAGGTCGCGGTAGCGCGTGTCGCCTGTGGCGAGATATGCGCGTGCCATGGTGATTGTCCACCACTGGATATCGTCATAGATGAACCAGCCTCGTGCGAGGTCGCAGTTATCGAAGTCGAAATCGAGGTACTGCTTGATGTTGCCGTCGATGATGCGACGGGCGAGGTCGGCGTATTTGGCCTCGCGTTTCTTGTCGCCGGTACGGCGTGCCAGCTCGGTGGCATTAAGAGCCATGTCGACGTACATAGGTTGGCACCAGATTGCGGCAGCGCCATGGAAGCGGTCGACGGCGGCACTGTCGCGGTCGGTGTTCTTGTAGATGTACTTGTCCGTGTCGAGATAGACATTATTGAAGGCATCGTAGGCCTTCCAGACATCGGAAATCTTGATATCGCCCTTGGCAAAGCAAATAACCGATACCAGTAGCGCCAAAGTGGCGCTGAATAAGCGGTGAATCATAGTAATATAAATATGTGATAGATTTGGTATGGCAAAATTAACGTTTCTCGGCGTTTATTGCAATAGAACGACGCAACAATATACTGAAATACTTTATTTGAAAGGCCATTCTGCCCATGTAGCTTTCTTCCATAGGTATTCCAGCGGACCGTGGCTGTGATGGAGCACCCACATGCGGCAGAAGGCATACTGTACGGCGAAAATGAGGATTCCGACGAAGACGCTGGCTGTTATGCCGAGCTGAAGATGTAGTCCCCAGTGATAGTACAATGCCGAGCCGATGATGCCCTGGGTGACATAGTTTGTCATGCTCATACGGCCATAAGGACGCAGTTTGTCGAGAATGGAACTGATGCTGCCGGTCTTGTAGTAGGCGAAGAGGATGCCGCTCACAAGGATGAGCATGAAGCTCAGGTTGGCGAGCGACGAGAGGATTATCTTCAAGGGAGAAAGGACGTTAGGGTTGGAGATATAGTCGCCGACCATGTTGTTGAGACCGTAGAGGGGGAAGAAACAGCACAGTGCTGCCGCAAGTACATAGCCCCAGCTTGTGAGATGTTTGCGCAGGAACCATCCCTGGCGGCCTATGAGCATACCGGCGATGAAAAGTCCTGCCGTCTGGAACACCCTTCCGTGGTCCCATGCCCAGGAGAGCGATGCCAGCTGGCCTTCCCAGAGATTGACCTTAACCATCTCCAAGAAAGAGGCGGAGCTTTGGGCTGTGAATGTGGCATTCCAGAAGTCGCCGGTATTGATGGTGAAAGCTACATAGCCCGGGTCGAGAGCTGCCCTGACTACCTGATAGATGCAGTATGGCTGGGCAACGAACACAGCCGAAAGGATTACGAGCAGGCGTGTCGAAAGGCGGCATGTCAGTACGAGAACGAAGCCGATCAGGGCGTATAGCACGAGTATTTCGCCGGTGAAGAACGCCGCGTTCACTTGGCCGATTAGCAGAAGGATGAACAGTCGCCAGCAGAAGCGTGCCCTGAAATCGTTGCCGCGCAGGCGCTGATTGTCGTGCTGGATGAAGAAACTGAAGCCGAAAAGCAGTGCGAAAATGGCGTATGCCTTGCCGCCGAACATGAAGAAGAGTCCGTCCCAGATGGCTCTGTCAGTGAAATTGAGCCAGGCGCTCTGGGTGTCGGTCGGAGGGAAGGAATAGAAATTGAAATGCTCGATGGAATGGAGCAGGATGATGGCCAGTACGGCGAATCCGCGCAGTACATCGGCGGCATCGACGCGTTCGTGACGCCCGGGGGCAACTTGTGTTTCGTTCATCTAAGTCTATCGGTGTGATAATGTTTGGAGGGACAAAAATAAGGTTTATCTTCGGCTGATGCAACAGGGCGGTGTAACTATTTGCGCTCTCATGCGACAAATGTAGTAAACAAGGCAATCAATAATGGATAATAGAAACAAGGGCATGACCGACAATGAGGGCTTCCTCGAAGTTGTCGACAGGCATAGCGGCATAATAGCGAAGATATGCTACTACTATGCAACGGATGCCGACGATTTCCAGGACTTGCGGCAGGATGTGCTGGCAAATATGTGGTCATGCCGCGATTCCTTTCGCGGAGACTCTTCGCTGTCGACGTGGATATACCGCGTGGCAATCAACACTTGCATCTCGGCATTCCGCCACAGGAAGCACAAAGGAGAGCAGGTCGGGATAGAGTTTATCCCGGAGCTGGCCGACGACTCAAGCGAAAACGAGCATATGCACGCCGAGATGCACCGCCTCATATCCTGTCTCAATAAGGAAGAGAAAGCCGCGATACTGATGTGGCTCGACGGCCTGAGCTACGATGAGATAGCCGCCATAATAGGCTGCAAGCGTAATACCGTCGCAGTAAGGCTCAAACGTATCAAAGATAAGATAGTGAAGATGTCCAACTGTTGAAATATTGAAGTTATGAACGAGATAAGGAATATCGACGAACTTGAGGAGCTCCGGCAGAAGTGGGAGGATGTCAACCGCCGGCTCGAACGCCTCGAAAAAGGTACTGTTGATGAAGGTCGCCGGGTGTGCAGCCGCAATGTACGCACGGCAAAAGACGACCTCGCGCGACGTTATAAACGGTTTATGTTCGTAGAGCTTGTGATGAGCGTTGTCGTACTGTGCCAGTTTGGCGCAATGACACATCGTGGAATTGGCAATGAGTTTTGGTTGAGCTGTTCGACCATTGCCTTCCCGATCTTTTTTTTAGTTGCGTTCGTAATGGACTTGCATCTCTATAATGCTCTTTCGAGAATGGATCTGTCGGTGATGACAGTGAAGGAAGTTGTTTCGGAAGCGCGGACATTGAAACGCCGCCATCATATATTCCAGGCAGTTTTGATCCCCTTTGTTCTGATTTGTCTTGGCTGTATGGCGATGGCTTTCGTCGATGACGATTATGTGCTCGCCGGAATGGCTACCGGAGGTGCTGTCGGACTCGCAATCGGACTGAAACAGTATCTCGACATGATGAAGGACTACCGCGAGATGATGCGCCAGTACGAGGATTGATTTTCTTAAAAACAGATAAAGACCGCGTTTTTTATGTAAATTTGCAAAAACATAATCACGATTAAATAATCATATACATTGAAAATCTTGCGATTTACGATCTGTGCGGTTCTGCTTTCCTTCTCGCTGAATATGTCTGCTGCTGTCGACGAAGAATGGGCCCGAGAAAATTATACAAAGAATGAAACGATGGTAGAGATGCGTGACGGTGTGCGGCTCTATACCGGGATTTATGCCCCGGCGGATACCCTCAGGCACCCAATCCTTCTGTTTCGTAATACGTACGGTTCGGGCCCTTACGGAGAAGAATGGAACAGCGGTCTATGGAACGATTGTTCCGACTATCTCGAACGGGGCTATATAATGGTATTCCAGGATGTACGGGGACTGCGGATGAGTGAAGGCGAATTCGAGAATGTCCGTCCTGTGGGGATTTATAATGAAAAGGGGGCCAATGATGCCACCGACATGTACGATACTGCTGACTGGCTCATTAAAAACACCAACAGCAATGGAAATATCGGAGTCTCAGGTTGCAGCTATGGCGGTTTCACAGCCATGGTTGCCGGGCTGTCCGGGCATCCTGCCGTTAAAGCCATTGTACCCCAGGCTCCAGTCACCGACTGGTTTCTTGGCGATGATTTTCATCATAACGGAGTGTTCATGCCGGCTCATGCTTTCGGGTTTCTCTCCGGCTTCGGCCTTCCGCGCCATAAGCCACACCCTGAGGGTAGTTCGCCACTGAACTACTATTACGATGATGAATATAGCTTTTATCTGCGCAACAGGGCATTGCCCAAACTCACGGCATTGCTTGGCGACTCCATCGCTTTCTGGCCCGAAATGATGCGCCATCCCGATTACGACACTTTCTGGAAGGGTCGTAACCCGCTTGAAAACGCCGGCGAGCTCAAGCCCGCAGTACTTACCGTCGGAGGAATATATGATGCCGAAGATCTTTATGGTACCGTGGAGACATACCGTAGGCTGTCAACAGAGTTCCCCTCCGCGGACACTTATTTTCTGTTCGGCCCCTGGAGCCATGGCGGCTGGGGAGGCGACGGCTATGGCCTTGCGGCTTTGAGATTCGGAGGCGAGCGTACGGCCGATGTCTATAAAAAGATGCAGCTTGATTTCCTGGATAATTATCTGGCTGGGACTAATCCCGGTAGACCGGCCAAGGCAACAGTATTTACCTCCGGCGACAACAAATGGCATGAATTCGGACAGTGGCCCCCGGAAAATGTTGAGAAGAGAAATCTCTATCTTGACAAAGGCTCCGTAGCATCATTTGCTGTCCCTGGTTCTGAAGAATCATTCTCAAGCTATATCTCGGATCCTTCGCATCCGGTTCCATATACAAATGGTATCTTCCATTCGACAGGTGGAGATTATATGGTGGAAGACCAGCGCTTCGCGGCAAGACGTCCCGATGTCCTTACTTTCGTAAGCGACACGCTCGCCAGTCCTCTCACGCTAACCGGTCCGCTGGAAGTTGCGATCTGGATGTCAAGTTCGACGGACGATGCCGATGTGGTTGTAAAGCTGATCGATGTGTATCCGGAAACTTTTGCTTATTCCGAGGACGAAAATCCGGGAGGCGAAGTGATGGGCTCTTACCAGCAGCTCGTCCGTGGCGACATAATGGCAGCCCATTACAGGGAAGGGTTCGACCACAGAGTTCCTCTGACACCCGGTGAACCTACTATGGTGTCATTCAAGATGCCGGATGTAAGCCATACATTTATGCAGGGGCATAGAATCATGGTGCAGATACAGAGCAGCTGGTTCCCACTATTCCGGATGAGTCCGCAGCGTTTCGTCAATGAATATGAAGCAGACGACTCACAGTTCCAGCATGCCGAAATTAAAATTTATCATTCAGAAGACTATCCGTCGCATCTTGTGCTTCCAGTACTCGACTGACACGACAGGAATATTAAAAAGCCGGGAGCAGAGGCGCTTCCGGCTTTTTGAGTCATTTCTATTTGGGTTTTAGTAGTTTTTCTTGATAATCTCGGTCCATTCCTTGAGGCGGCGGTCGGTGTACTCGGGATGGTTGACCTGGTCGAGGACGAGGCCGCGCATAGTGTTGCCGACGGCAGCGTCGGAGTGGTCGAAATGGTATCCGTCGGCGGGGTACTGGCCTATGAAAGTTGCACCGGTGTCGCGGAGCTTGTCGTAGAGAATGCCTACGCCGTTGCAGAAAGTGTCGGCCATCGTCTCGTCGCCACAACCGAATAGACCGATTTTATGTCCTTTGAGGTCGAGAGCCTGGGCGCCGTCGATGAAGTCGTACCATCCTTCTTCGAGTTCGCCGTTACCCCATGTCGATGTGCCGAGAAGAAGTACTTTGTAGTCGCCGAGGGCTGAAGGCGACGTTTTTGTTACGTCGCGGATGTCCTCTGCCGGAATGTCGAGAAG
The DNA here is from genome assembly GCA_958436175.1 of uncultured Muribaculaceae bacterium. Taxonomy (GTDB): domain Bacteria; phylum Bacteroidota; class Bacteroidia; order Bacteroidales; family Muribaculaceae; genus CAG-873. Next base: position 207,411 of record CAUBJF010000003.1, read on the forward strand.
TTGCCCGATACGTTGGGCAATGTCAGCAGTCACCCCGGTGGCGGAACCGTAGAATATGCCTGTCTGTTTCATATTGTCTGTGATCTTTTGAACTGATAATATAACACGGTGCGGGCTCTCCTTGTTCGGTAGTCGACTTCGCTCAGCAAAAGATTCTAAACTCTGTTAAAACTTTGGGTATATGTGGAAGTTTCGCTAATTTTGCCAAATATTTAAGGTTGAAAAGCATATCGACAGATGATTAAACGTATCATAGACGAAAAATCTATCCAACGTGCCAAAATATTGATTGACAACGCTGAAAGAATCGTCGTCGTTTGTCACACGGCTCCCGATGGTGATGCCGTCGGTTCCTGTCTGGCTGCGATGCATGTCTTCTCGACCCTCGGAAAAGATGTCAAGGTGGTGATTCCCGACATGGCGCTTGCCAACCTGATGACCCTGCCGGGTGCAAAGGAAATGGTGGATGCCACCCGTCATCCCGACTTCGCGGCGAAGCTCTTCTGTAGCGCCGATGTCATCCTCTGCCTCGATTTCAACGAGCCCAAGCGTACGGGCCGTCTCGAAAAAGTGCTCGACGAGAGCAAGGCTCACAAGATACTCATTGACCATCATCTCCATCCCAATATCGAGGCAGATGTCATTATCTCGCATCCCGAGATGCCTGCAACGGCCTATCTTCTGTTCCGGTTTTTCTGCCGCCTTGGGCTCTTCACCTTCATAGAGCGGGATGCGGCGCAGTGTCTGCTCGCCGGCATGATGACGGATACGGGCAACTTCTCGTACAACTGCTCCGACCCCGAGCTTTATGTAGTAGTTGCCGAGCTTATACGCAAAGGAGCCGATAAGGAGAAGCTCTATCGCGACCTCTTCAGCACATTCAGCGAGAACTGCCTGCGTCTCAATTCCTACGCCATCCTGAAGCGTATGGAAGTCTTTCAGGAATACGGGGCCGCTCTCATCACTTTGTCGCGGGACGAGCTCAACCGCTTTCATTATACCAAAGGCGATACCGAAGGTCTGGTCAACCGTCCTCTGGCCATTCCGGGCATCTGCTACAGTGCCTTCCTTCGTGAAGAATCCGATCTCGTGAAGGTGTCGATGCGCAGTGTCGGCTCTTTCCCGGTCAATACTGTATGCAAGGACCATTTTGGCGGCGGAGGACATCTCAATGCCGCCGGAGGCGAGTTCTACGGCACGCTTGAAGAAGCTGCCGCCCTTTTCCGTTCTCTCCTTCAAGAAAATAAAGAAAAATACATAGACAATAAATGAAAATATTCCGCCACATCTGTCTTGCAATAGCTGCCTGTGCGGTCTTCGCATCGTGCGATAACACAGTTTCCTATGCCGAACTCCTCAACAGCGAGGAGGCTGCCGTCAACAATTTCCTCGCCGACCAGACTGTGTGTATGTCGGTCCCTGCCGATACTGTCTTCGAGGTCGGACCCAACGCACCGTACTACCGTCTCGATGAGGACGGTTATCTATATATGCAGGTTCTCAATGCCGGTACGCCCGGCAACCGCGTAGTCGACGACGAGCAGATCTACTTCCGCTACACGCGCTATATGCTTGAATCGTACTCGGACGGCAAGCTCCCGGACGGCGAGGGCAACAATATCTCGCTTAACCCGTGCTGGTTCCGATATAACAACTACCGGATACAGTCATCCTATCAGTGGGGGACAGGTATTCAGGCTCCTCTTAGGTTCCTCCCTATCGACTGCGAGGTGAATCTTGTCGTGAAATCCCAGGAAGGCGTCGTTCAGGAGCAGTCCAACGTACTCCCTTATCTTTATCGTCTAACGTATCAGCGCCGGGAATAATATCCGGCGGCCAACTTAAGACACAGATATGACCCTAATCAAATCAATTTCAGGTATCCGTGGAACTATCGGCGGCACGGCAGGCGACGGACTGTCGCCGCTCGATGTAGTGAAATTCACGGCAGCGTTTGCTAAGTTTATCGACAGCACAAGCAAGAAGTCGAACAGGACTATAGTAGTAGGACGTGACGCACGTCTCTCAGGACCTATGGTGCGCGACCTCGTCGCAGGCACCCTCGTGGGCATGGGATTCGATGTCGTCGACATAGACCTTGCCTCCACCCCGACCACCGAGCAGGCTGTTGTCGGCGAGAACGCATGCGGCGGTCTCATCCTGACTGCCTCGCATAACCCCCGTCAGTGGAATGCGCTCAAGCTGCTCAACGAACGTGGCGAGTTCCTCAACGATGCCGAAGGCAAAGAAGTGCTGAGAATCGCAGCCGCCGAGGATTTCACTTTTGCCGAAGTCGGAGACCTGGGCCACGTCTATCATAATACAACATGGAACCGTAGACATATCGAGCAGGTGCTCGCATTGCCCCTTGTCGATGTCGACGCTATCCGCCAGGCCGGATTCACCGTAGCTGTCGATGCTGTTAACTCCGTCGGAGGTATCGTCATCCCGGAGCTCCTTCGTGCTCTCGGCGTTGACAATGTCATCGAGCTCAATTGCGAGGCTACAGGCAAGTTCGCCCATAACCCCGAGCCTATTCCTGAGAACCTGACCGGTATCTCGGAACTGATGAAGACTGCTAAGGCCGACGTAGGCTTTGTTGTCGATCCGGATGTCGACCGCCTCGCAATTGTCTGCGAGGACGGACGTATGTTCGGCGAGGAATACACCCTCGTCTCCGTTGCCGATTATGTCCTTTCGCATACCCCCGGCAACACTGTCAGCAATCTCAGCTCCTCGCGTGCGCTGCGCGATGTCACGACAGCACGTGGCGGCAACTACAACGCTGCAGCTGTCGGAGAGGTCAATGTGACAACCAAGATGAAGGAGACAGGCGCAGTCATAGGCGGGGAAGGCAACGGTGGCGTTATCTATCCCGAGCTTCACTATGGCCGCGACGCGCTCGTAGGTGTAGCCCTGTTCCTCACCCTCCTTGCAAAGAGCGGCAAGACAGTCAGCGAGCTTCGCGCCGGATACCCTGCCTACGAGATATATAAGAGCAAGATACAGCTTACGCCTGAAATAGATGTCGATGCTATTCTCGAAGCCGTGAAGAAGCATTTTGCCGGTGAGAAAATCACCGATATCGACGGGGTCAAGATTGATTTCGCCGACTCATGGGTCCATCTGCGCAAGAGCAACACAGAGCCCATCATCCGTATTTATTCCGAGGCGCATACCGAGGGAGAAGCTAAGGCTCTTGCTGAAAGCATTCGTGAAATTATCAACAAAATCGTCCGCTAACTTGATTATTGGCTGAAAAAACGTAAATTTGCAGCGTCGATTCAGACTAAACATTTTTCCTAATAAATAAACACACATTTTATCATGGCTTACGTAATCACTGACAAATGCGTTGCTTGCGGCACCTGTCTGCCCGAATGCCCCGTGGGCGCTATCTCTGAAGGCGAAATCTACCACATCGATCCCGATACCTGCATCGATTGTGGCACATGCGCTTCCGTATGCCCCAGCGAAGCTATCATCCCCGGCGAATAATCCCCGAGTAGAAAAGCAACAAGATAACGGCGGGTCCCTTCTTGCGAGGGGATCCGCCGCTGTTTTCGGCTACGTAAAGTCAGGCCGAGGGCTCTTTTTGAGTTTTTTCGATAAATTATAGAAAAATTTCTTTAATTACTCAATCTTTATCCCTAATTTTGTACGGGATTCCCGAAAGAGAATCCTCTTCGTTTTTATTGTATCACATTTTTTCCAACATCTCGACGGCCGGAAGTTTTGCGACAGCTTGTAAGCTTTGGGGCGTTACTATTTCTTTGGTTTAATACCTTATGATTACATTAATGATTGTACTGTTCGTGATAGGCTATATAGGGATAGCATCCGAACATGTATTACACATCAACAAAGCGACTTTCGCGCTTATTCTATGCGGTGTGCTGTGGTCCATCTATGCCATGTGGGGCCACGATCCGAATCTTTCGGAAGACATGATCGTCGCACTTGGCGATACATGCGAGATCGTCGTGTTCCTTATCGGAGCGATGACGATTGTAGAGCTTATAGACCGCTACGGCGGTTTCAATATCATTGTGCGTCATATCAATGCCAAGAACAAGAGAGGTCTCCTCTGGATTCTCTCCGGAGTGGCCTTCTTCCTTTCGGCAATTCTGGATAATATGACGACAACTATCATCATGGTGATGATGCTGCGGCGTATGCTTGCCCAGCAGAAGGAACGATGGATTTTTGCATCCGTCATAGTCATGGCTGCAAACTCGGGCGGCGTATGGTCGCCTATAGGTGATATCACGACCATCATGCTGTGGATGAAAAACTATGTTTCGTCGGCCGATCTCATTTGCCATCTATGCCTGCCCGCCGTCGTTTCCGTCGTAATCCCGACCTGGATAGCGTCCCGTTTCGTCAAGTCGGAACATGTCGAAGCACTTAACGAAACAGACCGTCGTGTGGGGTATGTCCTTTCCGAACATCACTACGGCCTCTCTGTCGCAATCCTGATTCTTGGTGTTGCCGGTCTGCTTTTTGTGCCGGCTTTCAAGGCGATTACCCATCTGCCTCCGTATATGGGCATCCTCATCTCGCTCGGCATACTGTGGCTCATCACCGAACTGATTGTCCGCCACTATGAGCTGGACGGCAAAATCGAAGGCCGTATCTCGCAGGTTGTAAGCCGTATCGATATGTCGACCATCCTTTTCTTCCTCGGCATCCTGATGGCTGTGGCTGCTTTGTCGCAGAGCGGTATCCTCGGAGAACTCGCCGCATGGCTCAACGATACTTTCCATGAAGTATTTGTCATTACGGGAATAATAGGTGTGCTTTCGTCGATAGTCGACAATGTGCCTCTTGTCGCCGCATGTATGGACATGTACCCCGTGATGAGCGAGGTCGCAGCAGCAGGGTCTGCCGATCCGGCGTATTCGATGCTCTTTGTCGAAGGAGGTCTTTTCTGGCGCCTGCTTACATATTGTGCCGGTGTCGGTGGGTCTTTGCTGATCATAGGCTCGGCTGCAGGTGTAGTTGCTATGGGTATAGAAAAGATATCGTTTACGTGGTATCTGAAGCATATCACATGGATGGCTCTTGTCGGTTATCTGGCCGGTATTGCAACTATTGCTTTGACGGAATTCTTGCAGATTCTGTAAACGACAGGTTTAAGAGAATAAAAATGGAGAGCGTCGGTTGCGGCGCTCTCCATTTTTATTCCCTTTTAGTTAAGTAGGGAATGTCTTAATTGTGAGGTACTGGCGGGTAGTCGATGGTGTAGTGGAGGCCACGGCTTTCGCGGCGTTCCTTGGCCTGGCGCATGATGAGATATCCGACATTGATGATGTTGCGTAGCTCGCAGATTTCGCGCGATGCCTTGGAGCATTTGAAGAGGCGTTCGGTCTCCTCGTAAAGGATATCGAGACGGTTCCATGCTCGGTCGAGGCGCAGGTTCGACCGAACGATGCCTACATATGTACCCATAATCTGGCCGACCTCGCGGATGCTCTGGGTGATAAGCACCATCTCCTCGTTGTGGCGGGTGCCTTCGTCGTTCCAGTCGGGGACATCGGTGCGCAGCGACAGCGACGGGAGTTCCTTGCTGGCATGCTTGGCCGCAGCATCGGCATAGACGACGGCCTCGATGAGCGAGTTGGATGCAAGACGGTTGCCTCCGTGAAGACCCGTGCAGGAACATTCGCCGAGGGCATATAGGCGACGTATGCTCGATTCGCCGTTGAGGTCGACTTTGATGCCGCCGCAGAGATAGTGTGCTGCCGGAGCGACAGGGATGTAGTCCTTGGTGATATCGATGCCCAGCGAGAGGCATTTCTTGTATATGTTCGGGAAGTGGTGCTTGGTCTCTTCGGGATCCTTGTGTGTCACGTCGAGATATACGTGGTCGTCGCCGTAGAGCTTCATTTCCGAGTCGATGGCACGTGCCACGATGTCGCGAGGTGCCAGCGACAGACGTGGGTCGTATTTCTGCATGAACTCCTCGCCCTTAAGGTTTCTGAGCACAGCGCCGTAGCCTCGCATGGCTTCTGTGATTAGGAAGCTCGGGCGGTCGCCGGGATGAAAAAGGGCCGTAGGATGGAACTGGATGAATTCCATGTCGCTGACCGTGCCTTTGGCGCGGTAGACCATGGCGATGCCGTCGCCCGTGGCTACAAGGGGGTTGGTGGTTGTCTGATAGACGGCGCCACAGCCGCCGGTGGCCATGACGGTTATCTTGGAGAGGAAAGTGTCGACTTTGCCGCTCGCCATGTCGAGCACATAGGCACCGTAGCACGTGATATCGGGTGTGCGACGAGTCACTATTTTGCCGAGGTGGTGCTGGGTGATGATTTCGATGGCGAAGTGGTTCTCATAGATGTCGATGTCCTTGCAGTTCTGCACGGCCTTGATGAGGCTTTCCTGTATTTCGTAGCCTGTGTTGTCGGCATGGTGGAGGATACGGAACTCGCTGTGGCCTCCTTCTCTGTGGAGGTCGAAAGTACCGTCTTCTTTCTTATCGAAGTCTACGCCCCAGGAAATCAGTTCGCGGATCTGGGCAGGAGCATTGCGTACGACCTGCTCGACTGCCTTGGGGTCGCTGAGCCAGTCGCCGGCAACCATGGTGTCGTGGATGTGCTTGTCGAAATCGTCTACTTCAAGATTGGTCACGGAGGCTACGCCGCCCTGGGCGAGAGCCGTGTTTGCTTCATGGAGCGAAGTCTTGCATACGAGCGCTACGCGGGCGCCGCTGCGGGCCACTTTTAAGGCGAAACTCATTCCGGCGATGCCGGAACCTATCACAAGATAGTCGTATTTGTAAGTCATTTATCCTTTCTTTGGATCTATGCCGCAAAATTAACGAAAAAACCTGAACCGTGTAACTGTCGGCATCAAAAAACGCACAAATTAGAAACTGTTGTCTGAGGGGCCCGGCGGCACAGTTGGAGAAACGGTGTTTTTTTGCTAATTTTGCATCAAATTTCCTCAAATGAAGAATATACGCAATTTCTGCATCATAGCGCATATCGACCATGGCAAATCGACCCTGGCCGACCGCTTGCTGGAGTACACCCATACTATCGCCCCCAAGGACATGGAGGCACAGGTCCTCGACGACATGGACCTCGAGCGCGAACGCGGCATCACCATCAAGAGCCACGCTATCCAGATGGACTACGAGCTCGACGGCCAGAAATATGTCCTTAATCTCATCGACACTCCGGGACACGTTGACTTTTCGTACGAAGTGTCGCGCTCTATAGCTGCATGCGAGGGCGCGCTCCTCATTGTCGATGCCTCTCAGGGCATACAGGCCCAGACTATCTCGAATCTGTATATGGCCATCGACAACGACCTCGAGATCATCCCGGTAATCAACAAGGTCGACCTCGATTCTGCCAAGCCGGAAGAAGTGGAGGACCAGATTGTCGACCTCCTCGGCTGCGGCCGCGACGAAATCATACGTGCCAGCGGCAAGACCGGCATAGGCATACCCGAGATACTGCAGGCCATCGTCGAGCGCATCCCTGCGCCTGTCGGCGATCCGTCGGCTCCTCTCCAGGCTCTAATTTTCGACTCTGTCTTCAATCCTTTCCGTGGTATCATAGCATATTTCAAAATAGAGAACGGTACCATCCGCAAGAACGACTTCGTGAAGTTCGTAGCTACGGGCAAGGAATACCATGCCGACGAGATTGGTGTGCTGAAGCTTGACCTCTCGCCCCGTGCCGAGCTTTCGGCAGGCAACGTGGGCTATATCATTTCGGGTATCAAGACAAGCCGTGAAGTCAAAGTCGGCGATACTATCACTCATGTCGAACGACCCTGCGGTCAGGCTATCGATGGTTTCGAGGAAGTCAAGCCCATGGTGTTTGCCGGGGTGTATCCCATAGAGACAGAGGATTTCGAAAATCTCCGCACCTCTCTCGAAAAGCTTCAGCTCAACGACGCTTCGCTAACATTCACCCCGGAATCGTCGGCAGCGCTCGGCTTCGGTTTCCGTTGCGGATTCCTGGGATTGCTCCATATGGAAATCGTCCAGGAGCGACTTGGCCGCGAGTTCGACATGGACGTTATTACTACAGTCCCCAACGTAAGCTACCGTGTCTACGACAAACGCGGCGAGATGATCGAAGTCCACAATCCTTCCGGACTACCCGACGCTACACTCATCGACCATATCGAAGAGCCGTATATCCGCGCATCGATTATCACCACAGCCGATTTCATCGGACCCATCATGACCCTCTGTCTCGGTAAACGTGGAGAGCTTGTAAAGCAGGAATATATCTCGGGAAACCGAATGGAGCTGATTTTCGACATGCCTCTCGGCGAAATCGTCATCGACTTCTACGACAAACTCAAGAGTATATCGAAGGGCTATGCTTCTTTCGACTACCATATCCACGACTATCGCGAAAGCCGTCTTGTCAAGCTCGACATCCTGCTCAACGGCGAGAGTGTCGATGCCTTGTCGACACTTACCCATGCCGACAATGCCGTGACCTTCGGGCGCCGTATGTGCGAGAAGCTTAAGGAACTTATTCCCCGCCAGCAGTTTGATATAGCCATCCAGGCGGCTATCGGTGCGAAAATCATAGCCCGGGAAACCATCAAGGCTGTACGCAAGGATGTGACTGCCAAGTGCTACGGCGGCGATATCTCGCGTAAACGCAAGCTCCTCGAGAAGCAGAAGAAAGGTAAGAAACGCATGAAGCAGATAGGCTCTGTCGAAGTGCCGCAGAAGGCTTTCCTCGCCGTCCTCAAGCTCGACTGATATTTAATTCCGTCCAGGCACCCTTTTGCTGCCCGGCCGAAACTTATTTCTCGACGCTTTGTTTGTCTATTAATGCAGATGTGCTTATCTTTGTAAGCATTCTGCGGCGGATTGAAGCACCAAGCGGAAATCCGGATCAGCATAAAATCTCATGTAATGACTGATATAAAGCACTATACGAATACCAGGGAAGACTACGACGACATCCGTCCCTATGATAACGAGGTTTTTCGTGAAAAAATCGAACGGCTTGTCCACGAGCCGGGGTTCGAACATGCGGTGCGCTACATCATGCCCGATGTCGATTACGAAGATTTCGTGGCGAAGCTTGTCACGGTAGAGACACAGATGGATTTCCAGGTCAAGGTTATGGGGCCCTTCCTCGAGCTGCTTGTAGACCGGACTACCGACGGCCTCACTTATGACGGTCTCGAGAACTACGATTCGAACAGCAGCTATGCAATCATAACGAATCACCGCGACATCGTGCTCGACGCCTCTTTCTTGAACCTGTGCTTCATCAGGTCCAAAAAACCTATCACACAGGTTGCTATCGGCAACAATCTCCTGATATACGACTGGATTACCGACCTTGTCAAGCTCAACCGCAGTTTCATCGTCAAGCGCGACGGCCGTATGCGCGAGGCTCTCGACAACGCCAGGCATCTGTCGGCATATATCCACTATGCGGTCGGCACGATGCACGAATCCGTCTGGATCGCCCAGCGACAGGGACGTGCCAAGGATTCCAACGACCGTACACAGGAGAGCCTTGTAAAGATGTTGTCGCTTGCCGGAGACGGCGACGCTCTCGAAAATCTCCTCCAGCTCAATATCCTCCCGGTATCGATATCTTACGAATACGATCCTAACGACTTTCTCAAGGTTCGCGAGTTCCTCCTGCGACGCCGTAATCCGGATTATAAGAAAACCCAGCGCGACGATCTCTACAGTATGGAAATCGGTATCCTCCAGCAGAAGGGCCGTGTGCATTTCCGCCTCGGAAAGTGCATAAACGAAGAGCTCTCGAAGTCCAAAGGCGATAAGTCCGAGATTGCCCACAAGGCATGCGACATCATCGACCGCTCCATCCACTGCGGCTACCAGATTTATCCATGCAACTATATCGCATACGACAAGCTGAACGGTACGACGGAGTTCGCAGACGAATATACCGCCGACGATGTCCGGAAGTTCATGTCCTATCTTGAGGCCCAGCTCGCCAAAGTCGATGTTCCCGACATTAATGAAGAAGAGAGAAACTTCATGCACCGCAGTATGCTCGAAATGTATGCCAATCCTCTTCGTAACCAGCGGCTTGCACGTGATTGCGAGTCGTGCGAATAAACAATTGCCATGCGTCTTCCTCTCGTCCTTATTCTTCCCGTCCTTCTCCTCGGCATCTTAGTCGACTGGTACATATATCGTGATGTCAGCCGTCGCTGCAAAGCTGCCTTGTGGCGCAAAGTGGCATTATGGACAGCCGTAGCCGGTGCGCTCCTTCTGCTGATACCTGTTTTCTTCCCCAAAAAGACGGGTAGCGACAGTGACCTCGGTACTATCATGTGGCTGCTGTTTGCCTATTTTTCCATCTATGTACCGAAATATCTCTTCGTCATCATCGACTTGCTTGCTCGCATCCCGGAAGTCTTTCACAAGGCACGTATCCGGGTCTTGTCATGGGGAGGTGCGACCCTGGGGGTGCTTGTATTCTGCCTGTTCTGGTGGGGCGCGCTGATAAACCGCTTCAATATCGACGTGCGTCAGGTCGAGTTCGCAAATCCGACCCTTCCGACTGCTTTCGAAGGCTTTAAGATAGCCCAGATATCGGACCTCCATGTAGGTTCCTACGGAGCTGATACGGCTTATGTCGGACGTGTTGTCGATGCGGTCAACGACTTGAAGCCCGATGTCGTGTTCTTCACCGGCGATATCGTCAACCGTCGTACGGCGGAACTGGAGCCTTTTGTGAGCACCTTGTCGCGACTTGAGGCATCTTACGGCGTATATTCGGTTCTCGGCAACCACGACTACGGCGATTATTTCGTATGGCCTTCAGACGATGCCAAGAAGGAGAACATGGAGCAGATGTACCGCCTCCAGAAGAAAATGGGATGGCAAATGCTCAATAACAGCACGGCATGGCTTCATCGTGGTAACGATTCCATAGCCGTTGTCGGTGTCGAGAATGTCGGAGATCCGCCGTTTAAAGTTTACGGAGACCTGGACATCGCCTATCCTTTTGATTTGGCTGACCCGAACTACAAGATACTTCTCTCCCATAACCCGGCCCATTGGACCGATGACATCAAGGATAGTCCCGACAAGAACATAGCCCTTACGCTCTCGGGTCATACCCATGCCATGCAGATCGAGCTGTTTGGCCTTTCTCCTGCCGCCTTCCGATATCCCACATGGGGCGGAAGGTACGATGACGACGACAAGCACACTCTCTATGTCAATATTGGTATAGGCGAGGTCGCTATCCCGGCACGTATAGGTGCAACGCCGGAGATTACACTTATCACCCTCCGAAAATGACCAACATACCGCAGATTGTTGCCTCGAGGCTCGGACTGCCGCTGAAAGGTGTCGAAGCCGTTATCGGGCTGCTCGACGAAGGTGCGACTGTGCCTTTCATAAGCCGCTACAGAAAAGAACGTACTGGTTCTCTCGACGAAGTGGCCGTCCGCTCTGTCGAAAGCACCCTTGCTAAAGTGCGCGAACATGAGAAGCGTAAGGAATTCGTCCTTCAGGCTATAGAGGCCGCCGGGGCTTTGACTCCCGAACTCCGTCGCAAGATAGAAGAGACTGACGATGCAGTGGCTCTCGAAGACTTATACGCACCATATAAGCCCAAACGTCGCACCCGTGCAGCCATAGCACGCGAAAAAGGACTCGAACCACTCGCCAAGAAGATTATGTCGGGCCATGTCCCGGCCAACGCAAGCGACGAAGACATCGAAGGAGCTTCCGACATCATCGCCGAATGGGTGTCGGAGACACCTCGCGTCCGCAACATCGTGCGTCGTGCCTTCTCCCGTTCAGCTTCCATAGAGTCTTCTGTTGTCAAGGGAAAGGAGGCCGAGCTTGCCGCCTCGCCTTTTGCCGACATGGCTTCTTTCAGCCGTGCCGTCGGCCGTTGCCAGTCGCATCAGGTGCTTGCCCTGCATCGTGCCGAGCGCCTTGGCCTTGTCAAGCTACGTTTCACATTCGAACAGGAGGACCGGGTAGTGGAAAGTGTCGAGAATGCCTTTGTCCCGGAAAGAGCCACGGGTGAGAGCCGCGAGATAATAGCCCGGTCTGTCGGTGATGCCTACAAACGCCTCCTGCGGCCTTCTATAGAGAACGAAACCCTTGCCGCGATGAAGGAAGAGGCCGACAAGGTAGCGATAGCTATCTTCGCCGACAATCTGCGTCAGCTTCTCATGGCCGCGCCGCTAAGAGGTAAGAGTGTACTTGCCATAGACCCCGGCTATCGTACCGGCTGCAAAGTTGTCGCCCTCGATGCACAGGGCAACCTTATCGACGAGACAGTGATTTACCCCACCGAGCCGCGCCGCGACTGGGACGGTGCAACCCGTGCGCTGACTTCCCTTATCCGGAAACATCATCTTGAGGTCGTCGCACTCGGAAACGGCACTGCATCGCGTGAGACCGAGCGTTTCCTTCTCGACCGCGGCATAGTGACACGCACTAATCTCTATGTCGTCAGTGAGGACGGTGCTTCGGTATATTCGGCTTCCGATATCGCCCGGAGCGAGTTCCCCGATAAAGATGTGACTGTCCGTGGGGCAGTCTCCATAGGCCGCCGACTCATCGATCCACTTGCCGAGCTCGTCAAGATAGACCCTAAAAGCATCGGGGTAGGGCAGTACCAGCATGAGGTTGACCAGTCGGCGCTTAAGGATGCGCTCGACTTCACCGTCCTCAGTTGCGTCAATAATGTCGGCGTGGATGTGAATACAGCGTCGGCCACGCTTCTGTCATATATCTCCGGTATCGGTCCGGCCCTGGCGTCTAATATAGTTGCCTATCGCGAAGCCAACGGTCCTTTTGCCGACCGCAAATCACTTCGCAAGGTTCCCCGCCTCGGCGACAAGGCTTTCGAGCAGTGCGCCGGTTTCATGCGTGTGCCCGGCAGCCGCAATCCTCTCGACAATACCGGCATACATCCCGAAAGTTACGGCCTCGTCGAGGACATGGCTAAAAGTCTCGGAGCACGGGTCGCCGACCTTCCGGCCAATGCCACACTTCTCGACAGTGTCGATGTGCATCGCCTTGCACGTGAGGGGTTGGGAGGCTTTCAGACCTTGACGGATATAGTCGCTGAGCTACGTAAACCGGGACGGGATCCTCGTACTGACGACGGCGATGCCGCCTTCGTCCCTGAGGTCGATTCTTTCGAATCTCTTGCCCCCGGCATGGTGATACCCGGCAAGGTGACGAACATCACGGCTTTCGGGGCTTTCGTCGACCTCGGTATCAAAGAAAACGGGCTTGTCCATATATCGCAGATAAGCGAACGCAGGGTCAATGCTGTGAGCGATGTACTGAAACTCGGGCAGAAAGTTACGGTCAAGATACTCGACATAGATTCGGATCGTCGGCGAATAAGCCTGACAATGAAAGGGATATGAACCGGTCTACGATATGCCTTGGTGCCAATGCCCCGGACGCTGAAATCCGCTTGCGTGAGGCGGTAGATTTCCTCGTAACTCTTGGCGGGATAGTCCGTCGGAGCAGTACATACCGTACTGCTCCCGAGTATGCCGGACCTGCCGAGCCTTATCTCAATGAAGTCATTGAGTTTATTACTAAATATGACTATGACGAACTGCGGCTGCTCGTCAAGGCCTACGAAGCCTCCGTACGGGCTCAGCTGCCCGAAGCCTGGGAGGGTCTTGTGATTCTGGACATCGACATAGTGCTTTGGAACGGAGCTGCCGTCCGTCCTGTCGATGCTGCCTCCCGTTACTTCCAGACAGGTCTCGCAAAGTTGCGTTAGTCAACTTTAACATTCTGAAGATGGTGATACACAATAAAATCGCCATCTTTGTACTCTTAAACGAGACTTATACAGCCTTATGGACGAACTTAAGAAACTCCTCGAACTTGAGTGCAGCTATCACCTCGCCGATGATGTGATGGACCGTTTCCTGGGGCTTATGGATCAACAAGATGTGCGCAAGGGGGTATCCATTTTCGAGACCGGAAAGGTAAACCCCGACTTATACATAGTCAAGGAAGGTATTTTTTCATACAATTATCTCAACGGTACGGACGAACGCTGCTGGGGCTTTGCGATGCCCGGCACGATGATGTATGCGAGTCATTCTTTCTATTGCGGCGAGCCTGCTTTCTACAACGTCGAGGCTTGTTGCGACTCCAAGGTGCTTCACTGTGCCAAGAAAGACTTCGACAAGCTCGTCGCCGAGTCCCATCTGTTCGCGCAGTGGGCACTGAGCATGGCTCACTGTCAGCTCTATTTCTTCGACCGCAAGAACTCTGTCATCAACGGCGATGCCGCCGAGCGCTTCAAGTCGCTGGTGAAGATAAGGCCCGAAATCCTCGAGAAAGTGCCGATGAAGACAATCGCTTCCTATCTCGGTATCACTCAGCAATATCTGTCCTTGCTGAAAAAGAAAGTGCTTTAACACCCTATCTTGTCTTTTTTTTGAGCCCTTTTTAATCTATATTAAAAAGAGTTTGAGCCTTTCTGAATACATTTGCGCACAAAACCAATCAAACGATGTGCTAATGACAACAAAACTCTACTCAAACCGATCATTATGCTATCTGCGTAACCTCGTCGCCGCAGGAGTCGTTCTCCTGACAGCCGGGATTGCACAGGCAGCTGAGCCGCTCCCGTTCAATGAAACCTTCGACACTCCCGAAGGTTTTGCCCGTTTCACTGTCAACAATGCCAACGGCGACGATGTGACATGGGTGCATGATGCATTCGAAAAGCTTGCGAAGTATACCTATAGTGCAGCCAATGATGCCGACGACTATCTTTTCACACCCGGATTCGCTCTAAAGGCCGACTGCCGCTACGTGCTGACTTACAAGCGTTGCAAACGTAACTATAGTTCACGCGAACGTCTGGCCGTAACTATCGGCAAAACGTTATCGCCTGCCGACCATAGCCCTATCGTCGAGGGCGATGATCATGTGGCCGAAGTTACTCCGACAGAACAGAAAGTCGAATTCAGAGTCCCGGCCGACGGCATCTACTACATAGGTTTCCATTGCCTCTCGCCCAAGGATCTATACTACGTCAAGCTCGACGATGTTTCGCTCGTCGAAATGCTCGATATCCCTGTCCCGGCGGCTGTCGGCGACCTGACTGCCGAACCGGCTCCCGAAGGCCGGCTCAGTGCCCACATCAGCTTCACAGTACCTGAGAAAGATGCCGAGGGCGGCGATGTACAGCATCTTGTTTCCGCCGAACTCAGCTGCTCCGGTGTAAATACTCCTATCAAGCAGTGGACTGACATTACGCCCGGACAGAAGCTCGAATTCGACGACCAGCCTTACTATGCAGGTAAATATACCTACACTGTCGTTGTCAAGAATCAGGGCGGCAGCAGTGCCGAAGCTTCCTGCTCCGTATATATCGGTCAGGACAAGCCTTATGCTGTTACCGATGTGAAGGCTGTCGAGAATGAAGACCAGAGCGTTACCGTGACATGGGCTGCTCCGACAAGCGAAACCGGTGTCAACGGCGGCTATGCTCCTGCCGACAAGCTTCTCTACACTGTCAAGGATAATCTTGGCCGTACAGTTGCCGAGAAGATCGAGTCGCTGTGCTTTGTAGACGGTAATGTACCTTATTCCGAATATCAGCCGCAGCAGGTTCTTTCGTACACAGTATATGCTGTCAACGGTCTCCAGACCTCCGACCCTGCCGACTCCTATCCTATCGTTGCCGGTACTCCTTATGAGGCTCCTGCCGAAGAATCGTTCATGTACGCTACTACCAACTACTTCCCCTGGTACGGCGAGAACATGTTCACCGAACGTGGCAGCTACTGGCAGGCCGTTACCTACGGTGCATCGCCTCGTGCTGATGCCTACGACGATGATGCCGGCCTGATCACATACCGTTCGCTGGCAGCTTCCGCCGGTGTTTCGGAACGTTTCTGCTCGCCCAAGTTCAATATCTCGGTTCTTAAGCATCCTGCTGTAAGCTTCGCTATGTTCCATACCACTTCGGCATACGATACCGACAAGGTTCATCTCGAAGTATCTGTCGATGGCGGAGAATTTACGCAGGTCGGCGAAGACATCCAGCTCGGCAATCCCGAAGGTGAAGCCGGCTGGCAGCTCCACAGCTACCTCCTCGATTCTTTCGAAGGTGCTAATACAATACGCATAGCCCTCGTCGGAACAGGCGCACAGGGTCATAACATGCACTTCGATGTAATACGCATCTATGACGACCTCGTGGACTTCGTTCCCGTTGAAGTTACCCACAGCGAGCCCGTCCTGCCCGGCAAGGCATTCCAGATTTCCGGCAAGGTGCTCAACAACGGTACCAAGGTTTCCGAGAAGCCTGTTGTAGTAACTCTCTCGAACGAGAACGGCGAGCTCGAAAGCCTTACTCTCGATGCTCCTCTGCCCGGCGAGACTGTTGAATTCAGCTTCTCCGTGACCGAGCCCGCCACAAAGGCCGGTAAGGAACTCAGCTACACTGTAGCTATCGCCAATGAAGACGACGAGAAGGACGACAACAACGAAAGCAGCTTTACTGTAGAGTGCACAATGCCTCCTTATCCTGCGGTGACTAACCTGAATGCCGCAGTCGAAGGCCAGAAAGTGACCTTGAGCTGGACTGCCGCAGAGACATATAAGGATTATCCTGTGACTGTCGACGGTTTCGAAAGCTACGAACCCTTCATCATCAATGGTGTAGGTCCCTGGAAGTTCGTCGATGTCGACGGAGTTGCTACAGGCGAGAACGAGGATGCCGAGAATCCCTATCCCAATCACCAGATGCCTATGGCTTATCAGGTCTACAATCCCGAACAGGCCGGTATCGACCTCGAAGGATGGTGGGGCAAGGACTGGGTTACTTTCGAAGGTTCGCAGTACCTCGCAAGTATGTACAATGCCGACAACTCGACGCCTAACGACGACTGGCTCATCTCTCCGGCCATCTCCCCGGCAAAGCCTGTCTCGTTCATGGCTCGCTCGCTCACAAACGGCTACAAGAAAGAGACTTTTGAAATCTACTATTCAACTACAGGCGACAACATCGAGGACTTCGAACTCCTCGCTTCCGATGCCTGCCCTGCTGAATGGCTCGAATACAAGTTCTATCTGCCCAACGATGCCAAGTACTTCGCAATCCGCCACACCACCCCTGTCGCTTACTGCTTCATGATCGACAATCTCTCGTGTGCAATGCTTTCGTCCACTCCCGCTGAAGAGGCTCCGGAAGGCTACAATGTCTACCGTGACAACGAACTCATCGCGACTGTCGACGGTACTACTTTCGAGGACCTCGCTCCCGAAGCTGACAAGGATTACGAATATGCTGTGTCGACCAAGTTTGCCGAAGGAGAATCCGGCACAGCTGCTGTAGCTGTCCATACCGAGGAATCCACAGGTATCGAGGATATCACAGCCAACAGTGCAGTGGCATATGGCCTCAACGGCAACATCGTGGTTGAGACAGACCATGCTTGCAGCCTTGCTGTCTACGACATGGTAGGTCGCACAGTCTTCGCCGGTGAAATTACAGCAGGCAAGCACGTCCGTGCCACCGCTCAGGGTGTCTACGTTGTCAAAGTCGGCAACGACACATTCAAAGTCGCAGTGAAATGATTTCGGGCCAAGGCTCGTGCAACTGATATAATTCCATACTGTTATTCTACCTAAAAAGATAGGCAACCCGTGAGGATTGCCTATCTTTTTATTAGGTGTTCGGAATATTGGCTGGGGGTGCTTTACAGAGTCTCGTTCTTGATGACGGGGGCAAGAGTCTCCATGTGCCGACGGGCATCCTTCGTAAGAAGGTATGCGTCGATGGCATCGGCATGGCGGTAGTTGTGGAGATCGGTGCCAATGAAGTCGACAAAACCCTTGGATATTAGGTATTCGGCGGTCTTCTTCTCCATTTCGCCGTAAGCACCGGCGAGACTGAGCAGGTTTATCTGGAAGTTTAGACCTGATTTGTGGAGCTCTTCGTAGCGGTTTCGGCGTGGATAGTAGTACGAATAGCGTTCAGGATGTGCAAGGATAGGCACCAGACCTTTCACTTGAAGGTCAAAGACTATCTGGTCGAGGTCCCACGGCTCCTGGAGGAAGGAATTCTCTATCAGGATATGGTCGTTTGGCAGGAGCATGAGGTCGTTGTTGCGGAGCCGTTCGGCAAAGAGGCTGTCGAGGCGGTATTCGGCGGAATGACCGATCTCGATGTCGATGCCACGCGTTTTCAGCTCGGTCTTGAGCTGGTCGAGCGCCGGTTCGATGGTCGCTGAGCTGTTCTCGAAGGTAGTCTGTGTCACATGGGGCGATGCTATGATGCGGCTGATGCCCCAGCTCTGCATACGTTCGACGAGGTCGCCTGCCGTGGCGGCATCGGGGGCACCGTCGTCGATACCGGGTATGACATGACAGTGTATGTCGGTCGAGAAGCAGAGAGTGGCCGGTTCTTTGGACTTGCTTTTGAAGATATTGAACATACCGATTGTCAGCCTTTACACTTTACTCCGCCTTTTACTCCGCCTTTTGTCCCTCCGCCCATGGCGAAGATATTCTGGTCGTAGCTGACTGTCTTGGACGATTCGTCGCGGCGGCGCTTGAGGGCCAGGTGCACGAGGCGGTCCATGAGTTCTGTGAACGATATGCCGCAGGCTTCCCAGAGATAGAAGGACAGCGAGCCGGGGATGGTGTTGATTTCGTTGACGTAGATATTGCGCGTATTGCCGTCAATCATCATGTCGACACGGCTCACACCGTGGCAGCCGAGGACGCGGAAGGTCTCTCCGGCGAGGAAGCGTATGCGCTCGGTCTCGTCTTTGGGGAGGTCGGCCGGGATGCGCTTCTTGGCGGCATGCATGCCGCGGTTGTCCTTCGTGCCGCCCATGTATTTGTCGGAGTACGAGAGTATCTCGCCGCTCTTGATGGGTTCTTCGAGGACGGAGGTCTGGTATTCGTCGGCATCGCCGAGGACGGAGCAGTTGATTTCGATTAGCTTCTCGACAAGGTCTTCGACGATGATGCGCGAGGAATAGCCCTGAGCGTCGTTGACACGGGCTATGAGCTGTTCGCGGTTGTCGGCACGGCCTATGCCGACGCTCGAGCCGAGGTTGGCCGGCTTGACGATGACGGGATAGCCGATCTTCTCCTCGACTTTGGCTATGAGCTCGTCGCGGTGGGCGAACCACTGCTTGTCGGTGAACCATACATAGTCGACGACAGGTATCCCGTCGGCGGCGAGTATCATCTTCATCGTGATTTTGTCCATGCCGTTGGCCGAGGCGAGGGTGCTGCATCCGGCATAGGGGAGGCCTATGGTCTGCAGCACGCCTTCGAAGATGCCGTCCTCGCCGTTGGAGCCGTGGAGGACGGGGATGGCGAGGTCGAGGGTGGCCACGGGGCCTTTCGGGCCGAAGAGGCCGCCTTCTTTGGCGCGGTAGAGGTTGTAGTCGCCGTAGACGGGCCGCATATAGACTTCGGTACACTGCTTAAGCAGGGCGTTCATGTCGCGGTAGTTCTTGACATCCTTGAGGACTTCGCCGGTGTACCAGTGTCCCTGCTTGCTGATATAGACGGGAACGACATCGTATTTGTCGGTGTCGATGGCGGTCATGGCCTGGTTGGCCGATATGACGGATATCTCGTGTTCGGTGGAACGTCCGCCGAAGAATACTCCTATTGTGGTCTTCATTGTCTTGTTTCGTTTATATATTGAGGACACCTCATTTGAAGGTGTCGGGAAGGTCGTTTTCATAGAGCACGGCGACGGGCGATGCCGTGAGGGGTGCGAGGATCTGCTGCGCATGGGCGAAGGACTCGGCTTCGAGGATGCAGTCGTCGGCCATGCCGCCTTTGCGGAGGCCTTCGACGATGGCCTCGCGGTTGTAGCGGCCCACGACGATGGCTATGTCGCAGCGTGTGGCTGCCTTCTCGCCGAATTCGGCGTTGAGTTCGTACTGGCGTTCGCCGAGCTCGATCATGCCGGGGGTGATGAGGACGCGGCGTGCCGGACTCATTGCGGCGAGTACGTCGAGAGCCATTGCCGAGCCGACAGGGTTGCTGTTGAAGGCATCGTCGATGATCGTGAGGTTGCGGCCTGCATGCTTGATGCTCAGGCGGTGTTCTACCTGCTCTATGCGTGCAGCGCCGAAGCGTATCTTTTCGTCGTCCATGCCGAGTGTACGTGCCATTGCGACGGCGGCGAGGAGGTTCGAGATATTGCATTCGCCTACAAGGCGCGTCTCTATGTCGATGCAGTGGCCGTCGGCGACGCAGCGGGCCGTGAAGCTCGTGCCGGTGCTGCTGTAGCGTATGTTCTCGGCCACGTAGTCGGCGCCGTCGACATTGCGGACGGCATAGCGTATCGAGGGGCAGTTGCCGATGGGGCGGTCCGCTATCATGGGGAAATCGTCGTTGACGATGGCCACGCCGTCGCTTGGAAGCGAGTCGACGAGCTCGAATTTGGTGTCGCGCACGTTCTCGATGGTCTTGAACGACTCGAGATGCTGCGGACCTACGGCGGTGATGATGCCCCAGCGCGGATGGACGAGGTCGCAGATCTCCTTAATGTCGCCGGTCTGCTTGGCTCCCATCTCGACGATGAATACCTCGTGATAGGGCTTGAGCATTTCGCGGACTGTGCGAACCACGCCGAGGGTCGTGTTATAGCTGCCCGGGGTCATAAGGGTCTCGAACTGCTCCGAGAGGATGCGCGCAAGGTAGTTCTTGGTGCTTGTCTTGCCGTAGCTGCCCGTGATGCCGATGATTTTCAGCGAGGGCATGGAGGCCAGGCGGCGACGGGCATCCTCGATGTAGCCGCGTGTGATGCGCGCCTCGACGGGTTTGAGCAGCCAGTTTGCGGCGACAACCACGAGGGGAGTGCAGCAGGCAGCCGTGAAGACTTCTGCAAGGGCTGCGAAACGTGCCGAGCTCAGGGGGAAGAGTATCTCACAGACAGCGGCGACGAGCGCGACCATGATGATTGCCGTAACGTAGATGCGGCGCGCCCTCATGGTCATGACGAGCGGTTTCTTGTACTTGCGGCGAGCCAGCGAGATGATGACGCATACGCCGAACAAGCCGACCATCGCCATGCTGAGCCACTTCGGCGCGAAGGGGACGAGGACGAAGAGGAAGGCGGCCATGCCGCAGAGACGCATGGGCGACGAGGAATCGCCCGACTCGTTTATCCAGCGGCGGAAACGGTCGGCGCGGTAGGAATTCTGCTGGAACATGGTCAGGTCGCGGCGCAGGCTCATGGCGGCGGCCACGGCGGCGATGAGGACGATGACGGTATAGTAGGCTGTAAGTAGCATGATATGTCTTTTATTACTTGATATTCAGGAAACTCCGGACGACGGCCTGTGTCTGGCCGGGTCGGTCGAGGAAGGAATAGTGGCCGCAGCCTGGGTAGCTGACCAGTCCGGCATCAGGGATGAGCTTTTCCATCTTACGGGCATCGGCGATGGGAGTGGCGGTGTCGTTCTCGCCCCAGATGAGTAGGGTAGGGGCGGTGATGGAAGGCATGTAGAAGCACAGATCCTCGTTGACGACACGGCTCATGATGGCGCGCATACGCGGAGACGCTGCCGCATAGTCCGACGAGCCGCTGCGGCCGCGCATACGGTCGATGAGCCGGTCGGCGGCCTTGCGACCCATCACGACGGGGGCGAGGTGCCTGGCGAGTTTGAAACTATAGACCTTGAGATAGTACTTGAGGCTGCGGCGCGGCTTCACTCCGGCGGCATCGACGAGGATCACCTTGTCGACGGCCCTTGTCGCGGCGTAGAGGATGGCTATGCGTCCACCGAAGGAGTGGCCTATGAGCGTAGGCTTCTCGATGCCCTCGGCGCGTACGAACTTTTCGAGGAAGTCGGCATAGTCAGCCACGCCCCATGTGCTCTGCGGCTCCGACGAGCCCCCGAAGCCGGGCAGGTCGAGGTTGTAGACAGTCGTATCGTCGGCAGCGGCGGCATCGGCAAGAACCTGGACTGTAGATGCCTTGCAGCCCCAGCCGTGCATGACGATAACAGCGCGTCGGCCCGAGCCGGTCACGTCGTAGCGCAGGTGTACACCGTCGATATCGATAGCCTTTTCCATAGTTTTCCCTTGTACCTTTAGTTTTAACGTGCAAAGATACGGATAAGTCGAGAGTAATGCCAAATTTATTTGAGCATTACCGAGCGGAAGTATCTTCGGCGCAGCCAACGATACAACAAAGTCGAGAGTAATGCCAAATTTATTTGTATAAGTCAACTATAGGAGTTAGTTGTGAGTTAAAAAACAACAACGAGGGTGCGCTTTTTAGGATAATTTTACTAACTTTGCACTTCGACAATGGCCATAATCATTTCCGATGAGCCAAATTGTCGCCCAACAGCAAGTTATGACAACAATGAAACCTCTACAAGCCAAGCTTTCAAAATATCAGGCGCCGCAGGAGGCAAAAGCGGCAGGTGTCTATCCCTATTTCCGTGCGATTTCTTCCGAGCAGGATTCCGAAGTCATCATCAATGGACGTCGCGTCCTCATGTTCGGTTCCAACTGTTATTCCGGTCTCGTCAACGACCCCCGTATCAAGGAAGCAGCCATAGAGGCTACTAAGAAATACGGTACAGGCTGCGCCGGCTCGCCCTTCCTCAACGGCACCCTCGACCTCCACAAGAAGCTCGAGGCCCGTCTGGCCGAATATATAGGCAAGGAAGACGTTATGATCTATTCCACAGGCTTCGGCGTGAACCTCGGCGTTGTCTCGACCCTGACGGGTCGCGAGGACTATATCCTCTGGGACGAGCAGGACCACGCATCCATCATTGAAGGCCGCCGTCTCTCCTTCTCCCAGTCGCTCAAGTACAGGCACAACGACATGGAGAGCCTCGAGAAGCAGCTCCAGAAGTGCGACCCCGACAAGATCAAGCTCATCGTCACCGACGGTGTCTTCTCCATGGAAGGCGACGTGGCCGACGTTCCCGCCATCGTAGCCCTCGCCAAGAAATACAACGCCTCCGTCATGGTCGACGAGGCACACGGCATCGGCGTCTTCGGCGAAGGCGGCCGCGGTGTCTGCAACCATTTCGGATGCACCGACGATGTCGACCTCGTGATGGGCACCTTCTCGAAGTCTTTCGCCTCCCTCGGCGGCTTCATCGCCACCGACAAGGAGATCACCAACTTCCTCCGCCACCACTCGCGCTCCTATATCTTCACTGCCAGCATCACCCCGGCCTCGACGGCAGCAGCCCTCAAGGCCATCGACATCATGATTGCCGAGCCCGAGCGTCAGGAAAACCTCTGGAAGATCACCAAGATGGCCCTCGAAGGCTTCCGCAGCCGCGGTTTCGAGATCGGTCACACATCGACCCCCATCATCCCCCTCTTCATCCGCGACAACTTCAAGACATTCCAGATCACTCGCGACCTCTTCGAGGAAGGCATATTCGTCAACCCCGTCGTTTCGCCGGCAGTCGCTCCCCAGGACACCCTCATCCGCTTCAGCCTCATGGCAACGCACACTCCCGAGCAGGTCGAGGAGGCTCTCGAAAAGATTACAAAAGTATTCAAGGCCCGCGGGGTTCTTGAATAATCGATATTCCCCCCAACATAACAAACCAAACACACGATGAAAAAGAAATTTATCTGCACAGTATGCGGCTACGTGCATGAAGGCGACGAAGCTCCCGAAAAGTGCCCCGTATGCGGTGCTCCACGTTCGAAGTTCAAAGAACTTGATACAACGGCTGCCCTGCAGTTCGTCACCGAACACGAAATCGGCGTTGCCAAGGGCTGCGACGAAGAAATGATCAAGGACCTCACCGCGCACTTCAACGGCGAATGCGGCGAAGTGGGCATGTACCTCGCCATGAGCCGCCAGGCCGACCGCGAAGGATATCCCGAAATCGCCGAAGCCTTCAAGCGCTACGCCTTCGAGGAAGCAGAACACGCTGCCAAGTTCGCCGAACTCCTCGGCGAAGTGGTATGGGACACCAAGACCAACCTCGAAAAGCGTATGGCTGCCGAAGCCGGTGCCAACGCCGACAAGATGCGTATCGCCAAGCGCGCCAAGGAACTCAACCTCGACGCCATCCACGACACCGTTCACGAAATGGCTAAGGACGAAGCCCGCCACGGACAGGGCTTCGAGGGCCTCTACAAGCGCTACTTCGGCAAGTAAAGCCCTATCCCCGTCGGAAACACACAGGCCGCGCCCATCCCGGACGCGGCCTTTTTGCGTTTAGGTGGCAGACCCGGCAAAGCCGGAGCCAAGACTCCTGGACCACAAACAAAACCAACCTCGACCCCCTCGCCTCGCTTTTGTCCTTTCTTTTGTCCCCTGTGCTGAGCGGCTTGCCGCTGCCCGGTGGAGGGCTTTGCGCCCCTTCGGCCGCCTTTTGTCCTTTTATCTCCCGTTCTCCTGTTCTCCTGTCTCCCCCTTTCGCTTCCTTTCTGTCTTTCTTTTGTCTCGCTATAGTCCTAAAAAATTTGGTTTCTAAATGTTAAATATTCAATCGTTAAAGATTATGAAATAGAATTTAATAAGATTTAACGATTGGGGGGGTAATCTGTTAATTAATTTGTAATTTTGCGACGCTCATATAGTGCACATACTATATCCGCGAACCTCAAATTTAATCTCTTTACTTATCCAAAACGCCAAATCAATCCTCTAAAAATCAAAGACATCCCAATCCTACTCAATCTTGAAGGAGAAAAACGATAACTCTCTCCTCCCCCTGTAATCATTTAAGAAACAAATCAATAAACATCTAATAATCAATCATCTGTTTTAATATGCAGAAAAAAGTACTTCTTTCGCTGCTCCTTACTGTGCCCACCGCACAGATGGCGCTTGCGGATATCGCGCTGAACAGCTTGGACGACCTCGAAAAGTGGAACTCCAACGGTATCACCACCGGTGAAGGCGGTTTCAACGTCAACAATGACGAAAAGACCGTTACCTGCGGCCTTGCCAACGGTGTGGTAAGCCAGACCGTTACAGAACTTCCCAAAGGCACATATAAACTGACTTTCGCCAATACCCAGAATGTCAAAGTTTCTATCGGTGCCACGGAATTAGAACTGAAGGACAATGTCTGCACCTTCGAAGCCGAAGGTACTGTCACAATCAATATCTCCGGCATCAATCCTGCCGAAGGTTTCATGTTCCAGGGTGCCTACCTTTCCTTCGCGCTCGACTTTAAGGCCGAAGCAGGCAAGCTCCGTCAGCTTCTCGTATCCGAGCCTTATGAAGCACCTGAAGAAGGCGTTGTCGGCTATGATGCACTGAAGGCGGAATTTGACGCTCTTGAAAAAGAAAAGGGCGAAATCTGGACTAACTGGATTTATGTTATTGCACAGCAGGATATTACCGATACAACCAAGGCTATCAGCGTAGCCAAGCTTATTGAACTTTACAATAAGCTCGGTGTGCCCGAATTCCAGCCGACAGTAGATGTAATCAATGCATTCCTTGAGAAAGTCAAGGCTTACAAAGAAAAATCTAAGTCTGCTTCCGACAACAAGACCAACTACGAAACCCTTATCGACGAAATCACCAATGCCGAGACCGGTCTTCTTCCCAGCATCGACAAGCTCATCAAGGAAATCGAGGCTTCTCCCGAATATACTCAGAACCTCGATCTTCAGCCTGCAAAGGATATAAAGACAGCTATCGAGGCTTATAAGGCTCAAATCAAAGCTGCTTTCAAGGATGCTACCGACACTGTTGAGTTCGAAAGCCAAGCCGAAGCCTTCGAGGAACAGATTGCTGGATGCCAGGCTCAGTTCGACAGCGACCTTGCCGACTGGAACGCATATACCACTCTCCAGGAAACCATCAAGACTCTCGGCAACGATGTCCTCGCAGCACAGAGCACTTTCGCAGAATATAACTGCCCCGAAGATTTCCTCAAGACTTACAACGGTGTCTACGGCGACGTTCAGTCCGAATGGGTTACTACCGTCAAGAAAGCCCTTGCCGATGCCCAGGCAGCTTTCGAAAAGAACCAGATCGACGAGAATCATATTAAGGATCTCTGCAAGAACCAGGTTAAGAACGGCAAGGAAGTCCCCAATACTTCCCGCAACTACATCGTCACCGAGGCTCTCAAGGCTGCCAACGCTACCCTGACCGAGACTCTCGAAACAGCCGAAACTCTCGTCAACGGCCAGAACGATGCCCTCGTTGGTGCTACTGAAGTTATCAATAACTATCAGGCCGATGTAACGAAGTATGAAGGAATGTTCGTTCCTGCTGCCGATAAGGATGACTATACCAAGTATCTCGCTCAGGCCAAGGAAGCTCTCGAAGACCTCAAGGCTTACGTCGACACCGAATATCGCGCTCACACCCTCGACCTCACCAAGGTTGGTTACACCGAACTCACCGGATCGTTCGACGAAGCTAAGACTGTGCTCGACAATATGTTCACTGCTTACGCGCCCGTCAACGACCTCATCAACCAGCTCGAGCAGGCCAGGAAGGATATCGAAGCTCAGCAGGAAGGATACAACGAGGATGTCAATCTCGACGAAATCATCGACGTCCCCGCCAAGATGACAGAGACATACGACAACATCCTCAACGCCATCAATTCGCTCGATCCTACCAGCGATACATATGACCAGGATCTCGAAAACATCAAGAATTCTATCAAGAACCTCGCGCCGACAGCCGGTGAGCTTTTCGATGCTTTCGTAGGCACCTACGGCGAATTCCAGGCTTTCGATGCCGAACTTGCCAAGTACAAGGACTACGTAGAGAACACCAAGATTGTCGTTCTCGAAAGCGTAACTCCCGAGAAGAAGCTCGAACTCAGCAAGTATGCTGAGATGAAGAAGGCTGTCGACGGCTTCGTTGCAGGTCTCAAGGCTGCCGCCGCTCTCGACGGTCAGGATGTACTGACCGCAGCAAAGAAGGTAGAGAAAGACTATACAACATACCTGGCAGACTATAAGATTGGCGAAGCTGCCGTTGGAGCTACAACATGGAAGGAACTCCTCAAGGCTCAGAACCTCGCATTCGGCAAAGCCGTTACCGAAGCCAACGAAACAGCTGTCGAAAAATATATCGCCGACCTCAAGACCGCCGCTGAAGAGGCTGATGTCACAATCGACATCACCAAGCTCGAATCTGACTTTACTGCTATCCAGGGCGCTATCGATGCCGCTGCCGAATGGCTCGACTATGCCCAGCAGGATGCCAAGATGAAGCAGCTCGTCAAGGAGCTCGACAATTTCTATACCAGCCTTGACCACTACAATACCATCAACGAGCAGATTGAAGAAATCCAGGCTCTTATCGTCCAGCTCAACAAGGACAACAATGCCAACTCTGTCGGTGCCGGCCTGACCTACTTCCAGAATATTATCCAGAACTACCTGGATATGCTCGATAGCCTTACAGACGATGTGAAGGCTATGGTCAAGAACGGTAAGCTCGACGACAAGAACTTCGAGATGATCAATGACAGCCTTCTGCCTCTCGGCTTCAAGGGCGATCTCAACGAACTTGCACAGGCTATCCTCGACAACAATACATACTATCAGCAGCAGCTCGCTAAGTCGGCTACCGTTCACGAAACTCTTGAAGGCTATATCGCCCAACTCGAAGGTCTCGAGAATCCTCTGCCCGAAGCACAGGAATGGCTCAAGACCCTCAAGGATCTACAGGGTATCGATCTCATCGATAATGACCGCGACGTTACCGAAGCCTACGGCAAGGGTGAGTCCAAGGCTCAGAACACGCCCATCATGGACGAGTACCAGCGCATCCTCGATGCAGCCCTGAAGGTGATGACCGACTTCGGCGGCTACGACAAAGCAGTTGTCGATGCCAATAATGCTGTTGTCGCCGAATCCGGCTGGGACCAGATCCAGAAAGATCTCTACAACCAGTACATCCTCTCTGTCGGCGAGTACAACGACTATCTTTACACTCTCAAGAACGAGGCTTACAGAAACGCCATCCTCAACGGCTACAACGGTCTTCCCGGCGTGGGCGACCATCGCGAACTCTACGATAAGGTCGAGGAAATCAATGCACTTATCCAGGCCGCTTCTAAGTTTGTAGAAGACGCAAACAAGGCCAAAGAAGTCCTCACCGCTGATAAATTCAAGACAGAAGTACTTGATAAAGCAACTACTCTCAGCGAAGAAATGAAGACTATCGTCGACACTATCAATGCCGACGCAGAAGCTATTGCTATCGCATACTACGGTGATATCCTCGTCCGCACAACTGGTGCCATCAGCGATGCCGGAACCTCTATGGAAGCTGCCGGTGTCACCGAAAAGATCCGCAACAACGAAGGCGGTCTCAAGGCTGCATACGACAACCTCGTCAAGGGTTCGAACCTATATCTCCAGGGCGCGAACGACGCTACCGCTAAGATAGCTCTCGTCACCGACCAGGTTGCTACCCTTCTCGACGCTGCAATGGCCGACATCAACGTCCAGGCCGGTTGCGAGGCTCAGTGGACTGCAAGCTACAGCGCTGCTGAAACTACTATCTCCGAGAAGACCACCGAGCTCGAAGGCTACAGCAGCATCGAAGGTTACGAAGATGTCAAGGCAGCATTCGATGCTATCGTAGAGGATATCAAGGCTCTCGACGCAGCAGAAAAAGCATTCCTGGCAGAACAGGCCGCCAAGCCCGCCGAAGAACGAACAGCTCTCGTCGACGTGCTCAAGCCTGACTACCTCGATCCGCTGGCCAATCTGCTCACGCAGCTCAATACTACTGTTGCCAACGCCAAGACAGCTTACGACAATCTCGTTGCCAACGACAAACTCACAGCCGACCTTACCGCTCTCGTAGCAGACTACAACCAGTACTACAGCGACCTCGAAGCCTATATCAACGCCTTCACAAGCGCTGATGCCTCCGGTGTTCCCGCTGTCAAGGCTGCTATTGACGACTTCGACCAGTTCGTCAAGGATAACGCAGGCAAGCTCACAACTCTGACTTCTACTATCAACAGTAAGAAAGCCAGCGTCAAGGCTGCTTTCATCGCCGCTTATAATGCTGCTTGTGTAACAGAAAATAATGATATCCAGAGCTGGCAGCCCAAGCTCAAAGTCGCTTACAACGAAGCTGCCAAGTTCGAGGCTGAAAACGGCTACCAGAACTTCTCCCGTGAAGAACTCGATGCTATGCAGCAAGTCATCGACAATTACTGGATTGAAGCCGGCAAACTTCTCTCGAAGTACCAGCTTAAGCCCAACGGTAAACCTGAGGCAAACCAGAAGATTGCCGAAGATTACCAGAAAGCAAGCCTCGCGCTCCTCGCCGAAGTGACGACAATGTACCAGAAGCTCCAGAAGGTCTGGACAAGCGATCCCGTCGTTCCTATTGTCGCTGGCCTTACAGAAGCTTACGACAATGTTGCCAAGGCTATCGCCGACGGCCAGACAGCTCTTGCTTCCGACCTCGACAACGTACAGGAAGAATTCGAAGGTCAGTACGAAGCTCTCCAGAATGCCCTCGACGCTATCAAGGCAGCATGGGAATCCGAGACAGACAATGCCCTCGTCCTTGCTTCCTACGAGAAGTACGAGAACCAGATGCAGGATATCCTCGACGAAGTCGATGCCCTCACCGAGGAAATCGCAGCCCGTCAGGCTTACTGCGCTGCAAGCAACGCCGTCTACGACACCCTCAAGGCTCAGTACGACGAACTCGCAGCTTCCTTCGAAGCTCTCAAGAATACTGTCGAATCTCTCGGACTCACCGAGCTCGTTCAGGAGAATGCCCTCGACTACATCAACAGCTTGCTCGAAGGTGCTCTCGCCGACCTCGATGAACACAAGGCCGCATTCGACCTTACCAAGGACTCCAAGCTCCTCAATGCTGAAGAAATCACTTCTTACATCAGCATGGTCAACTACGAGGCTTACCACTTCACAGCCCTCAACAAGGCTGAAGAGACAAAGGCTGCCCTCGCTGCTGTCAGCGCCGAACTCAGCGCTCCCGGCTCGAACTTCATCAACGGCAAGGAACTCCGTGATGCCTACGACGAACTCTTCAAACGCTTCACTGACGTTGTGCTTCCTGCTACAGACTACGAAGACGCAACCGCCGAAGACCTCAAGAAGGTTCAGGATGCTATCGCAGAATACGAAGCTATCAAGGCTGCTGCCGATGAGCTCCTCGAAAATGCCAAGGAGAACCAGTACGTACTCGGTGATGTAACCCTCGATCCTGACGGTACTGTCAACATCTTCGACGTACAGATAATCGTTGGCTGGATCGGCGAAGGTCTCACCTACGATGAACTCCTTGCCGAGAATCCCCGCAAGGCTTATGCAGCCGATGTTACAGGCGACCATAAGATCAATATCGCCGACGCTACCGCTATCCTCAACCTGGCTCTTGGCGAAAGCGCAGGTCAGGTTCGCGTCAACCGTGCCGCCGCAGCTCCCGCACAGGGTGCCGACCACTACAGCATCGCCTACATGGGCGAGGTTGACGGTGCCGACCGCTACGCACTTGTCCTCAACAACACCAACGCTCTCGTTGCCGGTCAGTTCGACATCAAGCTGCCCGCAGGCATGAACCTCGTAGCAGTAACTGCTGCAGAACGCGCCGAGAACCATGTTGTCGCAGTCTTCGACAAGAGCGCATCGGAA
Source organism: uncultured Muribaculaceae bacterium (assembly GCA_958436175.1). Lineage (GTDB taxonomy): Bacteria > Bacteroidota > Bacteroidia > Bacteroidales > Muribaculaceae > CAG-873. Next base: position 237,985 of record CAUBJF010000003.1, read on the forward strand.
GCCCGCGTGGTTATGTACTCAGCCGAGAATGCCGAAATCGCAGGCAACGGCGGTGCCATTGTCTTCATTGACGTTCAGGGCGCAGGCTCGAACATCACTGTCGAGAACATGATCTTCGCCGACCGTGCCGCTCGCGAATACGTCATCGACCAGTCCGGAACAACCGGTATCATGGACAGCCTCATCGAGGGTGCCAAGGATGCCAAGGAAGCCATCTACGATGCCGCAGGCCGTGTTTACGACCGCGTACACCGTGGCCTCAACATCATCCGCAAGAGCGATGGCAGCGTAAGCAAGGAAATCCGTAAGTAGTATTTCATAATTGATCATCAGCCGACGGAGCGCCACCGTCATAGAGTTACTAAAGTGGTGGCTTCGTCGGCTTATTCAAATAAGCAAACAAACAAAACAAATGAAATCATTATCCTATAAAGGACTGTTCCGTCTGCTCATGCTCGTCGTGGCTTTTACCACGGTCAGCAGTGCTGCCGCCGACAACCGTCTCTACATTCCTGATTTCACAGTCGAGTCGTCCTCTCCCGTAGAAGTCCAGCTGATGCTCGACAACACAGACCCGATTTCGGCACTTCAGGTAGAGGTGATGCTTCCGGAGGGTCTTACAGCCACAGCCATTAAGATTGATGATGCCCGTAAGCAGCCGTTCATGAATCCTCAGATGAATCCTTCGGTCAACGGCGACAAGCAGCACGCCCGCATCATTATTTCCAATATGCGTCCTGCTATGACTTTCAAGGGCAACGAAGGCGCTGTTGCAACTCTAACCCTGCAGCCCACCGCCGCCTTCCTGGCGAGCAATGCTGAAAAGGTTCTCACGCTCGAAGGCATCAGCCTCACAGGTCCTGATGCCGCAAATGACCCCAGCCAGATGTATACACTTCCCGACGAGACTACAAATATCTCTGTAGCAGCCGGTGAGTTTCAGGTTACTGCCGATCCCACCGAACTTATGGTTATGGGCGGCAAGACCTACACCCTCGCTATCGGTCTCGAGAACTCGGCAAATGTACAGGCTTTTCAGGCTGACATCAATCTTCCCGCCGGAGTTACCGTTAATGAGGAAAGCTTCGCCATCACCTCGCGCTGCGACCAGACAGTGATGCCTCTTCCGACAGTACGCCCCAATGGTGTTGTCAATGTCGTAATCATGAACTTCGCCAGCACCACCGACATCATCAGCGGTACTAACGAAGGCAACATCCTCACTTTCGATATCAATGTAGCAGAAGGCTACAATATCGAATCTGCCGAAATCCTCGTCAACGAAGTCTATGTTTCCGCTCTCGGAAGCCAGTCGTTCGACGCAGGCACTGTAACAATCACCCTCAAGAACGATGCCAACAAGCTCGCCGAGGCTCAGGCAAGCGTTCAGGAACTCCGCGACGCTCTCGCTACCGCTCTCGAGACTATCGCAACCGACTGCCCCGATGTTAAGGACCAGTTCACCGGTGAAGACATCACAAGCCAGATCGACGCTCTCGAAGCTGCCATCAACGAGGCTTACGAGAACGGTACTCTCACTGCCAACTATGAGACAGTGATGGCTCCCGTAGCCGACATCCAGGCTGCTATCACCAAGCTCGTCGAAGACGCAAAGGCCGCACAGGCTGCCGTTACCGCCAACAACGAGGCCAAGACCAATGCTGATGCCAAGGTTGCCGAACTCGAAGCCGCTCTTGCTACCGCCCTCGAGACTATCGCTACCGACTGTCCCGACGTTAAGGACCAGTTCACCGGTGCCGAAATCACTGAGCAGATCAATGCCCTCAAGACCGCTATCGAAGAAGCTTACACCGCCGGTACTCTCGCTACCGACTATGAGACAGTGATGACTCCTGCCACCGCTATCGAAGAAGCTATCGCCAAGCTCGTCGAAGATGCCAAGGCCGCACAGGCTGAAGTAATCGCCAAGGCTAACGCCGATGCCAAGGTCGCTGCCCTCGAACAGGCTCTTGCCGACGCTCTCGCAACTATCGCTGAAGAATGTCCCGATGTTAAGGACCAGTTCACCGGTTCCGAAATCACCGAGCAGATCGAAGCCCTCAAGACCGCTATCGCAAATGCCGTTGCCGAAGGCACACTCGCCGAGAACTACGACACAGTGATGACTCCTGCCGCCGCTATCGAGGCTGCCATCGAACAGCTCATCGCTGATGCCAAGGCTGCCCAGACCGCTTACAACGAAGCTACCGCTGCCAACGACGAAGCCAAGGCTAAGGCTGACGCCAAGGTTGCCGAACTCGAACAGGCTCTTGCCGACGCTCTCGCAACTATCGCCGAAGAATATCCCTCTGTTAAGGATCAGTTCACCGGTGAAAACGTGACCGCCCTCATCGACGCTCTCAAGAACGCTATCCTGGATGCTTACAACAACCGCACCCTCGCCGCCGACTATGAGACAGTCGTGACAACCCCCGCCGCTGAAATCGAAGCTGCCATCGCACAGCTCATCGAAGATGCCAAGGCTGCCGTTGCAGCTCAGGACGAAGAAGCCCGCAAGGCTCTCAACGCCGAGAGATACAATGCCGACATGGCCGCTCTCGACGCCCTTCAGGCCAAGCTCGACCAGACTTCCTCTACTGTAGCTATCGTTTATCCCGGCTTCGATGCCGCCGCTGACGTAACAGCTGCACAGAACGCTATCAACGAAGCACGCGCCGCTGTCGAAGCTGCCTATGCTGCCGTTGAAAACGAAGGTGTCTACAATTACCAGCTCGATACCCAGTCTATCGAGAACCTCATCAACAATATCACCGCCCATGCAGCCCTCGACAAGGCTCAGCGCCAGGTAACCCTGCTCCGCAACGCTCTTGCCGAAGCTCTCGAGACTATCGCCGATGAATGTCCCCTCGTTAAGGACCAGTTCACCGGTGCCGATATCAAGGCTCAGATCGACGCTCTCGAAGAAGCCATCAACGCCCACAATGCTGCTGGTGACCTCGCCGCCAAGTACGACGAAGTAATGGCTCCCGTCACCTCCATCAATGTTGCAATCTCCAAGCTCCTTGAGAACGCACGTGCCGCCCAGGCTGCCGAAGTACAGCGCCGCGCCGACAACGAAGCCGCCTACAACGCCGACCTCGATGCCATCGCAACTCTCCAGACCAAGCTCAACGAAGCCAAGGCTCAGATTGCTGCCGAATATCCGACATACGACGCTACCGAGCTCGTCAACGCCATCCAGGCTATGATCGACGATGCCAAGGATGCCGCCGATGCCGAATACGCCGCAGTTGCTGAAGAAGGCACATACCAGAGCACTCTCGACGTTGCCGCTATCGAACACAAGATCCAGGATCTCCTTGATGCCGCCAGCGGTATCGAAGACATCCTCGTCGAAGAAATCGAGAATGGCAATGTGATGATCTACACCATCGACGGCCGCAAGGTTGCCCGTCCCGTACAGGGCCAGATCAACATCTTCGTTGACCGTGCAGGTAATGTAACAAAGAAGTTTATCCGTTAATAGCGCGTAAATAATTCCATACTGTTATTTTAAGGGAGAGGCGGCCGTGAGGTCGCCTCTCTTATTTTTATGGCTTTATAACCGAACGCTAAGCCGTTCGCACCGGGGGCAAAGGAGGAAAGAAGAAAGAAGGGCCGCGGCGCGTTTTGTCAGCCGTTGAGGAGCCTTGGCTCCGGCTTGTCGGCCTTGGCTCCTTTTGAAAGATTTGCTTCGCGGAGGGGGCAAAAGAAAAGGCAGCGGCCGCCGTGGCGGTGCTGCCTTCAGGGATATAGGATAGATTTTTGTATGCTTTTTATGCCTGGGGTGCGCCGCAGTTGGAGCAGAACCTGGCCCCGGGGGCGAGCTGTGTGCCGCAGCTGGTGCAGAACTTGGCACCGGCCTCGTTATTGTAGATGTTGACGTTGATGCCGGGTCCCTGGGGCTGTACGCGGCTTTCGACGATGACAGCCTCGGCGATAGCGAGGGCCTTGTCGTCGAGCTTGGACTGCTGCACCATGCCCCAGATCTGGGTGAGGAGCACGGGCCATGTCACGAAGAGCATGATGAGCGTCGGGATCACCTGCTGCCCGAAGATGCCGATGCCGGCTTCGAAGTTGATGAAGCTTCCGTTGGGGATGAGCGTGATCTTGAGGGCTGTCTTCATGCCGAGTACTGCCTTGAAGAAGCCGCCCTTGGTGATTGATATGTCGGCACCTCCGCTGAGGAGTTCTTCGCGTTGTACGGTGAAGCCTTCGGCTTCGAAACTGGAGCAGATGCGTTCTGCTATTGCCGGTATGAGCGAGGGGTTGCCGGCGAGCTGTTTTTTAGTGTTGAATGCTCCCATGGCTTAGAGGTGGAGTTGTTGAAGTTCGTACTGGTTGTAGACAGCGTTGAGGACGCTGATATGTGATATTGCTTCGAGAACTGCTTTCTGCTGTTCGGGGTTGCAGAGCTGCTGCACTTTGCGGAGAGCTGCAACTGTCCTGTCGGCCTGGTCCTTGAGCTCGGTATCAGTGACGATGCCGTCTTCCATGATAGCGATGTATGCCGGGTGCTGGGTCACGATGTCGGCGATGTTTAGTACGCCGTTTTCGTCGAATAGGGTTTCCATAGTCTATAGGGATGATGGTTTGTTAGTCTTTGAGTTTGGTGCCGCAGTGAAGGCAGAATTTCCAGCTATCCTCGATGTCGCCTCCGCAGCTGGGGCATTTGGGTTTGGCCGGGTCGGACTGTCTGCGCTTGAATCCTTCGACGATGGCCTGGTACTGCGGAGTCTTGCCCCATTTGAGAATCTCTCGGCATCGGACGGCGTTGAAGGGATGGTCGAGTTCCATGGTGGCGAGGGTCTGGAGGGTCTTGTTCCAAGCGCCGCCGGTGCGTATTTTCTCGTATTCCTCGGCTTGTTCGGCCCACTCCTTGAGGTCTATCTCGCCTGTGTAGCGACGCGGGCCTCCGGCGATGCGGGCCATCGACATGGCGACGGTCTCCGGATTTGTGAAGACGGCTCCTGCGCGGTCGCAGCTGAGCTCGCTCTTGCGCTGCCAGTAGAGGAGGGCATACTTGACGGGGGCGGAGAAGGCTCCGAGTATTCCGAAGGCGTCGAGCCCTGCCTTCAGGAACTCGGCCATGGAATGATAGACGACGTGGCGGCAGAGGATGTGTCCGCACTCGTGGGCGATGACTGCATCGAGCTCGTCGTCGTTGAGCAGCTCGAGGAGGCCGGATGTGACAGTGACGAATATCTTTGTGTCGCCGAAGGTCCATGCGTTGGGCATGGGGTTCATGGTGAGGTAGAATTCGGGTTCCTTGATGCCGAATTTCTCGCATATAGGAGGCAGATGGCGGTATATGTCGGGAAGCTGTCTTTCCGACAGGCGTATGCTGTTGGCCATGTTCATGCCGTACTGCAGGCGCTCTGCGCCGATGGCGTAGAATTTCTTAACAAGAGCGGTGAACCCCGGGATGCTCTGCAGCTGCTTGAGGGCGGCTGCATCTTCGGGATGGATGAATTCGCTTGGTGTCATTGGTTTATAAGGTGATGTTGCCGAGAGTCGGCTTTGTGTTGTTTTCGGCAAATATACGCTAATTATTCTGAAATTCGTCGATTCCGGCTCAAAAAAGATTGATCAGAATTCGACGGAGAGACGCACGTTGAACTGGCGGCGCGTAAGGTAGTTGGGGACGGCGTACTGTATGTCGTTGACATCCGTGACCCAGTAGTAGTTGCTTACATTGCTGATGTCGAGCAGATTGAATACGTCGACACCGAGCCATATGTTCTTGAAGCTGCCCCAGAAGCCGCTGCGGCGTTCGCCGTCCTTCGGAGGCGTAAGGAGGCCGTATGCGAGGCCGACATCGACGCGCTTGTAGGCCGGTGCGCGGAAGTAGCCCTTGTCGCGGCTTCCCTGGGGAGGGGTCATGGGCAGGCCGTCAGAGAGTATTCCCCGGAGGTTGAACTTGAGCTTGGGGAACTTGGGGAAGTAGTCGGTGAAGAAGAGGGCGAAGGAGTAGCGCTGGTCGGTAGGACGCGGCACTTTCACGCCGTGGAGGTCTTCCTGAGTCTTCATCAGCGAGAAGCTTATCCAGGAGTCGGTGCCGGGCACGAACTGTCCGAAGAGCTTGAAGTCGATGCCTGTGGCGAAGCCTTTGCTGAGGTTCTGTCCGGCATATGTCACCTTGAGGTTGTCGATTTCGTAGGGTATGAGGTTGCTCAGGGCCTTGTAGTAGACCTCGCCAGTGAGCTTGAAGGGACGGTCCATGGCGCGAAATGTGTAGTCCGCACCGGCTATGAACTGGAAGGAGCGCTGGCTCTTGATGCCGTTGTTGAGGCGTATGGCGATGTTGCCGTCGGCATCTTCCTCGGGCAGGCGGTATTCCTTGTAGAATGGCGACTGGTAGTAGAGGCCCGTGGCGACGCGCAGCGCGAGGCGCGGCAGCTTGTCGGGCACGAAGCCGACGCTGACTCGGGGGCTGACGAGGAATTCCTTGTTGTAGTCCCAGTAGGACATGCGTATACCGGCGTTGAAGTTGAAGAACCCGGCATTGGTTGTCAGGCGGTAGGTGTCCTGCATGTAGAACGCGAAGCGGTTCGAGCTGAGGTCGTTGTGCGAGCTGAGATTGTAGATGACCTTTACGGCGTCGGGGTCGAAGGGCAGCGAGAAACCGGCGGAGTCGCGCAGTTCCCACTCGCGGGCGCGGTCGTAGACGCTCTCGTGGTTGAATGTGAGGCCGTAGGTCAGGTTGTGGCGGTTGATGCCCGTAGCACCTCGCAGGCCGAGCGAGAATACGGAGGCCTTGAAGCGGTTGCGCGCGTGCTCGTGGTATCGTCCCACGCCGAGCTCGCCGCCTATTCCTCCCTGGTCGCTGTCGCCGGCACCGGCCTGGTCGAGCCAGTACTCGCCGGAGATGTCGTAGCTGACGAGCTCGTTGGTGAAGTAGCCGGAGGCGAGCAGGGAGAGCTCGTTGGCTTTGTTGGGGCGGTAGGTGAGGGTACCGGCACCGAAATAGGTCTCGAAGCGGTCCTTCTCCATGCCGTCGAAGTAGACAGTGAATTCCTTGGCATCGGTGCTGGTGCCGAACTTTGTGGTCTGGTTATGGGGTATGAACTTGTAGTTGTTGACGGCTATGTTCCCGAGGACGGATAGCTTGAGCTTGTCGGAGAACTTATAGGTCATGCTCGTCTGGTAGTCGAAGAACTTAGGGTCGTATTCGCCTTTCTGGTCGAGTGAGCCCAGGAGCGACGAGTTCTGCTTGTAGCGCACGCCGTGGAGCTGGGTGAAGTGTTTCGAGCTTGAGCCTATGGCTGCCGTGGCACCCATGAGCGAAGCCGAGACGGAGCCTTCGAAGCTTTCGGGCTCGCGGTATGTGATGTCGAGCACGGAGCTCATCTTGTCGCCGTACTGCGCCCCGAAGCCGCCTGTCGAGAAGCCGATGGCACCAACCATGTCGGGGTTGACGATACTCATGCCTTCCTGCTGCCCGGAGCTGACGAGCTGGGGGCGGTAGACCTCGATGCCGTTGATATATACACTGTTCTCGTCGTATGTGCCGCCGCGGACGCTGTACTGGCTGCTCATTTCGTTGTTGGAGTTGACACCGGCCATGGTCGTCAGCAGGGCTTCGACGCTGCCGCCGGTGACATCAGGTGCCATCTTGTAGCCGGAATTGTCGATTTTCTGCATTCCGGAGGTCTGTTTCTGGTACTCCGTCACCTCGATAGGGCCGAGGGTGTAGGATGCCGGTGTCATCTTGACGTTGACCGTCACCTCGCCTGAGGGCTCGATGAGACGGCGCTGCGATTCCTCGTAGCCTATGCAGGAGAAAACTATGCGGAGGGTGTCTGTTTCGGGGGCGGAGAGCGTGTACCGGCCGTCGAGGCCGCTGGTGGTGCCGAGAGCGGTCCCTTTGATTTTGACGGTTACGAATTCGAGAGGCTCGTTGTCCTGGTCGGTGATAAGTCCCGAAATCTTGACAGGTCCTTTGGCCCACAGGCCGATGCCTGCGGTTATAGTGAGCAATATGAGTGATATAAGACGGTTCATCATTGATTTATATAACGATTCGCCACCTCAAAAAATTGTAAGCGCTCACTGAATTAACGAAAGGCGCGATTCCGGCACGGAACCGCGCCTTTTGAGGTATGGAGAGTGATGATTGTAGATTTTAGTATCAGTCGAGAGCGTCGATATAGTCCATGGCCATATAGTGCTGGTAGGGATGGTCGCAAGCGGGGCATACTGTAGGGGGCTCAGTACCTACGTAGGTGTAGCCGCAGACGAGACACTTCCATTCGATAGGTTTTTCGCGTTTCCAGACGGTTCCTTTCTCAACCTGGTCGAGGTAGTATAGGAAGCGGCGGCGGTGACGGGCCTCTATTGTTGCTATAGCTGCGAAATGGTCGGCGATATCGTCGAAGCCTTCTTCACGAGCAACTTTGGCCGCGTCGGTATACAGCTGGACACCTTCGATTTCTTCTTCCTTGGCGGCCAGGGCGAGGTTGGCGGCTGTAGTGCCAATCACGCCGGCATCGACATCGAGAGGGACATTGACGGAGCCGCCCTCGAGGAATTTGAAGTAGACTTTGGCGTGGCGCATCTCGTTGTTGGCTGTCTCGGTGAATATCTCGGCGATGGGGAAATAGTTTTCTTTTGTTGCCTGTGCGGCATAGAACATGTAGCGTGTATATGCCGACGATTCAGCCATGTAGGCTGTCACGAGGTTACGCTCCGTACGAGTGCCTTTGATGCTTTTCTTTGAAGTATTTGACATATTTATATGTGTGTTTAGTGTTAGTTTGGAACCGACTGTTGTACCATAAAGAACATACGGCGGCGTAAAAAGGTTTATCGCAGTCTTTCGTCAGTTCGGACGGAATGAGTAACTTTGCAGAGAATTTAGTTATGCACGAAAGGACGATACGTAGGATAGCACTTTTTCTGCTCGCCATCATGGGATATTTCCAGCTTGGCAGCACCCTTTTCGTCCATACCCATACGCTTTTCGACGGCAGTACCGTAGCGCACTCCCACCCCTTCCTTCCCGGCTCGAATCACGGCCACAGCGCAGCAGCTATCGAATCGATAGCGAGCCTTGTCGCCGCCATGACGGCAGTAGAAGATGATGATGCCGATTTCGTGCTGCCGGAGCTGTTCTATGAGGATCTGATCCCAGGAAACATTGCCGGCGCGGTTTCGGCTGTGCATATCGTCCGCAGTCTCAGGGCTCCGCCGTTCTCAGGTTATTGAAACACGCGATAAACGATATTCAACAACCTTAAGAACTTTCCAAGCACCCTAATGATAAGACATATTATTATGTCGGCACTTCTTGCAGTGTCGGCTCTGAGTGTCATGGCACAGGCCACCGACACCAACCTCACCGGTCATGTAGTCGACGGAGAGACCGGCGAACATCTGCCATATTATATAATCCGTATCGTCGGCGAACAACTCGGAACGACCACCGACGCGTCCGGCCATTATACCTTCCGCGACCTCAAGCCCGGCAAATACAAAGTCGAGGCTTCCTATACGGGCTATGTCACCCAGACAAAGACCGTCCAGCTGACAGCCGGAAAGACCACAGAGCTTAATTTCAAGGCCGAACCGGACGTTATGCAGCTCGACCAGGTCGTTGTGACCGGCACCAAGAGCGAGCTGAAACGCCGTCACAGTCCGGCGCTGGTGAGCGTGGTGGACAACAAGATTTTCAACCTCGTCAACGCCTGCTCGCTTGCCGACGGCCTGAGCTACCAGCCCGGTGTGCGTGTCGAGAACGACTGCCAGAACTGTGGCTTCACACAGGTGCGTATCAACGGACTCGACGGCCACTACTCGCAGATACTGATGAATTCGCGTCCGGTATTCTCGGCCCTGGCCGGTGTCTACGGCCTCGAACAGATTCCGGCGAATATGATCGACCGTGTCGAGGTGATGCGCGGCGGCGGGTCGGCGCTCTTCGGCTCGTCGGCTATAGGTGGTACCGTCAACATCATAACCAAAGACCCCACGAACAACTATGCCGAGGCTATGCACACCCTGACTTCCATCGGTTTCGGCTCATCGCTCGATAACAATACCACGGTCAATGCCTCTGTCGTCGGCCATAATAATAAGATAGGTCTTACCATCTACGGCCAGCACCGTATCCGCGACGGCTACGACCACGACGGCGACGGCTTCACCGAGATTCCCCAACTGAAGAGCAACACCCTCGGGCTTCGCACGAACATGTACCTGAGCGACAATATGCGCCTCAACGGCGAATATCACGCGACACAGGAGTTCCGCCGAGGCGGTGACCGGCTCGATGTCCCGGCACATCAGGCTATGGTGGCCGAACAGGTCGAGCACAACATCAACGGAGGCGAGCTTTCCTTCGATCTTTGGTCGCCGACACGCGGAGACCATCTCAATGTCTTCAGCGCGCTCCAGAGCACACGCCGTCAGAGCTACTATGGCAGCGAGATGGACCCCAATGCCTACGGACGCACCAACGACATGACCGCCACCGCCGGAAGCCAGTGGACACACTCCTTTTCCAAGCTGTGGTTCATGCCCTCGGAAATGATTCTCGGACTGGAGTACAGCCACAATTATCTCCACGATGTGACGATAGGCTATCAGCACGACGTGGCGCAGAAAGTCAACATCTACAGCGGCTATTTCCAGAACGAATGGCGCGACGACCGCTGGGGCTTCCTTGTCGGTGCCCGTGTCGACAAACATTCGATGATACACAACCCGATTGTCTCGCCGCGTGTCAACATCCGCTTCAATCCGTCGCCGCAGGCCAACTTCCGACTCTCGTACTCGACCGGTTTCCGCTCTCCGCAGGCCTACGACGAGGACTTCCATATAGCCATCGTAGGCGGCGAACGTATCGTCACCATCCTCGCCCCCGGCCTGAAGCAGGAAAGCAGCAACAGTATCAGCGGTTCGGCCGACCTATACCGGCAGTTCGGCCCCGTCCAGGCCAACCTTATGATAGAAGGCTTCTATACCGACCTACGCGATGTCTTCGCGCTGCGCCTGCTCGAAGAGACCGACGCCGCCGGGAATGCCGTCCTGGAGCGTTACAATGGCAAAGGGGCCACCGTCGGGGGTCTCAATGTCGAGGCTCGCATCGCATGGCCCAAATGGCAGCTCCAGGGAGGTTTCACATGGCAGCGCAGCCGCTACAAAGAGCCCGAACAGTGGAGCGAGGACCCGGATGTCGCCCCTGTGCGCAAGCTCTTCCGCACCCCGGACATATATGGCTTCCTGACGGCCGATGTCGAGTTCCTCAAGGCATTCCACGCCACTGTCTCCGGCACCTTCACCGGTTCTATGCCCGTGCAGCACATTGCAGGCTCGGGAACGCCCGTTGACAAGGTCGTGGACACGCCGTCGTTCTACGATGTCAATGTCAAGCTCACCTACGAGCTCAAGATATTCCGCACGGCCTGCCTCGAGTTCGGCCTGGGCGTGATGAACATCTTCAACAGCTACCAGAAAGACTTCGACAAAGGCTATCTCCGCGACTCGGGCTACATCTACGGCCCTATGATGCCGCGCAGTCTCACAGCCTCTCTCAAGCTGCATCTCTGACAGACCTCTATCGGGGCGCAATGGTTAATTTAAGGCGATTGTTTAACTTAAAATAGTTAAATTATCGCCTTGTTTATATTTTCTTGTCTTCGGGAAGAACTTTTTAGGGATTTTTTGCTTTTCTTTGTCATCGGAAAGATATGAGCGTGCCCTGAAAAGCCACTCCCATTGTGATTCTGAGATTATATTTTTTGAACATACTTATTTAACGCCTCTATCTAATGCGTGAAAGCCGTATGGGGTTCTCCCATCCGAAAAGAGCTGTCTGCAGCCCTGTCCCGTAGTCGGCATATATATGTCGGCCGCTTTTTGTGTATATGATGAGAAGCCAGAAGGAAAAAACAATTATTCATATAACTAAATTAAAACAATCCTTGCATGAAGAACATTTGTCTACAAATGACCCGGAAAGCATGCCTTGCCATAGCCTTGGTGCTTGGCTTCGCATTGCCGGCTCTTGCACAGAACATCACGGTTACAGGTACCGTGTATGAACCCGAGGGCGAACCGGCCATCGGCGCAAGTGTCGAGGTCAAAGGTGTCTCCGGCTACGGTGTCGCCACAGACTTCGACGGCAACTTCAAAATCTCTGTTGCTCCCGATGCAGTCCTTGTTGTTTCGTATGTCGGCTGCGATACCCAGGAAATCCCTGTGGAAGGTCGCACCAACATCGAAGTACACCTGAAAACCAACGCCGTCGCCATGAACGAACTCGTGGTCGTCGGCTACGGTACAGTAAAGAAATCGGATGCCACAGGCTCTGTGGGCGTTGTGAAGCCTGACGAAATAGAGGCAGGCCTCGCCACGACAGCCCAGGATCTTCTCGTCGGCGCAAGCCCTGGTGTCGTTGTATCGACAGCAGGCGGCAACCCTGCCGGCGACGCTTCGATCCAGATCCGCGGCGGTGCATCGCTCAACGCTTCGAACAATCCTCTTATCGTCATCGACGGTGTGCCCATGGACGGTAATACTGTCAAGGGTTCGTCGAACGCCCTCTCGCTGGTAAGCCCCGAGAACATCGAGAACATGACCATCCTCAAGTCCGCTTCCGCAACAGCCATCTATGGTAGCCGTGCATCGAACGGTGTGATCATCATCACCACCAAGACCGGTAAGAGCGGCAAGCCCCAGGTCAACTTCGCTGCCAACTTCTATGTTGCCACTCCGCGCAAGTACCTCGACATGATGGACGGCAACACCTACCGTAACTTCATCCTGAGCCGTTATGGTGCCGATTCTCCCCAGGCGGCAAAGCTCGGTAACACCTCGACCGACTGGCAGAAAGAAGTGACCCGTACGACATTCAGCCATGACTACAGCCTCTCCGTCGGCGGTACGGCCGGATTCCTTCCCTATCGTGTCGGCATCAACTATACAGGCACCGACGGTGTTCTCTCCGGAACAGACAACAAGCGCCTCGGCGGCAGCATCAACCTGACACCTAAGTTCTTCGACGAACTCCTCAGTGTCAATGCAAACGTAAAGGGTTCTTACATCGTCAACCACTACGGAGGCGGTCTCGGCGAGGCTGTCGGATTCAACCCGACCCTTCCGGTGCGCATGGACAACGTGTTCAACAACTATACGACATATCTTATCAGCGGCGAACTTGCAGGCCCCGACAGCCCCGGCAACCAGATAAGCAACATCTATTCCAAGAATCCCGTTGCGACCTGGAAGGAACACTACAGTCGCTCCAAAGTCTACCAGAGCGTCGGCAACCTCCAGCTCGACCTGAAGATGCCTTTCCTTCGCGAACTCCGTGCCAACCTCAACCTCGGCTATGACTACAGCCACGGCGAAGTGAGCAACTTCGACCAGCCTTTCTCTCCCGCTGCATGGGATGCCAAGTTCCAGGTTGCCGGCGATAATGGCAATGTCGTCAATGTACAGCAGGGCTACGGCAGCTACAACAAGGAAAACCAGACTCGCTACACCCTGATGCTCGAATACTACATGAATTACAACAAGACATTCGACGCAATCAACAGCGACCTCGACGTTACGGCAGGTTACTCATGGCAGCGTTTCAACAACAAGGGCCATGACTTCACCCTTCCCGACTGGAACATCCTCGATTCCGACATCACTTTCACCGACCCGAACCTCAACAACGGCCAGCCTATAGCACTTAAGGACCTTGCCGGCCGCCAGTACAACCCGACAAACCACTACAGCACACGCTATCAGCTTGTGTCGTTCTTCGGCCGTGTCAACTACACATTCATGGACCGCTACCTCCTTACAGTCACTCTCCGTCGCGACGGTACGAGCCGTTTCGGTAAGGACCACCGCTGGGGCACATTCCCCGCAGCCGCCCTCGGATGGCGTATCATCGACGAAAGCTTCATGGAGAATGTACGTCCCGTCATGAACGAACTCAAGCTGCGTCTTGACTACGGTGTCACCGGCCAGCAGGACGTAGGCAGCGACTATTTCCCCTATCTGCCTGTCTACAGTACCCTTATCGGCGACGGTAATACTTATTTCTTCGACGGCAAGTACGTACAGCTCGCCTATCCCAACCCATACAATGCGAGCCTCAAATGGGAAGAGACAACTACATGGAATGTCGGTCTCGACTTCGGTTTCCTCAACAACCGTATCAACGGCAGCATCGAACTCTATCAGCGCAAGACCAAGGACCTTCTCGTACGTGCCAACTATCCGGCAGGTTCGAACCTCTCCAATGTGGGCTGGCTCAACCTCGGCGACCTCAAGAACACAGGTTTTGAATTCAATATCAACACCCGTCCTGTCGTAACCACGGACTTTACCTGGAACAGCAACGTCAACATCGCCTACAACAAAAACAAGATCACACGTCTTGCAGACGGTGCCGACACGGCTACCGGCAGTATCGGCAACGGTGTCACCGTTCAGCGCCACGTAGTCGGGGAGAGCGCCTACAGCTTCAATGTCTACGAACAGGTCTATGACGAAAACGGCAATCCACTCGAAGGTGTCTATGTAGACCAAAACGGCGACGGCGTGATTACCGAAGACGACAAGATCCTCTTCCATCACGTACATCCCGACTGGACAGTAAGCTGGCACAACAGCTTCAACTACAAGAACTGGGACTTCGGTTTCGTACTGCGCGGTGCCTTCGGCAACTGGGCTTACAACCAGAACCAGATGGGCAATAGTTTCATCTCCCAGTCGACCCTACAGCCAACGCTCAGTAATATTCTCAATAATACCTATCTGTTCGAACAGACCCGAACCACAGAGCTTATGCTTTCGAGCTATTTCGTACAGAACGCATCGTTCGTACGCTGCGACAACATCACTGTCGGCTACACTTTCGAGAACCTCCTGCAGAACAAACTGCGTCTGCGTCTCTTCGGTGCCGTCCAGAATCCCTTCGTCATCACCAAGTACAAAGGTGTCGATCCTGAACTGACCTTCCAGCAGGGTATCGACAACAACGCCTATCCGCGTCCTGTGACTTTCACTCTCGGTCTGGTGGCTAATTTCTAACCGGTAAAACAGATAAGCAATGAAATTCAACAAATATATTCTCTCGGGTGTCGTTGCACTCCTGGCCGTTACCGGCACCTCCTGTGTGGGCGACCTCGATCTCAAGCCAAACGACCCCAACGTCAAGCTCGGCCTTACATCGTCTGAGGAAATGGACGGCTATCTCGGGCGTCTATATGCCAACCTCTACCGCGACGATATCATCTCGACAAGCGATGGCGGTGCAGGTACCTTCACCCGTGCCCACTTCAATCTTCAGGAAATCACGGCCGACGAATGCTTCATATCCGAAGCATGGAACGACCCTGGCTACCAACCCCTCAACAAGAACCAGTTCAGCGCCGACAACGAATGGATCTATGCCTGCTTCGCACGCGAGTTCTTCAATGCCAAGATGGGTGCCGAATTTATCAAGGCTATGCGCGAGCAGGGCGGTGCATTCTATGACGAGGCTGAAGTAAGAACCCGTATCGCCGAGGCATCTGCTCTCCGCGGCCTGGCATACTATATGATGATCGATCTTTTCGGCCGCGGCCCCTGGATCGACGAGAATTCCGTAACCGGTGCCATTCCTCCGACCTACGACCGCAAGCAGCTTTTCGATGCCATCATCGAGGAACTTCGCACCTATGTGCCCGATCTCAAACCGGCAGCCCAGCAGAGCTACGGCCGCGTGAGCCGCGAGGCCGGTTATATGCTGCTTGCAAAACTCTACCTCAATGCGGAGGTCTATACCGGTACACCTATGTGGAATGAATGTGCCGAAGCTCTCAAGCAAGTCGTAGGCACAGGGATCACCCTTGCCCCTGAATACAAGTATCTCTTCTGCGCCACCAACGACAAATATGTCGGCAACGGCGAGATTCTCTGGGCTGTGCCTCAGCAGCAGGGCCGTATGGAGACATGGGGCGGTACGACCTACCTTACCACCGGCGCGTGGTTCGCATCGGCTGAAAAAGCAGATCCCATGGTGCTCAAGAAGCTCAACTACAAGGGCGCATGGGGCGGTCTGCGTCTCCGTCCGGAGCTTTCCCGCACTCTCGCCAAGAACGACAAGCGACGTCTCATATTCGAGGGTACTTTCAAGGAAGATATCCCGACTCTGGGGGGTAATGACGAAACGTCCTGCGGCTACATGCTCATCAAGTACACCAACACCACCGAAAGCGACTATTACAACGAAGCGGGCCGCGATGCAGATCCCTACGTAGGCAACAATAACCTCGATATGAGTAACACCGACTATCCGATCTTCCGTCTTGCCGATGCCTACCTGATGCTCGCAGAATGCCAGCTGCACGGTGTCGAATGCAATGGTCTGAGCTACCTCAACCAGGTGCGTGCCCGTGCCGGTATGCCCTCGCGCAGCTCCATTAACGCTGAAGAGCTTCTGGCCGAACGTATGTGCGAGCTGTACTGCGAAGGTCAGCGCCGTTCCGATCTTATCCGTTTCGGCAAATACACAGGCTCGAACTATCTGTGGTCCTGGAAAGGCGGCGATTATGCAGGTGCTTCCATCCCGGCTACACGCGCTCTCTATCCTATCCCCGTACAGTACACCGAGACTGTCGGACAGAACGCTGGTTACTAATCCTCTAAAACAGTAGCAACAATGAAAATCGCAAAATTATATATGCTTCTGGCTGCCGGGGTAGCCGCAATGGGGATGGCATCGTGCTCGACCCCTGACGACCCTGTGATGCAGAAGCCGACAGAATTTGTACTCAATACTCCTCCCTTTGCTGCACAGGTCTACACACTGTCTGAAGACGGCGATATCGAGTTCACCTGCTCACAGCCCGACTACGGTATCGGTACCGTGGTGTCATATGTCCCCGAAATGTCCCTGACCGAGGACTTCGCCAATCCCGTGCGGCAGGACAACAAAAACGGCCAGAGCGCTACGATATCCGTCAGTCAGGCAAAGATCAACCAGGCTATTCTCGACGGCCTCGGTATAGTCGACGAGGATACATGGGCCCCCTATGCCGCCGACCACGTTCGTCCTCTCTATTTCCGTGTCGTGGCTTCTGTACCCGGTGTGGAATGGAGCTCGATCACTTCCAATGTCATCAAGCTCGATGCAGTCGATTTCTTCTTCTCCATCAAGGTGCCCGGATATATCTATCTGGTTGGCTCGCCCGAAGGCTGGGTAGGCCCGACACCCGAGAATGCGGAGCACTATAAGGCATGGCGACTCTTTGAGCCTGATAATGCTATCGGAAGCAATATCTACAGCGCCGTATTCGATATGCCCGCCGCTCCTATGTTCCGTTTCTACACAGAGCTCGTAAGCTGGAATGATAATTCCTTCGGCTCACAGGTTGATGACAATCCTAAGGATTTCGAGCTTGTCGACGGATCTGCCGAAGCTCCTCTCGTAGAGGGTAAGGGTTCGTTCAACTTCCCGAATTTCGAAGGCGGCCAGATGACTGTGACCGTCGACATGAACAACATGACTGTCAAGTTCGAAGCCGGTGCAAGCAAGCCTGTCATTACCTCGTATGTCTATATGTGCGGTAACATGGCTTCTTCCGACTGGACAGAGCCTTCTGAGGCCAATGCGGCTTTCTATGAGAACTGGCGACTGTCCTGCTCCGACGACAGCGGTGTCTACACCGGTACTTTCGACCTTGCAAACTGCGGTGCCGACAATCTCTACTGCCGCTTCTATCAGGAACTTTCAGGCTGGGGTGCAGCCCAGTGGGCTTCTCCTACCGATAAGGACTATCCTGTAGAGCCCGGCGTGGCCTGCGATACGAAAGTTGGTGAAGGCTGCTTTGAGATGGTAGGTGCCAAGGGCAAGAAAGTCAGTGTCTCGCTCGATACGACAGCCAACAAGGTTACTTTCACCTTCGTTGAATAAACAGATTATTAAACTACGAAAACAAAATCACGATGAAGAAAATAGCAATTCTTCCGATACTGGCTCTGGCCCTTGGTTTCGCTGCCTGTGACAACGTAGACCTCGGTACCGGTATCCCTGTGACCAATCCGCAGCTCCCGGCCGCCGGTGTTGACCAGGTGACACTGACTGCCTCGCCTGCGACCTCGGCTGTCGTTAACCTTGCCGAACTCGATTATGACGGCCATTTTGTCCAGGTTGCCGACCTTACCCGTAATGAAGGCTGGCCCGCCGGTTATGGTTTCGCTGCAAATGGTTTCCTCAGCGCTACAGAAGATTTCGCTGTATCATACGAAATCCCCGTGACGGTGATGTCGGATTCCATTCTCGAGCTGAACCCCAACGATATCCAGGGTATAATCCACGACAACATAACCAAGGATCCCGGTGAACAGACAGTCTATGTCCGCTTCAACATCTACGCAGCCAAAGGTGCCGAGAAGATTCTCCTCGGAGGTCCCGACACCTTCTTTGGCCCGGTGAAGATGACAGTGAAGCCCTTCGATCCCGAAGTGACATTCGAAAACCTCTACTACTTCGTCTATACTTCCGATCCCGTTTCATGGAATAAGGACAATGCAGTAGCCTTTACCCGCAGCGACCGCAGCGTCTACGACGATCCCGACTTCAGCGTCACCCTCAACCTCGACGGTGCTACTGTCGGCGACGGTCTCTACTGGAAGATACTTCCTGCTTCCGGCTATGATGCCGACAATTTCGAGAACGCCATCGGTGTGGAGGCTGCCTCGGCAAGCGCTACCAAGGGCAAGCTCGACAAGGCCGCCAATGCCGTGCCCGGCTTTTTTACCATGACGGGGCCTGTCCTGTTCAAGTTCAACATCGAGACTCTCGAATACGACTACATTCAGGCAATCCCCAACTTCTGGATGGCCGGTGACTATGTCAACGGCACAAGCTGGAACAACGGTCAGTTCGCCCTCGTGATGTGGACCGACAACTATACGGACTATGTCGGTATGGCTCATATCGGCAGCCAGTTCAAGTTCTCTCCTCAGGCCGGATGGGGTGGCGACTTCGGTGTCAACGCCCAGCCTTCGTGGAGCGAGCAGGCCTCCGGTCTCGTCGGTGAAGGTGCTGCCAACGGCGGTAACAACATCGAGGTTCCCGAAGACGGTCTCTACTACATCCAGCTCAACTATGGCACTCGTGCCCTCAAGCTCACCCTCGTCACCACAATCGGTATGATCGGTGACTTCAACGGCTGGGGCGACGATGTCAACATGACACCGTCGGAAGACCTCCTGACATGGACTGCTACTGTCGATCTCACCGAAGGCGGTCTCAAGTTCCGTTTCAACGACAACTGGGACAACTCCCTCGGTGGCAGCTTCGACAAACTGTCGCCCTTCGCCGACAACATCGCTGTCAGCGAGGCTGGTACATACGAAGTGACACTGCACCTCGACAATATCCCATACACCGCTACTCTGGTGAAGAAATAGAGCCTAACACTC
Source organism: uncultured Muribaculaceae bacterium (assembly GCA_958436175.1). Taxonomy (GTDB): domain Bacteria; phylum Bacteroidota; class Bacteroidia; order Bacteroidales; family Muribaculaceae; genus CAG-873. The sequence continues at coordinate 257,398 of CAUBJF010000003.1, forward strand.
TCTATAGACGGAAAACGTCCTCGGGCCCCGGCCCCCGGGCGTTTTCTTTTTTTCTTACCCCAACCATCAGCCGTAACGACCCCATCCGTGTGTCTTTTCACACCCAAAAATCATTCGCGCCCGAACTGCAAATGTTAAAGGGCATACGGGGGCGGAAGATGGGTCGAAGGGAGGGGGCGTAGATTATATTTGCGCGAAAAAAGATGAACGACATGGAAGAAGGATGGATAAAGATAAGCCGCTCGATCGTCAGGCACTGGCTGTGGCTCGACGCGCAGCGCCTGCAGTGGTGGATAGACCTGATCATGATGGCAAACTGGGAGGACCGCGAATGGATCGACAATACACACCGTTTCACGCTCCGCAGGGGCCAGCTCATAATCTCCTCGGTCAAGCTTGCGAAGAGGTGGAAGAGATCGAGACCTACAGTGGCTGCATTCCTCAACCTCCTTCAGGAGGAAGGTATGATAAAACGAGAAATTCTTTACAGGCAAATACCAGTTATAACTATCTGTAACTATGAGAAATACCAATGCCGTGATGACAACCCCTTTGACAACCGGCTTGACAGCCCACTAGACAACCCACTTTACACATCCAAAGAAATAAAGAATATAAAGAAAATAAATAATCTCTCTCTCACTCAAAAAGAGCCGGAGGAAGATTTTTTGGGGAGATTCTTCAGCGACGAGAACGAGCCGATGCTCGACGAGCTTGCCTCCTCACTGTACAGCTCAAGGGCCTGTCTTGAAAAGCTGGGCCGCCAGATCGTCAACGAATGGAAGCTGGGGGGCCGCGTCCACAGCGGCTACAGCGATGCCGCAAGCCACATGATCAACCTGCTGCGTCTCCGCGTCGCAGCGCATAATAAAAAGCAATACCATGAAAATAAGCAAGATGATAAATTTTGGCGACGTCGAGGCACCGAGCCGTCAACTAAGAGAAGAGAGGATTACAACGGAACGTTTTAGCCTTGAAATACCCGTCCGCGATGCCGCAACATCACTTGTACAGGAAGCGGCGGATGGAGCGTTTGGGGGTTTTCTCGAATTCTTCGGGCATGATCTCGATTTTCTGGATCTGCTCGTAGGGGCCTACAATCTTGTTGAGGGCCTGGCGGTTCGATTCCATGGCTTTCTCGAGGTCTTCGTCCGAGATATGGTCGCGAGCAAGCTGTTCGCTGTCGGGATGACAGAGCGCCACGAGACGGCCGTCGCGGTCGACGACAAGACATTCGTTGACGTATGGCATGTTGCTGAGCTTGCTTTCTATTTCCTCCGGATAGATGTTCTGCCCGTTGGCAGTGAGAATCATGGTCTTATAGCGTCCGCGGATATGGATTGTGCGGTTGTCGGGGGCTCCGAGCCAGCCCATGTCGCCGGTATGCAGCCAGCCGTCTTCCTCGAGGGCTGCTTCGGTAGCGTCGGGGTTCTTGTAGTAGCCTTTCATGACGTTGAGGCCGCGCACGAGGATTTCGCCCTGCGGATGCTTTCCGTTGGCCGCGCCGAGGGTCTCGTCGATGTTGATTTTGGACTCCATGATATGGCGCAGTGTCTTGCCTGCGGAGCCTACTTCGAAGCGCCGCCAGGGGGTGTAGCTGATGAGAGGGCCGCATTCGGTCATGCCGTAACCGACAGTGAAGGGGAACTTGATGCGGGCCAGGAATTCCTCGACTTCGCCGTTGAGCGGGGCACCGCCGACGATGACCTCCTCGAAGCATCCGCCGAAGGCCTCAACGAGCTTGGAGCGTATCATGCTGTAGACGGCCTTGTCGAGGCCTGGGACTGCAAGAACCCAGCGGATAGGGTTCTTGGTAATCATCGGGACGATGAGCTTGCGGTAGATTTTCTCGAGGATGAGGGGCACGCAGATGATGAGGTTTGGCCGTACCTGCTTCATGGCCTTAGTGATCAGCGAAGGAGTGGGCAGCTTGCCGAGAAGCGTTATGTGCGAGCCGACGGCGAGAGGCACAAGCATGTCGAAGGCGCATCCGTAGGCGTGCGCCAGGGGCAGGAAGGAGAGTGCGCGCGAGTTCTGGTAGTGCAGCTTGGAACGTATGCCGAACACGACGTTGCCGCGCAGGTTGTCGAGGGAGAGCATCACGCCTTTGGAGAAGCCGGTGGTGCCCGAGGTGTAGTTGATTATCGCTGTCGAGCTGCCGTCGAGGTGAGGGTAGGATATGTCGGAGGGTTTGAAGCCTTCGGGGTACATGGCCTTGAAATGGCGCGTGAGGCTCGACTGTATGCTCTTGTGGGAGCGGAACTTCTTGCGTCCGGCAGCCGAGAGGGGTTCGCGTTCGGCGATGACAGAGCGTGTCTCCAGCGAGATTACGACCTTGAGCTCGGGCATCGCCTCGAAATCGAAGTCCTGGAAGATGGCATCGGAGATGACGAGGGCTACAGCGTCGGAATGGTTGATGATATTTTGGGCATCGGCGGCGCTGAAGTCGTTGAGGACGGGTACGATAACGGCTCCATACGTTATCGTGCCCATGAAGAATATCACCCAGTTAGCGCTGTTGCGGCCCATGAGGGCAACGTGGTCGCCGGGGCGTATGCCGGCAGCTTCGAAGAACATGTGTATCCTTTTGATACGACGAGCCATATGACCGTATGTGATAGTGCGGCCCGACCCGTAGTCTGTCAGGGCGGGAAGGCTGAAATTGTCCGCAAAACTGTTCTGGTAGACTGCGAGCAAGTCGTTGTATGGAGCGCGGTCGTATGGTGCTTCGAAGTTGTATGTCATCGTATTATTTGTGGGAGTCGAGGTGCTTGTTGATTTCGGCGGAAATGGTGTCTATGTCCTTGTTGCCGTCGATGGCCTTGTATTTGGCCTTGCCGATATAGTAGTCGCGCAGGGGCGAAGTCTGCTTGTGATAGACATCGAGACGCTTCTTGATGGTGTCGATGTTGTCGTCGGCTCGACCGCTTTCCTTGCCGCGTTCGAGCATACGGCGTATGAGCTCGGGTTCTTCGACTTCGAGGCCGATCACGGCGTGTACCTCCGTATTGTACTCCTTGAGCATCTTGTTTAGGGCTTCGGCCTGTGCTACAGTACGTGGGAAACCGTCGAAAATCACGCCTTTGGCTGTCTTCTCGGGCTCGGTGCGGAATATGTCGGCGAGAACGTCGACCATGACTTCGTCGGGGATGAGCTGGCCCTGGTTGATATACGATTCAGCCAGTTTGCCGAGCTCGGTCTGGCGTTTGATATGGCTGCGGAGCACATCACCTGTCGAGATGTGATGAAGTCCGTATTTCTTGATAAGACGTTCGCTCTGTGTGCCTTTCCCGCTGCCGGGAGCACCGAATATCACTATGTTCACTTCCTTTATGTTTGTTATGTTATATCAGGAAGGCCGGTTTTCAGTCTTCCTGGAGAATGTAGATGTCATTGAGGTTTCGGGCCAGGCCGTTGAGGTCGAGGCCGTATCCGATGATGAACTTCGTGGGGATGTTGAAACCGACATAGTCGGGTTTCACAGGCCGCACGAGGGCATCGGGCTTGAAGAGGAGGGTGGCGATCTTTATTTCGGCCGGCTCCTTCTCCTTGAGGTAGTTGACGAGGCGGTAGATAGTGTTGCCGGTATCGACGATGTCTTCGACGACAATCACCGTGCGCCCCTTGATGTCTTCATGAAGACCAAGGACCTCTTTGACATTCCCGGAAGTCGACGTTCCTTCGTAGCTCTTTAAGCGTATAAACGTGATTTCGGCATCGATGGTTTCCGTGGCCCTGAAAAGATCACTTGCAAAGGGAAACGCACCGTTGAGGACGCAGATGAAGAGCGGCTTCTTGTCGCCACAGTCGCGGACTATCTCACGGCCAATTTCTTGTACTCGGGCATTGATGCTGTCGTGTGTTATATAGGGCTCGAAGGTAAGTCCCTCGTATGTAACTTTTTCCATCTTCGGATATGTATAGTTTGTGCAAAGTTAGCATATTTTTTTCAATCAAGCCCCGGCATCTCCAAATTTATCTCCGCCAAAGTGCTTATTTGTGAGAGAAGAAGACAATTATTGCGTATCTTTGCAGAGATAAGAACAAGCAATGGATAAACAAAATAACACGGCATACACTTACTATGCCTTCATCAGTTACAAGAGAGAGGACGAGCGGTGGGCGAAATGGCTCCAGCGCAAACTGGAAAGCTACCGTCTCCCGTCGCTTGTACGAAGCGAGCATCCTTCACTGCCAAGATATATCCGACCGATATTCCGCGACAGCACCGACCTTGTAGGAGGTATCCTGGCCGAACGTCTGCACGAGGAGCTGGAAAAGTCACGTTACCTCATAGTCATCTGTTCCCCTGCGACCAAGAAGTCGGAGTGGGTCGACAAGGAGGCCGCCACATTCATAGAACAGGGACGTTCTGCCGACATCATACCCTTTGTTGTCGACGGTGAGCCGCATGCCGCCGATTCTGATAAAGAGTGTTTTCCTTCATCGCTTCGCAATCTGCCGCCCGACCGGGAGATACTTGGCATCAGCGTCAAGGAACTCGGCCGAGAGAAAGCCTTCGTGCGTCTTGTGGCGACGATGCTCGGCGTGAGCTTCGACACTCTGTGGCAGCGGCACCGTCGCGAGCAGAAAGTACGTCGCGCTATAGCGGCCTCATTTGCCGCGTTGCTCCTGCTTGCAGGTCTCTTCGTGTGGGATTATAACCGCTCGACGTATGAATACTTTGCTGACTATGTCGACTGTGACGGCATGCCCGAGGGAGTGGTCAGGATGACCAAGGAGCAGGCTGAGACGCGCGGGGGCATATACCGGTTCCGATACGAACGGACGCCTTTCGGCGAGCCGGGAGCCTACGGATGGCGACTTGCCGACGTTGCCTTTGTCAACGGTTCCATGCGCCCTCTAGATACCGATAATTCGGAGTGGAACGACAGATATCCGATCCAGAAGATAGACTACAGCAAGGAATCGGGCCGGCCTGTCCGCATATCTTTCTGCGACAGATACGGGAAAGTGGAGCTACGACATAATCTCAGTGACCGTAACGGCGTGCGTGCCGCTGTGGCCGACATCGTAAAGTCGCAGGAACAGCTCGGGACGGGCTTTGCAGGCGGTACTCTGTCGGGTATAAGTGAAGATTTTCGAGGCAAGTCCCTGATAGTACGCTATGTCTACACCCGCGACAAGGACGGACATATCACCGGCATGACTTTCCATGCCAACAACGACCCCAGAATTGAGCGTAGCGCCACGACTGATGCCGACGGCATATTCGGCTACCGCTTTGACCTCGACAGCCTCGGCCGAAGGACGGCTGTGCGCTACGTGGGGGCTGATGGCAAACCAGTTTCCAACAAGAAAGGCGTTGCTTCCCGTCACTACTATTACGACAGCTTCGGCAATATCAGCGAGATACAGTGCCGGGATCTCGACGGTAAGCTGACTCTCAACGAGGAACTGTGGGCTACGAAACGATGCATTGTCGACGACAAAGGCCGCTATGTCGAAATTCGTTTCTTTGATATCGAAGACAGGCCGACAACCGATAAGACCAATGCAATTTCCGGGCAAATTCGCAAGCTCGATAAGCATGGCGAAACTACGGAAGCTTACGTCATAGATATCCATGGCGATACCTGCAACTACCGCTCGGGCTATGCCATGCATCGTTTCAAATACGACCGCCATGGCAACCGGATCGAGGCCTCGGTATACAATGCCGACGGAACACCTACCACTACCGAAGAGGGAGTCCACAAATATCTGAGAAAGTATGATTCGGATGACAGAATCATAGAATACAGTTGCTTTGGGACCGATGATTTCCCGGTGATGGATATAGATGGCGTAAGCCGATATGTCTACGGTTACGACAGCAGGGGCAATAAAATCCTCACGGAATACTACGGAGTGGACGGACAGCCGATTCTTGGGAAAGAAGGGGCATGGAAGGAAACTGTCGACTACAATGACAGCGACCTGCCTGTGTTTTTTTCGTATTTCGACACTGAAGGCAATCCGACAACGACGAATCAGGGTTTCTCGAGTTATGCTGTGATATATGATGACCTGGGGAACATTATCGAGAAGTCATGCTACGATGCCGATGGTCGACATACGACCGATATAAGCGGCAGGGCGACGATGCGTATGGAATATGACAACGGAGGAAATGCTGTGGCATTCCGCACATACGGAGTTGACGGCGCTCCAGAGCATGACAAAGACGGTGTTTATGGCATATTGTTGGAATACGACAGTCATGGACGAAGAATAAAAGAAATTTATGTGGACAGTGTCGGCGCTCCCACTGTCGCCGGAGATGGTACAGCCGGTGCCCTCTACCAATATGACAGTGCAGGAAACACAACTGAGATGATCAATATAGATACCCAGGGACGTCCGACGTTCGATAGAGACGGTGTGGCCATACAAAGAAGAAGATACGATTCGCGAAACAATCATATCGAAACGACATGTTTTGATACCGAAGGAAGACCGATTGTTGATGCCAACGGGTCCCATCGGGTTACATATGCTTATGACATTCGGGGAAATAGGGTAGGCAAAATAAGTTACGACCTGGATGGCCGGGCCGTCCAGCTTCCTGACGGTGATTTTATTGTCAAATATGAATATGACAATAGAGACAACTTGGTTCGGATTGAAAATCAGGACGGAAACGGCAATTTTGTCGGCGGAAAAACGCCGCCGATAGCTGAGATGGACTATGATATTCGCGGAAATCGTGTCGAACTGCGTTACTTTGACGGAGAAGGCAAGCCTGCGACGTATGCAGAAGGCATTTCGGTCTTTAAATATGAATTTGATGGACATAATCGTATGATTCGACAGGTTCTTTATGACATCGATGGAGAGCCTATTCCGGCTTTCGGTGGGGTCTATTATTCAACTTTCGAATACGATTCTCGTGGAAATGAATCGTCTTGCAGATTTTGGGGGAAAGATGGAGAAGCCGTGATGAATGAGGCGCAGGGAGCTTCTGTCGTCAAATCGGAATATGACTCTATGGGAAATAGGACGCTTCTTTCTTTCTTCGATGAGAACGAAGAACCATGTATCTCTTCTTACGGATATTCGTCTCAGGAGATTGCGTATGATCGTTTCGGTAATATCGTATCGATTGCTTTTTATGATGCCGAGGGCAAACCATTGGTCAATGAGAGAGAGGGAGTGGCTTCTTTTCAAAAAGACTACGATAAATATGGTAATGTTATCGAGGTTAGGGAATATGATGCAGAAGGTAATTTTATGCTTAATGCATCGGGATGGGCTATACAGCGCCTTGCGTATGATATCTTCGGGAATATTATGGAAGTAAGCCACTACGGAGTTGACGGCAAACCGATAGATCAAAACGGTTATTCTCGCGAGGTGCGAAGTTACGACAGATATGGTTATAGGATTTCGACGGTTTACTACAACGCCGAAGGCAAGGAGCTTGGTTCTTTCGTCGAGATGCCGTATGTTGTTAATGTGACAAACGTGACTTTGACGAAAAAGATACCCGTGAACAGTTGCATCATACGGATAAATGACTGGAAAATAGGAGACTCGACTAATTCACTCGAAGACTTGTGTCGCCGTGATCGTTTTAGACCCAAGACAGTGGTTTTAATGACACCTCAGGGTGAAATAAGGACTGTCTCGGTCGAAAGAGGACAGATGGGTATATCTTGGATATATCAGCTAATAGAAAAATCGAAGGCCGAAGAAATGCGTAAACGGCTTTGATATCCAAACGGATAGGAGATGTGCGGCGAAAGTTTGATGATTTTTAATTGAAAAAAGTTGGTCTAAAATTTGGCCGTGACGAAAAAAGTAGCTAACTTTGCATCGCTTTTGAAAAGGAAACGGGCGCTTAGCTCAGCTGGTTCAGAGCGTCTGCCTTACAAGCAGAGGGTCGGGGGTTCGAATCCCTCAGCGCCCACAATTCGTTCCTTTTCCTTATCAAAAGCAATCCCTTTCGAGGGCGCTTAGCTCAGCTGGTTCAGAGCGTCTGCCTTACAAGCAGAGGGTCGGGGGTTCGAATCCCTCAGCGCCCACAATGATGAAGGTCTCCGTTGCGAGACCTTTTTTTCATTTCATGGTGTCTTCTTTTGATGGTCTGTACGCCAGCCGCCCCAACTATTGTGGGAGAGAGGGTGTTATTAATTAAAAACCAAACAAACAGACTATCATGGAATTCAAAAGAACCGATTTCGAGAGCGCCCTGACGCAGCTTGTCGAGGCCTTTATCGACGACAATATGAGTTTTGACAACAATCCGCAGATCCGCGTCAATCCGCAGGATAATGGTCTTGCCCTGGTCTACGAGGATGACTTTCTACGTGAGACAGACCAGTCGGACGAAGATGTCGAAGACGAGGCTGCTGCCGACGACCCCGTTTCGGAAGAGGATACCGATTATCAGGCTTCTCGTATTCCCGACTTCTATCCCTTGAGATCTTTCATCAAGGAGAAGGATGGCAAGCGGACAGCCGACCTCGACGCTATCGAAAAGCTGACAATCAAATACTACGGAAAGTAATAGATAGAACCAGACATGACAAAGAATTATAAGCCGGCAGCCTGGGTGCTCCCGCAGCCTGTAGTTATAATTGGTACCTACGACGAAGACGGTACGCCCAATGCCATGAACGCGGCATGGGTTGGGCAGTGGGATTACACTGAAATCATGATATCGATGGGCTCACACAAGACAACAGAGAATCTCAGGCGGAAAGGCGACTTCACGGTAGCATTCGCAACAGAAGATACACTCGTCGCTGCAGACTATGTTGGTCTCCTCAGCGGAAAGACGCACCACGATAAGCTCAAGGCCACGGGCTGGAAGTCGACAAAAGGTGAGAACGTCGATGCCCCGGTGTTCGACTGTTTCCCGATGACGATGGAGTGCCGTATCAAGGAGAAATACAACGAATCCGAGACAGGTTTCTACCTCGTTGCGGAGATCGTCAACATCGTCTGCGACGAAGCCTTCCTTGCCCCCGACGGCAAGCCCGATGTCGAAAAGATGAAGCTCATCACCTTCGATCCTATCCATCACGGCTACATCGCCCTCGGCGGACGTGTAGGCACGGCTTTCCACGACGGCAAGCAGCTGGAGAAATAATCCGGCATTGATTAAGCATAATCGCTGCGACATGGAGAACGCTGCTCTCCGTTGCGGCGATTTGTCAAATTCCGCTAATTCCCTTTAGGCAGCTATACGCTCATGCGGCATGTCTCCCGCGAGCATGTCACGACGAAGACGCAACAAATCTATGATGCACATATCGCGCCGAAAAATTTGGAAAAAAAGCTTTCGATAAGAGGCAAATTAAAAAATAATTGCTAACTTTGCACTCGCAAACACGGAATAAGTGTCTTCTAAGACCAAAGGAAAGGTGCCGGAGTGGTCGATCGGGGCGGTCTCGAAAACCGTTGTGCCCTTACGGGCACCCAGGGTTCGAATCCCTGCCTTTCCGCAACCTAATCGGACGAAAATCAGTCCGAAAGCGACAAACCGCAGACTATCAAATAGTTCTGCGGTTTTTTCGTGTCTAATCCTTTCGATTCAGGACCGAAATCAGACCAAGAAAAGACCCCATCAGACAAAGTTTTGGCACTAAAATGGCACTAAGAATTTCAATCTCTGTTTTAGTGCCAAAATAGTGCCAAATAAGAGCCTAACAAAATGTAGGACAGAATGTTACAAAGACATACTTCGGACATAAAAACGAAAATAAGCGTCTTTTTTAGGCACTAATAGCGGTTTTGTCCGGTTTTAGTGTCGAGTTAGTGCCAAAAAGCGTTATAATTATCTGTGTAGTAGTAGATTCCAAAGACGCATCTGTGTCATAAAACGGAATATCGGCGACATTTTAACAACAACAAGACACTATGTTAAAGATGATGTCTGAAATCGCATCCGGCATCATTTGATAATTCACTGGAAAACAGCGTAACCAACTCGTGTCTTGATTCTGTCGCCGATGTTAAAAATGCGCTATGTCGCTGAAATGACCATGTTTAGACTTTGAAGTGTCCAATCCATCATAATGTAGAATCCGTTATCATTCCAGTTGCTCGCCAACGATGCGACTGATAACACTAAATCCAGCGTTAAGATGAAAAAGAACACCTTCAAAGTGATGTTCGTAATTCGTCGGAATCAAATCAACCGCGACGGCAAATGCTCGATTGTAATCCGCATTACTGTCAACGGCGAATATGAACGATTAAATTCCACTCTGAGCATAGAGCCGGAGTTGTGGGATTCAAAAGCGGCCAAAGCAATCGGTCGCACACAAAAGATACTGGACTTCAACAAGCGTATAGAAGAAATCCGGTACGTGCTGCAAGCCCATTACTACGAGTTACAGAAAACTCATGGGTATGTTACAGCCGAGATGGTGAAGAACGCCTATATGGGCGTAACCGCCAAAGCAGAATCGCTCATGCCAATCTACGATGAGTTTCTTGCAGAGACTAAAAAGATGATTGGCATCAACAGGAGTGACAAGACCTATCAGAAATATGAACGTTGCAAACGCCGTGTCGTGGAGTTCATGAAGGTCAAATACAATCGCACCGACATCCCTCTACGAGAACTGAAGCCCATATTTCTGACTGACTTTGCTGTGTTTCTCGCAAGCACATACAAATGCAAGCAGAATACGGTTTACAAGTTCCTCCAGCTCCTGAGGATGGTAATCATAAAGGCTCAGAGGGACGGCATTTCTTTCCCCGACCCTTATCTGTCATATAAGATGACACAGGAGAAAGTTGATCGTGGCTATCTCTCGGAGGAAGAAGTGCTGTCGATAGCTACAAAAGAAATCTCTATCCCTCGTCTCGACCAAGTTCGTGATGTTTTCATCTTCGCGTGCTATACTGGTCTGGCTTATGCTGACATCGCACAACTCCGTGCTGACAACATCAAAAAAATGTTTGACGGTAAGTTGTGGATTGTCACTCACAGACAGAAGACTAAGACCAATGTCAATGTTCCGCTTCTCCCGACCGCTGAGAAGATTCTCCGAAAATATGAAGGAAAATTTCTTGATGGAATCTTACTCCCGGTTTTGAGCAATCAAAAGACCAACGCATATCTGAAGGAGATTGCCGACATCTGCGGCATCGAGAAGAACCTCACTTTCCATCTGGCGCGCCACACCTTCGCAACGACGATGACACTCGGCAAGGGTGTACCCATCGAATCGGTGAGCAAGATGCTCGGCCACACAAATATCCAGACCACACAGATCTACGCCCGTATCACCAACGAGAAAATCAGCCATGATATGGAAAATCTCGCAAAAAATCTCGGTAACCTCGATTTTTAGTTGATATATAGCTAACTCACTGACAGAGCGTCGGCTGCATATCAACAGCCGGCGCTTCGTCTTTATTCGGCTGAAAATTATTTTCGGGAATGTTCCCGGAACGTTCCCAAGTGTCCTTTCCGTTCCTCCCTAACTTTGCCGGCGTAACACTAAATCCGAGAAAAAATGGAACAACAGATTACACTGGAAACACTCTATCAGCGCACGGTGACTCTTGAAGAATCCCTCTCGCTGATACTCAACCTCCTCACGAAAGAGGAACGAAAGAAAAAAGAGGCAAAGGACGAGAAAGATGAAATCTCATCCATTCCTCCCATCCCCAACGCGATGGCCGCCCGTCTGCTCAATATGTCAACCCGACAGCTCCAGCGTGTGCGCCGACGCTACCAGCTCACATGGATAGAGCGCGGACGCGAGGTATTCTACAATCTCGCTCCATTGCTGAAGGCAATTAGGCGCCTCAACCTCAAATGGAGCGAGGCCACTCTGGAGGAAATCAGGAAGAAATACAAAAAGGTTCCCGCCGTATGATCAGTTCACCGGAATTCAAGACCATCTGCCGGATGATAAAGGAGCTGGAGACAAGGCTCGACGACCGTCTTGACGGATTCGGGCGCAAGTTCATAGGAATGTTGCAGGGCTTCTCCATCCTCGACCCCGACAAACAGACCATGACAAGCCGTGAAGTCTGTGAGCAGTACGGAGTATCCGAAAGGAAGCTCTGCGACATGAGAAAGAACGGCGAGATACCCTTTACCAAGCACGGCACGGCGAAGAACAGCAAGATAACATATCGGGTAGCCGATGTTGCCGAGGTGTTCGCAAGCCGCGACTGATAAAAAAACGACACACTTTCACACACAAATAATTCCGCGCCATTCAGGTGGCGCAAGTATCAAACCCAAAACACTTTTTAATTTATGGCAAAAGACCAGAATTTAGAAGAAGTGCTTATCGCCCGCAACAACGACACCGGGCAGGTAGGCGCGGTGACCGGACTCAACGAGGACGGCACACCCAAGATGACCGATGTAAAGTCGGCGAAACTCTCTGACCTCGTGAAATTCTCCAAAGGCCAGAATCCGCTGGAGGCGTTTCTCTCCAACTTCGTGCGCCAGTGCAAGAACCCCACTACCTTCGGATTCTTCCGAGTCCCCGCCGACCGCTACGAGACGGTAGGCACCGTAATCGGGGACTTCGCAAAAGACCCCGTGGCAAACGCCGATATGTTGAAGAACAACAAAGTCGATCTCCCGCAGGCTACGCAGGACAACAAACAGGAGGCGGCGCAGACGGCCGAACAGCCCAAGCAGTCGCCGGCAGGCTCCCCGCAGGAGGAACAGCAGGCGCAATCCAACGCACAGGCATCCGCAAAGGAGACCAGACACTCCGCCATCGACGAGAGCAAAATCGACTGGGCGAACCTCAAGGAGAAATGGGGTATCGACCGCGACGAGTTGGAAAAATCGGGAGACCTCCGCGAGATGCTCTACAACCGCAAGTCAAGGGTCGTGACCGTCACCCCGACATTCGCAGGAGAGAAATTCCCCATCGACGCGCGACTGTCATTCCGAACCGATGCTGACGGCAATGTAAAGGTGGTACCCCACTTCATACATCGTGAGCCGAAACTCGACCAGAAATTTGAAGGATACGAGTTCAGCAAGGAAGACAAGGCGGCTCTCCGCGAGACCGGCAACCTCGGCAAAGTGGTGGAACTGACAGGCAAGAACGGCGAGAAAGTGCCGTCATATGTCAGCATCGACCGCTACACCAACGAAATCGTCTCCGTCCCGGTCAAGGATGTATATATCCGCGACACTGTGGGTCAGACCAAACTGACCGATGCCGAGATAGGCCAGCTAAAGCGGGGTCAGGCACTTCCTCCGAAGGAGATAACCGACAAGAACGGCAAGACCTACAACGTGGTGCTTCAGGTGTCGGCAGACCGCAAGGGCGTTGAGTTCGTTCCCGGCGCGGTCAGAAAACAGGAACAGTCGCAGACACAGACACAAAGCGGCACCACGAATCAGCAGCAGTCGTCGTGGCTCACGAAGGACGGCAAAATCAAGCCTCTTACCAAATGGGCGAAAATCCCTCTCACTGAACAGCAGCAAAAGGACTACTCCGAGGGTCGCGTGGCGGAACTTACCAACCGCATCGACGACAAGGGTCAGCCCTGCACCGTCTATCTCTGGTTCAATCCTGAGAAACAGCGTCCCAACACATCGCTCAACGACCCCCGCGTTAAGGTCGCCGAGGAATCCAAGACCCAGAAAGCCGTCAACAACGACGGTCTGACCAACGAGGCGACAAAGCACGTCGCCGAACCTCTCCAGAAATATCAGACGGCACCCAAGAACGAAAACCAGATGCGCCAGCAGCGTAAGCCTAAAGGCCCGAAGATGTAATCTTCAAAAAGCAGGGATAAGACCCTGCACCCCCCGAAACGGCATCCCGGAGAGTCCGGAATCTCCGGCGCTATTTCAAAGAAACCACTACATCCAAAAATATCCACCCCAATTAAAAAAAGCAAAAATGAAACAGAAAAATCTCACAACCGTCGTGACAGACCATCAGATCACTGCGGACACAATCGCCAAAGCCATCGGCGCGAATGAAAAACACGACGGCTATTATCTCGGCAACGGCTATGCCGTGACATGGACAAACGGACAGCTCGTGGAGGCTACCTTCTCGCCGCAGGAGAGTTTCGTTCTCTCGACAACGATGGAGAGCCGCCTCGCCTACGCACATAACTTCAAGTTCGCCATGCGCGACTACGACCACCTTGTCGGCTATAAGAAGTCCGCCGAGGATGCCCGACAGCTCGAAACCATCAAGACCTTGTGGAAGATGAGCCTGACAGTCGTGAACGCCATGCTCCCCGACATTACCGGAGATCTCGACTTCCTGAGCCTCTACTACTTCATCGCCTCTCCTGTGGATACCCGTCGTGCATGGCTCCCCGTGCTGAAAAAGAAAGCCATCGTCCATGCCGTGAACCACGGGCCTCAGAACCGCAAGGAATACGAGAAATGGCTGGAGGAATCCATCTACAACGCCATCGTACAGGCTGCCGAGGAAAACGCAGAGCTGAAAGGGTCGCCCGCAGTAGAGGAAATATCCGCCAGCGACGCCGCCAAAGATGCGGAATGTGCCGGCGTACCCGCCCCGGCTCCCGGAGAGCAGCGCGAGGGAGACAACTATATCGGGGTGATTACCGACCGCTGTCCCCTGTTCAACCTCCCGGCCCTGATGATTCAGGCTGCCTGTGAGCTGAACTATACCCACGAAAAGACAATACTGACAGCATACCGACTGTATGCCAAGAAACTCATATCCTATCCCGCCGTGTTGCAGAACACCATCCCCGGCGGAGTATGGAAAGCGATGCTCCGCAATATGGAGATGCTGCGTTACAACAGCAGGTGGGGCCGCTCGGTGGGCGAAGGCAAGCCCTCCAAGTGCCACAACTTCCGCAACGGCGAAAGCGTGTATAACGGATTCGGCATCGTAACCACCGGACTGCACCCCACGGATCTCAGCCGCGACGAGGAAAAGCTATACAACCTTATAGTCAAGCGCGTCATCGACGCCTTCACTCCCGACAACTACGGCAAGGAGCGTAAGACTAAAGGCGGAAAAATGAATCGCCGCCGCAAGAACAGAAAGAACAAAGGGTATAAGGTAAAAACGGTTAAAACCGCTTAGACCCTCTTGAAATCAAGACAGAATAACCATAACTATCTCTCCCGTGTCAGGATAATTTATTATCTTTGCCACTGATTCGACGTCATTATGTTTTTTGTTTCATTTTTGACGCGGATTTAGTGGTTGGACATCGGGAGGGATACCCGGTGTCCTTTTTCATTATCCTATGGAAATAGAGGGCATCGGCAACCACTATATCCGAATCCCCCCGATGAAACATAACATAGAATTGCCGGAGGCAGACTTCTTCCAAGTCTATCTCCGAGGTCATCTCGTTGACCATCATTTTCCCCAGAGAAATAATAAAAAATTCATAGAAACCCGCTCGGATGACGCATACGACACATTTGTGTCTGCGCGTCTGGAGGGCAAGCCCGTACCAATAGCCAGGGAGGTGGCGATGCGCACGCTCCTTGCCGGGCTGTATGTGTCGCGCTACGACATAATATATAATGTGGTGGAGGAAAACCTCTGGTTGCGTCTGCCGTCGGAGTATATGCCTGACTTCGCCGTGCATCTACTCGGACAGAAACCCGTCAGCGACATACTCGACCGCTACGAGGTCAACGGTGACTTCCTCGACAGGGAGACACATCAACCGATGCTGACCGAACTGCTCGGAACAATTACCGAAATACTGGACGGCTATGGCTTATAACCGCCTCCAGACCATGCGCGACAACATTGAGGCGATAAGGCTTGCACTGCGCCTCGGCGTTGCCGGACGCACTGCGCAAAATGCCGAAGAACGCGAGATATTGCGGAAATATGCCGGTTTTGGCGGATTGAAGTGCATACTCAACGATGCCAATGATTTGGAGGATGCTGCCAAATGGAGCAAATCGGATATCGAATTGTTTGCGCCGACTGTTGAACTGCGCCACCTTATTCACGACTATTCAAAGGATGACAAGGAGTTTGCGCGATATATGGACTCTCTCAAAACTTCGGTGCTGACAGCGTTTTATACCGACAATCGCATCGTGGATGCCATATCAGATGCGCTAAAATATTCCGGTGTCGAGGTGAAAAGTTTTCTGGAACCGTCAGCCGGTCAGGGTGCATTTATTGATTCCTTCCTACGCAATGACAAGTACCCCGGTGCCGAGGTATTGGCCTACGAGAAGGATTTGCTCACAGGCAAAATCCTTTCAGCCCTGCACCCCTCAATACTGACCCGGATAGAAGGCTTTGAAAAGATTGAGCGCGATTTCAACGGATATTTCGATGTTGCCGCATCTAATGTTCCTTTCGGTGATTTTGCTGTCACAGACCCGGCGTATGCCGTAAGCAAGGATGTTGCCTATCGTCAGGCTACCAAGACAATCCACAATTATTTCTTCCTGAAAGCGCTCGACCAAGTACGCGAGGGAGGACTTGTTGCTTTCATTGCATCGCAGGGTGTGATGAACGCGGGAAGTCCTTTCGTGAGGATGGAGCTTGTGAAGCGTGCCGACCTTGTGGCAGCATTGCGTCTTCCCAACAATACTTTTTCCGACAATGCCGGAACGGATGCGGGATCCGACCTGATTATACTCCAGAAGCACACGGGAAAGAAAGCGTTATCTGCCGACGAGGAATTTTTCATTCAATCGGTTGTTGACCGTGGTACAAAAGTTCCCGGTAACAAGTTCTTTCAGGCGTTTCCCCAGAATGTGATATGCACCGATGCCAAAGTCGGAACAGACCAGTTTGGGAAACCGGCTATCTTTTACAAGCACGAAGGTGGTGTTGACGGCATAGCCCGCGATTTGCGGGATGCGCTTGACGAGTCGTTGCGCCTGCGCCTGAATCTGGAACTGTATAATTCCAACGGTATCAAACCGCCTACGCCTGACCCTGTAAAGCCGACACCAACGCCGAAAGTAGAGCAGGAAGTCAAGCCCGAACCTCCGAAGCAGAAGCCTTTGGCCGAGAAGATTGAGCAGAGGAACGAGCCTTTGCTCAAACAGTATCAGGAGATGAAAAAGAAACATCCTGATGCTATTCTTATGTTTCGTGTCGGCGATTTCTATGAAATTTTCGGCAAGGATGCGGTTGAAGCGTCGGAAATTCTGGGCATCACCCTGACGCGCCGGATGAACGGCCTTGACAACCGTATAGAGCTTGCCGGATTTCCGCATCACGCGCTCGACACATATCTGCCCAAACTTGTGCGGGCCGGCAAACGTGTGGCTATATGTGAGCAGCTTGAAGACCCGAAGCTAAAAAGGACTCCAAAGCAGAAAGTGGTAGAGACGGTTACGCCTAATCAGCCTCCGAAGACTGAACCCAAGCCCGTTGAGCCGCCAAAGGCAGCACCTACCCAAGAGATTGAAACTGACGGCAGACCCGATTACTCGGACAATCCCGACCCGCGTCTGTTCGCCTATAATCTTTTCGGAGAGCTGGAGCCAATAGGCAAACCGCGCCCGCAGCCGAAGTATAAAGTGGAAGCCTCGGAGTCAAAGCCCCGTCCGACTGTAAAAGTCGATGACATTCCGGTAAAAAAGTTCCGACCTCTTTCAGAAAAGGAACTGGAGTTTTACGGTTCGTTGAACTGGGAGGACAATCCACCCATCAACGGATTCTATGAAACAATGATGTCGATTGCACATCGCCAAATGGAGGAAATGCGTCTGGAGAAAGAGGCTCAGGAAGCTGCACAAGCCGCCGGTATCGCTCCCGGCGAAACTTATATCGAAAAGACCGAGGGCGATTTTATCCCCGGCGGACGAAACCGCACCTCAAAGGTGACGGCAATCCCCATCGAACCGAAAGCGCCGGAGCGCGATATGTCGCCCCGTCCTTTCCCGGAGGATATTAAGTTCTTCCATAAGAACGGCTCTATGGTGGTTGCCGACGGCATGGTTGGTTTTCTGTCGGATGTGCGCAAAACGAGTGCCACATTCACACCCCTCAACCTCAAACCGGAGCAGGAGAAACGCGCCATGCTTTATATCACTCTATCGGAGACATATCAGCAACTCTACAATTACGAAGCTGAAACTCACGAACCGTCAGAGCATCTGCGCGAACACCTCAATCAGTATTACGATGAGTTTGTCGCTAAGTATGGCAATCTCAATGAGAAACAGAATGTCAAGTTCATCTTAATGGACGCCAATGGTCGTGACGCCCTCGCATTGGAGCGCGGCGAGAACGGCCAGTTTGTAAAGTCTGACATCTTCGACCATCCTGTGTCTTTCGCTCTCGATGAAGTGACAAGCGTTGATACTCCGCTGGAGGCACTGACTGCATCGCTCAACAAATTCGGCGAAGTCAATCTCGAATATATGTCATCTCTTGTGGATATGGACGAGGACGCAATGGTTGAAAACCTTGAAGGACACATATATTACAATCCATTAGTAAAGAACTACGAGATAAAAGACCGCTTCATTGCCGGGAACGTGGTTGCCAAAGCCGAGGCTGTCAAGGCATGGATTGACCGGGAGGAAGAACGCATCAAGGTTTTCCCCGGTTATGACGGCATAGAGCCATTCATCGCCATGTCGCAGGACTCTCTCAAAGCTTTGGAGGAAGCCCGGCCCCGCCGTATCGAGTTCGACGAGCTTGATTTCAACTTCGGCGAGCGATGGATACCTACGGGTATCTACTCGGCATATATGAGCCATCTGTATGAAACAGAAATTAAAATAGCATATTCTTCCTCGATGGATGAATATTCGGCAGATGCGCCACACAAAAACATGAAGATATGGGAGGAATTCTGTGTCAAAGGTTATTATCGTGTCTATGACGGCATGAGCCTTCTTAAACACGCTCTTCACAATACCATACCTGACATAAAGAAGTCAATCGGCAAGGATGATGACGGACACGACATAAAAGTTCCTGACAACGAGGCTATCCAACTCGCCAATACCAAGATTGATGAAATCCGCAATGGATTCTCAGAATGGCTGGAGGCTCAATCGCCGGAGTTTAAGGAAAGACTTGTTGATTTGTATAACAACAAGTTCAACTGCTTTGTGCGTCCTCAGTATGACGGCAGCCATCAGACCTTCCCGGATTTGAACATGAAAATGTTGGGAGACCGCTATGGAATCAGCTCCATTTATCAGTCGCAAAAGGACTGTATATGGATGCTGAAACAGAACGGCGGAGGGATATGCGATCACGAGGTTGGAACAGGTAAAACGCTGATAATGTGCATTGCAGCGCATGAGATGAAGCGTCTGGGACTGGCTCACAAACCGATGATTATCGGTCTTAAAGCCAACGTAGCCGAGATAGCCATGACCTATCAGTCGGCTTACCCCAACGCCCGCATACTGTTCGCCGATGAAAAGAGTTTCAAGGCGGATAACCGAGTCAACTTCTTCAACCAGATAAAGAATAACGATTATGATTGTGTTATCATGTCGCACGACCAGTTCGGCAAGATACCGCAGTCGCCGGAAATGCAGCAGCAGATTCTTCAGGCTGAACTTGACACGGTTGAGGAGAACCTCGAAGTGGTGAAGCAGCAAGGGCATGATGTATCGCGTGGTATGCTCAAAGGTTTGATAAAGCGTAAGGAGAACCTGACAGCCAAGATTGCCACCATCCAGTACCAGATGGATCAGAACAAGGATAATGTGGTGGATTTCAAGCAAATGGGTATTGACCATATCTTCGTAGATGAATCGCACCAGTTCAAGAACCTGATGTTCAACACCCGACATGACCGTGTGGCTGGTCTGGGCAACAGCGAGGGAAGCCAGAGGGCACTCAATCTGTTGTATGCCATACGCACCATTCAGGAACGGACAGGTAAGGATTTGGGTGCTACTTTTCTCAGTGGTACCACCATATCCAATAGCCTGACGGAATTGTATTTGTTGTTTAAGTATCTTCGCCCGAATGAACTTGAAAGGCAAGAGATTAGATGCTTCGACGCATGGGCGGCAATCTTCGCAAAAAAGACCACGGACTTCGAGTTCAATGTCACCAATAATATTGTGGCAAAGGACAGATTCAGGTACTTTATCAAGGTGCCGGAACTGGCGGCGTTTTATAATGAGATCACGGACTACCGCACGGCGGAGGATGTGGGTGTTGACCGTCCTGAAAAACGGGAGATACTCCACAATATACCGCCAACGCCACAGCAGGAGGTTTTCATTCAGAAGCTTATGGAGTTTGCCAAGACCGGCGACGCCACTATACTCGGACGGGCACCTTTGAGCGAGACCGAGGAAAAGGCGAAGATGCTTATAGCTACTGACTATGCTCGCAAAATGGCGCTGGATATGCGCATGATTGACCCTGAATATGGCGATGATCCGAACAACAAAGCCTCACACTGCGCCCGTATGATAGCGGAATATTATCGCAAATATGACGCTCAACGCGGTACACAGTTTGTGTTCAGTGATTTATCAACATACAAACCCGGCGAGTGGAATTTCTATTCGGAGGTCAAGCGTAAGCTGATTGAGGATTACGGGATTCCGGCACATGAAATCAGGTTTATACAAGAATGTAAGACGGAGCGCAGCCGTAAGGCTGTTATTCAGGCTATGAATGATGGCGATGTGCGGGTATTGTTCGGTTCTACCTCAATGCTGGGTACCGGAGTTAACGCTCAAAGAAGGTGTGTTGCAATTCATCATGCAGATACGCCCTGGCGCCCAAGCGATTTGACTCAACGTGACGGCAGAGGCATACGAGCCGGTAACGAGATAGCCAAGTTATACGCTGATAATAAGGTTGATGTAATCATCTATGCCGTGGAGAAGTCATTGGATTCCTACAAGTTCAATCTTCTTCACTGCAAGGCGACATTCATAGCCCAGCTCAAATCCGGTGCGCTCGGAGCGAGAACCATCGACGAGGGTGCAATGGATGAAAAGAACGGTATGAACTTCTCGGAATATATGGCTATTTTATCGGGCAACACTGACCTGCTGGAAAAGGCGAAACTTGAAAAACGCATCGCAGCACTGGAGAGTGAACGCAAGGCGCACAACAAGGGCATCTCCGATTCCAAGTTCCGCTATCAGACCGTCACCCACGACATTGCCAACAACGAGGCGGCAATCGAGAGGATGAGGGCTGACGCTGCCCGGTATGAGTCTGTTGTCAAACGTGATAAGGACGGTAATCCGCTCAACAACCTCACCATTGACACCTGCAATCTCTCCGACGAGAAGAACATGGGTATCCATCTACAAGGACTGGCGCAACGTACTGACACCCACGGTCAGTATCAACGTATCGGTGAGGTCTATGGTTTCCCGATCAGCATAATCTCGGAGCGCACGTTGGTTGACGGCAAGGAGTCCGTTCAGAACCGTTTTGTAGTCGAAGGCAACTACAAATACAAGTTCAACAATGGCTTCATCGCCATGAGCGACACCCACGCCGCGTGCATGAACTTCCTCAACGCTCTGGAGAAGATTCCCGGCATCATAACTCAGTACGAGGAACGCACCGCAAAACTGAAAGCCGATGTTCCCCAGCTCGAAGCCATCATCTCGAAACAATGGGGCAAAGAGGACGAGCTGAAGCAACTTAAATCCGACCTCGCCGCCCTCGACCGCAAAATTACTGCCGAACTCGCTCCCAAGCATGATGAAAAGGACGGCGAGGAGGTCAAGCAACAGTCCGACACACAAAGAATCGAAGTAAGAGATAATCAGGCTCATACCGAAGACTCCAAAAAGTCAATGGTCGCAGAACCAGTATCTATATACAAATCTTCTGCTCCACAATTCAGAAGTGGTGCCCATCTATGAAATCAGTCGCTACTGTATGCCATAAACGGTATGCAGTAGCGACTGACTTATGTTCAAATGTAGGTTTATCTCCAACCCATGAACATCTTGACGACTTCCGGGTCGTGATGGTCGAAGAAGAGACTATGACCGAGGTCAAGTGCCTCGATTTTTTTCATATCGGCTTTGGAGAGAGTAATGTCGGGAGTGTGGAAGTTTTCTATCATTCTTTCCTTGTGGGTACTCTTCGGAATGATTATCACTCCGCGCTGATATAGGTATGCAAGTGCAACCTGCGGAATGCTAAGGCCGTGTTCTTTAGCTATCTCGCCGAGAACGGGATTGGTGAAGAGCCCGTTGCGCCCTTCGGCAAGCGGGCCCCACGACATGATGCGGGTGCCATACTCTTCCATGATTTTCTGTGCCTCAATCTGCTGGTCAAATACATGGGTTTCCACCTGATTGACAGCCGGAATAATCTCCACATTACTTGCGAGGTCAATGAAGTGGTCGGGATAGAAGTTCGACACTCCGATTGCGCGAAGTTTTCCTTCCTTATATGCCGCTTCAAGAGCGCGATAAGCCCCATAGCGGTCGCAGAAAGGCTGGTGAAGCAGCATCAGGTCGATGTAGTCAGTCTGAAGTTTGCGCAGGCTTTCGTCGATGGATGTCTTGGCCTTTTCGTAGCCGTAATTGGAAATCCAGACTTTAGACACGACAAAGATTTCATCGCGAGGAATGCCGCTTTTGCGGATGGCATTACCGACTTCTTCTTCATTGTTGTATGCCTGAGCCGTGTCTATCAACCGGTAGCCTACATTCAGAGCATCGCTGACACAACGCTCGCACTCGGCAGGAGATACCTGATATACGCCATAACCGAGCTGGGGCATTTCGACCCCATTGTTAAGTTTGATGATGTTCATAACGGTTACTTTTGATTGATCCAGTCTTTGATTTTATCCTTGTTGGCTGAAATGCGAAGTCCTGTTTTCCATTTAAGGTCGGGGTAACCTTTCTTCAGGGTTGCGTCGGCTTCCGACATCGGGCTTTCGTATGATGTGCAGAAGGGATAGAGCGTTTTGCCTTTGAGTTGCTCACGATAGTTGTCGAGGAACGTGCGGATTACGGCCGGTTCTTCATGCCACCAGATAGGGAAACCGATGAAAACCGTATCGACCTCGGCCCAATCGACATCTACCGGCTTAATAGCCGGACGAAGCGACTGGTTGAGGTGTTCCTGAGTGCAGCGTGATTGCTCGTTGACCCAATCCACATCTTCCGATGAATAAGGCTGTTCGGGCATAAGGCGAATCATTTTTGCACCCGTGACGGACGCGACATCCTTGGCGGCGAGTTCGGTATTGCCGGAGTGGGTGAAGTAAACTATAACAGCTTTCATATCTTTGTCATTATGTTGTTCGGAGGCGGTTGAAGGTTTCGACGCGCAGGCGTTGAGCGAGAAGAGACATGCAGCCGCAATCATAAAAGTTTTAACGATTTTCATTGCTTAAAGGTTTTTGCCAAAGAACTCGATAAGTTTATCACTGATTTGTGTAACGTATTCCGGCACATAGTAGGTCTGGATATGTGTCGCTCCCGGCACGAGGAACATCTCCTTGTTGTCTGTACCGGTGGCTTTGCTGAAACATTGTTCGGTCATGTAAAGGGTATCGGCATTTTTGCCGGCAATCATCAGCAGCGGCACATTGATGAGCTGCATATCCTCCGATGCGTCCCAATCCATGAGGTCGATCAGACTGCTCTTCGTGTAGCGGAATGTTGAGTTGGGGTGCTTGTAATTCACGAGGTAGTAGTCGTATCCCTCGCGGTAGAGGTCAAAGGGGAGTTTGGCAGCCTGTTCGGGCGTAACGCCGCTCATGTCGCCGACATACTCGATTTCGCCACCTTCGGCTTCTCTCTGACGCGCAGCGCAGGCATCGGCAAGACGCTCCTGAATCTGATTGATCTGCGAATCAAGGAATCCGTTGCGGCGCACCAACCCGGAATTGAATAGGCTGAGTGTGGCGACAGCCTTGAAACGTTTGTCGCTTTGCGCGGCTTTAGCCGTATAACCTCCGCCACCGCAGATACCGAGTATGCCCATGCGCTCACTGTCAACGCCGGGATATGTCGCAAGAATGTCGGCGGCACGGTGTATGTCCTCGATACGGTTTGCAGGCTTATCAGTCTGACGGGGTTCACCTCCGCTTGCACCTTGATAGGCTGCATCGAAAGCCAGGGTTATATAACCTCTTTCTGCCATGATCTGAGCATAATTTCCGGCAACCTGCTCCTTGACGCCGCCATTAGGATGGGCTACTACCAGCGCGGGATAACTTTTTGCCGAGTCATATCCAGCCGGAGTATATACATTAGCCTGAATCTTCAGGCCGTTCAGGTCATAAGAAATCGGGTGGATATTGACTTTGCCCGGTTCATTCTCCATAATGGCATTGTCATACACAAGTCCATAAGGATTACCCTTGTAAGAAAGGACATCCTCCAGAGCGACTTCTTCATAAATGGGTTTGTTGTTCATATCGTTTGTTGTTTGAGCCGCACCGCCTGCGTAACTTATCAAGAGACAGACCGTCGCAGCCATGAGTTTATTGATTTTCATAATGCACTTGACTTAACAATTTACAAATTACGGCAGTTTATGTTAACCGACAAAATTGAAATAGATACCGACAAAAGCGCAAGGCAGGACTTGTCATCTATGGAATTTATAACGGAGCCAGACAATACCGTGGTCCCGTTTCTCCACCGACAATAACTCAAGCGTTTGCCCGGAGGCTGGTCGCTCGTCGGAAGCACCGAGATACTCAAATATAGAGGGTGCGGTTGTTAGTCCGTCTATTCCGGGGTATATCACAAGGCTCAACTCATCAAGCAGCCCAGCCGCAAGCATTGCACCGTCTATTATTCCACCGCCTTGCAACGAGATTTTCCCGACCCCAAACTTGCCGTAAAGAATCTCCATCGCTTCGCCGAGAGCAGTGGCATCGGGAAGCACGATATAGGAAATTCCTTTTTCTTCAAGCATTTCAAGATAATCGGCGGTGGCATTCGTGCCGAGAATCGTCACTATATTATCGCCGCGCAAACGGTCGGAAGTAAAGAAGATGTCGGCATCAGGGTCAACGGTTATAAAGAGCCTCGCGGATTCTCTGTTACCGATATGGATTGTATCAGCAGCCGGATGTCTGTCGCTCTTGGGCATGAATTTGTAAGGGAACGCTTCACGAGCTGTCGCCTTGCCGAACATCCATGCGTCAGTGTCGAGAAGTCGACCGATTGCGGCATATTCGGCAAAGAGTTTTCCGGCTTCCGTCCCGTCAAAGGGAGGCGTCCAACGCGAGGGCAACAGACGACCGTCAACAGAACTCATTATGTGGCAGATAATTTCAGGTTTCATAATCAGTCATCCATTTTCCAATTAAGCATAAACTGTTCAGCTTCCTTATAGTCCATATTGAAGAAACGCTGTTCTTTATCGAGGGCGCGTATAGCTGCCATTTCTTCGGGAGTAAGTTCAAAGTTGAAAATGCTGATATTCTCGGTGATATACGGGTGGTAAGTGGCTCCGGGGATAGTGGAATGGCCTTCCTGAATATGCCAGCGCAGTATTATCTGGGCCGGGGTCTTCCCATGTGCGTCCGCGATTTTCATCAGTACCGGATCTTTGAAAAGGGCACCGTTACTCATCGCGCCGCCAAGTGGGAACCATGCTTCAAGAACTATTGAATCGCTGGCAACTTTATCCGCCCACATTTTTCTCTGTGCATAAGGGTGGCACTCAATCTGCATCACAGCCGGTTTGATTTTCGCCCACTCCATTGCAGCGGTATATAGTGAATCGGCAGCATCGAAGTTGCTCAAGCCGAGGCTCTTTACCTTACCTGCAGCAACAGCCCTCTCCATAGCGCGCCATGCCCCGCGCCAGTCGCCCATAGGCTGATGCACATACAGCAGGTCGATGTAGTCCAACCCAAGACGGTCGAGCATACGGTCGATAGCGGCATCGGCATCGCCGTATTCGCTGGGCCACAGTTTGCTTGTAACCCAAATTTCTTCACGAGGCACACCACTTTCCTTTATAGCCTGCCCGACTCCGCGCTCAACCCGATAGGCATGGGCCGTGTCGATATGGCGGTATCCGTTTTTCAATGCGAACTGTACTGCATCGGCAGCAACTGAATCGCCCGGTACATTGAATGTGCCTATACCGAAACGAGGCATCTGCAGTCCGTTATTGAGTGTGACATAGGGAATACCGTCAACATTTTTTTCTTCGGCTCTAATACCGAAAGTGGTTGCAATCACCACCAATACAGCTATAAATAGTTTTATTGATTTCATATGCGTTCATTTAGCGTTTACAAGTATTTTAGAACCACCGAACACTTCGCTCATCTGCATTTTGTCAAGCGTGTGATCGATTGTGTCCACTTCTTCGGGAGTAAGTTTCACATCCACTGCGCCGGCATTTTCTTTCAGACGGCACAGATGTCTTGTTCCGGGAATGGGTACAATCCAAGGCTTCTTGCAGAGCATCCAGGCAAGAGAAATTTGCGACGGGGTGGCGTGATGCTCGTCGGCAAGACGAAGAAGATAGTCAAACAAATTGTGATTCCGCTCGAAACTCTCCTTGCGGAACTGCGGCATTGCAGCCCGATAGTCCGACTTAGGATCGAACTTTGACGAAGCATCATAGTTGGTGGTAAGCAATCCGTTTGCAAGGGGAGAGAAGGCGACGAAGCCGATGCCAAGTTCCTCAAGCGTCGGGAAAAGTGACTCGTACCACCGGGCCATCATCGAATAGCGGTTCTGCACGGCGGTTACACGGCAAACGGCATGTGCCCGGCGAAGATAATCTTCGTTTGCCTCGGAAATGCCCCAATGGAGTATTTTACCCTCGTGGATAAGGTCAGCCATTACTTCCGCAACGGTTTCCGGTTCGACGGCGGGATCTATACGGTGCTGATAGTAGAGGTCTATGTGGTCGGTGCGAAGACGACGTAAAGAACCTTCCACTGCCCGACGTATCGCTTCCGGACTGGAATCGGGGATAAGAGGATGAGGGCCATCTCCGTTTGGATCATCAAATGTCAGACCGAATTTCGTGGCAAGTATTATCTGGTCGCGGTACGGCTGTAAAGCCTCTCCAAGCAGTTCTTCATTGGCGTGCGGGTCTTCGGGTGTCCCATAGATTTCTGCCGTGTCAAAAAAGGTATATCCCATATCCACGGCATCGGTAAGCAACTGTTTCATTTCTCGCTTGTCGGCAGGGCGCCCGTAACCGTGACTCATACCCATGCAGCCGAGTCCGACAGCCGATACCCGAAGGCCGTTCAATCCTAATGTCCTGTATTCCATGATTATCGTTTCAATATTTTGGTGACTCTGTTTGCACTCTTCACTATATAGATGCCTGAATCGACTGAAGTCTTGGCAATCCGGCGACCGCTGAGATCATACCATACTTCTTTCCCGGTTTCATTCGTCATATCAGCCATTACATCGTTTACGGAGGAATTCCCTGTCATTATCGGAGTCAGGAACTCATCGAAATCGCGTCCCCACACATCGGAATTACCGCCTGTTCCATATCCGTGCGGGTAGTTCGGGAGTATTTTGCGTTCCACACGGCATCCGGCCTGCTCGACAGCGTTTGCGTTTTGTGTGAACTGTCCGGCAAATCCGTCCCTTGTTCCCCAGCAATAGAAAGCCTGAGGGAGATTGGCAGCACGGAGAGTTTCCACATCATTCATCGAAACGCTCAACCGGCCGTAGAATGAATAAATCATTCCGACGGCACACGCAGATACAGGTACATTATCAAGATTGTCGGGGCGATAGGAACTATCAAGAACAGTGCCGTTTGTTAGGTCACGCCAGTTGAGCAGGACTTCACCATTGAGAATACCCCCTGCCGAAAAACCGACCAGTGCGATATTGTCAGGATTGATTCGGTATTCATCAGCATGGGCCTTGACATACCGTATGGCTCGTTGCAGGTCGGTAGCGCTTTCGCGCATGGTGTACGGCTGGATACGATAATTGACTATGAAACACTGATAACCCATAGGTACGAACATATCCGCGATATCGTATCCCTCGTTTTGCATACTGCGGAAAGCGAAAGCACCACCCGGACAAATGATTATCGCACCTTTGGGCGCAACAGATTCATTGACGGTGAATACTTCCATATTCGGAATGAAATCGGGACCATCGGAATTGTTGACATTATGAGTCACAGTGGGAATATTCCCTTTTTCCCAAAGATCGACCTTTCCGGTCATCACAGCGTCACCCGTACCTGACGGATTGCTGTTGTTCCACTCTTCGTTGATGAGGTCAATCCATGTCTGGATTCTCTGAGTGGTTATGCTGCCGCTTGTGAGTCCTTCGCCTGTCAGATGATCGGCATCGGGAGTGATGTTTACAATTTCAGCAAGAGTTTCGTCGCGGTAAGTTGCCGCATAGGTGCAGAAAGGAACAACAGTCTTCCCCTTGAAATCATAACTCTCGCAGAAAGTATGAATTATCATCGGAGTTGTCCACCACCATACAGGACAACCGATAAACACAACATCGTAATCGTCCCAATTCTGCACTCTGTCCTTTATTGCAGGACGGGCATTGTTGTCTTTTTCCTCGCGTGCCACTTCCGTACATGGTGTGTATTCAGTGGGATATGGCACTTCGGGTTCTATGCGGAACATGTCAGCACCGGTAATATTCTGAATCTGCTGTGCCATACGTTGCGTAGTGCCTCCCCATGAGAAGTAGGCTATCAATACTTTCTTTCCGCCGAAATACCCGGCCTCGCCGCTATCGGCGGTTTTCATCGGTTCATCGCTTGCACAAGATGTGCCGCATCCTATCACCAAAAGAGTGAGTAGGAACATAAACAGTCTGTTCATCGCTATTGTCTAATTATTAATTTTTTACCATTTCTAATATGAATACCTTTTTCATCACCATAAAGCCTGATACCTGTAATTGAAAAATCATCGGTATCTTGTGCTTTGTCAGGGGCAGATAATTCTGTAAGGCCGCTCGAATTGTTGTCGGCCGGATAGAAATATTTCAGAGCGTTATACACATATTCAATAGACGGCCCATATTCATGGCGTGCGTTGTCTTTTTCGTGAAAAGACATTGTCCTACTGTTGAAAACATCGAGTAATTCAGCCATTGCTTCAATCTGGACAAGAGTTTCATGATAGGCCGAATCACTGGTTCCGCTTGCTGCCCAAATGTAAAATTTGTCTGTATATTGCGAATTATAAACAATGTCGGCAAGATAGCGGGCTGTATCTGCCGGACGGTTCATGCCCGCAAAAGCCCCTAATGACCAACAATCCCCACTGATGGGCAGGTAATTCCGGAAATATGGGAGTAAATGCTCAAAGGCGTACCAAGTCGTTACGGCACCCATTGAAAAACCTCCAATCATTCTATGGTTCCGTGACAGTTCAAATCCTTCAGGATCTGCTGATTCCGCATAAGTTCTGAAATCCGATTCGACAACGGGCATCAAGTCGTTGAGCAATTCTTGAGTAAGAGCCTCACAATATCTATCCGCATCGACATAGTTTGGGGTCGGTTGACCGTAGTTATATGATGGCGTTACTACAATCACTGGGTCTATTTCATTGTTGGCAATCATATTATCCAGCACATTCCTTAACAGGCAATTGCCGGAAGTCAGAAATGTCGAATAATCGCCATAATGCCCATGTATTAGATATAGGACATTATATTTTCTCTCTGTATCAAGATTATATCCGTATGGAAGATATATACACGCTTGATTTGTTCTTGGCGATAATGTTCCATCGGCATAATCGGCTGTTGAATATGAGATGGTTTTTAGTTCCCCACTACGCGAAATCGGCTGGATATAGTCGGCTGGATATGGAACTGTTTTAGTAATCAACTCATCATATTGAGTCTGACCGCTGTTAAGTAGTGCCGGTTCTGTCGCTTCTGCGTTGCAGGCAGCGAGCATCAGATGCAGCAGACAAATTATACCCTTTGCAATATGTTGATGATAACAAGTCATATTATATACGGGCAGGAATTTATTTCACTACCTTAATATCTTTAAGCCATGTTGATATTCTTGATTCGCTTATCTGGCCGCTTGTGAGTCCAAGCCCTTGGAGGTGTGCGGCATCAGGTGTGATGCGCGCGATTTCAGCAAGCGTTTCGTCCCGATAGGTAGATGCGTATGTGCAGAATGGAACCACTGTCTTTCCCTTGAAATCGTAGGTTTCGGCAAAAGTGTGTATAATCATGGGAGTTGTCCACCACCATACAGGACAACCGATGAACACAACATCGTAATCGTCCCAATTCTCAACCTTGTTTTTTATTGCCGGGCGTGCATTTGAGTTTTTCTCTTCGAGGGCAACTTCAGTGGTTGGAGTGTATTCAGAAGGGTATGGATTGACAGGAACAATCTCGAACAGTGTACCACCGGTCTGCTCGGAAATCTGTCGAGCCATCCGCTGGGTAGTTCCTCCCCAGCTGAAATAAGCGACAATGATTTTGCTGCCGTCAGCGGGTTCGTCAGGTGTGCCGGGTTCTCCCGGTTCTTCGGTGTCGGGGTTATTCGGATTTTCTGGTTCATCATTGCTGCAAGACATCATTGCCAAGGCAAATGTGAAAAAGAAAATCATATAAATGTACTTCTTCATAACTATATTTTATATTTGTTTGTGTTGCAAAATTACCCATACAGACTCAACCTGTTGTTACGAGAAATACGGCTTGTTTTTCAAATTTATCCGTTTGTCAGCAGCAATAAAAAAGAGGTTACGAAACTTGCAACCTCCTTGCCATAAAATTTTAAAAGAGTTCTTACTCAATCTTTTGTTTCTGGCCGTTTATGATATATATGCCGGGGGCAAGACTTGAAATATCGCTTGCATTTGACAGGACCTTGACACCCTTCAAATCATACACATTGTATCTCTTCACTCCGTCAACTGCCACATCGTTTATTCCGCTTGAGGTGACATCTATCAGTTCATAGCTCTTTGTGCCGAGACCAATTTGCTCCGCATAGTCAACCGTATGTGTCCCATGTCGGCTGTCAATGCGCTGTATGAGAGGCTGACTGTTATCGTCGGTAGTAGATTCATGGTCGAAAACAAGGTCAAGACAAGCTTTGTCAAGTGCGACGGGATCGAGCGAGGCAAGTATCCCAATATCCTTCATCTGCGGGGCTGACGGATGTCCGTCGCAGTCGCAGTCAACCGAAAGATTATTCATTACGTTGATATAGACAATCCCTTTCTTCGCCTTGAAATAATTATGAACTGACTGTGCAGCACCTGCCATCGACTCCAGAAAGGCATCCTGACCGTGTGGTTGCTGAAACACATAACGTGGGTCGGAATAAGCGCCGGCCGTGTGGATACGGGTCTTGCCGTCGGGTGTCGCGATGCCTATACTCTGGTTTTTCAACACACCTCCGAAGCCGCCCATTGCATGACCCTTGAAGTGGGCAAAATTATAAGGAAATCATAATTGGCGAGATGACTGCCTACAATATTCTCCGAGAACCATTTTGTATCCTGCATCGGAAGGTTCATCCCGCCTTCCTCGTCCATAATATCGACAGCGGCGATTTCTCCATAACCGCGTTGCTCGATAGCACGGCGGTGTGACTCGGTATTTGAGCGGTTCCCTCTGTAAGCCGTGTTGCACTCCACAATAGTGCCTTTTACCTCCGTTACAAGATTTCCAATCAGCTCAGGCCGGAGATGATTGCTTTGGGCTGATTCTCCGGTACTGATTTTGACTGCGACATTCCCTTCGGGCGTCACTCCCAATGCCTTGAATATGCCTACGAGTGATTCCGGTGAGATGTCTGACGTGAAATAAACCTTTGCCGGCTCCGGTGTGGTCTGCGCCATACCTGCGGTCAATGTCAGGCAAAGTGCGAATGTTGATAATGCTTTGCGTATCATTGTAATATTTTTTGTATGCAAAATTAGACATTATCGTTATAAACAGGCTTATAAAGATTTCGGTCGTTAATGTCATTATTTCCGCTTTCCGCATTATTTGCATCAAAAACCGAAAAAACAGTAAGACCGCTGAGGGCAGAATTGGGTAATTTTGCACTATCTATAATTTAGGCGCAGTATATGGCAAGATTTTTATCAATAATTCTATTGTGCTGGATGGCAGTCGTATCCGTGGCCCAAGAGCCTGCGGAGGCTTCTTTCGTGACCGTAACCGGCAAAGTGAAGGACGAGAATTCAAAGAGAGCGCTCGGAAATGTCAGCATCTCGTTAGAGGGTTCCAACATAGGCACCGTAAGCAACAATGACGGCACCTTCTCCCTGACAATTCCGGCAGCATATATCAATGGAAAAATCAAGGCGGAACAACTTGGTTACTTTAGCAAAACAATTTCCTTATCGGGTCTGCAACAGAATGAGAGGCGGATCACAATAACGATGACTTCATCAGCCAAGATGCTTAAAGAGGTAATCGTGAGAGGCGGGAAACCGGATGAAATAGTTGCGGAGGCACTCAAGAAGATTCCGGTAAATTATTCCCGCAACAAAAATCTCTTTACAGCTTTCTATCGTGAAACCGTGCAGAAGGGCAAGCAATATATCGGTGTTTCGGAAGCGATTGTGGATGTGTTCAAGACTCCATATACACATAGAATGAACAACGGTGAACGGGTGCAGATAATGAAGGGACGCCGGCTGATAAGTCAGGACAGTCGCGACACACTTTCAGTCAAGATAGTGGGAGGCCCCACACTTCCGATAATAACAGACTTCGTTAAGAATAGAGATTTTCTATTCGGGTATGATGATCTGGCTTATTATAATTTTACAATGGAAAAGCCGGTCAGCATAGATGACCGTATGCAATATGTGATAAGATTCACTCCCAAAGTGAAACTGGATTACGCATTATGTCATGGGTTGCTGTATATTGATCAGGAAACCTTGTCGTTCAGCAAGGCTGAATTCGATCTTGATATGTCTGACAAGGATAAAGCGACAAACGCCATTCTCCGAAAGAAACCGCGCGGGCTGCACTTCAAGCCTCAGGAGGTGGCATTTACTATCACCTACCGTCTGGATGACGGGGTGTCTTACCTGAACTATATAAAGACCAAGACCCGTTTCAAATGCGACTGGAAACGCAGGCTGTTTTCATCAGGCTATACCACCTACGCGGAAATGGTGATGGTTGACCGTGAGGACAATCCGGAACAAGGCATATCACGACGGCTTGCTTTCGGCAACAATGATATTTTCTATGACAAGGTATCTGATTATTGGGATGCCGATTTCTGGAAAGGATATAACATCATTGAACCTACGGAGTCATTAGACAAAGCGGTTGACAAACTAAAAAAAAGAAACGCCATATTCATGGCGCTATATCCTTGATCAATGTAAGCATGGCAATGCCATAATCAAGTAAACAGTCATAAAACCGACAAAACCAATCTTCATGGGAAAGGACAACAACATCAGCAGAAGGACAGCATTAAAAATGATGGGAGCTTTTGTAGCAAGTGCTTCTGTCGCTTCTTTAGGAATGTCATCGCTTGCAGCATGTGCGCCAAAGACAACAACGCCTAAACGACTCGTATTCTATTTCACCGCTACGGGCAACAGCCTGTATGTCGCCCGCGCACTTTCTCCCGAACCGATAAGTATTCCGCAGGCCCTCAAAGACGGCAATCTTGATTTCGAAGCAGATGAAATCGGCCTCGTTTTCCCTGATTACGCCGCCGCCGCGCCGATGATTGTACGCGAGTTTGTAAAGAAGGCTAAACTGAAGGCTTCATATATCTTTTCAATCATCACATTCGGCAATTTTGCCGCTAATGTCGCAGACTGGTGGGATGACTTCTGCAAACAGGGAGGCGTGAACAACAATTATATAAACACTCTCCTTATGGTAGATAACTATCTTCCTGTATTTGACATGAACGAACAGGTCAGGATAGATAAGAAAATCCCCGAAAATCTGTCGGCGATAGTAGCTGATATTGACGGTCATAAACAGGCAATAAGTCATTATGATGCTGATGACCATATGAAAGGCTGGCTCAAACGCTTACAGGAGGAACACTTTCCCATGACGGCAGAACGCCTTTTGGCTCTTGACGAAGCTGCCTGTGTAGGATGTGGAATATGCTCTACCGTATGTCCTCACGGCAATTTCAAGATAACAGACAAGGCTTCTTTCAGCGGTTCGTGCGAATACTGTCTTGCCTGTGTCCATTCCTGTCCACAGAAAGCTCTGACACTCGCACGTGGAGAGCGCAATCCACAGGCGCGTTTCCGCAATGAAAATGTATCATTAGCCGATATCAAACGAGCCAATAATCAAATCGGCTGATTCTTAATATCAACAGTCAGATAAAATAGTCTATAATAATAGAAAAATGAAAAAGTTCTTTGGGACAGTAATATACCTCTGCTCTTTCTCTTTGAGCATAATGGCACAACAGGCAAATAATAATAGTGAATCGCCTTATCCCCTCGGTGATTTCGACCATCAGGTAACTCAGCCTGCTCCGGGTGGAGATACTGCTGACGGAGGGCCGCAGGCAGCGTCCCACATCACATCGGTTGCAGGAGTCCCGCTTGTAAGACTCAACAATGGTGTCATGATGCCTCGCTTTGGATTGGGAACCCAAGTGCAGAGTATGGAAGGCGCCAATCAACGGCAGCAGCTTAACGAGACGGTTCGTGGCATGGTAATTTCCGCACTGCAATCGGGCTATCGTCATCTGGACGATGCCATGTTCTACTATAATGAACGAGGTGCCGGATGGGGCATGAAGGAGAGCGGCATACCGCGAGAGGAAATATGGCTGACAAGCAAAATATCGGGTAATCTTGCGGATGCGCAGAATGCGTTTGAGGGAATGCTTGAGCGATTACAGGTAGATTATATCGACCTTGTATATATCCATCATCCGGCAGGTACGCTTTCAGATATCCTTGCCTGTTGGCGAGTGATGGAAAAAGAATACAAGGCCGGAAGAATACGTGCTCTCGGCATCAGTAATTTCGACAACCGCATGGAAGCGTTCAATCATATCATGGAGAATGCGGAAATCAAGCCGCAAATCGCACAGATAGAATGCCATCCGCTTGCTCAAAGAAAAGATGCCAGACAACTTTATGCAGACAACTATGATATTCAGGTGGAATGTTGGTATCCTCTCAATCACAACAGAGGCGATGTAAGCGATGCGACACTCCGGGAGATTGCTACGGCACACGGCAAATCAGTCTATCAGATTATTCTCCGCTGGCATATGCAGGAAGGCCTTTGTCCGGTGCCAGGCTCTACCAATCCAGCCCATATCCTCGAAAACATCAGCATCTTCGACTTTGAACTCACTCCTGAAGAAATGACGGCTATCCGTGCCATTGACCGTGGCGATGCAGGAAGATCATTCAATCTATCCTATGGTAACTGGGGGTTTGGAAATTTTCAGGATTACACCTATAATCATACCTTTGACCCATCGGCAGCCATTGAATCTGTAATGAGTGACACCGATGACGAAACTTTTCAAATTTATACTTTGGACGGAATAAAAGTGCCTGCTCCACAAAAGGGTGTGAATATTATCCGTTCAAATAAAGGACTCGTGAAAAAAGTATTGGTAAAATAGTATACTCCATGACCAAGTAAACCTTTCATAGAAAAGCGTGAATATGGTGTGTCATAAGATTTTACTTATAAATCATACTAACTTTATCGTTGTGGGTTAAATAAATTTTCACTAAATTTGCATCACAAAAAGCATACCTATGTCTGACAACCGCGATGACATATTCATTACAGATAAAATCGGCGCCATCCCATTTGATGCCGGTGATGAGTATCTTGCCCATTTGTTGTGCGTCAACGGTGCGTGCAGTTATCATTTCAATGGGAATGTCCACGAACTTCAGAGAGGAGACTTGTCAATCATACGCAAGCGCGAAAATATAGAGGATGTCAGGCAATCGGACGATTTCCAATGTCGTATAATATATGCACGGTCTTCGTTCATCGAACTTTGCACACCGCAGACCAACTACGGGATCAAAGGTTCCATCGCGCTATTCATAGACCCCGTTATACATCTCACCCCGGAGCAGTTTGAACTCTGTATGCGCGACTACGACATTCTCCAGTCGAGAATCAACAACTCGCATCATCTTTTCTGGCGCGAGTCTGTCATCAATGCTATGCAGGCAGCAATACTCGATTTCTTTGATTTCCACGCCCGTATCCACGGAGACAGCGACATCACGACACAGCAGACCTCTATCATGACGCGCTTCATCGAATTGCTCGACAGCGGGATTTACCGAGAACACCGCGAGGTAAGCTATTATGCCGATAAACTGTGCGTCACACCCAAATACCTTTCCGAAATATCAAAGAAAGTCAGCGGTTATGCCGCAAACTATTGGATTAACCGATACACTGCCCTTGACATTTCACGCCTTCTGCGCGACAAGTCACTGACTTTTGTTCAGATTTCGGATATATTCCATTTTTCATCTCCGGCATATTTCAGCCGTTATGTGCAGCGCACACTCGGTCTGAACCCCACGCAATATCGTGAATAAGAAACATGGCTTTGAGTGAATCGACCCCCAAAGCCATATTTTTATGTATCCAATATTAGTCAGCAAGACCGTTCTGCTTAAGCCATTCTGCAACATTGGCTGCAATGACATCATTGTTAAGTTCCTGCATCAGGAAATGCGAATTGCCTTTGATGCCAATTTCAGGAAGCTCTACGAGAGTCGCTTTGCCTCCATGTTTGATAATGGTACTGACAAATTCGCGGGCCATCTTCAGACGCACTTCCCAGTTGCTGCCTCCGAGAGTTGTGGCATTTGATTCCGGGATATAATCGCCGAAGTATATCACAATCGGTATTCGGGTAAGTTCCATGAATTTCTCAGATGGAACCGATACTCCGGCAAGGCCTCCCGTGAGACCGGGCAATGCTTCGGGAACCTCGTTTTCAGGAAAGACAAAGCCTCCGGGTTCGAGGGCAACGACGCCTTTAACTTCGGGATTATTCATCGCTGCCATCCATCCGGGAAAACCTCCGGCCGAGTGAGTTACGAGTATATGGTTCCCAATTTTATGTGCCATCGCATCGAGTGCTGTCACATCAAGTTTGTGGTCACTCAGGTCGGGAACCATCTGGCGAAAGAAATTCGACACACTCAGTGAATCTTTCGGGAACTGGATGCCTTCGTTCCACTTCGGCCACAGTCCCATACGCCATATATCGAACCAAAATTCCTCATCCGCCACAGGCTTGACAGTGATCTCGTTGCTCGTGCGTGATGCGTGTCCTCGTCCGGGAAGGTCGAGTACGTAGGTCGAATATCCTTCGCGGAGAAGAAGAGTCGCGAAACCGTCTCGACCATCCGGTGTCGTTTCCCAGCACACGCCATCACCCCCGAACCCGTGGACAAATACCAACGGGAGTTTCTTTGCATCCACCGGAATCTGGTATCTGGCGAAAGCGTGGTCGCAACGATAGGTCTGGCCATCCTGCACAGGATTGCTCCATCCGACAAATGTATCAGGATCGAATGTCCCGGGACGCTCAATAGTTGTCCCGCCGACAGGGAACTGTCCCTGCCGTTCAATCATTATCGGCTTATTGGCAAAACTTGTCATGCTCATGGCTGAAAAGATTAGTATTGATAATGTTTTCATTGACATTATTTATCTATGTGATTTTCAAAACTCTTCACGACCTCGCGCAGCGAGGTGGAATATTCCGGGCCGAGATTTATCTCGACGATATTCAGAAGTGCGTCTAATTGTGCCGGAGTAAGACCTTGATGGATGCAGATACCCATGTGTGCGGCAGCCATAGGTTCGACACCACCTACACCGGTAATTATTGAGACAGTAGCCAGTTCTCGGTCTTGCCACGAAAGGACATCGCGGTCGAATATATCGGCAAACAGGTGTTCTTTGAGAGATTTGTCGATTACAGGCGCAAATGCGGCATAGCCGGTAGGAGTGGCAGGAGCCGGCACTCCCGAAAGATTTTCGAGATTTTTCTTGCCGAGAGCATATTTTTCTTTGTCATCCATGTCAGGCACAGGAGTTGCATCGCGCCCGATTTCATCAGTGATGCCGGCAGCCTTGCGTTTGTCGAGCAGTGACATAAATCTCTGTAACGCACGCAGAGAACGGGGGAATCCTGCGTAAGCGTATGCCTGCACAAGTATTTCCTTGATTTCATTCACCGTCATGCCCGCATCAAGACCTTCGGCAAGAGCGTTTTCAAGATGATAGAGGTCGCCGCGGCCAGTGTAGGAGCCTATTGCAACAATTGCCTGCTGTCGGGGTGACAGGACGCTATTGGCTTCAGCGTATTTTCGGGCTGCATCAGTTGTGGCAGGGATGTATTCTTCATCAATTACAGGCGAAAGCCATGTGACCTGATTGTCGGCAGGATTACATTCTATGGCTATATGCGCAAACCAGCTGTCCGGGGCCGCGCCGTGCCAATGTACGACATTCGGTGCTATCTCGACTATATCACCGGGGAAAAGACGTCGTGCCGGTTTCCCTTTTTCCTGATAATAGCCAATCCCGGCAGTGACAATAAGAATTTGTCCACCTGAATGTCTGTGCCAACTGTTGCGGCATCCGGGTTCAAAAGTGACATTGAACATCGGGACATTCAGTTCTTTAACCTCCGACAGCGGATAGAGATAGGCTGTCCCGATAAAATTTGAATTGTTCTCCATAGCATTGCCTGCCGGATAAGGTTGCACAAAATCTTGTGCGACACTTGAAAATGAAGTTATGATTGCCATGATGGTAAGCGTTACGAATTTCAGTTTCATAATCTTTAGATTTTGCTGTTGTTTACTTCCCAGCAAAATTACATATCATATAACAATCTTTTATTTTGAAAAATCCGGGTATTTTTGCTCATATTTCGGAATGTTGAAAATTGCACTGTGTACATTATATTGTTGTTCAGTGCATTATTGTTAATTCGCAGATTTATTTTATCAGTTTTTGGCTGGTATTACCGAAAAAAGTGTAACCCGTCCGCATCAATGGAAAATAATGATAAACTCGCCGTAAAAACTGTAAGAATATTTCTCTGGGTATAAAGTAATTTTGCACACTAAAACAAATAACCAGACGAATGAAATATCCTCATATCATCCTATTGGCATTTTCAATAATGGTAATTGCGTTAGCATTGTTGCTGTCATCTTGTTCGACAGGCGTTGATATATTGGAGAATCCCGATATGCCTTCGGATAAAACGCCGGACAACAATCATGAAATGAATGAATCAACCGAAATGTATTACACTTCTGAATCCACCGTATCAGATGTTCTGAGTGACCTTTGCTTTGAAGGTTTCGGCAGACTTCTATTCCCCGTGGACAGACCAGTATCACCATCAATGACACTGGCACAGGTCAGTACATCGAATATTTATATGTGGTATCCGTATATCCGGGTAGAAAAAACTGTGGAGATACTGAATTTTCTGCACTCGCAGGCATTAAAGGGAGAGCAGATTTTCCATAACATCTATAGTCCGGAAGAAATTGCGACAGACCCTACGAAGGCTGATACTGGGATATTCGTATTTAAGGGAACCGAAGGAAAACCGTTTGCCATAACCAATGCCGGTGGAGGTTTTGCATACGTGGGAGCCATGCACGACAGCTTTCCCCATTCTCTTGAATTGAGCAAAGCCGGCTATACCGCTTTTGCACTGATATATCGACCCGATGACCCTTATACGGATTTGGCGCGTGCGATAACATTTATCTATGATAATGCCGAACAGTTAGGCGTCGCCAAAGACAACTATTCCTTATGGGGCGGTTCGGCCGGCGCACGTATGGCTGCCGTGCTTGGAAACAGGGATTATCTAACGGAACTTACCGACCGTTCTGACCTACCTCAGGCAGCAGCCGTAATAATGCAGTACACCGGATATTCATATGCTTCTCCTAAAGATGCGCCGACCTATAATTGCGTAGGCTCAAATGACGGCATCGCCTCGTGGCGCACAATGCAGCGGAGGCTTCAACAGCTCTCAGGATATGGAATTCAGACCGAGTTTCATGTCTATGACGGATTGAGTCACGGCTTCGGTATCGGCTTCGGTACTGTAGCTGAAGGATGGATTAAAGATGCCATGAAGTTTTGGGAATCAAATATGCACAAAGAGGACAGTACCGGTATTCCGCCTGTGTATGCCGATTAAGAATTTTCCGTAGGTTGGATTATCAAAGAAAGGCGAAGGACACGAATAATCCATCGCCTTTTTCTATATAGATACATAATATTATAATGAAGTCTGATATGACTGAAACCTAAATAACAATATTTTTATAATCAAGGCAATGAACAAAATTCTTATTGTCGATGCCTCCGAAACCGACCGTAGGCTTATGTCGGGCTTGCTTGTCAAGCACGGTTATGAGCCGATAGCCGTCGATAACATGGAGGCAGCAAAAGAAGCGGTGGCTCAACTGCCGCCCGGCGCTGTAGTGGTGACGGCGATGAAATTCGCCCACGGCACAGCGCAAGAGTTAATCAACTGGCAAAAATGCGAGGGATACAAGTTCCCCGTTATTGCCATAGTAGATAACATTAATGCCGTAGATCTTCTCTCGGTGATGCGCGACGGCGGAGCCGTTGACATCATCCAGCGTCCGGCTATCGACAAGCAGCTCATCGAAACGGTGTGCAAATATGCCAAGCCGGAGAGCGTTGTGATTCAGCTCGACAATGCACTGATTCCCAGACGGAGCGCGAAGTTCAAGGAGATTGAACAATCAATTGGGCGCATAGCCCATACCAATGCCAACTGCATCATCTTCGGCGAAAGCGGCATGGGCAAGGAGCAGATTGCACGGCAAATCTATCTCCAAAGTTCACGGACGCAGAAGCCTATAACGGTAATCGAGGCCGGTGGCGCCGAGCTTGTTGGACTACACGACCCGAAATCCGACCGCAACGAGATGTATAACCGCATCAAGAGCTACTTCCAGAACGCCGCAGGAGGTACAATCATCCTGAAGAATATCCAGCTTCTCAACTTCGAGAAACAGTCTGTATTCCTGCACATTCTCTCGGAGGAACATCCCGATGTCCGGGTGATATGCACTGCAGACCCGGAGTTGCTGAAGATGGTGTCTGAAAAGACTTTCCGTCCCAATCTCTTTTACATTCTGCGGCAGGTGGATATTTCCGTACCGCCGCTGAGAGAGGTATCCGAGGATATAGAATCTTTGT
The DNA here is from genome assembly GCA_958436175.1 of uncultured Muribaculaceae bacterium. Lineage (GTDB taxonomy): Bacteria > Bacteroidota > Bacteroidia > Bacteroidales > Muribaculaceae > CAG-873. The sequence goes on from CAUBJF010000003.1 coordinate 298,466, forward strand.
CGGATTTCTTTCTGACCCTTTATGCTCATAAAACACAACAGGATAAAAAACGGCTCGATGTCTCCGCGACAAAAGCCCTCAAACTTCATCAGTGGCCCGGCAATGTGAGGGAACTGAAAGATGTAATCCTGTTCGCCGCTTTCCACACATCAGATGATGTCATAACCGCGTCCGACCTGAATTTCAGCCAGTCGGAGCCGGAACCTGACACAAGCCTTCGGTTGCAGGAGCCGGAAAAGGAGAAAACCAAGATTATCGCCGCATTGCAACAATCAAACGGCAACAAGACACAGGCAGCGAGGCTTTTAGGCATCGACCGCAGCACTCTCCGCTACAAGCTCAAACAGTTCGGATTAGACTGATTGTTAGCACTAATAACAGTTAATCGGAAAATAATTTGTAACTTTGTAGCGAAATTAGAGTTCATAGCGACCGGAGAGCCGGTTGTTTCATAGATACATCATAACATAACACCGCATTTTGTTCAGTGTAAAGTCTGGTAAATTTTATACGTGAGAGCATGATGCGTGATGCTTATGCTATGCGCTTGCATAGCGTACCGTTACGTTTCTCTCACAAGGTACACCAGACACCTACACAGAAGGACGTGTTCGGTGCGCTTTTTTTATTAAGGGTGAGGAATAATACCTCAATTCGGGGAAGTTGCTCCGCTCAAAATATTTAACCTATCTAAAAATCCATATCACCAAAATCCTTGAACCTACTGAAACACACACGCTTTCCATTTTAACATTATATTCCGTAATCCATTTGTAACGCTGACGGGTTCTATCCATTGAGAAACAAAAAACATAATGTAGAACCCAAAAACACCAGCCCCGATATGGACATATTCGCCCTTACCGAGACCGAATTCTTCCGCCAGCTTTTGGCTGGCGAAAAGGAGAATCTTCACATCACCTACCGCGACTTCATCGTGCAGGTATTCGAGATGTGCCGTACCAACAGGAACAAAGGCTATGCCGTCAGCGCATTGCTCGTGGTCGAGATTGAAATCTCCCATCTTCAGACCGAAGCAGACCGCAACGCCGTGAACACATCGCTCACATCCTTTATCAGCAAGGCACTCCACTTCGTCCGCGAGACAATCAGCAATCTAAAGAATATCGTCATCGAACCGGCAACCGACGATGAGCTTCTTCAGGACATAGGACTGAAATGGAGCCATAAGAAAGTCGCACTCGTGGAGATAGGCTATGCCTTCCACTTGGCAAAATGCTTCGGCGACAGGCTCACTGTGAAGGATGTAATCCTCAGACTCGCCAAAGCCTTTGATGTGGAGATAACCGAAAACTACATATACAAGAAATTCAACGAGATAAAGGTGCGCACTCTCGACAGCCGCACTTACTTTCTCGACCTGCTGACAAAAATGCTTACCAACCACATGGAAGAACAGGACGCAAAATGATGTCAGCCGATGTCCAACCACTAATCCACACGAAATATTTAATCTCTTTTTAATCATAGGCAAATATCAAACCAAAGCCCGGCCACTCGTGATGAATGGTCGGGCTTACTCTTTATTGTCATGCGCTATTTTATCCGCAACAGCGGACGGAGTTTCGGATCTTTGCGGATGCGCTCCAGCTCTCGCTCCACGATGTCTTTAACATCCTGTTTCACCTGATTATAGTTGAACTGTATTGCAGCTTTCATCTTCGACTTGTCAGGTGTGTCGTCCTTGAAATCGGTAATCAGCGGAATAGGCTGATAGACGGCTGTCTCCGCCGCCACTTTCTTGGTGTCCACCACGATTTCGGCATGAAAAATCTTCTGGTCGATGCGCTCGTCGAAATTGTCACTGACGGCACCGACAAACATTCCCTGCGTCAGAGTGGAAATCTTGCTTGCCGGAATAAGAGAATCCATCTGCGTGTTGATCGAGTGGCTCACATCCTGACGGTTGATACTCATTGACTGTCTTTGCTGGAGAACCTTGCCGAACCTCTCGGATAAGGTCTTTGCAGTCTCGCCGACAACCTGCCCGGAAAAGATGTTACCCACGGTATTCATCACCACCGCCGCCTCCTTGTCGCCGTAATCTCGTTTGAGCTGTGAAAAGTCCTGAAAGCCGAGGCAGACGGCAACCTTGTTGCTTCGCGCGGTGGCAATAAGATTATCGAGACCCTTGAAATATATGGTCGGAAGCTCATCTATGATGACGCCGGACTTCAACATCCCTTTCTTGTTTATCAGCTTGACGATTCTGGAATTGTATAGACCGAGTGCCGCGCCGTAGATGTTCTGACGGTCGGGGTTGTTGCCGACACAGAGAATCTTCGGCTCTTTCGGATTGTTGATGTCGAGCGTAAAATCATCGCCCGTCATTATCCAGTACAGCTGCGGGGAAATCATCCTTGACAGAGGTATCTTCGCCGAGGCTATCTGCCCGGCCAACTGTTCGGCTGCGCCTCCCTGCCAAGCGTCGATAAACGGGGAGAGATAGTTTTCCAGCTCCGTGTATGATGTGAGGATTGGAAATATATCCTCATACCGGCGGCAAAGGAACTCAATGGCATGGGGGAAGGTGCAGTATTTACCGTTCTCGTATATTTTAAGATACCAGATGATTGCGGCGAACAGCACTATCGGGGATTCCACGAAGAAATCACCCTGTTTCTGTATCCATGTGCGGTTCAAATTCATCATTATTGTGTATGCCGATTCGTAGGCGTCGGCGATGTCCGACATGAAATCAGGGTGTATCGGATTACACCTGTGTGAATGTTCCGGATCATCGAAATTTATGACACAAAATGTGGGTGGATTCTTACCGTAACTCTTGGCATGGGTCAGCATGTGATTATACGCAATCAGCGACAAATCAGGAAATTTGTAGTCATACACATAAAGCCCGAAGCCCTTTTCTATCTGCTGTTTGATGAAATTGTTGACGACAGCGAATGACTTGCCGGAACCGGGAGTGCCGAGGACTATCGAGGCTCTGAACGGGTTGACTACATTTATCCATCCCCTGTTCCACCGCTTTTTATAGTAAAAACGTGTGGGGAGGTTGACGGAATATTCATTCTCCATCAGCTTGGTCTCCTGCATGAACGATTCGTTTTCCTCGTTGAAGCGGTCGTCCATCATGTTGTTCTTCAGCAGACGGCTCATCCACACCCCTCCGAGCAGCAGGCACACATAACCCGATATAGTGGTGAATATATAGGTGTAGTACCAGCCGATAGACACCATCCACCAATCGAGGAAAAACAGCACGGCACCAATAGAGATTATGAGCCATATCTGGCCCCATTTGATTTTCTCGTTCTTGACACCTTTGGTGCCAAAACACGAGAGGGCAAGCAGAAGGAGCGTCCACCATTTGGCGTTCCACGGATTGTGGAACAGGCTCCCGGCCTCGTCAAGACCGCGAAGAACCTTCATGGTCTGTGGGTGGAACTCCCAGCCCGACACGAGGGGCTGGCAGAACCAGTAAATGTTTGCAACCATCACGGCGATGCTGACACCACGGAGTAGATCCATGATTTTCGACAACGCCCTGAGGTCATCTTCCTGTTGTGACATAATAAATCTTGTGTTTGGAGTTTGACAAATTATAGTTTGGGGCCACGGCGTTTTTTCTTTCTGCGCCGCTGCATCTCGCGGTAGAAGGCTTCCTCCTGCGGGTCGAATCCGGGTCCGGTCTGGAACAGGTCAAGACCGGGGAGAGTCGGCACATCGTCGTAAGCGGAAGAATTGTTCTGCCGTGTCCGGGATTGAGGCTGACTGAACGGCTGGCTTTGTGAGGTGGCCGAACCGCCGCCTGTCGTGCTTTGTCCGCTGTCTGCGGTACCGGTCTGCGTGTTGCCCGATTGGGATTGGCGGTTGTCTGACTGCGATTGCCGGGTATCCGGCTGTGGCTGTTCTGGCTGAACATCGGGTGCGACGGGTATAACCGAAGGCTTTTCTCCGGCGGTGAACCACTTTTCAAGTGAGTTGGCGGAGAACTCCTTACCCAGACGCGAACCGTTGAGAACCGTTTCTGTATTATGGTCTATAAATGTCGCGCCGTATATGCGCCCGGTATCGGTATAGCGCAGGATAAGGTCGATGTTCCTCTCCTTGAGTTTGGCGATGAAATCGTCCTTGCCCGAAGATTCCGCCATTGCCTCCGAAACAGCTTGCTTGGTCGGACGGATGTCGATTTTGTCTTTTGCCCTCTCCATTCTTCCGTCTATCGCCGTGCGGCTGGCGAACTTACCGAGGCGCGACGCCTTGAACGGCGATGCGATGGTCTTGCCGTTGTCGTCAGTGGCGAAATACACCAGCCCGTGATACTCCCTGCCGTTGACCCTGCCGTCGGTCTGCTCACACCTTATATTATACAGACCGAGTATGGCGTTATATTCGCCGATGGTCTGGAACTTGTAGCGCATACCGACCATTTTGACCGTGTTGGCAACCTGTCGCTTGATATCGCCAGACGGATCAATCTTCTTTATGGGCATATCGGGAGTGATTTTTTGACGCTCGGCGGTATGCAGCCCGTACTTCTTCTCCAGCTCCCGTGTTATCTCCTTGCTGCGGTAGAAATTGTTTTTGTCGGAGATACAGGAGCCGTCGGGACGGACACGGAGTGCCACGATATGTATGTGGTGTCGGTCTATGTCTTCGTGTTTCACTATTATGTACGGCATCTCGGCAAACCCCATCTTCTCCATATACTCGTGGGCGAGTTGCGTGTACTGCATCTCGCTCAGACAGTCGTCGGGATGGGGATTGAGGGAAATGTGCATCATTGTTTTCTCGGCTCTGGTATGCTGGGGCATCCACCGCTTGAAATCCTCGAAAGCCCGGTGTATGTCTATGTTGCCGGAACCGTCATTATAGATTTTGTTGGTGTCGAGGACACGACCTTTCTCCTTGTTTATCTTTTCGCCGTTGTACGAAAGTGCGCCGTAAAGAGAGCTTCCTAAAGAGATTTTTGCAACCATCGGGCATCGAACTTTTTGGCGAGTGCGACAATCTCGCGGTTGACTTTTACTATCTCCACGGCGGTCTGCTCTAACTTGTAAAGCAACGACAATGCCTTTTTCTCGGTGAAATGCTGTTTGAGTATATCGACGAATTTGTCATAGTCAATCACGAATGTACGGTAAAGCGCGTTGAGCGATGAAAGCCTATCTATGAAGATGCGGGTGTTGTCGTCTATATAATGCACCTTGAAAGGTTTGGAGAATATCCGCATTTTGACAAAAGCCGACAAGGATTCTATTCCGGACTGCTCGTGCATGGTCTGGAGGGAGGCGTGTTCCGATGCCGAAAAATTGACGGAGCATCGGAAAGCCGTGGCGTCTATCTTGGGATGACGCCCGGTTTTCTTAAAATTCTGTTTCATAAAAACGAGGATTAAGTGGTTCTTGTAAATCCACGGTGTATTACTGCACCGCAGGTTCTTTTGGCGATTACGACTTTGGAGTAATCGCAGGCTCCATGCACATGGCAAGGGTTTTCTGCTGCAAATCTTATTTCATGCAGCGGAAAACATACCTTGCTATGTTCATGTGAACATCTCTATGATATTGAGGAAAATGACAGCGGGAACAATCCGGTTATGACGGATGAATATATGGAACCATCGGAGTAATTCATGGCTGACCGCGCCGGTACTGACGGTCGGGGCATATTATTTCGGCACTGTCTGACATCTTTGTCGTGTGCCGGGGCTGATTCCTGCGGTTCGCTGTCACCGCATTTATAACAATGTATCCCTGCGCCCCGGTTTTCCGCCGACCGAAAAGTAACGCAAAGTAGCGCAATCGTTACGCAAAGTAACGCAAAATCAGAGGGTTGTAAATCTTTTTGTGATTTGTCCTCGTTTAACTTGCACAGAGGCTCGAATGACAGAGACGATGCAGGAACGATAATCGGGACACTGATTCTTTCCTCGATACAATCATTGATTTCTTCATTCTCTGTCGTGAGTTTTCTGCCACAGGCATTGCAACCTTATCCGTCATGCCCTCACCTGCACGCAGGTGTGTATGAGTGATAAAGTGAGTTTGTTGTCCCATGTGTGAAAGTGTGAAATAATGATTGAATGACAACACACTCCTGCACGCAAGGCATAGCGGGAATGAAACGGTTGCAACCCACAATACAGACGCCATGCACCGCTGACCATATTATAACAAGACCGGTCCTGTGAGTCAGCGAATGTGCCTTCCGCCCGGACACGGCTATCAAGCCGGGGGAATTTCCATTCGGAAATGGCAAGAAAATCTACCCGAATCATTAACATTAATACGCGAAAATTATGAGCGAACCAGTTTTCGTTGCCTTTGCCACGCAGAAAGGTGGCGCGGGCAAATCAACCCTCACAGCTCTTACGGCGAGTTACCTCTATTATCTGGAAGGCGTCGATGTGATTGTCATTGATTGCGACGACAGGCAGCACTCCCAGAAAGACTACCGCGAGAACGACCTCAATGTCACCGGAGAGAATCCATACCTTAAAAGGGTAATGCATAACTTCTACCGCAATTTCGGCAAGAAGGCATACGAGATAATTCTCTCCAATCCGGCAGAGGCCGCGAAAGTCGCCGTTGAGAGGCTCGACGAGGGCGCCAATCCGCAAGTGGTGTTTTTCGACATCACAGGTACGGTGAACGATATAGAAATCGTAAAACTCCTGTCCGTGATGGACTATCTTTTCGTGCCGATAACCACCGACACCGCCGACATGAAAAGCTCAATACGTTTCGCCAGCCATGTGGTGAACAACATGATTACCACAGGCAAAACGAAAATCAAAGATGTGAACCTTGTATGGAACCGTGTGCCGTCAAAGGCCAAAACCCGTCTGTGCGGCATCATCGACAACTATCTTGACGAGCTTGGGCTGCACTCTCTCGATACGGTGCTTGCAAACAGCTCCAGATTCTTCAAGGACGGGGCAGCCGTCGGAAAAGTCGGAATGTTCAGATCAACTATGTTGCCTCCCGACAAGCGTCTGCTAAAAGGGAGCAATCTGCCGGAGCTTGTTGCCGAGATCCGCAAGATAATAAATGTCTGAACCGTATGGCGAAAAAGGATATAACCAGCGGCTTCGACACACAGGACGCGCAGGATTTCCTTGACGGTTACCGTGAGGACGCGATGCCGTCCTACCGTAAAGCCAAGAGGGAGCCGGCCGCCACTGAATCGCCGCCAGTCGAGGTGAAAGATGAGTTGGCGAGAAAGCCCGTCACACCCGACCGCACGAAAGAGGAAGATGAATATCTGCGCACATTCGTTGAAGGATGCCCCATAGACGCCTTCAACAAGAAAGGCCGTCAGGTCATGGTGGTAAACGAGTTCCGGCACAAGATTCTGAAGATACAGGCATTGTTCAATGAAGACCTGTCAATCGCCCAGTATGTGCATAATGTACTCGCAGAACACTTCCGGGAAGTCGAGCCGATATTGCAGAGCCTGTATCAAAAAAGTAAACAATTCTAAAATGATGAAATCAACATGAACAATCCGAAATACTGTGATTTGCGCGTCTGCGCAAAAGCGTCGGAAGAAGTCGGAACAGACTTCCATGACGAGGCAGCGGTCAAAGCGTACCGCTCCGAGTTCCTCGCCCCCTATACCGTCGGGGCGCGAAAAGGAATATTCGTTCCCCGTGAGCTTGTCAACAAACTCGCAAAGACGGTGGCCCTGTTCGACGACAGAGACCTGACAATCGGGGCATACGTTACCAATATCATAATCTCTCACCTTGTAGCCAACAGGGATGTCATCAACGAACTGACAGACCGTGGCTCTAAAACTGTAACGCTATGAGTGATACCGTATTCATCATCTTCATATTCTCGTTAATTGCAGCCAATATCGTTTTCTGCATCTGGGTTTTATCCGGCGACAAAAGAGACAAGAAAGATGTCGGAACCATTCTCAAAGCCAGTAATGACATGATTACAGGGCTTGAGCGTTTCATGGACAGCTTTCCGAAAATGACAGAAGAGTTTGTCTCTGATGTTACACCCGCGATTGACCGTTACATCAAGGAGCGTGTCGAGGCCTACATTCAAGCAAGTGCGGTAGTCATGCCGACCGTAACTGATATTCAGGAGCTGGATTCAATCCGAGAGTCGGTTGACAATTTCGGCACAGATATAGTACCACGCGGCGATGAATCTGCTCCGGACTATAAGCCGCTGACAGAAGGAGTGGCTTTTGAAGAAATAGAAGCTGCCATCGAAAATGCGTGTGCCCCGGAACTATACAAGGATACTTTTCTCCACGAGCCTGAAAAAGCGTTCAGAGCATCAACGGGTAAACAGGTCAATATCAGACCGGAATATCATCGGAACATATTGCTGATTCTTGAAGCGGCAGGATGTGACTGCGCTACATTAACGGGATTCCTTGACAATGTGCTGACTCACCATTTCAAGAATTACGACTGCAATATTGGAAAGATAATAAATTCCCGTTTCACCAATCCTGAAAGCCTATGACCGGATTTGAAATATTCGTAGTAGGAGGCATACTGGCGTGTAATGCTGTCCTTGTCGGTTATCTGGGTATGGATAAGCGCAGACCCAAGTCCACCGAGAAGAAAGAGAACGACGTTGCCCCAGACAATTCGGGGCAACAGCCAGAGGCGGTGCCGGAGACTGAAAACAGATCTCTGGTAGGCGCAAGTTCATTCGATATCGACAGTCTGGAGGCAAGGATGATGAAAGTCATAACCGACACTGTTACCGAGACTTTACCCCAAGTGGTTAAAAGTATGATTGGCGACGTGAATTTCAAGGATGTCGAATTTGCCGAAGAAACACCCCATATGCCGGAACAGCAGACAACGCTCTCTCCAAAATTCACACCTCTGTCGGCTGCCGAGACTGATACGGCATTTGATGTTGACATCCGCGATGTTGAGGATTCCGGTCCCTCCGCGCCTACGGCGACAGGGATACCTCTCGATGAACTGGAGGAAAAAATCAATACCGCCATGAATCCCGACGCGACACCCGAACAACAGGCAGAGGCCGGTAAAATCCTATCTGACCTACGGGATACGGAGTTGATGGAGCGTCTTACATCGACTAACGATGATATAGACCGCCGCGTAAACCTCTGCATCCGAATGAGCATACAGGCTGAAATAAGGGAGAAGAATTCCGCTGCCGGATTACCTCGACCTGTCAAAAAAGTGTCGGCGGTCAAAACCGTTACCGTCAAGCCGGAAGATTTCAATCCCGCTGATATGCTGCCATAAGGCGCAAAAACCACTAATCCGCGTCCGAAAGGGCAAAAATCCCAAACACAATTTCCTTAACCCGAAGTGTGGGCGGCTCCCGGCTGTGGAGCGGTCGGGGGCTGTCTGTGCTTCAAAAAAATGAAACAAAAAGCATGAAAGAAACAATCAAGAATCTTAAAAACAGGTATCTGATTTTCAAATGCCGCCTCATGGTGGCGATCCTCGCCGGATTTCTCGGCGGACTGAGGGCTGCCGCCGCCGGCAACGGCATGGCGGGTATCAACGAGGCGACATCAATGGTAACCTCGTATTTCGACCCAGGGACGAAATTGATATACGCCATCGGTGCCGTTGTGGGTCTTATCGGAGGCATCAAGGTCTATTCCAAGTGGTCGAGCGGTGACCCTGATACCAGCAAGACCGCCGCTTCGTGGTTCGGAGCGTGCATCTTCCTGATTGTCGCCGCCACAATCCTACGCTCGTTCTTCCTCTAATCATCTGAGCCAATGGCCGAATATGCTGTCAACAAGGGCATAGGACGGTCGGTGGAATACAAGGGTCTGAAGGCGCAGTACCTGTTCATCTTCGCAGGGGGACTGCTCGCCCTGTTCGTGGTGTTCGTCATCATGTATATCGCGGGCATATCGCAATGGATCTGCATCGGGTTCGGCGTTACTGCCGCCTCAGCCCTTGTATGGCTCACCTTCCATCTTAATGCCAAATACGGCGAACACGGTCTGATGAAACTTTCGGCTGTGAAATATCACCCGCGCTATATCATCAACCGTCTGCGCCTCAAACGACTGATTAAAGGAGGAAAAAAATGAGAAATACACTTAAAGCCACGACACTGGAGACAAAGCTGCCGATTCTCGCCGTGGAACACGGCTGCATCATCAGCAAGGACGCCGACATTACAGTCGCCTTCGAGGTAGCCCTGCCGGAACTGTTCACTGTTACCTCTGCCGAATACGAAGCCATGCACGCCGCATGGTGCAAAGCTATAAAGGTTCTGCCGCATTATTCAGTGGTGCATAAACAGGACTGGTTCATCAGTGAACGCTATAAGCCGGAACTGCAAAAAGATGATCTGTCTTTTCTTGACAGGAGCTTTGAACGCCATTTCAACGAGCGTCCGTACCTGTCTCACAGATGCTATCTGTTCCTGACAAAAACGACAAAAGAACGTGCGCGTCAGCAGAGCAACTTCTCGACGCTCTGCCGAGGACGGTTGACACCGAAAGAACTGAATCACGAAGTGGTGGTGAAGTTCTTGGAAAGTGTCGAGCAGTTTGAAAGAATCATCAACGACACCGGCTATATCAGACTGCGCAGCCTGACAGATGATGAACTGGTCGGCACCGAAAAAGAGTCCGGGCTGATTGAAAAGTATATGTCGCTCACTATGGACAATGTAAATTGTCTGGAAGACATTGACCTATCCGCACGACAGATGCGCATCGGCGACAAAATGCTGTGTCTGCACACGTTATCGGACACAGATGATCTTCCTGCAAAAGTCAGCACCGACAACCGATATGAGCGTTTATCGACTGACCGGAGCGACTGCCGCCTTTCGTTTGCGTCGCCAGTCGGGTTGCTGTTGCCATGCAACCACATCTACAATCAGTACATCCTGATTGACGACCACGACGAGAACTTGGCAAAGTTCGAGAAAACAGCCCGCAATATGAACTCGTTGAGCCGCTATTCCCGCTCAAACGCTATTAACAAGGAGTGGATTGACCGCTATCTCAACGAAGCTCATTCCTACGGACTGACCTCTGTTCGTGCCCATTTCAATGTTATGGCATGGAGTGACGATAGCGAAGAACTGCGCCGGATCAAGAACGATGTCGGCGGTCAGTTGGCGACAATGGGTTGTATGCCCAGGCACAACACCATCGACTGTCCGACACTGTTCTGGTCGGCAATGCCGGGTAACGAGGCTGATTTCCCTGCCGAAGAATCGTTCTATACGTTCATCGAGCCTGCGGCGTGTTTCTTCACGGCCGAGACAAATTACCGTTCATCTTTATCCCCATTCGGGATAAAGATGGTCGATAGACTGACCGGGAAGCCTCTCCACCTCGACATATCAGACGAACCTATGAAGCGTGGTATCACTACCAACCGCAACAAGTTCATACTCGGACCGTCCGGTAGCGGTAAGTCATTCTTTACCAACCACCTCGTCAGGCAATACTATGAGCAAGGAACCCATGTGCTGTTGATTGACACCGGCAATTCCTACGAAGGACTATGCAATCTGATTCACAACCGTACCCACGGCGAGGATGGTATCTATTACACCTACACGGAGGATAACCCGATATCCTTCAATCCGTTCTATACTGATGACGGGGTGTTTGATGTCGAAAAGAAGGATTCAATCAAGACCTTACTGCTGACGCTCTGGAAATCAGAGGATGACAGGGTGACTAAAACGGAAAGCGGCGAACTTGGCTCGGCGTTGTCTATGTTCCTTGACAGGATGAGGGCGGATAAGGATATAGAGCCGTGTTTCAACTCGTTCTACGAGTTTATGCGCGACGAGTACCGTGCTGAAATGGCGCAGCGTCCCATACCTATCTACAAGCAGGATTTTGATATAGATAACTTCCTGACGACCTTGCGCCAGTATTACCACGGAGGCCGATATGATTTTCTGCTTAATTCCAAAGAAAACATCGACCTGCTCAACAAGCGGTTTGTGGTCTTTGAAATTGACGCGGTGAAGGATAACAAAGAATTATTCCCTGTGGTCACTATCATCATTATGGAGGCTTTCATCAATAAAATGAGACGGTTGAAGGGTATCCGCAAAATGATGGTGGTGGAAGAAGCGTGGAAGGCTCTTTCTTCGGCGAATATGGCTGAGTATCTGAAATATATGTTCAAGACCGTCCGCAAATATTTCGGCGAGGCAGTCGTGGTAACGCAGGAAGTGGATGATATAATCTCCAGCCCGATTGTGAAGGAGACCATCATCAACAACTCCGACTGCAAGATACTTCTCGACCAGAGAAAGTATATGAACCGCTTTGACCAGATACAGGAGCTGCTGGGTCTGACCGACAAGGAGAAAAGCCAAATACTCAGTATAAATCTCTCCAATAATCCGAACCGATTATATAAAGAGGTGTGGATTGGACTTGGTGGCACACAGTCCGCTGTCTATGCCACGGAGGTATCAACCGAAGAATATCTCTGCTACACCACCGAGGAAACGGAGAAAATTCAGGTACTGAACAAAGCCGCCCAGCTCGGTGGCAGCGTAGAGGCGGCGATAAAGATGCTCGCCAACGAGAGAAGGGAGTATGCCGTATGAAGATTCCAAAAGTGTTTCACCCGATACTCGGAGTGCTGACAGGCACAATCCTCTTTCTCGCCGGAATAGCTATTCTATCTGCCGTATTCGTAGGGACTTACAAAGCTGTCCAGTATGCCAGACCCTTTGTGGCGGATGTGATTACAAACATTCTCAACCACCTCTCCCAATGGATGCCGCTATGAAAGTTCTCTATGTCCTGTGGGTGATATTGGCCGGCCTGTTCATCGGACTTGCCGCCCTTATCACCGCCCCGTTGCTCCTGCTATACGCCGGAGTGAAAATAATCGGAGGCATGGCCTCCAAAATTCGATAACCATTAACAAAAACAGTATGACAATTTCATTTTCATATTACGAAACGCTGGTGTTCATACACCGGCATCTCGTCGAGATTATCTCCTTCCTGTCATTGGGGGTAATCATCATGGCAATCATATTGATTGTCAATTCCTACCACAAAAGAAAAGCAAGCATATCAGCGAAAAAGATACAGGGATACAAAATATTCTCTCCGCAAGAGTGGGATATATTTGTAAAAAGAGTATCCAAGGATGCCGCTGAAAGCATCGTCAAAACTTATGATGTGTCGCCTAAAAGTGATGATTTCAAAAGGAAACTTTGCGGCACATGGTGTAATCCGGATGATACGAGGCGATACTATATCTCAAACCGGGGTGGATTCTTTGTCCTGATGATTGAAGAACGTGTAACGGGACTAAGACATCAGACTACCTACGTTCTGAGAAATTCAATATTACCTACCGACAAAAATATATTCTATGCCGAGGGTGATACTTGGCTGGCATTCGGTTACAGTCCCGATGAAGACATAATCTTCAATCCGGCTTATAATGAAGAACTGGAACGGTATGAGGAATATATCCGTCATAATATGGCTGATGTAAATCCTATAACCGAGGATAAGATATCGCTCACACCCGATATTGTTGATTTCCCGTTAAAGTCATTCATCGAGGACAATGTTGCCGGTTTGGAATAATTCATTAACCACAAAATCCAACGTAAAAAATGAGACAACTGAAATTTCTATTCCCCCTAATCGCCCTGTGCCTCCTGTTAGGCACGGGCAGGGCAAACGCCCAGTGGACGGTAATCGACCCGTCTAACATTGCCCAATCCATCGTGAATTCCTCAAAATCACTCGTGCAGGAGTCAACGACCGCGACAAATATGGTGCGTAATTTTCAAGAGACGGTTAAAATCTACCAGCAGGCCAAAAAGTATTATGACGCTCTGCAAGCGGTCAACAATCTGGTACGCGATGCCCGCAAGGTGCAGCAGACAGTCCTGATGCTCGGCGACATCTCCGGCTACTATGTCAACAACTTCAAGAAGATGCTGACTGACCCGAACTTCACAAGTGCGGAACTGTCGGCAATCGCCTCAGGCTATACCCGGATTCTTGAAGAAGCCAACGGCGTCCTCGGCGATCTGAAACAGGTGGTCAACATCACAACGCTGAGTATGACCGACAAAGACCGTATGGATGTGGTGGATGACTGCTACAAAGAGATGAAACGCCTGAAAAACCTGACAGCGTATTATACCAACAAGAACATCAGCGTTTCATATCTCCGCGCCAAAAAGAAAGCCGACACACAGCGTGTCATAAGTCTTTACGGCGACGGCTCTGAAAAATACTGGTGATGCCTATGCTTTGCGCGATAGATTTCTCAAACCTCCACTCCATACTCCGGTCTCTGTATGATGAGATGATGCCCCTCTGCGGGGACATGGCTGGAGTGGCACAGGGTATCGCCGGACTCGGAGCCTTGTTCTATGTCGCTTATCGTATCTGGCAGTCGCTGGCAAGAGCTGAACCGATAGATGTTTTCCCGCTGCTGCGTCCTTTCGTAATCGGATTCTGCATAATGTTCTTTCCCACGGTCGTACTCGGTACCATCAATTCCGTAATGTCGCCGATTGTTCAAGGCACAGCCTCGATGCTCGAAGGCCAGACCCTTGATATGAAAAAGTACCGGGAGGAAAAAGACCGTCTGGAATATGAGGCAATGATGAATGACCCGTCAACTGCCTACCTCGTGGATGATGCCGAGTTTGACAGGCAGATAGACGAGTTAGGAGTGACGGAGATTGGCACCGCTGCCGGAATGTATATCGAGAGAGGTATGTATAAAGTGAAAAAGGCTATCCAGAATTTCTTTCGGGAATTATTGGAGATGCTCTTTCAGGCTGCCTCGCTCACGATAGACACGATAAGGACATTCTTCCTGATAGTGCTGGCGATACTCGGACCGATTTCCTTTGCCATATCGGTCTGGGACGGATTCCAGAACACCCTCGTCCAATGGATATGCCGCTACATTCAGACATATCTGTGGTTGCCTGTCGCGGATTTGTTCTCCACAATCCTTGCGAAAATCCAAGTCCTGATGTTGCAAAACGACATCTCGGAACTGACTAATAATCCGAATGTTGACCTCGACGGAAGCAACACCGCTTACACGATTTTCATGATAATCGGTATCATCGGATATTTCACAATCCCCACTGTGGCAGGATGGATCATACAAGCCGGAGGCATGGGTAGCTACAACCGTTCTATCAACAACACCGCCATGACCGGAGGCTCGTGGGCCGGAAGTGTAGCAGGTGGTGTGGCAGGCAATGTCGCGGGGCGTGTCGGCAAACTCCTTAAATAATATGGCTCAATCTTTTTTATGTCTAAAGACGGACTTACCGTGCTGTCATTGTTTGACGGTATGTCGTGCGGGGCCATAGCATTACGGGAAGCCGGTATTACAGTAAAACAGTATTTCGCATCAGAGATTGACAGACAGGCAATAAGGCAGACTCAACACAATTTTCCACATACAATCCAATTGGGCAGCGTGACTGGTGTAAAGGCATCAGAACTTCCTCCCATTGACCTGCTTATAGGAGGTTCCCCGTGTCAGGGATTCAGTTTTGCCGGGAAACAGTTGAATTTCAGTGATCCCCGAAGCAAACTGTTTTTTGAGTACGTCAGGATTCTGCGTGAAATTCAGGCATATAATCCCGATGTGAAGTTCCTGTTGGAGAATGTCAGGATGCTGAAAGAATGTGAGAATGTAATCACTGAACAAATGGGATTGTTTCCGGTAATGATAAATTCTGCCTTGGTGTCAGCCCAAAACCGTGTCAGGATGTATTGGACAAATATCCGCACAAAATCAGTACCCAATTTATTTTTCACCGAAGTGTATTCCGATATTCCACAACCGAAAGACAGGTGTATCTTTCTGAGAGATATTTTGGAAAACGATGTTGACAAACGGTACTATCTTTCACAAAAGCAGATAAGTCATCTTATCAAGCTTGATTTTGAAAGTACAGGAACTTCAATTGCCACAAAATCGGTAATAAACGGGACTCCGCATTGTGTGGCTTTCAGAGGACGATTCAACCCCGATACCGGACGCAATGAACAGAATCCGGAGATTCGTACAGACGGAAAGACCAATACGCTGACAACCGTCCAAAAGGACAATATGATCATTGCTTTCCAATATGGCGAATCTGGTTCGGACATCATATCAGGCACAATAGATTCCCGGAAATCCGGCACGGGATTCCGCCCTGTCGTAAGTGGCAAGGGTGCGTGTGTAAGGGCAACGGCAAGTCATCAAAGTGTGTGTATGTTCGTTAGCGGCGGAAATATTATTATACGACATCTTACCCCTAAGGAATGATGCCGTTTGCAGACCGTCCCTGAATGGTATGAATGGATATGCAGTGAGCCGGATATTTACCGTATGCTCGGCAACGGCTGGACGGTGGAGGTTATTCGCCATATCTTCAGCTATCTCAAAAAATAGAATCAATAATTAAAAAAACATGGAATTTAAGTCATTAAAAAACATCGAGACCTCTTTTCGACAGATAAGACTGTTCGGCATAATCATGGTGTCGCTCTGCGCCTGTGTCGCCATCGGTGCCGTGATACTCTCCCTGAACTTCGCAGAAAAGCAGCGCGAGAAAATCTATGTCCTCGACAACGGCAAGTCCCTTATGCTTGCCTTGTCTCAGGACATGGAGCAGAACAGACCGGCAGAGGCGCGGGAACACGTGCGCCGCTTCCATGAACTGTTCTTCACCCTGTCGCCCGACAAGTCGGCGATTGAACACAACATCAACCGCGCCATGTCTCTGGCTGACAGGAGTGCCTACAATTATTACTCCGATTATGTGGAGAAGGGATACTACAACCGCATCATCGCCGGAAACATCACACAGGTGCTTCAGGTGGATAGCATAGTCGCCGATTTCAACGACTATCCTTATAATGTCCGAACCTACGCCCGGCAGATGATTATCCGTCAGAGCAACGTGACCGAAAGGTCGCTGATTACACAGTGCCGCCTTTCCAATGTGTCACGCTCCGACGACAATCCCAACGGCTTCATGATCGAGGGTCTGACAATCCTTGAAAACAAAGATTTGATAACCACAAAACGAAACTTATCCCAATGAGCATAAAACATAAAATCCAGAATCTCGTGGCTCCCTTATATAATAAGGTGTGGCACGACCCGAAAGGGAAAATCAAAGAACGGGTGAAAAAAGCCTGTGACGATATGCCCCACAAGCAACGCCTTATGGTCGTTACCATTCTTCTATCGGCATTTATTCTTGTAGCCTTCTTCGTGTTCGGACACGCCTGCTACAAGATGGGTGCCGGACACGCTCGGCAGGCGGTCGAGATAGAGCATATCAGGCAATTAGAATTACCCACCAAAACTGAAAGCCATGAAGCTCCCCGATGACCTCAAAGCGAAGTTCAAGCCGAAGACTCCGGCTGAACGGGAGAGGCTGAAACGCCTCACGGTCTATACGCTCCTGATACTTTCGTTTCTCGTATGCCTCTGGATCATCTTCGCCCCGAGCGGTGATGATGAGGCGGCGAAGGGAAAGGCGAACATGGAGCTGCCCGACCAGACTTCCGCAGGTATGCCCGACACCAAGCTGAAAGCATACGAACAGGAACAGGCGCAGAAAGAGAAGTCGCACAACGACAGCACCATCAATGCCGTATCGCTCCAGCTCGACACTGTTACAGCCCCGGCAACGCCGACAGTCCCCGATGAAATCCAGAACTCTGCGGCGGCATACCAGCAGGCGCAGGCATCGTTACAGGATTTTTATGTGCCTGACTACAATGAATCGGCGCAGGTAGCCGAATTGCAGGCACGGATTGATGAGCTGGAGATGCAGAACGCGATGGCGCAACATCAAACACGGCAGCCCGACGAGATGGAACTACTCGAAAGGTCGTATCAGTTGGCGGCGCAGTATATGGGCAACGGCAACAATGCCGACGGCCAGGCACCTCCGGCCCAATCCGAAGAGAAAGGTAAACGCAATGTGCAGCCGGTGCAGAACGTGACCCACAATGTCGTATCGACTTTGAGCGCCGCCACAAATGACCGTGGATTCAACACCTCTGTCGGTATTAAGCGCACTGTCGGCAGGAATACAATCGCCGCTGTCATAGCCGAGGACCAGTCGGTAACCAACGGGCAGTCCCTAAAACTGCGGACAACCGAACCGATGTGGATTGGCAACAGGCTTGTCCCTCGACAGACCACGCTGACGGGACTGGCAAGGATGCAGGATGAGCGTCTGGAGATAGAGATTACCTCGGTGGAATCCGGAGGCTCAATCTATGAAGTTGAGCTGAAAGTGTATGATTCCGACGGTCAGGAGGGTATCAATATCCCCAACTCTATGGAATCGGACGCGCTCCACGAAATCGGCGCCAATATGGGCAGTACGATGGGCAGCTCAATCAACATCTCCACCGATGCAGGGGCGCAGATTGCCTCAGATGTGGGTCGTGGGCTTATCAACGGTGTAAGCCAATATCTCACAAAGAAAATGCGCACCGTCAAGGTGCATCTGAAATCCGGGTACCGCGTAATGCTTTACCAGCCCGAAAACAATTAAAAACCACTTTAATCCAACGTAAAAAATGAAACTGAAAACAATTATTCTTTCAGCCATCGCCGTTCTCGGCATGGCAACACCCGCCTTTGCAAAAGGCAAAAAGACGGCCGATAGTGCCGATAACAACGTGTCGCCTAACACTGAACAGGTAGCTGAACACGACCTCAATGTGTACGGCCCCGACTACACCGACGGCGACAAGTTCAGCGGTCTGACCCGTAAAGTCGGCTTCGATCGGATGATTCCCCCTCACGCACTGGAGGTATGTTATGAGAAGACGACGCACATCATCTTCCCGGCAGAAATCACTTATGTCGATTTGGGGAACGAGAACCTTGTCGCCGGACTTGCCGATGGCGCGAAGAACGTGCTGCGTGTCAAATCCGCCTTCAAGTTCTTCAAGCAGGAAACAAACCTGTCGGTCATTACCGAAGACGGATCATATTACAGTTTCAATGTGAAATTTGCCAAAGAGCCGCTGTTGCTCAATATTGAAATGACTGACTTTCTACACGATGGCGAATCGGTAAACCGTCCCAACAACGCACAGGAGATATACTTGGAGCGTCTTGGCTCTGAATCGCCTATGCTTGTCAAGCTGATTATGAAATCAATCCACAAGCAGAACAAGCGCGAAATCAAACATATCGGGTCAAAGCGTTTCGGTGTGCAGTTTCTTCTGAAATCCATCTATGCAAACAATGGTCTGCTGTATTTCCATACGGAACTGAAGAATACCTCCAATATCCCTTTCGATGTCGATTTTGTTTCGTTCAAGATTGTGGACAAGAAGGTTATCAAGCGAACCGCCATGCAGGAACAGGTTTTGGAACCTCTCCGCGCCCAGAACTATGTCGTGGTCGTTCCCGCAAAATCCTCGGAGCGAACAGTGTTTGCTCTGGAGAAATTTACCATCCCCGACGACAAGCAGCTCGTAATCGAGGTTGCCGAAAAAGAAGGTGGCAGACACCAGTCCTTCGTGGTGGAAAACGAGGATATTGTGCGTGCAAACGTAATAGATGAACTTTCAATTCAGTAATCCATGAGAAAAGCGATAATGATAATCGCTGCCATGCTTGCCCTCTGCGGAGGGCAGGTAATGGCCCAGCGATGCCTCCCCGGAATGTCTGCGGTAGAAATAAAGGCTGATATGGCAGACGGTTTTTATACCGGCAACTCCCGCGACTGCGGCTATTCATTCGGAGTGTTTTACTCTGTGTTCAAGGGTGGCGCGAACACATGGAGCTTCGGCGGTGAGTATCTCCAGACCTATAAGCCTTACGCCGAAAAGGGGCGCATCCCCGTGGCACAGTTTACCGCGGAGGCCGGATACAATCTCCACCTTGTCAGCGACTATTCGCAGACATTCCACCTCTATGGCGGTGTGTCGGCTCTCGGAGGCTATGAAACGGTAAACTGGGGCAAACATACTCTCTCCGACGGCTCCACGCTCCATAACGGCGATGCCTTCATCTATGGCGGTGCGCTCACTCTGCAAGCTGATTTCTATCTCTCCGATAAAATTGCCCTGACAGCTAATGTGAAAGAACGGTTTGTATTCGGCAACTCAACCGGGCATTTCCATACGCAGTATGGCGTCGGTGTCAAATTTATAATCGAGTGAGCTATGGGTATCAAAGTATTCGACCTTGACATACACAATCTGCCACTTGCGGATTTTATGCGGGCTATGGGCTATGAGCCGACAGCGTGCGACGGTAACCGTCTGACATACGACAGCCCGTATTCCTCTGACGGCTCCATCGTCGTGGATACCGAAAAGAACGGCTGGTACGACAAGCAGGAGCCGGAGAAATGCTACGGCGGAATATACGACCTCGCCTATGAGATAACCGGCAGTTGCAACCGCTCGGAATTAAATCTTTTCATCGCAGTCGAGATGAAAAAGATTATGGATTTCAAATGTTACGAGGTTCTGGGCAACGGCGAGAGTGCCAATGCTGATATGATACTGGCAATGCCTGTCAAGAATAAAGATGGCAAAAGAGCCGATGCCATGCAGGAGCAGCCGAAGGAGGAAACCCCGAAGCCGAAGCCCGGACGCAAAATGCGCTTTTAGCCTATGGATATAGACGCAATCAAAGGAATATCACTTGTGGATTTCCTGCACCGCCTCGGCTACGATCCGACCGGACGCGACAGTAAGGGCCTGTGGTTCTATGCCCCGTACCGCAACGAGCGAAAGCCATCGTTCCATGTCAACCCGTGCAAAAATGTATGGTTCGATTTCGGTACAGGCGAAGGCGGCGACATCTTCACGCTCGCCGGGGTAATGTCAGGCAAGAGCGATTTTGTTGAGCAGGCACGGTACATCGCCGAAAAGATGGATATGCCCGTGGCAGAGCCTTACAAACCCGTGCCATTTGTCGAGGAACCGACATTTGAAAATGTGGAAATATCCCGGCTGGAGTCGCCCGCGTTGCTACGCTATCTGGCAGAGCGCGGCATACCGAAAGAGATTGCACAACGCTATTGCGTGCAGGTGGACTATGAGTTGCACGGCAAAAGGTATTATGCTATCGGCTTAGAGAACAACGCCCACGGCTACGAGCTGCGCAATCCATTCTTCAAGGGTAGCTATCCGCCAAAGAACATAACACGAATATCCGGCGGGAATCCGCGCTGCAACGTGTTCGAGGGCTTCATGGACTTTCTTTCGGCTGAACACCTCGGCTACAACGACGGCAACGACAGCGTTGTGCTTAACTCCGTGGCTAATGTCGGCAAGGCAATCCCGGCTCTTGCGGATTACCCGCTGATACTGTGCTATCTCGACAACGATACTGCCGGGCGTGCCGCAGTCGCCAGACTGCGCCGCGAGTTCGGCGACAGAGTGAGCGACAAATCCGCGCTATATCCCGACCACAAGGATCTGAACGACTACCTGCAATCGCTCACACCCAAGAAAACATCAAGACTCAAACTCTAAAAACCAGACACGAAAATGAAAAAATCCAATAAAAAATCATTCGGCTTAATCGCCGTCCTCTCCCTCGTAATCGCTGCCGTGTGCAGCCTCGCATCCTGTTCAGACGACCTCGATGTGCAGCAGTCCTATCCGTTCACGGTCGAAGTGATGCCCTACGCTGACAAAATCACGCAGGGGCAGACCGTGGAGCTGCGCTTTGAGATAAAGCCGGAGGGCAACTACTCCAACACCCTCTATACCATCCGCTATTTCCAGTATGACGGTCAGGGTACCCTCAAACTCGTTGATGGTCCAGTGCTGGTCAACAATGACCGCGTGCTTCTGGAGAGCAAGACCTTCCGCCTCAACTACACCGCCCGGACTTCGGAGGCTCACAAGTTCCTTGTCGTAATCGAGGACAACTTCGGCTCTACACCGTGGGAGCAGACCTTCGAGTTCAACGGCAAGAGCGGCGACGATGACGGCGGCGAGATTCCCGGCATCATCGGACCGATTGTAGGACCCGTAACCCCGATCATCCGATGAAAAAAATCCTGATATTCTTAATGGCGATAGTGGCCGTCACGGTCACTTCGCCGGCTTTCGCCGCAAAGCGAAGTATCATGGAACTGCCGCTCTTTGAGCGGGCAGTTCTGATAATCAAGAAATTCGAGACACTCCACAAACCGAAGCACTGGCCCTACGTTGGCTACGGTCATCAGGTACAACCGGGTGAACCATATCGCCGAGGCGTCCAGTTGACCGAGTCACAAGCCGATGCCTTGCTCCGCAAAGACCTCGCCAAATTCTGCGCCATGTATTCCAAATATGGCAAGGACTCCGTTCTTCTCGGCGCACTCGCCTACAACTGCGGCCCCGGCGTCGTCAACAAATCCTCCGTCTTGAAGAAACTGAAAGTCGGCAACCGCGACATCTTCAAGTCCTACGTTTCCCACTGCCGCTACAAAGGCAAGAAACATAAAGGCTTATACACCCGCAGGCTGACCGAAATAGCACTTTTGTTTGTTAGATAAGATAACCTGCACAATAGGATATGCTCCATCGGGGTATATCCTATTGTTGCATAATACTCCATAACTATTTATTGCGATGGAGTATTAACTTATTGCGAATGAGAAGAGTGTAAATCAGTATCGCAAATGAATGGACGGTGTTTAGGAGAACCGCATAAAACCACCATGTCATTCCAGCTCCGTATCGACTGTTAAAGACAAGATTGTAAGCCAATATCGCATTATAGACAATCATCACAATCAGATTGCCATAAGCAACTCTCGGTCTTGCCCTATGACATATCCAAGTAGATAACAGTGACAACGCATAAGCTCCGCCAAGCATTGCCGTATCTTCACTCCAACTTTCGGACAAGCAACACCCGACAATGAGAACGAGCATCACTCCCCACGCTATCCAAAATCGTTTATCTGTCATTGTTTTATACTATGGGATAATGTTGCTCCATGACATTGATTATCTCATCAAGCCGTGAGATGTAGTCCATTATGTTTGGCTCATGTCTATCTGCCATTTTGTGGACTTGCGCCAATACTAATGCTTTGACAGCGGCGTAATCTTTAGGAGAAACCATGCGTGTTAACGTAAGATATATGAACGCCCAGTCAGCCCCGACATCAGGCAATGCCCGTTTGCCCCCCCCAATATGGGTATTATCACTCTGTCGTACATATCGCTTAACGAGTTGTACGAAGAAAATACAATATCGGAACACTCGGAAAGTGAATCACGGAGTGTTGTGTAGTCCTGCTCGAATGTTGATTCTGTAATCCTAAATTTATCTTGTCGACCAAGCATATTTCCGGTAAATCCGATAGATGGATTATCCTGCTGGTCTTGCGATGATTTGACGTTATACGGCTCAAACCATTTCAATAGAATATCGAAACGAACCATATAGATAGGATAGACTATAAGCACACCCTCCTTACTCCAATGATCTAATTCAATGTGCCGTCGCAAATCTCCTTCTTGTTGAATGAAAGAAGAATCACGCTTACGGAACTTAAAGCCTTTGAGAAAAGGCTCTGTCTTTAGTTGCTCAACAGCAAGCTGAAACAGCTCTTTATTTGTCATGTGTCATATATAGTTTTCAAGTTCAACGGCTAAATCCTCCGCAAAAGTATTTACTCCTACAATTTTACCTCTATCATCCTCCGAAACAGGAAACACACAAATTGACATTCCATTCTCACAAAGAGAATCAACCAGCTCATCTGCGAATCTTTCAAGACTAAATCTAACAGCCGTGCATCCATCTTCATTGTCGGATACCGAAATATAGTTCTCTGCATATTCCTGAAACGGCCAGAGAAGAAGCATATTCAGTCCTTTGTCATGGAAGCTAATAAAGTTTTCTTCTTTTGTAGCCAAAACCCATAGACAGTCATTATCCGCTATCCGTTTTAGAGAGTAACGGTATCTAATATCTTGGCTTTTGCCCTGCACTGCATTTATCTCCTTTTCGGTCAGTTTCATTTTTCACCTCCTTTCTTTCGATTCCTTACTGAGTGCTTCGGAGCTGGCCTGACAGCGTCATTCGGCATAATATTTTCAAGCATATATCTGAATATGCAATTGTTATCCTGTTCTAATAAATTATCTATCGTCAGTTTGTCGTGAGGAAGTATAAAGTTTAAGTAAACCGACTTCCCTGAGCTTCTGACATCATAACTCTCTTTCTCATCATCATTAACGGTAATGACGACATTTACATAGGAAACCGATGCCTGTTCCTGCCATTTTACAAGAGCCTTGCAAAAATCAATGAATATGGAATCCGTTGCGTTATCCACGTAAATCGGTGTCGAATCGCCGCTTAAAGTGTCTTCTATATAATCCGCAGGGCAGGACATAAAGGCATTAAACTGAAAATCATCTGTCAGAGGACTTCTTGCGCTGTATTCGATTGTAGGTTGATTGTTGCCGGTGTTGCCAGATTCTTTATTAAAATAAAATGGAGGCAACGCCGGTGCATTTTGAAATGACAACTGAAGTTTGTCGATTGTACACCACCAGTCATCAATAAAATTCTGTAATTCTCCAGTTTGTATTGATTCTTTTAACGCCTCCACTATATTGACAAGTACACCGCAATTAGATGATTCATCTGAAGGTGACCATGTTTTCCCAATGCTGTCATTTGATGAGATAAAATAATACATCACACCATCCAGTCCGGCAGAAAAAGTTGGCATTGCCTTTTCAACGGCAACATCGATAAGTTCGGCAAGGCTTTTGCCAAATACAGAATCAATGGCTACTTTTACCACTGGAATCTCTTTGACATTAATACTATCAAGATAGACAATTCCATGCGGACGTTTTTCAATCAGTGTCAAACTATCACATTTCGTTGACAAACTGATCCCATATCTATTTGAGAAAGATGGCTCAATAACTATTCCACCTTTGCGTTCCTTTGTGAGCAAAGAATAGCTATATTGTGCTAAAAACTCTCTGCTATCGTTAGCTGGGTCAAGATGACTTTGCGCCCATAGGTTACAGGAAGAAGCAAAGCCAACACACAAAATCAATATCTTATAGAGTGTTGCCATACGCAAAATTACAACGAATAATCGACATCAGGTGTGACAAATGTCCCAAACGGGCTTGGAAACCACTAAAAAGGTATTGAATTGCTATCTTTGCCGCCTGTGGCGGCCGAAATTTTCAGCAAAATCAACGGAGCGACTTCATCACGAGGTCGCTCCACTTACTACATTACGACTTGGCTAATATTATTCTTGGTAGTTGATTTTCTTATTCAGCCATTCATCACGGCGTTGTCTGCACTCTTTGAGAGTGGGGGCGATGCAGGAGAACAATTCTCCATCAGTGTGGCGGTAATCGTATTGATAGTGTTTCTTTCGACGTGTACGGTATCCGGTGTAAAACACCTCGTATTGTTCAGTGCCTGGAGTTGTGGTGGTGCTTACTCCGTTGGCGGTCATTTTCGTTGCCATATCTTCAAGTTTTAGAATTTTACAAATATCATACGTTGTTCAAAAGTCTGTTCAGGGTCGCTGACCTTGCGTTGTTTTACCCAAAAGTGGTGTTTGCCAAAGCCATACACGAAGTATCTTTCAAGGTCGCTACGAAGGGCATATGCCGATATTGTTTCCCGCAATTCTTTTTCATCTTTCGTAAGCAATATGCGGTTTATCAGTTCAAGGACTGTTTCACGCACCTTGTTGTCAAAATCAAATATAAGACTTTCAATTATTACATTCATAATGGGTGGGGATTATGACCACCGCCATATTTCGGGCGGTGGTCGGGTTAGACATTAGGCGGTCATTCTCTCTTTGATGAGTCGAGTGTTTGAGTTCACAAGGTCGATGATGCGGTCGTGGTATTCGGTGTCCTTGTTATATTTGCCGTGGCACTGTACCACTTTGAAGGTCTGCAAGTCAACCTCTACCGTCTCTATTATGGTATCGCCAATCCTTGCCGACAATACCAGCGTGTTCTTTTTGAGGTAATAGGAAGATGAGAATACACAGATGTGCTGTGTGTTACCCTCCTGGCAGTATTCCTCTATGCTCTCAAGCACCTTCACCGATATTTCGTTGTCGGAGATTACCAGACCGAAGAATTTGGATTTTAGAGCCTTGAACTGTTCCTCGTTCTCTTTCTCCCGGAGCAGTCTTGCCTCAGTTCTTCTGCGCTCGGCTTCCTCACGCTCCCGTCTGCGTCTGTCCTCTATAATTCGGCTCAATCTGTCGTGCGCCTCTATGAAATCTTCGGGGCAGATGTTCTTGGGATTGCGGAGGTCTTTGCCGATGTTCTTCAGCATCCGCAGATAGTCGCACCACATTCCGATGTTGTTGATATGGTAGCGGTGGCGTTTGGCGATAAGGTACGATGCCCAAAATTCATTCGCATTGTCGGGATTGGCGAGAAAGTATTTCATTTTCTCAATCTCTCCGGCTTTCATCAGCGTCTCCATTCTTGGGTCGGCAAGGAGAGCCTTGAAAAGTCGGACGGGGGATAATCCATAGAAATCACCCTTGAAGCCGTTGCGTTTGAGTTGGGGTATGACCGACATTCTCGGATAGACCTCGCTCCATGCGACAACATCATCATACAGAGGGTTGCGCGGGCGTATCTCCATGTCGCTCCAATAAGACCAGCAGTCGCAGTAATGGAAGGTAAATCCACGGAGCAGAGCCATGTCGGTAACTTTGCCTTCCGGAGAAATCCACCTTTGCACGACCTCCTGACAATAGAGTTGTCTGACCTCTCCCTTACGGCTTTCGCTCGTTATCTGCGACACACGGATTACTTGAAAACCCTTGTGTGCTGTTATGACGCTGAAATATGCGGTTTCCTTATGGGTGCGTTTGCGGGTGTCCTTCACTTTCAGTTCAGTTCCGCAGTGAGGGCATTTGCAACCTGCGACAGTGTCGCAAAGATTGCCTTTCTCGCCTTTCCAAACGTGTCCGCAGTCGGAGCAGGTCATTGTTCCGCTATTGGTGCGGTAGGCGAAATGCTCAAAGCAGTGGCGGTATGCCCATTTCTCTTGTGTCGCGGTTATGGGTCGCAGTGTGGCGGATAGTCTTGCCACTTGCTTTTGTAATGCTGTCTTGGGTTTCATAGCCGTAATGTTTTAGAGGTCAAAAAGACTGGGTTGTGCGATTTGGGGATTGTTCTCGGTGGTTTTCTTTTCGGTGGTCTTGGGTCTGCGCATTTTAGCCATTTCCTCATCACGGAGTTTGTTGATGGCGTCCTGCCGTGCCTGTTCCTTTTCTTCCTCGGTGAGTTCTATCGTATGGTTTACCACCACTTTGCAGTTTATTGGGTTGCCGACCTCAATCTCGCTTTCCTCCCAATAATGGACTGCCATTCCGAAGATTTCATCATCGGCAAAGCCGTTGCAACCGCTTTTCTGCACTTGGTTGATGATGTATGTAACGCAGTCCTCTACCGATTTAGAGGGGTTCGCAAAGCGGATAGCGAACAGAGCGTCATTGTCGGCTCTCTTTTCAAGATAAGCCTTGATTGTGTCGCTGAAGGCTCGTGTGCCTCGGTTTTCTTTTGTGGTTGCCATAGTCGTAAATATTTTCAGAGTGTTAAAATCCAATAGATTACTCCGATTGCGGTAAGGATTGAAATGAGCCAGCCTATTCCCCTAAGTATGGGTCTTGCTATCGCCCACAACGCTATCCCGATAACCGCCCCGATGATGATTGCCACCGCCTTGACCGCCTTTGTGATTATGCGGTAATGAAAGGAGGATTGGCGAGCTTGCCTTGACCTAATATCTTTATGTTTTCCTGTGGCATTCATATCGGTGGGAGCTTTTTTTTTAACCATGCGTCCAAAGACAGTGTGGTTGTATGAGTTGCTTGACACCTGAAAGGCGTGGGGCGGCAAAAGAGGGATGTTCGGGTCTTGACATAAAAAATACGAGCCGACGCAGGAGGTCTGGAGATTTTTTATGCCAAAGCCAAAAGAATATCCCTTCGCCACACGTTAGGTTAAGGCAAGCAGCTCGTACTGACCCACTTGTTGATGGTACGTTTTATTGAAAAGGCTCCCCCGGATGAAAGCCCATGAAAACATAAATCGTTGCCGACCCGACGGTGGCGGCGATGGACTGGAACACTGAAAAAAGAAAAATCGGTGCAGCCCCGATAAAAAGAAGTGTGCCGCAATGACGCGGATCTGAAAGTCCCGTCATTGCGACACTGTTCTTTTCGGTGGATGCTGTTCAAGTGGTGAGTGAGGGGGCGGTCGTAAAAGTCCTTATCCGGCAATGCGTCCCGGAACACGGACGACAGCCATTCAGTCTTATGGTGACGGCAGCGTCCCCGATGCCATTCCATAAGGCGATGGCAGTTGTCGGTGTTCAGCATTGACACCATAGGCATGATGCGTTCAACTGGTGTCAGTGGACTTGTCCACCGTCACTTGTTGACGGCATATCGCCGCAGACACGGAAGACCGCCCCGTCTCTCACCGCTTTCTCATTAATAATAACAGCTACCAGCAACATTATAGCGTGGCAAATCGTTGTTATATGAAAAAGATTTAGTAACTTTGCCACACAAAACAATCATGATATGGATAAGACCATTGCACGGAATCTAAAGAAATTAAGAGAGACTGCCCGATACACCCAAGATGAGGTGGCGCAGGCTCTCGGCATCACACGCTCGGCTTATAGCAATTATGAATCGGGCGACAGGGAGGTGCCTTACGATGTCATTGAGAAGGCAAGTGATTTCTTCGGGTGTGATATGACAGTATTGTTTGAGGAAAATGAGAATGCGGACGCTATGATTCTTGCATCCGCGTTCCGCATTGACGGAATTGCTCCTGAGGATGCAGGAGAGATAATGCGTTTCAAGGATATTGTAAAGTCTTACCTTAAAATGGAGGCAATAGAGACCAGATGAAGGCGTCATTATTGAATCTTGTGGAAAGTCAGGTCTCTAAATTCCGTCAGATGACAGGATTGAGCGACAGCGAGGCGGTCAATCTCAAAAGTCTGCTGCTGAAGCTGAACGTGTTAACCATATACAGACCGTTGTCAAAAGAATTTTCGGGGATGAGCCTGAAAAGTGGCGACAGGCGGTTTATGCTTGTTAATTCCAACCATCCTAAATGTCGCCAACATTTCACCATCGCCCATGAACTGTATCATTTGTATTTAGACCCGAATCCGACGCCTCACAACTGTACGGCAGAGGGTAAGAAAAGCGATGTGGAACAATGCGCGGATGCTTTTGCCCTTATGTTTCTTATGCCGGCGGACGGAGTGAGACAGATGATACCGGACAATGAACTGATGGCAGGTCGCGTGTCGCTGGCATCGGTATTGCGCATAGGGCATTATTTTTCCGTCTCCTTCTCAGCAGTTCTCAACCGCCTGTATGATCTGAAACTGATAGACCGTGGCGAGCGCGACACATTCAAGGGATACCCGGTGAAGAAAACTGCAAGAGAGTATGGTTATGACACGGCCCTATATGAGCCGGGCAATGAGAATCTTGTGATTGGAGATTTCGGAGAGAAAGCCCGCAGACTTTTCGACAGGGAGATAATTTCCGAAGGACACTACATGGAACTGTTACACAAAATCGGCATAGATGACAACGAAGACTAAAATCGTGCTTGATGCCGATGTAATCATCCATTTTGTCAAGGTCGGGCAATTCAGTCTTCTTCTTGACATATTCCCGGAATATCAGTATCTGATACTTGATGTGGTATATGATGAAGTAACGGTAAACGGGCTGACGAAAACCCAGATTGACAACACTCTCCAATTCTTTGCCTCACGCATTGTAAGAGCTTGTTTAATAATAAATGTTAACGACAGGGCTGTCAGTCGTCGAGCAGATTTTCGTTTGTGATGAGGAAGTTATGGGGTTCCATAACGACCGAAGAGCAAGCGGAAAGATGCCGGCGACTGACAGCTGGGAGGTAATTCCTACTAATACTTTTACAATCAATCTGAAATTTCATTAATTTTTAAACTTACGGAAGATGGATTGAACTTGTTTATGTTGTCCTTCATTCGCATATCTTGGCCGCTTTTCGTCCTGCTTCTCAGTCGTGTACATCAAGTACACTCCTTCGTCGCAGAACAAAAATCCGCTCAAGCTATGCGACCCTGTCGTCAACATTTATTATTAAACAAGCTCTAAATGTCAAGTTTGACCCTAAAGGAGAATCTCGATTTGAATATGCACGGCTGCGTAACACATTACTGTTAGGCAAGGGGGAAAGCGCCTGCATGGTGTATTGCCGCGACAACAAGGATGTTCTCGGCAGCAGCAATCTCAAAGATATAAAGGAGTATTGTGCCAGTCATCAGATAACATATCTGACTACGATTGATTTTCTCTACTATGCTTTCATCAGGAAGAAAATGACAAAAGAAGATGTAGCCGCCTTTATAGCGGAGGTCATATCCAAAGGCAGCAAGCTACCCTCTGTCGATATTGAGAAATATATCCCTACAAGCAGTATTTAAGAAATGTCAATCAAATTGTTAGGAATTGCTAAATCGAACTCTCGGACTTGCGTAGCCGGGATAAAATGACTAATTTTGCATTAGTGATTGGAGAGTCGGTAGAGACCGATTTTCAAAGCCGAAAACAAGGTCATAGACTTTGGCACTAAAACGGCACTATTAAAATTTTGTCAATTCTAACTATTTGATATAACTGCATTTAGACAAGTCGGCTTCGCCCCCTGCCTTTCCGCTGATAATAGGCTGTAAGTTTTTTGACTTGCAGCCTATTGTCGTAAGGGGGGGTGAGAACCCAAGGGTTCGTAACCGCGAAGTGCTTTGGTAGCGAAGCGGACAAAGAGTCTCTGCCTTTCCGCAAATGTCCAAGTCAAATACGCTGTAAGTCAACAAAGTGTAGCGTGTCTGATTTTATGTATGTGCAAAACACACATATAAATTCGTCTTGAGCCGCTGTAGCCGATAGCTGCTATCTCGGTTAAATACAAGAATTTGATCAGGCCATCCATTATTAGTCGTTTTGGAGCAGGAAGCGATGGGCGGCGAGATATTTTGAGAAACGGGCAGACATGTCCGGCGTCATGCTTTCGAGCCGGAATATGTCGAGGTTGTCTTCGAGGTCATGGAGCTTGACGGCGCGTCCC
Source organism: uncultured Muribaculaceae bacterium (assembly GCA_958436175.1). Classification (GTDB taxonomy): domain Bacteria; phylum Bacteroidota; class Bacteroidia; order Bacteroidales; family Muribaculaceae; genus CAG-873. Next base: position 329,581 of record CAUBJF010000003.1, read on the forward strand.
AGTGGATTTTGTTTTGCACGGGCGACAAAATCCTCGTAACTTTCGCCATCTCGCTTCGTTACGGACAGTATGCCGTCGACGACCGTCTGTGGGAATCCTTGCGAAAGGAGATAATCGGCGGTGACATCGGTGTCCTCGATGGTGTCGTGCAGGAGTGCGACCATCTTTTCTTCGTCGGTGCTGCAACGCATGGCGACGCGCATAGGGTGCTGGAAATAGGCGCATCCCATCTTGTCGCGCTGGCCGGAATGCTTTGTCACGCAGATTATGGCGGCCTTGTCGAGGAGCCCGGCGGTTTGTTCTTTGTTCATTGGGGGCAGGAGTTTCGATTAATCTTGGGACGGGTTAATTAAAGCAGAAAATCCGCAGGCTGTTCGCGAAGAACTGCTTGCGGATTTTCAAAGTGTCCGAGATGAGATTCGAACTCACACAGCCGAACGGCCACTACCCCCTCAAAGTAGCGTGTCTACCAATTCCACCACCCGGACATTTATATCTTTCAGCTTCAGGGTAGGCAAGCAAAAGAAGTTAGAGCGAAAAACGGGACTCGAACCCGCGACCCCGACCTTGGCAAGGTCGTGCTCTACCAACTGAGCTATTTTCGCAAATATTGCGAAGTTTGTTCTTGCTTGTCTGCCTTGACGGCTTAAGACATGTATTTTTAAAGTACTCTTTTTTAGAGCGAAAAACGGGACTCGAACCCGCGACCCCGACCTTGGCAAGGTCGTGCTCTACCAACTGAGCTATTTTCGCGTTGGCTTTTTTGCTTTTGCGATGCAAAGTTAGACATTTCTGTGATACTGACCAAATATTCCGGCGACTTTTTTTGATAAAAATGAATCCCGGTTTTTATTGGCTTGAATGTCAGCACTATATGGCTGGCGCTTTTTTCGATTTTGAAAAGTTGCCCGCTCCCGTTGTGCTTCATATAGAAAAGTGCTAACTTTGCCGCCAACAAAAATGGTACTATGAAAAGAATAATTCTTGCTTCTATCGCATGCCTATGCCTCTGGCAGGCTAAAGCTGCCGAGCCTATCGCTATCCCTCTCTGGCCTGAGGGTGCTCCTGTTTCCAATGGTCTCCCTTCCGATTCAGAGAAAGGGCCGAACGAATGGGGATGGATAACCGATGTGTCTGTCCCTGTCCTCTATGTCTATCCGGCAGAGAAACCAAACGGATCCATGGTCATCGCATGTCCCGGAGGAGCCTATGGCGGCCTTGCAAGCTGGCATGAAGGAAGCGACTGGGCAGAATGGATGAATGAGCGCGGCACTACTTTCGCGGTCCTGAAATACCGTATGCCCTGCGGTCATCGCGAAGTTCCTGTCGAAGATGGTCGTCGTGCCATGGAGATAGCCAGGGAAAGGGCTGCCAGGTGGGGTGTCGATACCCGGCGCATCGGGGTTATGGGCTTCTCGGCGGGAGGGCATTTTGCCGCCTCGCTTGCCAATCTCTATGGCGATGCCCCTCACCGTCCGGACTTTCAGATACTGTTCTATCCTGTAATTACTATGGGCCCGGCCACTCATGAGGGTTCTCGAGACAATCTCCTCGGCAAAGATGCGACTCAGGAGGCTATCGAAGCTTACAGCCTTGAGAAGCGTGTGACTAAGGATACCCCGGCAGCGTTTATAGTTCTTGCTGCCGACGACGACGTTGTTCCGGCGGTCAATTCGCTGGACTATGCCAAATCGCTCGTCGATAATGGTGTGAAAGTCGACCTGCATGTCTACCCTAAAGGCGGTCATGGCTGGGGTTTCCGCGACAGTTTCCCGTCCTCGGCTATGATGAAGGCGGAGCTGGAGGCATGGCTGAGCCGTTACGCTAAAGCAGAACAATAAAAAAAGGCCAAGGTTGCCCCCGGCCTGAAAAGGTGATATTAAATCATGTAGTTCGGCTTTTAGATGAGGCCAGAAAATTTCCTTTTCGTTTATTATAACGTCGTGCTCTGATAATAGTTCACGGCTCCGGAACTTATTGTATTTCGTAAGATTTAACGTGTTTTAACCATGGCATACCGAGTATGTCATGGTTTCTTTTGTAATATACATATATTCAGTGAAATATGCAGCTCTCATGGTTGGATAGACTCACGGACACGATTCGTAAGAGAGAACTTCGGGCAGACGAAATGAGGCCTCCGTTCGTGGGGCTTATTGTATTAATTACGATATTTTGCCGTACTCGATTTGCAATTGAGGCCGCCTCATAATAATTTTGCAACATCTAAGCACCCGAATCAATGCCACAGAATACAGTCCACAATAACGAAAAGACACGGCCTGCGACCCCGTTGGCCCTGCATCATATTTCTGTCGACTGTGTCGTAGCCGCATTCGACGGGCAGAAGCTCCGCGTGTTGCTCCTCCGACGCAAGATCGAGGAAGACGGTCGCGAGATACTCGACTATAAGCTGCCCGGCGCTCTCATCTATCTCGACGAAGACCTCGATGCCGCGTCCGGAAGGATACTCAAAGAACTGTGTGGTCTCAAGGTATCCGAGATGCACCAGTTCAAAGCCTATGGGTCGAAAGACCGCACACGGGCCACTCGCGATGTCTTCTGGCTTGAGAAAGCGCAGAACGTCAGGGTCGAGCGTATCGTAACCATAGCCTATTTCGGCATGGTCAAACTAAGTTCGCGAATCATTTCGCGTACAAGTAATTACGGAGCCGAATGGATCGAAGTCGACAGTCTTCCCTCTCTCGCCTTCGACCACAGCCAGATAGTCAGCGATGCAGTCGCTTTCCTGAGACGTTCGGCCGAGAGCGAACCGTCGCTGCTTTTCGACCTCCTCCCGGCGAAGTTCACGGCCAACACAATGAGGATTCTCTACGAAGCCGTCTCGGGACGCACTTTCGATATCGGGAATTTCCATAAACGCATCAAGGCGATGAGCTATGTCGTACCCCTCGACGAGTACGAGACCGATGTCAGCCACCGTGCCGCCCGTTTCTTCCGCTTCGACCGAATAATATATAATAAAACACGAAAATAATACCATATCAACATGTACCTATTAGGCTATGACGTAGGAAGTTCGTCGGTGAAGGCAGCTCTTGTCGACGCAGAGTCGGGCAGGTGCCTCGCAGCTGATTTCTTCCCCAAGACAGAAGCCCCTATCAAGGCTCTCAAGGCCGGATGGGCGGAGCAGAACCCCGAATCGTGGTGGAAATATCTTAAAGAGGCGACAGCTTCCATCCTTGCCGAGACCAAGGTTGACCCCAAGGATATTAAAGCAATAGGAATAAGCTACCAGATGCACGGACTGGTGGCACTGGATTCGTCGCTCAACGTCCTTCGTGATGCTATTATATGGTGCGATTCACGCGGTGTGCCCTATGGCCGTAAGGCTTTCGACGAACTCGGAGCCGAAGCAGTCCTTCCCCGACTCCTCAACCAGCCCGGCAATTTCACAGCCTCCAAGCTTGCATGGGTCAAGGAGAACGAGCCCGAACTTTTCGACAAGATCTACAAGGTGATGCTGCCCGGCGACTATATAGCTTGGCGACTCACCGGTGAGATTTCGACAAACCCCGAAGGACTTTCGGAATACATGCTCTGGGATTTCAAGGAGAACCGCCCGGCACGTTTCCTGATGGAATATTTCGGTTTCGACGAAGCTATCTTCCCCACCGTGCAGCCAACATTCTCCAATCAGGGATGCCTCACAGTCGATGTAGCCCGTGAACTTGGACTCGCCCCGGGCACACCGGTAACTTACCGCGCCGGCGACCAGCCTAACAACGCGCTGTCGCTCAATGTTTTCGAGCCGGGCGAAGTCGCTTCGACAGCTGGCACTTCAGGCGTTGTCTACGGCATCAACGGAACCACCGACTATGACCCCCTTTCGCGTGTCAACAACTTTGCGCATGTCAACCATACTGTCGAGGCTCCGCGTATCGGCGTGATGACCTGTATCAGCGGAACAGGCATTCTCAACAGCTGGATCAAGCGCAATGCATGTCCCGACGGCATATCATACAGCGCGATGAACGACCTTGCCGCCCGGATTGCCCCCGGTAGCGAAGGCGTATGCGTTCTTCCCTTCGGCAACGGGGCTGAACGTGTGCTCGAGAACCGTGATCCAGGTTGCTCCTTCCACGGAATCAATTTCAATATCCACGACCGCCGTCATCTTCTCCGCGCAGCCCAGGAAGGTATCGTCTTCTCCTTCATGTACGGTATGGAAGTGATGCAGGGCATGGGCATGAAGATAGAGCGCATACATGCAGGGGAAGCCAATATGTTCCTTAGCCCGGTCTTCCGTGAGACGCTCGCCGGTGTATCGAACGCAGCCATCGACCTCTATGATACCGACGGTGCCGTCGGAGCCGCGCGTGGAGCAGGTATCGGTGCCGGTATATATGCTTCTCCAAAAGAGGCTTTTGCGACCCTGTCGCTCAAGCAGACTACATTGCCCCCGGCCGACCGCACTCCCTATCTCGAGGCTTATGGCCGATGGAAAGAATACCTCCTCAAGACTATCAAAGAAAATAACAATATAACAGATTAATATACAAAGAAATGGCAAACAAGGAATACTTCCCCACGGTAGGGAAAATCAAATTCGAAGGTACCGAAAGCCACAACCCTATGGCATTCCGTTACTACGATGCAGAACGCGTCGTCCTCGGCAAACCCATGAAAGAATGGCTTAAATTCGCTATGGCTTGGTGGCATACCCTCTGCGCAGAAGGCGGCGACCAGTTCGGAGTGGGGACAAAGAAGTTCCCCTGGAACGAAGGTAGCGATGCCATGACAGTGGCAAAGCAGAAAGCCGATGCAGGCTTCGAAATCATGCAGAAACTCGGTATCGAATATTTCTGCTTCCATGATACAGACCTTATAGGCGACCTTGGAGACGATATCGCTGACTACGAGAAACGCATGAAGGAAATCACAGCCTACCTCAAGGAAAAGATGGCCGCCACAGGCATCAAGAACCTCTGGGGTACAGCCAATGTGTTCGGCAACGCCCGTTATATGAACGGTGCAGCCACTAACCCCGACTTCGACGTCGTTGCACGTGCATGCGTGCAGATCAAGAACGCCATGGACGCTACTATCGCCCTCGGGGGCACCAACTATGTGTTCTGGGGTGGACGTGAAGGCTATATGAGCCTCCTTAACACCGACCAGAAGCGCGAAAAAGAACATCTCGCAACCATGCTCCGCATGGCCCGCGACTATGCGCGTGCAAACGGTTTCAAGGGTACATTCCTCATCGAACCGAAACCCATGGAACCCAGCAAGCATCAGTATGATGTCGACACAGAGACAGTTATCGGTTTCCTCAAGGCCCACGGACTCGAAAAGGATTTCAAGGTGAACATCGAAGTGAACCACGCAACTCTCGCCGGTCATACTTTCGAACATGAACTCTGCGTTGCTGTCGACAACAACATGCTCGGCTCTATCGATGCCAACCGTGGCGACTACCAGAACGGCTGGGATACCGACCAGTTCCCCATCGACAACTATGAGCTCACCCAGGCCATGATGCAGATTATTCGCAATGGTGGTTTCGGCAACGGCGGTACTAACTTCGATGCCAAGACACGTCGCAACAGCACCGATCTCGAAGACATCTTCATCGCCCACATCGCCGGTATGGACGCTATGGCCCGCGCCCTCCTCTGTGCAGCCGACATACTCGAGAAATCTCCCTACAAGAAGATGGTAGCCGAGCGCTATGCAAGCTTCGATGCCGGAGAAGGCAAGAAGTTCGAAGACGGCGCCATGAGCCTCGAAGACGTTGTGGCTTATGCCAAGACGCAGCCAGAACCTGCCCGGACCAGCGGCAAGCAGGAACTCTACGAGGCTATCGTCAATATGTACTGCTAATGTGCTTTGCCCCAGCGTGACTGCTGGCGCTGCACCATAATATCTTCCGAAGGGTTACCGCCCGGATGCCAGAATGTCGTTGAGGCTATGGCGTCCGGGCGGAACTGTTGTACGACGAAGTTACCCGGGTAGTCGTGCGCGTAGCGGTAGTTCTCGCCGTAGCCAAGCTTCTTCATCAGCGCGGTCGGAGCGTTCCTCAGATGTAGCGGCACCGGCAGATTGCCCGAACGTTCGACTTCGGCGAGGGCGGCATCGATGGCCATATATGCTGAGTTGCTCTTGGGCGACACTGCAAGATATATGGCACACTCAGAAAGGGGAATGCGTCCTTCCGGCATGCCTATCTTCTGGATTATATCGAAAGTCGTATTGGCAAGCAGCAGGGCGGTAGGGTTGGCAAGACCTATGTCTTCGGCTGCCAGAATAGCCATGCGGCGCGCAATGAATTCCGGGTCCTCGCCCCCTACTATCATGCGCGCCAGCCAGTAGACGGCGGCATCGGGGTCGCTGCCACGTATGCTCTTGATGAAGGCCGAGATGATGTCGTAGTGCATCTCGCCGTTCTTGTCGTATGCCTGCGGGTTTTCCTGGAGGCGTTCGGTGATAGTCTTGTCGTCGATGACGATTTCCTCGCCATGTCCGGCCGACTGTTCGAGAAGGTCCAGGATATTGAGAAGCTTGCGTGCATCTCCGCCGCTGTAGCGGAAAAGAGCCTCTGTCTGGACTACACGTACTCGTCGTTTCGAAAGAATCTCGTCTTCGTGAAGGGCGCGGTCGAGGAGTGTGCGCAGGTCGTCTTCTTCGAGCGGCCGGAGGGTATAGACTTGCGCACGGGAGAGCAGGGGACGTATCACTTCGAACGAAGGGTTCTCTGTCGTTGCCCCGATAAGGGTTATAGTACCGTTTTCGACGGCTCCGAGCAGGCTGTCCTGCTGCGACTTGCTGAAGCGGTGGATTTCGTCGATGAATAATATAGGGCGCCCTGTCGAAAACATACCGCCTGCTTCGTTGCGGCAGCGGTCGATGACATCGCGTACGTCCTTGACTCCCGAGGTGACTGCCGAAAGCGTGTAGAAGGGGCTTTTTGTGGTGTTGGCGATGATACGCGCCAGTGTAGTCTTTCCGACACCGGGAGGACCCCACAGGATGAATGAGGCGACATGGCCGGATTCTATCATGCGGCGCAGTATGCCGTCGGGGCCTACGAGATGTTTCTGGCCTATGTAGTTTTCGAGTGTCTGTGGACGGAGTCGTTCGGCGAGTGGTGGTGTCATAATGAGATAGAAAACAAGAGCCTCTTGTGGGAGGCTCTTGTTGAGTTATTGTGTGTATGATTCAGCTGAATTACTGAGCCGGAGTAGGATTGAGAAGCTGGTCGATGGCTTTGTAGTTGTCGACTGCTTTCTGGAAGTTCTCCTGGTCCTTGATACGGCTGTAGTATGCCTGCATGAAGGCGTAGCCGTTCTTGTAGAGGTTGAGCTGGTTGTTGGGGTTCTGGGGGTCCTTGTTGGCAGGGTCTTCGTCGAGAAGGCTGATCATCTTTTGGAGGGCTGCGATGGATTCGGCGTTAGGAGTCTTGTTGTTTCCTGCGATGTTGAGGAAGGCAAGACGCTGGTAGAACTGGGGAATGGGTTTGATGGCGGGATTGTCGATGAGTTTGTTGATGTAGACGATACCACGCTGAGAGAGTTCCTTGGCCTGAACGGTATCGGTGGAAGCACCGGCTGCCTGGAGATAACGTGTCGCCATACCGAAGAGGTCTTCGGCAGAAGGCTCTTTCTGCATGTCGAGGTAAGCGGCATAAGCGTCGGCACCCTTGGCATACTGTTTGTTCTTATTGTAGACAGAGCTGAGCTGCTTGAGGATGTCGTCGTTGTCGGGATGAGTCTTGACAGCGGTCTCGTACTGGATGATAGCGAGTGAATCCTGGCCTGTGCTGCTGAGGGCTTCTGCGTAGGTGGTGTAGTCGTTTACGGTGAAGTTGCCGTCGGGGTTCGACTCAAAGAAAGTCTTTGCGCTGGCGATAGCTTCGGGATACTGACCCATCTTTACCTGGTCGAGGAATTTGATACGCTGCATCAGGAAGTTCTTGGGATCCTGAGCGAGGATTTCTTCGGCAGTCTTGAGCGATTCTGGATATTTTTCACCCCAGTAGAGGAGCACGGCGTAGCGGGCCTTGTCTTCGGGGAAGTGGTTGGGGTTCTGGATGTACTTGCCGTAGAGGTCGGAAGCGGCACGCCAGCGGTCGGCCTGGAAGTATTTCTCGGCGAGTTCCCGCTGAGCCATGGCAGATTCGGGATGCTGGGCGAGGTATTCTTCGAGCTTCTTGATACCGAAGTCCTTGTTTACGAAGAAATAAGCGTTGGCATACTTCACATAGCCTTCGGGGTTGTTGGGGTCGAATGTGATGGCGCTTTCATAGCGTCCGGCAGCATCACCGTAGTTCTGTTGGTCGGAGAGCATGTCGCCTTCGAGCACGTAGATGGAAGGAGCCTGGTTCTTGGAGTCCTTACGAGCCTTGGCCATGTATTTTTCGATTTCCTTGGCGTACTTCACAGCATCGGCGTTGTAATAAGCACGGGCGATAGCGACGGAAATCTCAGCGTTCTTCTTGCCGAGCTTTTCTGCTGTCTTGAAGCTTTCGTTGGCTGCGTTGACATTGCCGTTGAGAATGTCGAGGGCGCCGAGACCTACGTAGTTGTATGCGTTGTCGGGGCTGATGGACATACCTTTGTCGAAGTAGCTCTTGGCCTGAGCTTTGTCGCCGAGGGCGAGGGCGACCTGGCCGAGGTAGTAGTTGGCGATGCCCTTGTCGGTCGTGGCATCGTTGAGTGTGCGTTCGAGGATGGTCTTGGCATTGTCGTACTGGCCTGCTTTATAGTACTCGATGCCGTCTTTGTAGCCTTGTGTCTGTGCGCCGGCTACGATGCTGCCGGCAACCAGAAGGGAAAGAAACAGTTTGAGTTTCATCTTAATAGATAACTTTGTTTATTTTGAATTATTACTTTTTCCGGGTTGGGTTTAGCGGAATTACCGCTCGGGGAGCTCTACCTGCTGAATGCTCACGCGGGCCGGCAGGATACCCGTTTTCATGATTATCTTCTGGCCTATGGGGCCTGTTACGAAGGAGTAGAAACCTCCGGCGACGTTAGATGTCGATGCCGTCGTAATCATATAGATCTGGCGGAAGAGAGGATATGAACCGTCAAATATGTACTGCTGGTAAGGCTTATAGGCATGTACGTCATCGTTACGGTTGATTTTCAGCACTTTGACGCGCTGTGTGAGTGTGGCACCCTGGACGGGGTCGTCGCTGAGTACGCTTTCTGCGAGCTCGTCGCGGCTCATGTCGGCCGAATCCATGTCGGAGGTTATCCAGCTGACACCCAGTACGCCGATGGCGTTAGGGTCTGATTCGACTGCCTTGAATACTTCGGGTATTGAGCCTGCACCGTAGACGTTTTCGCCGAGGGGCTGCCCGTTGAGGAGCGAGTCGGAAAGGTATGTTGCGAGGCTGGAGCCTGTCTGGTCTATGACGACGCGGATTTTGCCGAGTTTGGAAGGTTCGAGGTCGTTCCACATGGGTGTGCGGCCGGAGATGATGTCGGCAACTTCACCGACAGTCATTTTCTCGCATGTGTTCTCGGGGTTTACGATGAGGGCGACGGCATCTACTGCTATCATCGAGGAGCGGACGTTGACATTGGCATCGCGTTCGTTCTTATATTTTGCTTTCAGGGCTCGCTTTTCCTCGGGGGTGATGTCGCGGGCAGCGACAATGGTGCGTGTGTTCATAGAGAAGAGCGAGTCGAAAGCTTCATGCTGTGTCCCGTAGCGTACGAGGATGTGCGCGTCGGGATACTGATATTCAAAGACATCCACTTCCTGCTCGAAGATGTTCTCGAAAGTGTTGTCGCAGACCATGGTCGTAGTGCCGGAGGTCGACGAGTTCGATTTCTTTTCGTATTTCATGCAGGAGCTGAGGCCTGCGGTAAGTGTCAGTCCGACGATGGCGGCGATGACGGGTATTGATATCTTCATGACGGGGAGCGGATTCAGGATTGTGGCGTTAAAGAATATGTATGAGTCAGAGGAACTGTCAGTCTATGCCTTTGACCTGGCGGTATGCACGCCAGAGACCGTAGATGACCAGGACGATGCCGACAACATAACGAGTCCATGCCCAGTCGCCTCCCCAGTTGAAGAAATTGATGAGAAGGAGCACGCCCATGCCTACATAGACGATAATCATGATGATTCCGAATATCGAACGCATGATGGTGTTGGCTTTGCCGGGGTTATCCATACGCTCTTGACGACGCTCCTCGGGAGTTGGAATTTCGTTGTGGTTCATAATTCTACTTTTTTGCGGTTAAATGTCATGTTATACAGGGCTTCACGCTTGGACTCTGCCCTTAAAAACACAACACTTTAAAGCCCTGAAGGTTCGGCTGCAGTGTGTGCAGGTATCGACAAACACATTCTAACGGTAAAATTACGAAAAAATACAGATAGTACAACCTTGTAGGCCGCTAAATATACGGAAAACGTGAAAAAAGAATGTTAAATCAGCTTATTTAAGGAACGGAATGCCTTCCGTAAGGTTGTTTCGCAGGCCGTGCATGAAGTCGGATGCTTTCATGGCCTTCTTGCCGGCAGGCTGTATGTCGGTTATTTCGACAGCCTTTCCGTCGCCCGCACCTGCGAGGACGCGGCGGCTTTCCAGAGCCAGTTCGCCGGGCTGAAGTTTGTCGGTATGTCCTTCGACAAGTCGGGTGCCGAGGATTTTAACCGTGATTCCCGATGGTTCCAGTCCGCACCATGCGCCGGGGTAGGGTGCCAGTCCGCGGACCTGGTTATGGATGGCCTGAGCCGGTTTCTGCCAGTCTATCTTGCAGTCTTCTTTGAAGATTTTCGGTGCCGGTGTCGGCTCGATACCGGCGGTCAGTTCGTCCTGTGGAGTCGTTGTCAGCGTACCGTCGATGATTTTTCCGACAGTCTCGACAGTGAGTTCGGCCCCGAGGTGCATGAGGCGGTCGTAGACGGAGCCTACGTTTTCGTCGGGCCCAATCTCGATGCTGCGCCGGTCGATTATGTCGCCGGTGTCGATTTCATGCTTGAGGAAGAAAGTTGTGACACCCGTTTCTTTCTCGCCGTTCATTATGGCACGGTTGATGGGGGCGGCCCCACGGTATTTGGGCAGCAGAGAGCCGTGGAGATTGAATGTGCCGAGCTTAGGCATGCCCCAGACAATCTCCGGCAGCATGCGGAAGGCTATGACAATGAAGAGCTGGGCGTTAAGTGACCTGAGCTTGTCGACGAATTCCGGGCTTTTGAGCTTTTCTGGCTGCAGCACAGGGAGGCCGTGAGCCACGGCATAGGTCTTGACGGCCGATTCTATGACTTTGTGGCCTCGGCCGCCTGTCTTGTCGGGCATCGTCACGACAGAAACGACATTGAAGCCTCCCTTTACGAGCGCATCGAGGCTTTCCACGGCGAATTCGGGCGTGCCGAAAAATACTATCTTCAGATCTTTTTTAGTCATTTGGGCTGCTGTTCTGTTCGTTCTGTCCGGCCATGTCCTCAAAGGCTTTCCAGAGAGTATCATTCTGTGGCACTGGCGCGGTCACGTCGATTGTTTTTTTTGATACAGGGTGTATGAAGCTGATGCGTCGGGCATGGAGCGATATGCTGCCGTCGGGATTGCTGCGTCGGTCGCCGTACTTGAGGTCGCCGCGCAGCGGGCATCCTATTGCCGAGAGCTGGACGCGTATCTGGTGTTTGCGGCCTGTCATGAGCTGCACTTCGAGCAGATGGTAGCGGTCGGAGGAGGCTATGAGCTTATAGGCGAGGCGTGCCTCCTTGGCTGCTGCCCTGGGGCTTGTCGAGGCATACGATTTGTTGTTGCGTTCGGTAGTCGTGATGTAGTGGGTCAGTGTGGCCTCGGGCTCTTTCGGCGCGTTGCGGCTTATGGCCCAGTAGGTTTTATGGACTTCTCCTGAGGCAAACATTGCGTTGAGGCGGCTGAGGGATTTGGAGGTCTTCGCGAACATTACCACGCCCGATACCGGCCTGTCGAGGCGGTGTACCACACCCATGAACACATTGCCGGGCTTGGCATCGCGTTCTTTGACATGGCGTTTGAGTGTCTCGACAAGCGGTTCGTCGCCGGTCTTGTCGCCCTGTACGATTTCGCCTGAAGCCTTGTTGACTATGATGATATGATTGTCCTCGTAGAGTATTTCCATCGTTGCCTTGGTGTTTCTTAGGGCAAAATTACGAAAAATTCCAATAATGAGAAAGACTCCTCGTTGTGAGGCCCACGAACATTGGTGTAATTAGTGTGTTCATATTTTAAATATCGTCACGTTATGGCTTCTGTCGAAACAGTGCCTCATTCGGGAAACGGCACTTCGAAACCTCGCAAACCCGGCGAGAAATTTATTACAGCGTTCATGAACGTTGGTGTCTTCGTGCTGTCTATCGTGCTGGTTGTATGGATCTCGATCGGCACCTTCGAGAAGCAGTCGCTCCTGAAGGACTTCCGTTATCTCCATTTCCAGTTATGGGTGTGCGTGTTCTTCATTGTCGATTTCATCGTCGGAGTGTGTTATGCCGATAAGAAGTGGCGTTACTTCCGTCGCCATTTTCTCTTCTTGCTCCTGTCGATACCATACGTCAACATATTGAGCTGGCTTAATATAGAGCTGGGGCACGATGCTGCATATTTCGTCCGTTTCATACCTCTTGCCCGTGGCGCGCTGGCGATGTCCATAGTCCTCGGATATCTGACGACCAACCCAGTCTCGGGTCTCTTCGTGACTTATTCTTCCATAATCGTGTTCGTCACGTATTTCTGTTCGCTGATTTTTTTTCAGCGGGAGAGCGGGGTCAACCCTGAGATAGATACATATTGGACGGCCCTTTGGTGGTCGGCGATGAATATGACCACTGTAGGGTGCGACATCTCGCCGGTGACGGTGTCTGGTAAGATCATTGCGGTGGTGCTGCCTATATGCGGGATGGTGATTTTTCCTCTCTTCACGGTCTATCTCACAAATTATGTCACCGAGCTTGTCCGCCGCCGCCGTTCGGAGGAAAACGGCGGCGACCGGATAGACCTTTAGACGGCGAATCCCACCGGGCGGCGTTCTATTGTCATGATATGTGTTGCCGGGCGTATGTCGCAGGGCAGTATCGTGCTCAGCTGTTCGGCCGTGGGTGCATCTATTGATGCCAGACGAGCAGCCATCGACGGTATTATTTCTGTCTGGATGAGGTTGATGACATGGCGGGCGTTGCCGAAGCTTTCGTCGCGTGATTCATAGTCGGCACTGAGCCGGCGGCAGAAAGTCTCCTGCGCTCCTTTGCCGAATATGAAGTTATTGCGGGTGAGGTATCTCTTGCCTATCTCAAGGAGTTCTTCGCCGGTGAAGTCCTCGAAATTATAGATGTTGGTCTCCGGAATACGCGACCTCAGGCCGGGGTTTATGTCGAAAAGCTTCATCATCGGCTCCTTATAGCCTGCGAGAATAAGCATCCAGTCGCGCTGACTTTCGTCGGCGAGGGCTGTCATGAGTGTCTCGATAACGAAACGTCCAGGGTCTTTTGGGTCCTGGGGCTGGCACAGCTGATATGCTTCGTCGATGAAAAGGACACCTCCCTGGGCGGCCTCGAGGGCCTCGAGGGTCTTCTCGGCTTCCGAATGGTAGTACTGGCCGAGGAGGGTGCCGCGTTCACGGTAGACGACATGGCCTTTCGACAGGGCACCGATGGCTTTGAGTTCCTGGCCTATGATGCGGGCCACTGTTGTCTTTCCTGTACCCGGCGAACCGAGGAACATGCAGTGGAGGGGCAGGTTGAGCTCGGGCAGACCGGAGTTGCGGCGCATTCTGTTGAATGTCATCAGCTGCGTGTACTGCTTAAGCTTTTTCTTGACCGAATCGAGGCCTGTAAGGTCGTCGAGCTCCGATTTTGCTGTCCTCAAAGGTACAACCGGTTCGGGCTGCGTCTTTCGAAGCTCTTCAGCCCGCTCTTTTTCAAGTTTTTCAAGCAGGAACCTGAAGCGTCGTTCGCCTTCTTCGACGGTATAGTCGTTGTTGCGTCCGAGATAGTCGCCGCTCCATGCGCCGTCGATTCGCTCGCCTTCTGTTGAAAACAGGAAGCCACTGAAGGCGTGGCCCATACAGCGGATTTCGGCCAGATATACACCTGCCGGGTCGTCGCTGTCGCGCAGATAACCTTGCGTGACGGTGTATTTGCCGTCGCCGTCTTTGTCAGGTTCCGGAACGACGAGGTGGATTGTCTCTTTTCCACGTGGCGATACGATGCGTACTTCGACTTCCGGAAGCTCATAGTCCTTTAGTCTCTCGTCGAGTGTCAGTTCGAAGCACAGATAAAGGTGTTCGGGGCTTTCGCTGCCGAGGCTGCGAGCCTTTTCGGTAGACCATGGGTACTCGCTGTTGATATATCCTTCCCGGACAGTGTACCAGTGTGTCGGGAGGGCTTTGATTGATGGTAGAGGATAGAAAGTCATACCGTGTTCGCCCAGGAACTTATCCTCGCCTGCATCCCGGACGGATACGGCGTATCTGTGCTGGCAGTCGATGTCGGAAAAGCCTACAGGGAGGTCGACGCGATAGGTCTGGATTGCATCAGCGGTCCTCATAGTGCCGCGGATTGTCTTGAGAGTCACTGTGGTATCGCTTTCTTTGTCGATGAAGGCAACTTCGAGGGTGAAGTTGTTGGCTGGGGCACGCTTGCCCATGAAGTTATCATTGAAGACGGTGACTGCAACGGCCACATGGCTCTGATGCCTGAAAAGCAGGAAATGGTTGCGGTCGTCGAAATACTCGGTGGAGTATTTTTCTTCGGCCAGCTTGCTTGAGTTGTCGTAGGGACGTACTCGGATAGAACCGAGATATAATGAGTTTTTTGCCATAGATATTACAGTATTAAAGTTAAAAAATGAATAGAGGCTCAACATGTCAATGTTCTCTTTCGAAGAGCTTGTCTCTTCGACACAGTACGGTTTCGACAGGTCCTGAAAAGGCCATTCGTTAAGTTCTGTCAATCTTGCCGTAGATGTGTCATAATGAGCTGTAGCTGAGCTGTTACTGTAATATTATGTTATGTTCTGTACCGCCGGGGCGGTGTCCGGCAATGGCAAAGATACGTCATTTGCCTGTCTTTTACAACACATGTACGATGTCTTCCGGATTTTTCTTAATGAGTCTTCCTTTTTTTATGAATAAAATCCCTCCCGATAGAGAGTTGTCGGGTTATTATGGATTAATTGGCTTAAAATATATTTGCGTATGACAGTTTTAATCTATAATTTTGTGGACGCAATTATCGCGGATTCATCACCCAGTAAAATAACCTGATATTCATACAGTGCGAAAGATTCTTTTCTTGGTCTTAATGTTGGGCAGCATCCAGGCATTCGGATATGGCCTTGGTTTCTGCGACTCGTCACACCCTATAGATGAGCGGACAGCCTACGATGTTTATGCAGAAAGCAGTCCTTCTTTCAGGAACCGTTTTACAATGTATTTCAACCTGGCAATCATGCCTCCGGTTGAGATCGGCTATATTTTCCGGCTGAAAGCCGACCGTAATAACAATGAGTTGGTCTATAACCTCTTCTTTAATGTCGATGCCGACGGGAACTATCGTTTTCGTTTCAATCAGGAGGGTAAGACGGTGCTCATCTCGCTGACCGTTGGGGCTGTCAGCCTTAAACGAGACCACTGGTTCCCTGTAGGACTTGAAATAGACATGGCCGACAGTGAAATATCCCTGTCGGTAGGCGGACGGCGCAAAAGCTGTCATGTCGAAGGCCTTCCGGAAGAGCTGCGGCCCCAGATAACCTTCGGACGCAGCGATTACTTCATCGATGTCCCGACGATGTCTATCGACAATCTACGGATAGGGGGCGACTCGCCAATGACAGTTCCGTTCAATGAGGATGTCGGCAACAGCGTCAGCGACAGCAGTGGCCATTCCGTCGGCTCTGTACAGAATCCTATATGGCTTGTCAACTCGGCATACCGCTGGAACTGTGAGGCCAAGATGGCTTCCTCGTCAAGGGCCGGATGTACCTACGATATGGACAAACATCAGTTCTACTATTTTAATAAGGATACTCTGAAGACCTATAGCCCGTCGCGTAAGTCTATGACGGTTACTCCTTTTGTCGAGCCGTGTCCCGTGCCTTTGTTCCTTGCGAACAGTTTTGTTCAGCCGGGGAAAAACAGAATGTACGTATTTGAGGTCTACCCTGAGAACTATAGGCCCGGTCCTATGGTGGCAAGTGTCGACCTCGATTATCTTGACTGGCGCATAGACGATGTGCCTCCTCTCAAGATGCAACTTCATCATCACGGGGCGATGATCAACCCTAAAGGTGACGGCATCCTGTTTTTCGGCGGCTTTGGTAATCTCTACTTCAGCAACAAACTGTATTCATATGTTGCGGACAGCGGCCGCTTTGAAGTTGCCGACAGTCTTCAGGGAGATGTCATCTCTCCCCGCTATTTCACGGCCATAGGCTACGATCCGGGAACACGTTTCGCGTATATCTTCGGGGGTATGGGAAATGAGTCCGGGGAGCAGATTGTCGGTCGTCGCTACTTCTACGACCTTTTCAGGTTAAACCTTAGTACGGGCGAGGTAAAGAAACTCTGGGAACTGCCTTCTCAGTCCGAGAACACCGTCCCGGCGCGAGGTCTGGAGGTCGATGGCGATAATCATTTCTTTGTCCTTCGCTATCCGGAGAGTAAATCTTCGTCCTTCCTCAAATTGTATCGGTTCTCAATGGATGACGGGACCTACACCGTACTCGGCGACTCAATCCCAATCAAGTCTGACAAGATTACGACAAATGCCCATCTCTGGTTCGACCGTTCGGACGGCAAGTTCTATGTCAGCGTCCAGGAGACGGACGACGACATAAGCTCGACTCTCAAGATTTATTCCCTGAGTTACCCGGCTGTCAACGAGGCGACATTCAAGACTCTCGGCTCCCGCAGCATCAAAAACTGGGCTTGGTTCGTTATCCTTCCCCTCGTACTTTTCGCAGGAGGTCTTCTTTTTATGTACTGGAAGTTCAACAGACGAAAGAAAACGGTTATATTGACAGCTCACACCGGAAGCACACAGAAGAAGCAGGAAGAGGCTCCTGCGTTGGAGCATGTCAGGCCGAACAGCCTATATCTTTTCGGAAATTTCGAGGCGGTAAATTCTTCCGGACGTAAGATCGGCTATCTCTTCACATCCAGGCTGCGTGCCATTTTATTCCTGATCCTTCAATATAATAATGAGGATGAAGGTATCAGTTCGGGCACGCTCGGCTCGCTTATCTGGCCTGACAAGCCTAAGGATAAGGTCAAGAACTCGCGTGGTGTGGCTATTAACGGCCTCCGTAAGATTCTTTCCGATTTTAAGGATATTTCAATTGTGAATGTCGACAGTCATTTCCGTATTGAGACTGGTCCTGATCTCTACTGCGACTATCTCCGCGTGGCTCAACTTATTTCGAGTGATGAAATCCTCTCTCAGAACAGACGCGAATTCCTTGATATACTGGGCCGTGGAAAGTTTTTGAAAGATTTTGAAGACCCTGCAGTTGACGATTTCAAGCGAATGGTCGAACTTCGTCTCGAAAACGCGATTCTCAAGCAGATAAATATTACATTCGAGACAGGTTTTTACCGCGAGTGTATCCGTCTTGTCGATGCTGAGTTCAATATCGACCCTCTCAACGAACAGGCATTGCGTATGGGTATCTATTCCATGCTCTATCTGGGAGAAGAGAAGAGTGCACGTGCTTTCTATCGCCGTTATGCTGAGGAATATCTCAAGACTTCCGGCGAAAAGCTGCCTACATCATACGAAGTCTTCGTATCCAACGCTTGACATTCTTACCTCTTAAGGAATACTATCCATTTCCATTCAGACGCCCAAGGTCTGTCAGCTCACTCCTTGTTTTTCATGATCTCCATTTGACTTTGAAGTGTGGCACAGTCTTGATTGGGCATTTGGCTTTATTAACTTAATACCTCCCTTAATCTCCTTGTGCCTTTCATAAATTTAACCAAATCTGATACCCACTGCCTTGGCCCAGCTTATCGTAAGGGAATCATAAGAGCGGACTTTTTTTGCTGTATTAATGGGTTAAAACGGGAGGATTAATGATATTTTTGCTATTTTAATCCATAATTAACCCATTTTCTAATCTATAAGGTCGCTATTTTGCACCGCGAATAAAAAGAGAATACTATACCCTGAACTAAACACTTCTTAACCTTAGGAACATCATTTATCATTACCATTAATAAACCATGAACTTAAGATCCATGTTTAAAAATCTGGGAATGGCAGCCATGATACTTGGTCTGGCTACTTTTGCCCAGTCGTGCTCCGATGACGACAACAACGGCAACGGACCCGTGCAGATTGGAACGGTGACAGGTGTGGTCAGCGATGAATTGTCGCAGCCGATAGCCGGTGTCACTGTAAGTGTCAACGATGGTGAGTCTACTGCAACGACTAACGCAGCCGGTGCCTACACTCTCGAAAACGTAACCGTCGCTTCTCACATAATCAGCTTCCAGAAGGAAGACTATGCTACAGTAGCAGTTACCGTTGTCGCAGGCAAGTTCGACGACAAGAACGTGGCTACTGTTTCTCCCGTTATGGAATATGCCGCAGCCAAGATCCGCGGTCATATCCTCGACGCCTTCAACGGTGGCGCACCCCTCGCCGGCGTGAAGGTATTCATCAGCGATACCCAGCAGACTGTTTCCGATGCCAACGGTGACTACGAAATCGGTCAGCTGCCTCTCGCCGACTATCAGATCACATATACTAAGGATGGTTACAACGCCGTAACCCGCAAGGTTGCCATGACCGACTTCGTCGATGGCGTTGCCGTTGTTCCCGAAATCACAATGGGCGGCAACGAACTCCTCCCCGGTCTTACACTCGGCGATATCCGTCAGCTCCGCATGTGGTACCTCAACGAATACCGCGGCGGCCGTAACGGCGACGCTTATCCCCACTGGGACTGGTCGGGCGACTATATGTGCACACTCGACTTCTACGGCAACTGGGAAGAACAGAACGAGGGTACCACCGTCCGCATCCGTAACAACGACGACGAACGCGACCGTCCTACCGACTGCAAGGAATTCGACTCCTTCGTAGCAGGCCGCAAGGTGCTTACCGCCGACAACTGCCAGCTCACAATCCAGATGCGTACACACAACGCAGAGGCCGACGCTCCCGCATACTGGGGTGTCAAGGTTATCGACATGACTGCCGCGCAGCCCGAGGCCGTCCTCGTAGGCGGTGTCCGCACAATTGCAAACACAAGCTACGAATGCACCACAATCGACCTCAGCGCTTACGTCGGCCGCGAAATCTGTATTGCTGCCGGTATCTTCCGTCAGCAGCCCGGCGACTACTGGAAGCAGCTCGTGTTCCGTACATTCTTCTTCGCTAAAGAAGCTATCCCCGGTTTCGTATGGCTCCCCGGTACTCCCGTCGTAGGTCTCGAAGGATGGGAACTCACTCAGGAGAATGTTCGCTCCATGCTCCCCAACCCCAAACGTCACTTCACAGGCATCAGCCCTGTCAGCGGTAACCGCGACAACTACGTGGACGCTTACCGCGCATGGCGCGACGTTTCCCACATCGCATCCGAATGGGAATTCTGCGCCCTCCACAAAGACCCGGAAGTATTCCCCTCCGAAGGCTACCTCATCAAGACCCGTGGCGATGCACGCGTAAACACTGCCGAACCTGAATCATATCTCTACTCCAAGTTCGCCATCGCTCCCGGCTTCGACAAGATGGTGCTCCGCGCACGTAACTTCTCCGACCGCTGGACATACTTCAAGATAACCGTTATCGACGAAGACGGCAATGTAACCTTTATGGACCCCGTTGAAAATACAGCCAATAAGGCCGAGAAGGCTGACGACGGCTGCTGGAGATTCGACCACAACAGCGGTGCCAACGGACGTCCTAACGAATATGCATCCTTTACCTATGATCTTTCGCAATTCGACGGCAAGAATGTCGTAGTCGCTCTCAGCGTCCACATGGGCGAGGCAAACGGCCACGAAAACAAGCTTTGCATCTATTCTGTCGACTTCGAATAAATCCTAAAAAGGGGTGGTTGTCAAATTTGGAAGGTAAAAAGGTTTGACAACCACACCCTTAACCATATCACTTTGCAATGAATAAGTTGTTGAACATATTTGCTATCGGTGCTCTTTGCTTCGGCATGGCAGCCTGCAGCGACGACAAACCTTCGGAACCGGAAAAACCGGATCAGCCGGATCAGCCCGTCAGCCCCGATGACTCCAAGACCGGAAATGTGGCACGCGCAATGCAGATAGTCGATGCCGCCGTCGACCATTATATGGAAGGGGTGGGTATGAGCATGGCACGTTACTACAATCCCTTCACCAGCCAGCGCTCTTCCGAGACCGGCAGTGTATGGATGTACACAAGTGCTATCGAGGCAGTAAACGCCGTCATGAAAGCTCTGGACACCCAGAAAGCAAAAGGCGACGCTACGCTGTACAATGCTAATTTCAGCCGTTACAAGACTTTGATGTCGAAGCTCTACGACGGTCTGGATTACTACAGCGGCAGCTATACGCTGACTTCCTACACCCAGACAAAAAGTTGGACGGTCTATGCCGTCAACCGCGCCGGCTCTCCCGGGGCTGCCGATGTCTCCGGTGTGCTGAATGTCTACGACGACCAGATGTGGCTCGTGCGCGAGCTCATCGAAGCCTATAAGCTCACCGGTGAGACCAAGTATCTCGACAAGGCCGAGTACCTTACGGCCTACGTCCTCGACGGATGGGACTGCACCCTCGACGCGAACGGCAACGAGAACGGCGGTATCACCTGGGGCCCCGGCTACTTCACCAAGCACTCGTGCAGCAACGGCCCGATGGTTTCGCCCCTGGTATGGCTCTCCGAAATATATAAAGGTAAAGGCGACCAGGTCACATACCGCTATATCGGAGCCGACAAGAAACGTCTCGAGAAGACCGAGAACAAGTCGGACTACTATCTGCATTTTGCCAAGGCAGTCTACGACTGGCAGAAGAGTCATCTCCTGATTCCCGAATCGGGTGTCTACGACGACATGATGGGTGGCGGCAACGCTATCAATTATGAGGAAGTCGACGGTGTCCGCTATCGTGCCAACACACCGCTCCCCGACCGTTGCGGGCCCGCTATCACATACAATAGCGGCACCATGCTCTCCGGCGCTGCCGACCTATATGCCGCCACCGGCGACAATGTATATCTTGAAGACCTCAAGGCGCTGTCCGATAACAGCTTCAAGTATTTTGCCAAGCCAAGCACCTCCAAGAAAGGTTACTACGAATGGGACCTCAGCGGATTCCGCACATGGTTCAACGGAGTCCTTATGCGTGCTTATGCAGAAGCATACCAGTATCATAACACCAACGCCGATTATCTTGATGCTTTCCAGAAGAGCCTTGACTACGGTTACGACAACTACCTTAAAGAGGGTATGCTCCCGACCAACCTTCTCTTAGGCTGGAACCGCGACAAGTCCAAGAACAACAGCGAAGGCATGTTCCAATTCACCTATGGCGCGGAATTCGCCGTGCTCGCCACTTATGAACTCAATAAAAACTAACTTTAAATAACCTACCTATGAGGAATTTCACAGCAATCAGACGTGCTTTCGCCGGTATCCTTACGGCGTTGCTGCTCACTCTGATTCCATCTGAAATCTTTGCACAGAATGCAATTACGGTGACAGGCACAGTCACCGACTCACAGAATGAGCCGCTTATCGGTGCATCTGTGGTTGTCAAAGGCCAAAGTACCGGTGTCGCTACCGATATCGACGGCAAGTACTCTATATCCGTTGCTTCCAACGGTACCCTCACCTTCTCTTATGTCGGTATGAAGACTACCGATGTAAGTGTCAATGGTCGTCGTACTATCGACGTTACTCTCGATGAAGATGCTAATGTAATGGACGAAGTCGTTGTCGTCGGCTACGGCGTTCAGCGTCGTGGTTCTGTGACCGGCTCTGTGGCCGCTGTAAAGGGCGACGAGATGATCCAGACCAAGAACGAGAACCCGCAGAACATGCTTACCGGTCGTGTTGCCGGTCTCCGTGTATGGCAGAAGAGTGCCGAACCTGGTGTCTATGCCAACAATTTCGATATCCGTGGTCTCGGTTCCCCTCTCGTAGTCATCGATGGTGTACCCCGCACAACAGCTGAATTCCAGCGCCTCAACGCCAACGATATCGAAGATATCTCGGTGCTGAAGGATGCATCGGCAGCGATCTACGGTGTGCGTGCCGCAAACGGCGTTGTCCTCGTAACTACAAAGAAAGGTGCTGCCGGAAAGGCTAAGGTAAGCTACTCCGGTTCATATACCTTCCAGAAGCCCTCTAACATGCCTAAGCTTGCAAGCGTCTACGATGCTCTTACGATCTGCAACGAACAGCAGATGAACAACATCAACGGCGGTTCGCTTCGCTATACTCCCGAAGACTTCGAACTCTATATGAACGGAACCCGTCGTACAAGCAACTGGAACGATCTCGTAATCGCCAAATGGGCTCCCCAGACTCAGCACGACGTTACGATCTCCGGTGGTGGCGACCGCGTAACCTACTATGTAAGCTTCGGATATCTCTATCAGGAAGGTTTCTTCAAGAGCGGCGACCTCAACTATAACAAGTACAACCTCCGCTCGACAATCTCCGCCGACCTCCTCCGTGGTCTCAAGTTCGACCTCAATGTCAACTACATGGCCGATGTACGCCATACTCCCTACACCAGCTCTGTCGACCTTATCCGTAACCTCTGGAAGCAGGGTAACCTCTTCCCCGCTTACGCTGACAATGAACAGACAATGCTCAACTACGACGGTCTCGACCTCGAGCAGAACACCGTCGCCATGATGACCTCCGATATTTCCGGTTACGGCAAATACCGCCAGAAATATTTCCAGTCGTCCGGTACTCTTACATTCGACTTCGGCGAATATTTCTCTGTTCTCCAGGGCCTCAAGCTCCGCGGTATGTTCTCCTACGACTATCGTGAGGACAACAACGAATCCTACCGTAAGGAATACAGCCTCTACGCTTACGACGAAGCCAACGACAGCTACATCCAGAAGCTCTTCAACAACAGCTCGCCCAGCCGTCTGCGCCGCGAATACTACAACAAGCAGCAGATCCTCGGCCAGGTCACACTTAACTACAACCGCCGTTTCAACGACATCCACGAAGTCGGCGCAGTAGTCGGCTGGGAAGGCCAGAAGCGCACAGGCGACAACTTCTACGCATACCGCGACCTCGCATTCTCTACCCCCTACCTCCTCGCAGGTGTCGACGATGGTCAGGTCGGTTCTATGAACACTGGTAACAACGACCTCTACGAACTTACCAACGAGGCTATCATCGGCCGTCTCAACTACTCCTTCGCCGACCGTTACCTCATCGAAGGTCAGTTCCGTTATGACGGTTCCTCCAAGTTTGCCAAGGGTCACCGCTGGGGCTTCTTCCCCTCCGTATCCGGTGGCTGGCGTATCTCTGAAGAACCTTTCTTCAAGAATATCTCCGAACTCAACTTCATCCAGAACCTCAAGCTTCGTGCAAGCTACGGTGTACTCGGTGATGATGGCGACCTCAACTACGACTGGGCTATGGGTTATACCTATCCTTCGACCAGCGGCAACTCCGAGAACGGCTACTACAACCAGTACGCTCCCGGCTATATGTTCGGCAGCCAGTTCATCTACGGTGTGACTCCTCTCGCTCTCCCGAACGAGAATATCACATGGTACAAGTCCAAGACTTTCGATATCGGTGTCGACTTCTCCGCATGGAACCAGATGCTCGGTATATCGTTCGACTACTTCAACCGTCATCGTAGCGGACGTTTCGCACGCAACAATGCAGCTCTGCCTACAGTCATTGGTGCGACCGCTCCTCGTGAAAACCTCGACAGCGACCGTCAGTTCGGTCTCGAACTCGAACTTACCCACCGTAACCGTATCGGCGACTGGGAATACAGCCTGAAAGGTATCGCAACTGTTACCCGCCAGAAATATCTCCACGCTTCCGAAAAAGGTCCCTGGTCCAACTCCTACGACCGCTGGCGCAGCGACAACCTGACACACCGTTATCAGGGCGTTCAGTTCGGTTACAAGCAGGCAGGCCGCTACGAGAACTGGAACGATATCTGGACATACAATATCTATAAGGAACGCGACGTCCTCCCCGGCGACTACAAGTACGAAGACTGGAACGGCGACGGTGAGATCAACGGACTCGACGAACATCCCTACGCTTTCGACCAGACCCCCTGGCTCAACTACTCTCTTAATGCGCAGGTTATGTGGAAGGGTATCGACCTGAGCGTCCTCTTCCAGGGCTCCGCTCTCGGTTCGATGGAATACAAGGAACCGCTCTACGCCATCTGGGGTACCAACGGTGGCGGTATCCTCGAACAGTACACCGACCGCTGGCACCCGGTAGACCCGACCGCCGATCCCTACAGCCCCTCGACTGAATGGGTTTCCGGTTACTATGGTTACACCGGCCGCTATCCTCGTTCGAACTCCGAGTTCAACCGTGTCAAGACCGACTTCCTCCGTCTCAAGAGCGTCGAGATCGGCTACACAATCCCGAGAATCAAGGCACTCCCCGGCATGAGCCTCCGCGTATATGCCAATGCCTACAACATCTTCACCTGGACCGGCGTGAAGTTCGTCGACCCCGAACATCCCGACGATGACCTCGGCCGTATGTATCCTCTTAACAAGACCTACACTCTCGGTCTCAACCTTTCTTTCTAATCGAAACAGAACAAAGTCATGAAATTCAATAATATAAAGAATATCATCCTCTGTGGGGCTCTTGCAGTCTTCGCCGGCACTTCATGCGTCGACATGGACATACCCCCGAAGAACATCGTGACCTCCGACGACCTTCTGTCCAACGAGTCCGGTCTTGACATCTATCTCTCGCGCATGTACAGCCATATGCCTTTCGAGGACTTCAAGTACATGGGTGAATGGGGTTTCAACTACAACGGCTGGCTTAATGCCTGCGGTATCGAAGGCACCGGCGAAGCTACTAACCGCGACGGTATCTGCCGCGCCTTCACAAGCGAGGGTACTCCCTACTGGGGCATGGCTTTCGAAACCCTCCGCGATGCCAACTTCATGATCGAGACTCTTCCCCAGTACCAGGGCAACTTCCCCGAAGTTACCTACAACCACTACCTGGGCGAAGCTTACTACGTACGCGCCACCGTATTCTATGCAATGGCACGTCGTTTCGGCGGCATACCTCTGGTGACAAAGGTAATCCAGTATCCTGCCGACGAAGCTGAGCTCGAAGTTCCCCGTGCATCCGAAGAAGAAACCTGGAACCAGATTCTCGCTGACTACGACAAGGCTGCCGAGCTCATGATGCCCAACAGCATCAAGACAGGGCAGAGCAACCGCTGGGTCGCTCTCGCATGGAAATCCGAAGCTGCCCTCTATGCCGGCTGCGTTGCCAAGTACAACGAAACTGTTCCCGGCCGTCTTACAGGTCTTGGTGAAAAGACCGGTGTACGTGTAATCGGTTTCGACGAAAACTCCTGGGAAAGCGCTTCCAAGCGTTACTTCACAGAAGCATACAAAGCTGCTTCCGAAATTATCCAGCACGGTCCCTACTCGCTCTATAAGAAGAAATGGGAAGCCGGTAACTCCGACGCTATGAAGCAGAACATGATCGATATGTTCTCCGACCTCACCAGCCCCGAGAACATCCAGGTCAAGGAGTATCTCTATCCTACCACGACTCACGCTTACGATGCTTATTCCGCACCGTTCATCTTCCGTTCGCCCCTCTGCTCCGGTGTTTGCCTCACTGCAGACTTCATCGAACTTTATGAAGGTTTCGACCGCTATCCCGACGGAACTCTCAAGGTTACCACCGGCGACAGCAACACACAGGGTGAATACATCATGTACGACCACGTTGCCGACTTCTACAAGAACGCCGAACCACGTCTCCGCGCATACGCTATCTTCCCCGACGATATGTTCAAGAATCAGCGTATCGAAATCTACACCGGCGTTTACACCGGTTCCGCTCCTGTCAAGCCTCTCTTCAGCGACTACAGCTACAGCGCTCGTAACACCAAGTACCAGAACCTTCCCGCCTACAACGATCAGCCCCAGACCCTCTTCCTCGCTTCCGCAAGCGGCAACGACAACAAGATGGTCACCCTGCCCGACGGCAGCCAGATGCGTGCAGCCGGTGAGAACGGTCCTTTCTTCTCCAACGGTGAATCCTGCATGACAGGTGTCTATGGCCGCAAGTGGCTCAAGGACGATCCCTCTTTCACAGCCCGCGAAGGCAACAGCGACCAGCCCTTCATCATCTTCCGTTATGCCGAAGTGCTCCTCAATGCCGCTGAAGCAGCTGTCGAGCTCGGCCTCGCAGGTGTACAGAGCCCCGACGGTACCGACATGATGGCAGTAGCAACCAAGGCTATCAACGATATCCGCGAACGCGCCGGAGCATCACTCCTCCAGGGCTCGCTCAATGCAAGCATCGACAGCCGCAACATCGTCCGCAAGGAACGCCGCAAGGAAATGGCATTCGAGAACAAGACCAAGTGGGATCTCCGCCGCTGGCGTGTAAACCACTACGAAGGCCGCGACGGTTTCTGGGGCGAAGAACGCGACAAGACAATGTACAGCAACAACAACCAGTACGCTTTCCGCGGTGTATATCCCTTCTACTGCGCCGAGACCGGCAAATGGTTCTACGATGTTCACTTCCAGATCGTAGGCGAAAAGACTTTCAGCTACAGCATTCTGGACTACTATTTCGAAATCCCAGGTGGAGAAGTAGCCAAGAGCATGTACATCGACCAGCAGCCTAACCGTTAATACGATTCTCCTCACTAATAAACCAAGCTTATTACCATCATGAAAAAAATATCGATTCTCAGCCTCTTCGGAGTGCTACTGATGACAACTTCGTGCTCGGTATTCGAAATCGACAACTATGAAGAGCCCAAGGAGACACTCCAGGGTGAAGTCGTAGATGTCGCTACCGGCAACCGAGTCCTGACCGACCAGGGCGGTGAAGGTATCCGCGTTCGTCTCACCGAGACCAGCTGGGGTGAAAACGTTCAGCACAACCCCGACTTCAGCGCCATGCCCGACGGCACATTCCAGAACACCAAGATCTTCAAGGGCGACTACAACATCCGTATCGACGGCCCGTTCATTCCCCTGTTGCGTGAAAATACCGATGGCACTCTCCTCGCTGACGAAACCATCAATACTCGCATCGAAGGTGTGACCAAAGTGAAATTCGAAGTAGAACCCTTCCTCAATGTCGAATTCGTGGGCGATCCCCAGGTCAGCAACGGCGTTATCCGCGCTCAGGTACGCGTGACCCGTGGCGTTTCCGAAGACATATTCCGCGAAAAAATCCAGCCTATGGGCAACTGGAAGGAAGAATACCTCAACATGACCGACATACAGCTCTTCGTCAGCTACTCTTCGTCAGTTGGTTATCGCGCCCGCGACGACCGCTGGAGCAGCAAGATCGAATATGCCGGCGACTCCTTCAACGACTTCTTCGGAACTCCCGTTACCATCAAGAGCAACGGTAGCATACCCTCCGGCCGCAAGGTATTTGTCCGCGCAGCCGCCCGTATCAACTACGACACTCCTCTCGGCAGTGGTACTCGTCGCTGGAACTACAGCGAACCTGTGGAAGTAATGATTCCGTAATTCCAACTCTGTAATACAATTACATGAAGCTTCAAAAACACATTATCGCATGTCTGTTTGCACTGGGGTTCGCCCCAGTGCTTACAGCCGGCGATTCAACTCCGGATGTAAAAACTACATTCCAGTCGTCGCGCGAATGGCGCCCGACTATCGATAATCGCGGTGACGCAGTGATGGTCTACGGTGTCGGTGGCAATCCCTCCGACCTCAAGCCGGGCCAGCTGTCGTTCGAAGACCGCGTCAAGTCATGGAAAGACCGTGGCTACGTGATTCACTTTATGACCGGTATCGCCTGGGGACAGTATCAGGATTATTTTACCGGTAAATGGGATGGCAAGATGCACCTCGACGAGGGTCAGGTGACGGCCAAAGGCGACACTATCTGGCACGGCCACATGGTGCCCTACATCGTTCCCTCGTTGAACTTCCTCAAATATCTCAAAGAACGCCACATCGCACGTGTGATAGATGCCGGTATCGACGCCATCTTCATGGAAGAGCCTGAATTCTGGGCTCGCAGCGGTTACAGCGACGCTTTCAAGAAAGAGTGGAAGGACTATTATGGTTTCGATTGGCGTCCCCAGCACGAATCGCCCGAAAACACTTATCTCGCAAACAAATTAAAATATCACCTTTACTATCGTGCCCTAAACGAAATCTTCACCTTTGCCAAGGAATACGGCAAGAAGAAAGGCATCGACGTAAAGTGCTACGTTCCGACTCACTCCCTTGTCAACTATTCGCAGTGGCAGATCGTGAGTCCCGAGGCAAGTCTTGCCTCTATGCCTGCCTGCGACGGATATATAGCCCAGGTATGGACCGGAACATCGCGCGAGCCAAACTTCTTCAACGGCAAGAAGGCCGAACGCGTCTTCGAGAACGCGTTCCTCGAATATGGTTCCATGGAGTCCATGACGGCTCCGACAGGACGCAAGATGTTCTTTCTCACAGACCCCATCGAGGACTGGCCTCGCGACTGGGTCGACTACAAGCGCAACTACGAAGCTACTTTCACAGCCCAGCTTCTCTATCCCAATATAGCCAACTACGAAATCATGCCCTGGCCCGAACGCATCTACGAAGGTCTCTACCGCAAGAGCGCGAACAGCGAGGAAAAGGCAAAGATCCCACGTTTCTATTCCACTCAGATGCAGGTGATGGTCAACTCCCTGAACCAGATGCCCGTATCCGAGAATAAGGTCAGCGGCAACAGCGGTATCGGTGTACTTATGTCGAACTCGCTGATGTTCCAGCGTTTCCCCATCCATGAAGGTTACGATGATCCCCAGCTCTCCAACTTCTACGGGCAGGCACTGCCTTTCGTGAAGCGCGGTGTGCCGGTGAAGACCGTCCATATCGAGAACCTTGCTTTCGACAAGACCCTTGCCGATACTAAGGTTCTCCTGATGAGCTACTCCAACATGAAGCCCCTCGACAAGGAAGCCCACAAGTACCTTGCCGACTGGGTACGCAACGGAGGTGTCATCGTCTACAGCGGCAGCGATGCCGACCCCTTCCAGACAGTACGCGAATGGTGGAACACCGACGGCAACCACTATGCCACTCCCTCTGCCCATCTCTTCGAACTCATGGGCATGCCCCCTGCTCCCGCCGAGGGCGAATATGCCTATGGCAAAGGTACCGTATATGTGAGCCGCACCGACCCCAAGAACTATATCCTCAATGAAAACGGCGATGCCAAACTGCTTTCGATTGTAGAAAAGATGTACTCCGACAAGGCAAAGGCAGGCAAGCTCAAATATAAGAACAGCTACCGGCTCAGCCGTGGCCCCTACGAAATCCTCGCTGTTGTCGACGAAAGCGTCAGCAACGAACCCTACACCGTCAAGGGCACATATATCGACCTCTTCGACCCGACCCTCCCCGTTGTGAAGACCAAGACCGTTCAGCCCGGTACACAGGCTCTTCTCTACGATGTAAAACGTGTCGACGACAATAAGAAACCTCAGATTCTTGCTTCGGCAAGCCGTGCATACAATGAAGTACGCACTCCGTCGAGCTACAGCTATACAGCCAAGAGCCCGATCGATACCCACAACGTATCGCGTGTGCTCCTTCCCAAGCAGCCCAAAAGCGTTACCGTCAACGGCGAACTCGCCTACGACCCCGCCAACTGGGATAAATCGAGCAACACCTATCTTGTAGAGTTCGAAAACTCTCCCGAAGGTGTCGATGTGGTTTTCCAATGGTAAAATAATACTGCCTTCCGACAGCCCTGTAGGCTGCCGGAAGGCTTCCCAAACAAATTGACACACATAGTTACATCCTGACTGAAGATTCAGAATTCACTTATTCGATTGCCATCCATAAACTAATTGCCAATTAAAGTTACCTTGCATATGAAAAAAATACTGTTTTCGGCCCTCGTGCTACCCATGCTCGTATCATGCGGAGGCGGCAAGAGTGCACCCGAAGTTATTAAAAACGATCTTAGAGCACCGGCGTATCCCCTTGTTACTATCGACCCCTACACAAGTGCATGGTCAGAAGCCGATAATCTCTATGATGCTCCTGTGACTCACTGGACCGGAAAGGATTTCCCCTTCATCGGTGTTATCAAGGTCGATGGCGTGCCCTATCGCTTCATGGGTACCGAAGAACTGGAGATGAATCCTATTGTACCGACTTCGCAGCAGGCAGAGTGGATCGGCCGCTGGACCACGACAGAGCCCAAAGGCGACTGGACTGCTGAAAAATACGACGATTCGAAGTGGAAGGAGGATAAAGGCGCCTTCGGAACTATGGAGAACGAACCGACCGCCAAGACCCAGTGGGGTACCCGCAATATCTGGGTACGCCGCACAGTCGATGTCCCCAATGATATCGAAGGTCGTCCCGTATTCCTCGAATTTTCTAACGATGACGACGCTGTTTTCTATGTTAACGGTGTCGAAATATACAACACAGGCTCTACTTGCAATAAGAATAAAATCGTCAAGCTCAACGATGCCGCCCGTGCAGCTCTCCGTCCCGGCGAAAACGTGATTGCAGCATCCTGCGTCAACCCCGTCGGCAACGGTCTTCTCGACTTCGGCCTCTTTACACCCAAGGATCTCAATACGGCCTTCGATAACACCGCCATCCAGACTTCAGCCGACGTGCAGGCCACGCAGACACACTATACATTCACAGCCGGTACAGTCGATCTCGCTGTCGACTTTACGGCACCTCTATTCCTCGACGACAAGAACTACGACCTTCTCAGCCGCCCCGTCAACTATGTTAGCTACGACGCTACTTCCAACGACGGCAAGGCTCACGATATCGAAATCTATTTCGAGGCATCGCCACGCTGGGCACTCGACCAGCCTTACCAGGCATCTGTCAGCAGCGCTTTTGAAAAAGATGGAATCGCCTACCTGAAGACAGGCAGCCAGGAACAGAACATCCTCGGCAAGCGCGGCGACCACATCCGCATCGACTGGGGTTACTTCTACCTCGCAGCTCCCAAGGCTGATATCGAATACGGCATCGGTTCTTCCAGTGAGCTCCGCAAGAAATTCGTCAATGGCGAAAGTATCTCCGGCAAGACCGAGGGAGAGAACAGCGAAGGTCAGCTCGCTATCGTGCGCAACTTCGGAGACACCAAGAATGCCAAGGGCATGATAATGGTCGGCTACGACGACATCTTCTCGATCCAGTATTTCGGCGAGAACCTCCGTCCTTACTGGAACCGCAACGGCGACAAGACCATCGAATCGCAGTTCGAACTCGCAAACAAAGAATACGACCAGCTCATGGCCCGCTGCTACGACTTCGACAAGAAGTTCATGGAAGACGCCACCGAGGCCGGCGGCAAGACCTACGCAGAACTCTGCGCTCTCGCTTACCGCCAGGCTATCGCAGCCCACAAGCTCGTTGTAAGCCCCAAGGGCGAGCTCATGTTCTTCTCCAAGGAAAATGACAGCAACGGTTCCATCGGCACCGTCGACATCACATACCCGACAGCTCCCATGATGCTGTACTTCAATCCCGAACTCGCCGAGGCTCTCATGAACCATATCTACGACTACAGCGAGAGCGGACGCTGGACCAAGCCCTTCCCGGCACACGATGTCGGCACCTATCCCCAGGCTAACGGCCAGACCTACGGAGGCGACATGCCTATCGAAGAAGGCGGCAACATGATTATTGTCACAGCCGCCGTTGCCGACCGCGAAGGAAATGCCGACTACGCAGCAAAACATTGGGATGCCCTCACAACTTGGACGAACTATCTCGTTGAATATGGTCTCGATCCCGAGAACCAGCTCTGTACAGACGACTTTGCCGGTCATTTCGCCCACAATGTCAACCTTTCTGCAAAGGCTATCGTCGCTATCGCCTGCTACGCTCACCTTGCCGACATGCTCGGCAAGAAAGATGTCGCAGAAAAATATTACGCAATCGCACGCGACTACGCTGCCAAATGGAAAGAGAATGCTGCCGACGGCGACCACTACCGCCTGACTTTCGACAAGGAAGGCACCTGGAGCCAGAAATACAATATCGTCTGGGATAAGCTTCTCGGCCTCAACATCTTCCCCGAAGATATCGTTCCTACCGAGATCAAGTACTATCTCACCAGGCAGAACGAATACGGCCTGCCTCTCGACAACCGCGAGACATACACAAAGACCGACTGGATTCTCTGGACCGCGACAATGGCCGACAATCAGGAGGACTTCGAGGCAATAATTACACCTGTTCATAAGTTCTATAATGAGACGATCGACCGCGTTCCTATGTCCGACTGGACGTGGACCGATAAGCCCAACCGCCGAGGCTTTATGACTCGTGCCGTTGTCGGTGGCGTTTTCATCAAGCTTCTCGACTACGACCGTAACCATAAGAACACCGAAAAGTAATGAAGAAATCTATCATCATAGCCGGTCTGGCTCTCGTCCTTGCGACGGGAGTCGAGGCTTCGGCCAAGAAAATGGAACGCGTCGACTTCGTGAACCCTCTCGTGGGCACACAGTCCAAGCGCGAACTGTCGACAGGTAATACCTATCCTGCCATTGCCATGCCCTGGGGTATGAACTTCTGGACTCCACAGACCGGCAAGATGGGCGATGGCTGGACGTATACCTACAGCGACGACAAAATCCGCGGCTTCAAGCAGACTCATCAGCCCAGCCCGTGGATGAACGACTACGGCGAATTCGCGATTCTGCCTATGACCGGCAAGCCTGTCTTCAACGAAGACGAACGTGCAAGCTGGTTCTCGCACAAGGCCGAGATTGCCACTCCCTATTATTACCGTAACTATCTCGCCGACTACGATGTCGTAACAGAGCTTGTCCCCACCGAACGTGCCGCCCTTTTCCGCTTCACATTCCCTGAAAGCGACAGCTCGTACGTCCTTGTCGATGCTTACGACGACGGTTCGTCGGTGACCATCCTGCCTGCCCAGAATAAAATTGTCGGCTATACGACCAAAAATACCGGAGGTGTACCCGAAAACTTCCGCAACTACTTCGTTGTCGAATTCGACAAGCCTTTCACATATACCGCTGCCGTTGCCGACGGCGACATCAAGGAAGGCAAGCACGACTTCACCGGCAATCACGCCGGAGGCTTCATCGGCTTCAAGACTAAACGCGGCGAACAGGTTCACGCTCGTGTTGCCTCTTCGTTCATAAGCCCCGAGCAGGCCGAACTCAACCTCAAGGAGCTCGACGGTAAGGACTTCGAAGCTCTCAAGCAAGCCGGCCGCGACCGCTGGAACGAAGTGCTTGGTGCTATTGAGGTTGAGGACGACGAACTCGAAGACCTTGAGAAACTCCGTACGTTCTACTCCTGCCTCTACCGCTCGGTCCTCTTCCCCCGCAGCTTCTACGAATACGATGCCAACGGCAACGTTGTCCACTACAGCCCCTTCAACGGAGAAGTGCTTCCCGGATATATGTTCGCCGATACCGGTTTCTGGGATACATTCCGCTGCCTCTTCCCCCTGCTCAACCTCGTCTATCCTTCGATGAACGTCAAGATGCAGGACTGGCTCGTCAACGCATACAAAGAAAGCGGCTTCCTGCCCGAATGGTCCAGTCCCGGTCACCGCGACTGTATGATTGGCAATAATTCCGCATCTATCGTCGCCGATGCCTACATCAAAGGTCTCCGCGGCTATGATGCCGAGAAACTTTGGGAAGCGGTTGTCCACGGAGCCAACGACTATCTGCCTAAGACAGCCAGCGGCCGTCGTGGCTACGAATACTACAACAAGCTCGGCTATGTGCCCTACAATGTCGGTATCAAGGAAAACGCCGCCCGCACTCTCGAATATGCCTACGACGACTGGTGCATCTATAAGTTCGGCGAAGCTCTCGGCAAGTCCAAGAAAGAACTCGCACCCTTCGCAAAGCATGCAATGAACTATAAGAACGTCTATGACAAAGAGTACAAACTCATGTGCGGCCGTAACGAAGACGGTACGTTTGCCCGTCCTTTCAACCCCCTCAAGTGGGGCGACGCTTTCACAGAAGGCAACAGCTGGCATTACTCCTGGTCTGTATTCCATGACCCCCAGGGCCTCATCGACCTTATGGGCGGCAAGCAGACCTTCAATGCCATGCTCGACTCTGTATTCAATGTTCCGCCACTGTTCGACGAGAGCTACTACCGCAGCGTGATTCATGAAATACGCGAGATGCAGATTATGAACCTTGGCAACTATGCCCATGGCAATCAGCCAATCCAGCACATGATCTACATGTACAACTATGGCGGTGAGCCTTGGAAAGCACAGTACTGGGTGCGCCGCGTCATGGACACCATGTACACGCCCAATTTCGACGGCTACTGTGGCGACGAAGACAACGGCCAGACCTCCGCATGGTATGTGTTCTCTGCTATGGGATTCTATCCCGTTTGTCCGGCTTCCGACCAGTATGTGCTCGGTTCGCCCTATTTCAAGAAGGTCCGCGTCAATCTTGAAAATGGCAATACCTTGGATATCAATGCACCCGACAATGATTCAGACAAGCCTTACGTAGCTGCAATGCGCGTCAACGGCAAGAAATACGACAAGAACTACCTCACCCACGGCCAGATCACAGACGGTGCTGTCATTGACTATGAGATGTCCGGAGTGCCCAACACCCGTCGCGGTGTCGGAGAGGATGCTGCCCCGTATTCCTTCTCAAAAGAACTCAAATCATTAGCTAAAAAGTAATTTAATACCCGATGAACCTCTCGCGAAGTATAAGCTTGGCCATCCTCGTTGCCGCATCCCTGTGTGGCAGCGGGGCTTCGGCCCGGCAGGCTAAAGCCGCTAAAGAATGTGCCGCAGATGCGATAACAGTCAATAACCGACCCTCTCCCGAGGAGCGCCTTTTCCATTCCGATGCAGTCGAGAAGACAATAGCAAAGGTCGCCAAGCAGCTCAAGAACAAGAAGCTTGCAACGATGTTTGTTAACTGCTTCCCCAACACTCTCGACACTACGGTACATTTCCGCAAGGATAGCAAGGGCAATCCCGACACATTCGTCTATACCGGCGATATCCATGCAATGTGGCTTCGCGACTCTGGTGCACAGGTGTGGCCTTACATACAGCTTGCTAACGAGGATCCCGTCCTCAAGGAAATGCTCGCAGGCACTATCCTGCGTCAGTTCCTGAGCATCAACATCGATCCTTATGCCAATGCTTTCAACGACGGTCCTGTCCCCGACGGTCACTGGATGACAGATATGACCGACATGAAGCCCGAACTTCATGAACGCAAATGGGAAATCGACTCGCTCTGCTATCCTATCCGTCTGGCATATGCCTACTGGAAGGAAACAGGCGACACCAGCGTCTTCTCGCAGGAATGGCTCAATGCTATCGCCAATATCCTGAAGACTTTCCGCGAACAGCAGCGCAAGGACGGTGTAGGTCCTTACACTTTCCAGCGTGTGAGCGAGCGCGCCCTCGATACTATGACCAATGACGGTTACGGCAACCCTGTGAAGCCTGTCGGCCTCATCGCTTCCGCCTTCCGCCCCTCCGACGACGCAACGACGCTCCAGTTCCTCGTCCCTTCGAACTTCTTCGCTGTTACCTCGCTTCGCAAGGCTTCCGAAATACTCCGCGAAGTCAACAAGAACGATGTTCTCGCTGCCGAATGTGATGCTCTCGCAGCCGAAGTAGAGCAGGCTCTCAAGGAATATGCTGTCTACGATCATCCCAAGTTTGGTAAGATCTATGCTTTCGAGGTCGACGGTTTCGGCAATCAGCTCCTTATGGACGATGCCAACGTGCCCAGTCTGCTCGCCATGCCTTATCTCGGCGATGTAGAGCTCAACGACCCCGTCTACCAGAACACACGCCGCTTCGTATGGAGCGATTCCAACCCCTATTTCTTCAAAGGCACTGCCGGCGAGGGTATAGGCGGTCCTCACGTAGGCTACGATATGATCTGGCCCATGAGTATCATGATGAAGGCTTTCACCAGCCAGGATGATGCCGAAATCAAGGCTTGCATCGAGAGCCTGATGGCTACCGATGCCGGTCTGAATTTCATGCACGAGTCCTTCAACAAGGATAACCCCGAGAAATTCACCCGGGCATGGTTCGCATGGCAGAACACCCTCTTCGGTGAACTTATCCTCAAGCTCGTCAACGAGGGCAAGCTCGACCTCCTCAACAGCATCGAATAATGAAAAAACAGCTTGCTATAATAGCTCTTGCACTCGGAGCCGCCTCAATATGGGGCGGCAACCCGGTGTTCGAAGGATGGTATGCCGATCCGGAGGGTGCTGTTTTTGGAGATACTTACTGGATTTATCCGACTTGGAGCGACCTCTACGAGAACCAGACCTTCATGGACTGTTTCTCGTCGAAAGATCTTGTCAACTGGGAGCGTCATCATGCCATCATTGACACTTCCGAGGTGAAATGGGCTGAAAAGTGCATGTGGGCTCCCGCTGTAGTCGAGAATAAGGGCAAATACTACCTTTTCTTCTCTGCGAACGATGTCCATGAGGGCGAAATAGGAGGCATCGGTGTCGCCGTTGCCGACAGTCCGGCCGGTCCTTTCAAAGACCTGCTCGGACGACCACTCATCAACGATATCGTCAACGGAGCCCAGCCTATCGACCAGTTTGTCTTCCGCGACGACGACGGTCAGTGGTACATGTACTACGGCGGTTGGGGTCATTGCAACATGGTTCGCCTCGACGACAGCTTCACACGCCTGATTCCGTGGGAAGACGGCCGTATCTATCGCGAGGTCACCCCGAAGAACTATGTCGAAGGTCCCTTCATGCTCAAACGCGACGGCAAATACTACTTCATGTGGAGCGAAGGCGGCTGGGGCGGCCCCGATTATTCCGTGGCCTACGCTATCGCCGATACTCCTTTCGGTCCTTTCGAAAGAAAGGCCAAGATACTGAGCCAGGACGAGAAAGTTGCGACCGGTGCCGGTCATCATTCGGTGATACGTGTGCCGGGTACCGACGACTATTATATCGTATATCATCGTCGTCCCCTCGGCGATGACGGCCGCGACCATCGTCATACTTGCATCGACCGCATGATATTCGCGCCTGACGGCACGATAGAAACTGTCAAGATGACAAAAGATGGTGTCGGACCACGTCCGATTACTTCGCTCAAATGAGAAAATATAGATTCTCTTTCCGGGAATTTTATTATTGTTTGGTTTAGGTTAGTTAGGTACAGTCTCGGTTTAGGCCGGACTGTGCCATTTTTATATCTTGTTATAACTTATTACCGAAAACTTTCCTTATTTTTGCAAGAAGAATCGAACGACACAACTACTGATTCTAAACCATCTTATAATCACAATCATGAATAAATCCTATAAGATTCTGGCATTATTGCTTTTTGCATTGCTTGCTTTCGGAGCCTCGGCCGCAGAAGAGGCTCGTTTCAACGTCGCTACCTACAATCTCCGACAGCTCAACGAAGGCGACAACGAGGAGGGCAACGGATGGGTCAACCGCTGTCCTGTTCTTAGCTCGCTCATCCGTTTCCATGGTTTCGACATCTTCGGGACTCAGGAAGGCTTCAAGAGCCAGCTCGAAGACCTGAAGAAGGCACTCCCCGGTTACGCATATATCGGTGTAGGCCGCGACGACGGTAAGGAAATGGGTGAACATTCGGCTATTTTCTACCGTACAGACATGTTCGACCTTATCGACCACGGTGATTTCTGGCTCTCCGAGACTCCCGAGAAGCCCGGCTTGGGATGGGATGCTGCCTGCGTCCGCATCTGCACATGGGGACACTTCCGCCACAAAGCTTCCGGGCGCGACTTTCTCTTCTTCAACCTCCACATGGATCATGTCGGCAAGGTTGCTCGTGTTGAAAGCGCAAAGCTCATCAAGCGTAAGATCGATGAGCTAGGCAGCACGCTACCTACGTTCCTTACAGGCGACTTCAATGTCGACCAGAATTCTCCCTCCTATGCCACAATCATCGAAGGCGGAACACTTCGCGACAGCCACGATGTCTCCGACTTCGTCTATGAGCTCAACGGTACTTTCAACAGCTACAAGACCGACCGCATGACCCGTTCGCGCATCGATCATATCTTCGTGTCGCCCAATGTCAAGGTCGAGAAATACGGTATCCTCACCGATACATATCGCACACCTGTCGAAGATGCAAAGGCAGAGAACGGTGCCAATGCGCCCAAGGAGTTGTGGATGAAGAAATACGTTGCCCGCACACCTTCCGACCACTTCCCCGTAATGACCGTAGTGGAACTCAAGTAAGAGAAGACAGATTCCTCAAAATATAACGGACGGCAGCCCTTTTCGCAGGTGGCTGCCGTCTGTCATTTCTTCATGAGCGTGCGGACGGTGTCTGCGACGAGCTGCGGCTCGAATCCGCGCGAGGCTCCGAAGCGGAATAGCCGTGTACGTCCTTCGTAAGTGTCGCTGTCGGTCATTGTCGCTGCCTTGGCTTTGAGGATATGGACGAGATTGTCCGTGTACTCTTTCTCGTCTATTTCGCCGAGGGCTTCGCGTATGACAGAGCTTTCGATCTGTTTCGCCCGGAGCCCCATTTCTATTTTGCGGCGACCCCAACGGGCGAATCGGTATTTGTCGCGCACGTAGGAGCGTGCATAGCGGCTGTCGTCGACGAATCTTCGTTCCGTAAGGCTGCGGAGTATCTTTTCAGCTTCCGCCGGTTCTATCAGCCACGTGGAGAGCTTGCGGCGTACTTCCGAGCTGCATTGTTCGGAGCGTGCGCAGAGAGTCTCAAGACGGATGATGGCTTTTTCGGTGCTGATAGCCTTCTTTTGCCCTGGCTGTCTTCTCATTGTTTCACGGGTTTGGCAGCGGTGGCATAGCGCCAGTTGCCCCGGAAGTCGCGATATGTTTGGATATCTGTGAAGCCATGCCCGGCAAGCATCTGTTTCACCTCTGCCGGATAGCGCGAGTTTATCTCTAAGTAGAGCCTGCCGCCGGGCACTAATGCACCTTCGGCATAAGCTGCTATGGCTTTGTAGAATTTCAGGGGGTCATCGTCAGGCACAAAAAGTGCAAGGCAGGGTTCGTAGTCCGCTACACGCTTGTCCATCTCCGGCTTCTCGTCCTCGCAGACGTAGGGAGGATTGCTGACTATTATGTCGTAGAGCGGTGTCTTCGAAACTGATGCAGACAGTATGTCGAACTGCATGAAGCGGACGGATGCGGAGAGCTTTTTGGCGTTGCCTTCGGCTACGGCGAGGGCGTCGCGGCTTATATCGACGGCTGTCACCTGAGGAAAGACAAGTGCTCGCGTCAGGGATATGGCGATACATCCCGAGCCGGTGCCTATGTCAAGTACCCTGAGGTCGGTCTGTTTGCCATAGTCGTCGCTGATGCGGTCGACAAGCCATGCCGTCTCAGGACGCGGTATCAGTACCGACGGATTGACCGTAAAATTGTTGCCCATGAACAAGGCTGTGCCGACGGCGTACTGCACCGGTTCGCCGCCTACGATTTTGTCGACTACTTCTTTGATTTTGCCTTGTACGAATGGCGTGATTTCTCGGTCGCCGTCGGCAAATATCGTCGTACGGGTATATCCGGCAACATCCTCAAATATCACATAGGCAGCAGCTTCGGCTTCGGAGGCCGTAGGGAGGCATTTTGTGAGGATGTTTTTCGTCTGCTTGAAGTAATCGCTTATAGTGATCATTTATCGTCGTTTATGGCTTCATATCCGAATGCCTCCTCATCGTCGGCGACATCGTCGTCGGCAATTTCGGCATCATCCCAGTCGATATCCTCGCCCCAGGTGTCGGGCGATATGTTCCGCAGGTCTTCGGCCTCCTGCTCTTCTTCTTCGGGCGTGGGTTCGTATTCGAAGATGAATTCGTCTTCTTCGCGGACACGATGCTGCCCGTCGAGGGGACGATGTGTGATCTCGGGAGTGTCGATGCGGTTGTTTTCGTCGGTTATGGCGCGCCAGAGCATATCCTTGAGTTCTGTGATACCCTGACCTGTCACTGCCGAAATGAAGACATGGGGAACACCCTCCGGAAGCGTTTTCTCGATTTCCTCGCGCAGTTCGTCGTCGAGGAGGTCGCTCTTGGATATGGCAAGCACGCGCTGCTTGTCGACGAGCTGGGGATTGAACTGTTCGAGCTCGCGCAGAAGTATGCCGTATTCCTTGGCAATGTCGTCGGCATCGGCCGGAACCATGAACAGGAGCACGGCGTTTCGTTCGATATGGCGCAGGAAACGCAGACCGAGACCTTTGCCCTCGCTGGCACCCTCGATGATACCGGGTATGTCGGCCATGACGAAAGAGCGGTTGTCGCGGTACGACACGATGCCGAGCTGCGGTTCCATCGTGGTGAAGGGATAGTCGGCAATCTTGGGCTCGGCGGCGCTGACTGCCGAAAGAAGAGTCGATTTACCGGCATTCGGGAAGCCAACAAGGCCTACATCGGCAAGCATCTTCAGCTCCAGGATTACGGAACGCTCCACAGCCGGTTCGCCGGGCTGGGCATAGCGCGGAGTGCGGTTCGTGGCACTCTTGAAATGCCAGTTGCCAAGACCGCCGCGGCCTCCACGGAGAAGCTTCACTTCCTGACCGTCGTCGGTGACTTCGCAGAGATATTCGCCTGTCTCTGCGTCGAAAACGACCGTTCCGCAAGGTACTTCGACGATGACATCCTCGCCGTCCTTGCCGAAGCTACGGCCTCCCGAGCCGCTCTGGCCGTTGCCTGCGAAGATATGGCGGCGGTATTTGAGGGGCAGGAGAGTCCACATGTTGCGGTTGCCCTTCAGGATGATATGACCGCCGCGACCGCCGTCGCCGCCGTCAGGACCACCCTTGGGTACATACTTGGCTCTGTAGAAATGGCGTGAGCCGGCACCTCCTTTGCCTGAGCGGCACAGGATCTTTACATAGTCTATGAAGTTGGATTCTGCCATGATTGTTTCCTTTACTTGCAATTAAAAGAGTTGTGATGCCTCATTAGTTCACCGGCCTGACGAAAATCTATAGGGGTCCCTACATCTATCCATGTCCCCTTTATCGGGAAGTAGGTAACATGGGATCCATTGTTGATGGCGCGGTCGATAAGGTCGGTGGCATCGCAGTGTTCTCCCTTGACGAGAGTGCGCAGTACGCGGTTGTTGATTATGTATATGCCTGCGTTGGCATAGTAGGAATACGAAGGTTTTTCCTCGATGCCGCGAACGGCTGTGTCGTCGTCGGGATCCAGTGTAAGCACCGCGTAGGGTACTGACAGCTGGTAGGGGATAACGGCTATCGTTATGTCGGCTGTGCGCTCACGGTGCATGATGTACATGTCTTCGAAGGATATCGTCGTGAGGAGGTCGGAGTTCATCACCAGGGTGTCGCCGTCGGCATTGGCGACATCAGTCAGTGTCACGGCTCCTATTGTGCCGAGGGGCTGTTGTTCGCATACGCAGCGTACCTTGACACCGGCTACAGGCTTCGAAAAATGTTCATCTATCTGCTCGGCGAGGTAGCGAGTGGTGACAATTATGTCGCTTATGCCGCAGTCGGCCAAAGCCTCGACATTGTAGTCTATTATGGCCTTCCCTTCGATTTTAAGGAGGGGTTTGGGGGTCGTGAGAGTGGCCGGACGAAGACGTTCGCCTTTTCCTCCGGCCATGAGTACGGCTTTGAGGGGG
The DNA here is from genome assembly GCA_958436175.1 of uncultured Muribaculaceae bacterium. Taxonomy (GTDB): domain Bacteria; phylum Bacteroidota; class Bacteroidia; order Bacteroidales; family Muribaculaceae; genus CAG-873. The sequence continues at coordinate 371,377 of CAUBJF010000003.1, forward strand.
AGGCGTGTCTTCTGTCGCGACAGGTCGAGTATGTCGTAGAGTTTCCGGTCGGCATCGAGGATAGGAACGAGCGTGATGCCGAGCGATCGGTATCGCCGCAAGGAGAGAACATCGATATTGTCCTTGTTGACGTATCGGAAATTCCGTAGGCACGCTTCGGCGCATGTGCTGTCGAGCGACTTGCCTGCTATGAGGGCTCGGCGTATGTCTCCGTCGGTCAGGGTGCCTTCGACACGTCCACCCTCGTCGGTCACGAAGAGCGTCATAGAACTCCCCGGAAGCGTATTGAGCTGTCGGAGGGCTTCCAGAAGGGTAGAGTGTGAATTTATGGTATGACGTTTCATAGCTGTTTCTAGCCCTTCTCTTCGAGCTTATTTTTCATTATAGTTTCAGTGATGAGCCAGTCGAGTGGCGTGTCGAGATCGAGGCTGCGTTCACGCGGCATTTCGTATGCTGTGCGTCGGGGAAATTCTCCCAGCGGCATTCGACGTATGGAGACGGGATTGATGACGTAGACAGCGCCGTTGTAGAGCCATACCTTCGGCGCCTGCTGCCGTGCGGTATAATTGCCATCTCCCTTGCTGATGTGCAGGAAGCCGTCGGCATCTGTCTCGAACATGTTGAAGTAGGGATTGTCCGAGGCTTCGGCCACGCTGACAGCCATGTCTATTTCATGGCTATATTTCTTTGCACAGTCTAAGATGTCCCTGCACTCTCTCAGCGGCGACGTGGGCTGGAGAAGGATAACGCAGTCGTAGCTTATCCCTTGCCGGTCTGCCCAGTCCATGGCATCGATGATACATTCGCGGCTTCCGGCCTTGTCGCCTGCAAGTGAATCAGGGCGCATGTAGTCCACATCGAGGCCGCAGCGACGCGCTGTGTCGGCGATTTCCTTGTCTTCCGTCGACAGGAGAATGTATCCGCCGAGGGCTCTCTGAGCTTCTTTTGCCGCATCGATGGTATAGGCAATCAGCGGACGGCCGCACATTTCCTTGATGTTCTTGCGCGGTATGCCTTTGCTTCCTCCTCTGGCAGGGATGATGAAAAGAGGTGTCATGGCAGGTCGTAGAATTTTTTAGGTGGACGAGGCAGGGAGTCGGTGAAGCCGAGCACGGCATCTGTCATGATTTTCAGCGTGTCGGGCTTGTAATATGGGTTCTCTTTCCTGGCAGCTATGCGGCGCATATCGGGCGAAAGAGCTTTGGCGATGGCGGCGCGTATTGATTCGCTGTCCGGTTCGCAATGAACGACTGAGGGTGCCGCTATTCGACCGCGCTGGCGTATGCCGATGTCTACTGTCGGTATTCCGGCTGTCGGAACTTCGACGAGTCCGCTCGACGAGTTGCCGACAACGACGGCAGCTATCCGCAGCATGGAGTGATAACGCACCATGCCGAGCGATTCGACAAGGGCTACGCGCCCCGGATTTGCCGCTGCATAGTCGTGTGATATTTTCAGGGAGCTTTCGCCTCCGGCATCATTATTCGGTGCTGTGATGACTATCTTAAGTTCCGGGAAAGAATCGAGCGCGTCGAGGAGCTGGCGTGTGCGTTCTGCCGGACTTGCCTCAGTGTCGTTTGTAGCAGGGTGATAGGTCACAAGGGCTATGTCGCCGTCAAGATTCATGCCGACATAGTCTTCGAGCTCTTTTTTGCCGACGGTCTTGACGTTCAATGCGTTCCAAACCCCTATCGCCCCAGTATTGACTACGGTGTCGGGAGCCTCGCCCATCTGTATGACTCGGCGACGGTATGGCTCCGTGGCTGTCAGGTGAAGGTTCGAAAGTTTGGTTATGGCATGGCGGAAGCTGTCGTCGAGAGCGCCTTCGGATATTTCGCCGCCTGCTATGTGGACTATCGGTATATGCATCGCGGCCGCTGTCGAGGCTACGGCGAGCATCTCGTAGCGGTCGCCCAAAAGTACGACTGCATCGGGTCGGATTTCCGCGAATGCTTTGGCCATGCCTGCCATGCAGACTGCCATTGCGGTAGCCCTGGAGGCATCGTCATCGCCGGGCACATCCATAGGCACGCAGCAGTCGACAGTGAATCCGGCATCATGTATTTCATTGACGGTCATGCCGTAGCGTTCCATCAGGTGCATATTGGCGGCGATGATCTGCAACTCGACTTTCCCGGAATTGCGAAGACTTCGGGCCAGGGGCATAAGAAGCCCCCAGTCGGCTCTCGTCGTTGTCACGATGCATACCCGTTTCATAGTCTTACGTGCTTAATCCTACAAAGGTACGAAATTCTGTCGGCTTGAGCTATTATTTGATGAACGGGTTAGCTTTCTTTTCGCGTCCGACAGTAGTAGGGCTGTCGTGTCCGGGTAATACTGTGGTATCTTCCGGCAGGGTCATTATCTTGCGGTCTATGCTGTCGAGGAGAGTCGCATGGCTACCGCCGGGAAGGTCCGTGCGTCCGATGCTGCCACGGAAGAGTACGTCGCCGGAGATGAGGATTTTTCCGTCAGGAGAGTATAGGCCGATGCTGCCGGGCGAATGGCCGGGAATATGGATCACATTCAGTTCGTAGCTCCCGACCTTGATGCTGTCGCCCTCCTTGAGGGGTATGTCGATTTCTACAGGACGACTGTCGCGGGCCCGAATTCCGAACATGGCTGCTTGTTCAGGCAGCGCCTTCCCGAGCTCGGCATCGCCGGGATGTGCGGCTACTTTGACTCCGTAGCGGTCGCGGACATAGTTGTCGCCGAAACAGTGGTCGAGATGAAGATGGGTGTTGACAAGCGAAGTGACGTTCAGCTTGTTGTCGGCAATAAACTTGTCGAACGCGGCTTCTTCTGCGGAGCTGTTCATACCAGGGTCGACGATGGCTGCCTCCCGAGTTTCGTCGTCATAGACAACAAAGGTGCTGACCCCTATCGGATTGAAGAAAAATTGTTTGACTTTCAACATAGTATCAAAGAGGTACGTAGATAATTTCTTTTGTGTCGAAGGCATCTTCGCTGAAGAATTCATTGATCGGCATCTCCACTACGGCGTTGTCGACGGCTGCTATCTCTTCTTCGAGATTTCCTCCTTTGAGGCATACCAGACCGGGAGAATAGCGGTTATGCCGCGGACTGTTGTGCAGGACGTTGCGACGAGCTATCCTGACGAGGCCGTCGAGAGGCATGACGGCGCGGCTCACCACATAGTCGAAACGGTCGTGACACTCACCGGCATCACCGTGCTGGAAAGTGACGTTCTTCAGTCCTGCAGCTGTCGCTATCTCGCTGGCGACACGTATCTTCTTGCCAATGCGGTCGATGAGATGAAAATGGCAGTCGGGGTAGAGTACGGCCAAAGGTATGCCCGGAAAACCGCCGCCTGTACCGAGGTCCATGAAAGTGGTACCGGGCTTAAGCTCGCCGAGAAAAGCGCCTATAGCCAGCGAATGGAGGATATGGCGCTCGAAAATATTGCCTATGTCGGCGCGGCTGACAACATTGATTTTGGTGTTCCATTCGGGATAGAGGCGTGTGAGGGTTCCGAATGCCTCAAGCTGTCGCTGCGTCAGCGTAGGAAAGTATTTGAGCAAAGTGGCGGAGGTATCCATATGTTTTAGAAACAATCCTGAAGGCTTGTATGTTGAAAGTAATAAGTACTCCGTATAACCGGAATGTTTGCAAATTTACCGCTTTATAGCGATATTTGCAATCCTTTAACGAAACAGACAAAATACGTTTATGATACAACTCGGTAAATACCAGACTCTTGAAATAGCACGCCTCGTCGACTTCGGAGCATATCTCCATGAAGAAGGGGGCGACAAGGAAGTGCTCCTCCCCGCTCGTTACCTCCCTGAGGATGCCGCCCCTGGCGACAAAGTCGAGGTCTTCATATATAATGACTCGGAGGACCGACTTGTGGCAACTACCGAGAAACCATTTGTCACTGTCGGCGAGTTCGCCTTCCTTTCCGTCAACGCCGTCAACGATGTCGGAGCTTTCATGGACTGGGGCCTGCCGAAGGATCTTCTCGTGCCTTTCAGCGAGCAGCGTGTCCGTATGCACCGCGGTGGTATATATCTGGTATATGTATATGTCGACGACGCCTCGGGACGCATCGTGGCCTCGGCAAAAATAGAGCATTTCCTCGGTAATGTCATCCCGGACTATAAGCAGGGCGCAAAGGTGAAAGCCCTTGTCTACGAGCATACCCCTATCGGCTATAAGGTTATTGTCGATAACCTGCACCGGGGGATGATATATTCCAACCAGATTTTCAGGCCGATAGAACTCGAGGAGACAATCACCGCCTACGTGCGCCAAGTGCGTACCGACGGCAAAATCGACCTGACACTCAACGACTCGGCCAAGCGTCGCACCAAGACCCTTGCGGATACCATTCTCGATTATCTTGCCAAGCCTGAATCGGGTCCTATCGGCGACAAATCATCGCCCGAATTCATCGAAATCCTATTCCATTGCAGCAAGAAAGACTTCAAGAAAGCCATAGGTCTGCTCTATAAGGAGCATAGAATCGTTATTGACACCGACGGTCATATTTCGTTGCCGTAACAGAACAGACTTGCGTAAATTTCATCTTCTGAAAGTACTGATTTTTCTCTAAAATTGGCCTTTTAGGAGCTTATGCTCGTCCTTTGTCTCTCTATCTGGCCGATTTTTGACAGGATATAGCATAAATGTCGTTTTTTTTTGCCAACTTTGCATCTCAATACCGGATTGCATCTCAATCCGGCTCTTTTAATGTATGCAATTTACAGCGCAACAAATAGCCAATTATGTGGGAGGGACTGTAGAAGGAAATCCTGAGGCTTCAGTCTTCGATTTCGCGAAAATCGAAGATGGCCGCCCGGGTACTATCACATTCCTTGCCAACCCCAAGTACGCCCACTATATTTACAATACAAAATCAAGTATCGTCCTGGTGCGACGCGATTTCACCCCGGAATATCCGGTGTCAGCAACGATGATTCGTGTCGATGACCCTTATTCGACCCTTGCCACACTTCTTGAGATGGTGTCGGCTGCCACCAAGCCTGTATTGTCGGGCCGTGAGAATTATTCTTTTGTAGCCGACGATGTCACTGTAGCCGACGACTGCTATGTCGGAGCATTTGCCTATGTAGCTTCCGGCGCAACAATAGGTCGCAATGTCAAGATATATCCGCATGTCTATATAGGTCATGGCGTAACTATCGGTGACGATACTGTACTTTATCCCGGAGTAAAAATCTACCACGGCTGCCGTATAGGTCGCAGATGCGTGATCCACGCAGGCGCAATCATCGGTGCCGATGGTTTCGGTTTCGCTCCCGACGACAAGGGCGTCTATCACAAGATCGAGCAGATCGGCATTGTCGATATAGACGACGATGTCGAGATAGGTGCAAATACCACTGTCGACCGCTCCACTATGGGAAGAACATACATAGGCCGTGGCGTAAAACTCGACAACCTTATCCAGATAGCCCATAATGTCGAAGTCGGGCATGATACCGTCATGGCTTCCCAGGTCGGTATCGCAGGATCCACTAAGGTTGGCTCGAACTGCATGTTCGGAGGCCAGGTAGGCATTGCCGGTCATATCTCTGTCGGCGACGGCGTGCATATAGGCGCACAGTCCGGCATAGCCAAAAGCGTGCCGGCAGGCTCCCGTATGATGGGCTCCCCGGCAATGCCGATGGGTGAATATGCCCGTCTTGTTGCCTATCAGAAACAGCTCGGCGACATGAACCGTCGTATCGCCGAACTCGAAAAGAAACTCAGCGAAAAATAAACAAAACACACATAATTGCAATGAAGCAAGTAACCTTGAACGGGGAATTCGAAGTCGAAGGCAAAGGGCTCCATACTGGCGGCCACCTCAAAGCCACTTTCTGCCCGGCTCCGGACAACCACGGATATAAGATTCAGCGTACAGACCTCGAAGGTATGCCTGTTGTCGACGCGCTGGCAGAGAATATCGTAGCGACACAGCGCGGAACCGTCATCGGCAAAGGCGATGTCACTATCAGTACCATCGAACATGCCATGGCCGCCCTCTATGCCTGCGGGGTAGACAACTGTCTTATCAAGGTCGACGGACCCGAGATACCTATCCTCGACGGTAGCGCAAAACCCTTCTTCGATGCCATTCAGGCCGTCGGCCTGAAAGAGCAGACCGCCGACAAGGATTTTTACTATGTCAAACACAAGATAGAAGTAGTCGACGGAGAGACCGGCTCCAAGCTCATCATGCTTCCAGACGACGAATTCAGCCTCGATGTCAAGGTTAATTTCGAGTCCGGTGTCCTCGACAATCAGTATGCCACTCTCGACCATGTCTCCGAATTCGGACAGGAAATAGCACCTGCACGTACTTTCGTGTTCGTACGCGACATTGAACCGCTGCTCCATGCAGGTCTTATCAAGGGCGGAGATCTCGACAATGCCATTGTCATCTACGAGAGTCCCAAAACTCAGGAAGAACTCGACCATATCGCCGACATGATGGGTGTCAAGCATCATGATGCCAAGGCATTCGGATATATCAACGAGACACCGCTCTTCCACTCGAACGAACCCGCGCGGCACAAGCTCATGGACCTCATCGGCGATCTCGCGCTCATCGGCCGTCCCCTCAAAGGACGAGTCATCGCAACCAAACCCGGCCATACCGTCAATGCCAAACTTGCAAAGGCTCTGCGCAGCGAGATCCGACGTCAGGAAGTGCAGGCTCCGGTTTACAATCCGAATACCGAGCCGCTGATGGACAACATCCAGATCCGTCACTTGCTTCCCCATCGCTATCCCATGCTCCTTGTCGACAAGATTATCGACAAGAGCGACAATTATATCGTCGGCGTTAAGAACGTGACGACCAACGAACCTTTCTTCCAGGGTCACTTCCCTCAGGAACCCGTCATGCCAGGCGTTCTTCTCGTTGAGGCAATGGCACAGACCGGCGGCCTCCTCGTGCTCGGCGTTGTCGACGAACCGGAACGTTACTCGACCTACTTCATGAAGATAGATAACGTCAAGTTCCGTCAGAAAGTAGTTCCCGGCGACACCCTTATATTCCATGTTTCTTTCATGACCCCGATGCGCCGTGGTATGGCCGTGATGAAAGGTCTTGCTTTCGTAGGCGAAAAGGTGGTTTGCGAATGTGAGTTCATGGCACAGATCATTAAGAATAAATAAAGCGCGGTATATATGACCAATATACATAAGTTCAGCAGCGTAAACCCAAATGCCAAGATTGGCGACAATGTCCTTGTAGGTCCTTTCACCACTATCGACGATAATGTCGAAATCGGCGAAGGTACAAAGATAGGCAGTAATGTCACTATCCTTTCGGGTGCGCGCATCGGCAAGAACTGCACTATCTTCCCCGGTGCGGTTGTGGGTGCTATACCGCAGGACCTCAAGTTTCATGGTGAGGATACCGTCGCTATCGTCGGCGACAACACGACCCTCCGTGAGTGCGTTACCATCAACCGTGGTACTGCCGCCAAGGGTAAGACCGTTGTCGGCAACAATACCCTCCTGATGGCCTATACTCATGTAGCGCACGACTGCAACATCGGCAACGGTGTGATTGTCAGCAATGCCACCCAGTTCGCAGGTGAGGTAGTGGTGGATGATTTCGCAGTCATCGGCGGAGGCAGCCTCATCCATCAGTTCTGCCATATCGGCTCCTATATCATGCTCCAGGGCGGGGCACTCGTCAACAAGGATATTCCTCCCTTCATCCTTGCAGCCCGCGAACCTATCTCCTATACCGGTATCAATATCGTCGGTCTGCGCCGCCGCAAGTTCCCGACTGAGATTATCGATCAGATTCAGGAGACATACCGCTTGTTCTACAACTGCGGCATGAACGTACGCGAAGCTCTGCAGCACATCGAATCCGAAGTGCCACAGAGCAAAGAGCGAGACATGATTCTCGATTTCATACGCAATTCTGACCGCGGTGTAGTCCGCGGCTATTGAAAGAAAATATTCTGCATGGCCGGAGGGTCCGTCGCGCGTCTTCATATCTAAAGGACGTGAGGAAAGTCCGGGCAACAAAGAGCACCATATTTCCTAACGGGAAGCTGTCGGTAACGGCAGAGTAATGTGACAGAAAACTACCGCCGGCGACCCTTTGGGGCGCCGGTAAGGGTGAAAAGGCGAGGTAAGAGCTCACCGGGCGCGACGGCGACATCGCGCGCCGCACATCTTATGGGTTGCAAGGTCAAGTATACCGGCATCTAAGGGCTGCTCGTCCATTGCCGGGGGGTAGACTGCTCAAGGCCGCAAGGCCAGATAAATGACGGACGGCGCGCCGCATCTCTCTCCGGAGAAAGTACGGCCGCCACATAACCCGGCTTATACTCCGACCATGCTTTTTTATATTTATTTGAATATCTCACTTCCACATGGCTGACAACAACTGGTTCACTGCTCCTACTACCGACGACGACGGTATGACTGTCATCGTTACGGCGCGTCTTGATGTCGAAAAATTCAGGTCGAAAGGAAAATACACAATCAGAGTGGAAGTGTCGCTGCCATATACTCCCGAGGGACCTCTCGGTTTCCCCGATGCAGAGACTTCGGAGCTTCTTGAGAAGATAACGGATTCTTTTGCAGCTAATCTCAAGGGTAAAAACACGGCCGTCATGACCGCCATGTTCACAGGCGCGTCGGTACGCGACTGGGTCTTCTATACTTTCAGCACCGAGGTGTTCAACGGCTTCCTGAACCGTTCGCTCAAGGATTTTCCACTCCTCCCACTGAAGATCTACGCCGAAAACGACCCCGACTGGGCAGAGTACGACGAGGTCATCGAGACCTGCGGCCCGGCAGTAGACCAGAGTTTTATCGAGGACTGATTTTTGCCGCCAGGGCGCGCGCGCTCAGTATTCCGTCGATTGCTGCGGATACTATTCCTCCGGCATATCCGGCTCCCTCGCCGCATGGATACAGGCCGGGGACATCGACGTGTTCGAGTGTCTCGGCATCACGAGGTATGCGTACCGGCGACGACGTGCGTGTCTCGTCGCCGATAAGAACTGCTTCGTTCGTGAGAAATCCTTTTTGTTTGCTGTCGAATATTTTGAATCCTTCCCGTAGGCGTGTGGCAATCTCTTTGGGGAGAAGCTGGTCGACTCGTTTGCTGATAAGACCAGGCGGATAGGAAGAGCGCGGAAGATCGGACGAGAGCCGTCCCTCGACAAAATCCGCCATTCTTTGGGCCGGTGCCTGCTGGGTACCTCCCGAGGCTTCGAAATATGTCTTTTCTATGCGTTCCTGGAACTTCATCATCTTGAGGGCATCCTCTGTGCCGTCGGCATTGTCGGGTATGTCCTCCGGAAGCACTTCCACGACCATGCCTGAATTGGCCCACTGTGTGCCTCGGTTGGCCGGGGACATGCCGTTGACGACGAGCTGTCCCGGAGCACTCGCTGCCGGGATGATGTAGCCGCCCGGACACATACAGAAGGAATATACAGCCCTGTCGCCGACACGGGTAAGCATACTGTATTCGGCAGCCGGGAGATATTTGCCCCGGCCTTCTCGGCTGTGGTACTGAAGGCAGTCGATGAGCTTCTGGGGGTGCTCGAGACGCACGCCGACAGCTATGCCCTTTGCTTGCAGACGTATTCCGGAATCATTGAGGAGATGGTAGACATCGCGAGCAGAATGTCCTGTGGCGAGTATCACGGGTCCGTGCCATTCTTTGCCGTGAATGTCGGTCACGCCGACGATTTTCGTGCCGTCGCTTATCAAGCCGGTGACCCGGGTACCGAAATGTACCTCGCCGCCGCTCTTCAGGATGCTTTCGCGCATGGCCTTGATGACAGCCGGAAGACGGTCGGTGCCTATATGTGGATGAGCATCAATCAATATGTCTTTCTGCGCCCCGTGCTGGTGGAAAATTCGAAGCACTTTCTCGACAGGACCGCGTTTCTTGCTCCGTGTGTAGAGTTTGCCGTCGGAATAAGCTCCGGCACCACCCTCGCCGAAGCAATAGTTCGAATCCTCGTCGACGATACCTTCGCGGTTGATAGCCACCATGTCGCGGCGGCGGCTGTCGACATCCTTGCCTCGTTCGAGAACAATAGGGCGCACTCCGAGCTCGATAAGCTCCAGAGCCGCGAAGAGTCCTGCCGGCCCCGAACCGACGATGATGGCCTCGGGGCCGCAGCTGACATCGCCATATTCGACAGGCTCGAAACGTTCGGCCGCTTCGTCGATGCTGTCGATATGGACATTGACGGTAAGATTTACCACTACCCGTCGCTGGCGGGCATCTATGGAACGTTTCTTTATCTCGACAAGTTTGATCCGTTGGGTCGGTATGCGGAGCGTACGGCTACATTCCGCCTTTAGACGGTCGGGTAGGGCGGCTGTGGCAGGGTCGACGCGAAGATTGAGTGTTTCAAGCATGTGATGGGTGGCTTAGCCGTTTGGAGAGACGGCGGTTCATTATCAGTACGGTGACGAGGGCCAGGAGGAAGGCTATGAGGTCGCTCGAAGCCATGGCCGTCCATACGCCGTCGATGCCGAAATGGGGTGGGAGAATCAGCAGGAGAGGGACGAGGAAGATGAGCTGGCGTGTCAACGACAGGAATATGGATAGCTTGGGCATTCCGAGGCTCTGGAAGTAGTTTTGTATCACAATCTGTGCTCCTACAAGTGGATAGAAGAGGAAGAAGATGCGGAAACCTTCACGAGCGATGCGTATCATGCCTTCGTCTGTGGTGAACATGTTGCTTATAGTGTCCGGGAACAGCTCTGTTGCAAGCCATCCTGCCGTTGATACGATAGTGGCGATAAGGATGCCTTTTTTCAAAGTCCCCGATATGCGTTTCCAGTTAGCCGCACCATAATTGTATCCGAGTATAGGCTGCATGCCCTGTGTGATGCCGAAAATTATCATGACAAAGAACATCGTCGTCCTGTTGATGATGCCGTAGGCTCCCACAGCGAGGTTGCCCTCCGCACCTGCTGTGTCTAGGAGGGCTTTATTGATGAAAACCACAACCATACATGCGCAGCAGTTCATCAGGAAGGGTGACAGCCCGATGGCGTAGACGCGGCGCAGCAGGCTCCATGAGATGTGCCAGCACTGACGGGTGAAGTGGATATAGCTTTTGCGTGATATGAAATGGAAAAGAACCCATACGAAGGCGGCTGCCTGGCCTAGTACCGTGGCGAGCGATGCTCCGGCGATGCCCCATTTGAAATAGAAAATGAACAGGGGGGCGGTGACGATGTTGACGGCTACCGACAGCAGCGCGGATATCATGGCTTTTCGCGGATAGCCGGTGGCCCTCATAAGGTTGTTGAGACCCAGGAATACATAGGAGATAGGGGTGGCGAGCAGGATGATGACCATGAACTCGCGGGCGTAGTCGATAGTTTCCGCTGTAGCCCCGAAGAAATAGAGGATGGGGTCGAGGAATATCAGACTCACTGCCATGATTAACAGGGCGTGGAGGAGGCAGAATACTGTCACGTTGCCGACGACGTTCGATGCCTTCGCGATGTTCTTCTGTCCTAAAAAGATAGAGGATATTGTCGCACCGCCTACCGCGATAAGAACGCAGAAAGCCACAACGAGGTTCATCAGGGGAAAAGTGATTGCAAGGCCAGTGATTGCCATCGCACCGACACCTCGTCCGATGAAGATACTGTCGATGATATTGTAGAGGCTTGTGGCAAGGCTCGCTATGATGGCCGGCAGGGAGTATTGGAGCAGGAGTTGTCCGATACTCTTGGTGCCAAGGTCGTTGGGATTGCTCTTGGGCTTGATGATATTGTCGTTTGAGTCTGCCACAGTAGAAGTGAAATACGAATATAATAACAAAAGCCGCTCGAAAGAGATTCGACCGGCTTGCTTAGTGGCGGGGGCAGGACTCGAACCTACGACCTTTGGGTTATGAGCCCAACGAGCTACCACTGCTCCACCCCGCGATGTTTTGATGGTGCAAAGGTAGAAACTTAATTCGGAATAACAAAACTTGTTAACATAAAATAACGTTACAGTTTCGTTTTCTCCTCTATTAAACTACTTTGTAACTTTTTAGGATGTCGATATTTAGAAAGCCGTCTTTTTTTTGTATTTTTGCGAGCGTAAAATGCGTTGTATACGTATTGGCAAACTGACATAGAATTAATCAATATTCGTATAAACCACGATAAACAACGTTATGAGTAAAGAAAAAAAATTCTTGACCTGCGACGGTAACCAGGCTGCTGCCCACGTGAGCTATATGTTCTCGGAAGTAGCTGCCATCTATCCTATCACGCCTTCGTCGACCATGGCTGAATATGTCGACGAGTGGGCTGCTGCAGGCCGCAAGAACATTTTTGGTGAGACAGTCCTCGTACAGGAAATGCAGAGCGAAGGCGGTGCCGCTGGTGCCGTTCACGGTTCTCTTCAGGCCGGTGCCCTCACTACTACTTACACAGCTTCCCAGGGTCTTCTCCTGATGATCCCCAACATGTACAAAATCGCCGGTGAGCTCCTCCCGACAGTTTTCCATGTTTCGGCCCGTACCATAGCTTCGCATGCCCTGAGCATCTTCGGTGACCATCAGGACGTGATGTCTGTCCGTCAGACCGGTTTCGCCATGCTCGCTGAAGGTTCAGTACAGGAAGTCATGGACCTTGCAGGTGTAGCTCATCTCTCCACGATAAAATCCAGCGTTCCTTTCGTCAACTTCTTCGACGGTTTCCGTACTTCGCACGAAATCCAGAAGATAGAAGCCCTCGAGCAGGAAGACCTCGAACCGCTGCTGGACCGCGAAGCTCTTGCTGCTTTCCGCAAGCGTGCCCTCACCCCCCAGGCTCCCGTTGCCAAGGGTATGGCTGAGAACGGTGACGTTTTCTTCCAGCACCGCGAAGCTTGCAACGAGCACTACAACGCAGTGCCTGAAATCGTTGAAAGCTACATGGAGAAGATTTCCGCCATTACCGGCCGCGAATATCATCTCTTCAACTACTACGGCGCACCCGATGCCGACCGCGTAATCATAGCCATGGGTTCTGTAACCCAGGCCGCTCAGGAAGCTATCGACAGCCTTACCGCCAAGGGCGAAAAGGTAGGTCTCGTTTCCGTTCACCTCTATCGTCCTTTCTCGGCCAAGCACTTCCTCGCCGCTGTTCCCGCAACAGCCAAGCGCATCGCTGTCCTCGACCGCACTAAAGAACCCGGTGCCAACGGCGAACCTCTCTACCTTGACGTAAAGGAATGCTTCTATGGCAAGGAAAATGCCCCCGTCATCGTTGGTGGCCGCTACGGTCTTGCTTCAAAGGACACCACACCTTCGCAGATCATCGCCGTCTACGAAAACCTCGCCCTTCCGACTCCCAAGGACCACTTCACTCTCGGCATCGTCGACGATGTGACATTCACTTCGCTGCCCCTGCTGCCTGAAATGGCTCTCGGCGATCCCTCGACTTTCGAAGCCAAGTTCTATGGCCTCGGTGCCGACGGTACTGTAGGTGCAAACAAGAACTCTGTCAAGATTATCGGCGACAACACTGACAAGTACTGCCAGGCCTACTTTGCATACGACTCCAAGAAGTCCGGCGGTTTCACCTGCTCGCACCTCCGTTTCGGCGACAAGCCCATCCGCTCGACATACCTTGTCAACACACCTAACTTCGTGGCATGCCATGTCCAGGCTTATCTGCACATGTACGATGTGACTCGCGGCCTTCGCGACGGCGGTACATTCCTCCTCAATACCATCTGGAGCGGCGACGAACTTGCCAAGAACCTCCCCAACAACATCAAGCGTTACTTCGCTGAACACAACATCACCGTCTACTATATCGACGCAACCAAGATCGCTCAGGAAATAGGTCTCGGCAACCGTACCAACACAATCCTCCAGAGCGCATTCTTCCGTATCACCGAAGTAATCCCCGTTGACCTCGCCGTTGAGCAGATGAAGAAATTCATCGTCAAGAGCTACGGCAAGAAGGGTCAGGATGTTGTCGACAAGAACAACATGGCTGTCGACCGTGGCGGTGAATATCATAAGCTCGCCATCGACCCGGCATGGGCTAATCTCGCCGACGATGTCAAGACTCCCAACAATGATCCCGCCTTCATCAACGAACTCGTCCGTCCTATCAACGCTCAGGACGGCGACCTCCTGAAGGTTTCGGACTTCAAGGATATTGCCGACGGCACATGGGAACAGGGTACTGCCGCTTATGAAAAACGCGGTGTCGCAGCCTTCGTTCCCGAATGGCTCGAAGAGAACTGTATCCAGTGTAACAAGTGTGCATTTGTATGCCCCCACGCAACTATCCGTCCCTTCATCCTCGACGAGAAGGAAGTTGCAGCTTCTCCCTTCGGCGAAGCAGGTACTATCCCCGCTATCGGCACTACATTCAAGGGTATGCGCTTCATCCAGGCTGTCGATGTCCTCGACTGCCTCGGATGCTCCAACTGCGTCGACGTATGTCCCGGCAAGAAAGGCGTGAAGGCTCTCCAGATGAAGCCGCTCCAGACTCAGCTCGACGTTCAGAAGAACTGGGATTACTGCGTCAAGAACGTAAGCTCCAAGCAGAACCTCGTCGACATCAAGCTTAATCCCAAGAACAGCCAGTTCGCTACTCCTTACTTCGAATTCTCCGGCGCATGCTCGGGTTGCGGCGAGACTCCCTACGTCAAGCTCATCAGCCAGCTCTTCGGTAACCACGAGATGATTGCCAATGCAACAGGCTGCTCCTCGATCTACTCCGGTTCTGTTCCCTCGACTCCTTACTGCAAGGACGACAAGGGCTACGGTCCCGCATGGGCCAACTCCCTCTTCGAGGACTTCGCTGAATTCGGTCTCGGCATGAAGATCGGTACCGAGAAGATTCGCGAACGCGTTGCCGACATCATGAACAAGATGGCTGAATGTCCCAAGTGCAGCGACGAAATCAAGGCTCTTGCCAAGCAGTGGCTCTCCGCACCTCACAGTGCAGGCGTTACACGCGAAGTTGCCGACAAGCTTATTCCTGTCTGCGAGGCATGCGGCTGCGACAACTGCAAGGCTCTTCTTGAACTCAAGGGCTTCATCGTGGCTCGTTCGCAGTGGATCATCGCCGGCGACGGCGCGGCATACGATATCGGTTTCGGCGGTCTCGACCACGTACTTGCAACCGGCAAGAATGTCAACGTCCTCGTTGTCGATACCGAAGTTTACTCCAACACCGGCGGCCAGTCGTCGAAGGCTACTCCTCTGGGCGCTATCGCCAAGTTCGCTTCCGCAGGCAAGCGCATCCGTAAGAAAGACCTCGGCCTCATCGCCACTACCTACGGTTATGTTTACGTAGCACAGATCGCCATGGGTGCCGACCAGGCTCAGACCCTCAAGGCTATCCGCGAGGCAGAAGCTTACGACGGTCCTTCGCTGATTATCGCTTATGCTCCCTGTATCAACCACGGCATCAAGGCCGGCATGGGCAAGTCGCAGCACGAGGAACAGAACGCAGTCGCTTGCGGTTACTGGCAGCTCTGGCGCTACAATCCCGATCTGGAAGCCAAGGGCGAGAACCCCTTCAGCCTCGACAGCAAAGCTCCCAACTGGGATCTCTTCGAAGACTTCCTCAAGGGCGAGGTACGCTACGCTTCCGTAATGAAGCAGTACCCGGCAGAAGCTTCCGAACTCTTTGCCGCAGCCAAGGCTAACGCTCAGTGGCGCTACAACAACTACGTACGTCTGAGCCAGCAGAGCTGGGGTACCGACCCGCTGATCGAGAACCTCGAAAAGACCAACGAAAAGATCTAAAGCACAGACTTTTCATCTATTAATAACACGGAGGGCATGCCATGGCGGCGTGCCCTCCGTTGTTTTAAGAGCTTGTTCGAACCGTAAATAAAATTCTACCGCCGAAATCCCTGAAGCTGTTCCGGCGTATCGGGGATTCCGACGGTAGTCGGTAGACAAATACCTATTTCGAAACGAAGGAGTTGAAAGAGTGAGGCTTCAGTGTGACAGTGAGATTCTTGTCGCCTATAGCTAAAGTCACCTTACGCTCCTGATCCGAGCGGTTGGCTACGGCGGCGGCATAGTTGCCTTTGCTGTCTCGGACGACGATAGCCGGTGTTTCCGGGCGTTCGCGGCCGGAATAGCCCACTATGCGGCTGCCGGGTGTGAGTACCGATGAGAAGTGCTTCACGGCATAAAATTCGGGGGTATAGCGTACGGCACGTGTCTCGGGGTCTACTTCCACGAGGGCGTTCTGGTACCAGCCCCAGGGGCTTACACCGCCTTTATGAAGGATAAAGTTCCAGTTGTACCACTCTTCGGCACCGTTGCCGAAGTTGTCGGCAAGCAGGAAGAAGGTATGTTCGCCGGCACCCCAGTCCATCGCTCCGTTGCCACATTCGCTCTCCGAGCATATATAGCGGAATTCGGGATACTGACGGCGTATATTAGGCATTATCTCTCGGCCTTCCCACTGGAAAGCGACGCCCGAGACGGCCTTGCGAAGACCTTCGTCGGCAAGAACTCGCTCAACGTGGTCCTGGCGGTTGGTGTTGAAGGTGCCGATGTAGAGCTTGACTTCGGGATGTTTTTCAGCAAGAGTCGGCGCGAGGTAGTCGCGGTTGAAGCGGATTGTGCCTTCAGCTGTCCATGGGCATCCGGGGTAAGGCGTGTAGCTGTATGCTTCGTTCTGATATATCACCAGGTCGATAGGAATACCTTCGGCGGCGTAGGCATCGATAAACTTACAGAAATAATTTGCGTATGCCTGGAGGTAGCGTGGGTCCTGAATCATATAGTCCTGGGTGGCGAGCTTGCGAGGGAAAACGCCGTCGCGTTCGCCGAGGAACTTCATCTCGTCCTCGTCGACGGATTCTGCATCGCCGAAAAGCAGATAGTCGAGACGTGGGTCGGCATTGTTGAAGCGGCTGCTTACCACGGGATAGTCCTGGGTTATTTTCATCCATGATGGAGGAGACCAGGGCGATGTCCAGAACGTGAGATCAGGGTTGAATTTCTGGGCTGCTCGTATTAATGGAATCTGCCCTCTACGGTCGCGGTCGATGTTGAAGTAACGCAGTTCGAGGTCTCCGGGGACTTCGTCGCAGCTCCACCACGAACGGCCGTAGTCGTTACAGTTCATCGAGATACGGCCACGGGTGAAACGTAGGTCGCCGTCGGGGGCAAATAGCCGGTGAAGGAGCTCGTCCTGTTCGTCGCGTGTCAGCATGTTGAAAGCATCCCAGTCGAGTTCGTTGAAAGTTGTGCCGAGGCACCCGAAGGGGTGCCCTGACACTGTGTCGGATACGGCAACGATAACATCGGAGCCCGGCTTCGACGATGTCTGCACGTTGCGCGTCGTCCACATGTTGCCGTCGGTACTTTCGTTCCATACCAGCGACTTCCCTTCAGCCGTAGCAGCCGCTGCCATAAGCATTGCCGCGAGAGTTAGTTTGCTTGAGATATTCATGTTAGGTGAAAAAGTAGTATGTTGAAGCATTGATATGCATCAGATACCGGGATAACCGGGATTCTGCACAAGCTTGGGGTTAGTATTGAGCGTAGTACGCGACAGGGGCAACCACATGGTGTGAGAATCGGAATCGGGTTCTTTGTCCCACCAGCGTCCTGTGTTGTAGACACCGAAGCGGCACAGAGTCTGTCGGCGGAGACCTTCGGCGAGGAATTCGCGTCCCCATTCGTCTAGAAGTTCCTGCTTGGTAAGCTTGCTGCCGTCCTCAGGGTAGAGGCTTGGCGAGCCTTCGGGGTAATTACGCTTTCTTACGGTGTTCAGCAGGCGTTCGGCTTCGGCCACACGTCCCTGATTGAAGCGTATTTCGGCGAGGTAATATATCACCTCGGGAAGACGGAGCATAGCATAGTCAGATTCGATTTTGTTGGGGTCGTCCGAAGGGTAGAAGGGATATTTGATGACGCACCATCCCGAATTCTGGTCGCCGGTGGTCATTTTGGATTCTGTTGTGACGGTACCGTTCGAAGGATTAGGCGAAGGGCTCGAGGGATCGGTGTCGCGGAATACGCCTACCTGGTCGCGGATATAGAGTTCGTAGGCACCGTTATCGGATGTCACATTCTTGATTTCGCCGTTTTCTTCGTAGGGCAGATAGCCGTAGAGGAACATGCCCTCGCGCTTGCTGCCACCGAGATTTTTGTACTTTTTCAGGCGAAGGTCGTCGGGATAATTCATGAACTTGCGCACGGGTTTACCCAGGTCGAAGGTATATTCGTTGCCCTGGAGGTCGAGACCGGGCTGGAGTGCGTATTTGGGATTGCAGTTACCCCAGTCGGTGAAGCCGAAGTATTTGGGCGAAAGGAAAGGAGCTACCTGCCAGAACATTTCAGTACCATATACCCAGTGCATGCCGCCGAAGGACGAGGGGAAACCGTAGAGGATTTCGTTAGAGTTCACGTTGTCCCAGTCGAAGGGAGCGTCCCAGCGCGAGTCGGGCTCGTAGAAACCGTATTCGCCGTTGATGATTGACTCGCAGTATTTCTCGGCTTTGTCTTCCATGTTTTCGTCGACCCACCAGCTGGCGTTCATATAGAGACGGGCGAGCAGTGCGGCGCAGGCGCCTTTGGTCCACAGACCCTGGTTGACACCGTTTCCGTTCGATCCTTCCTTGGCATTCAGTTTAGGCAGGGCTTCAAGAAGTTCTTTTTCGAGGAAGTCGAATGTCTCGCGCGGTGTGGCCTGTGCCGGAAGTTCGGAGACAGGATAGTCGGTGACAATAGGGATATTGTGATAGAGGTCGAATATGGTCATATACATCCATGCACGCAGAACGCGGCTCTGGGCGATGAAATCGTCGATTTCCTGTGTGGTCATACCGAATCGTGCGGGGTCGAGTTTGCTGAGGTCGGCGATACTGGAGTTGCACAGACCGATACCACGGTATGTGTCTTCCCATGTTCCGCGTACGAACCAGTCGTCGATAGTCCATGTGTGATAGTGGTAACGGCAGAACTCGCCACCGTTGTACCAGTGTTCCTCGCGCTGGACGGTCATATAGTGGTCGGCCGACAGTTCTCCGACCCAGTAGAGACCCTGGGTGTTGAGCCAGTAGGCGTGTCCGAAGGGACGCAGAAAGCCCTGTATTACGTTTTCCTTTGTCTGATAGAATCCCTCCTGAGGGATGATGCTGTATGTTTTTTCATCAAGGTCGGTACAACCGTATGATGCAAGCAGCACGATGAGTGCTATTATATTATGAAGTTTAGACGTTTTCATTTCGGTTTAAGGTTAGAAGTCGATTTGAACACCGAAGAGATACTGACGGGAGGCAGGGTAGTAGCCTGTCTTGTTGTAGGGAAGGCCTGGTTCGAGGCCGTTGACGCAGTAGGCATCCGGGTCGAGGCCGCGGTGATAGCTGCGGATAGTGAAGATGTTGCGACCGGTGAAGTAGAAGCGTACCTTGCTGATATAGCGGTTGATATTCCAAGTATATCCGAGTGTTGCTACGTCGAGCTTCACAAAGTTGCCGTTATGCAGGAAGTAGCTGCTGTGTACGTTCTTGCCTTCTGTGATATGAGCGTTTTCCTTGTATGCCGACTGGAGCACGTTTGTACCGGGGGCTGCGCCCATCACACCGTAGTAGAGATCCTGTGCGTCATATATCTGGTAGCCAAATGCTCCACGGAAGAAGAGCGAGAGGTCGAAGTTGCGGTAGCGGAATGTATTGGTAAGAGATGCCGTGAATTTGGGGAGACCGTTGCCTACGACGCGCTTGTCGTCGTCGGTACCCTGGGCGACTGGTATCTTCTCTCCGTCTTTGTTGTAGATGAGCCAGTTGCCGCCATCGTCGACTCCGGCATATTCGAAAGTATAGAAGTTGCCTACGCGTTCACCTTCTTCGATACGCTGAACAGCGCCGGGGTTGCCGGGATAGGTGGGGAAGCCGCTGAGCCAGTAGAATTTCTGGCCTTCATAGAGCTGGTTGGAGAAGGAGACGAATTTGTTGTTGGACGTAGCGCCTACGAAGCCGAGGGTGTAGTCGAAGTCCTTTGTACGGACGGCGTTCCAGCGGATATCGATTTCAACACCGGTGTTTTTCATCGTACCTACGTTGACATAGGAATTTGCTATCACATTTGGCGGAACAGGCACGCTGTAGGAGCCAAGAAGGTCGCTCTGCTTGCGGTTATAGTAGTTTACAGAACCTTCGATGGCATAGTTGAGGATGCTGAAGTCGATACCGACGTTCCAGTTCTTGCCTTTCTCCCATTTCAGGTCGTTGTTGGGGTTGGTGTTGATGCCCCAGCCCTGGATGTAGCTACCTTTGTAGAGGATGAGGTCGTACGAGGCCATTGTGGCGAGTGCCTGATAGCTTGCGAAATCCTGATTGCCGGTTTCGCCGTAGTCACCACGTATCTTGAGGTCGTTGATCCACTTGATATCCTTCATGAAATTCTCCTCGCTGATGCGCCAGCCTGCTGACACGGCGGGGAAGTTGCCCCATTTGTTGTTCGAGCCGAATTTCGAAGAGCCTTCGTGACGCAGGGAGGCGGTCAGGAAGTAGCGGTCCAAGAAATTGTAGGTGAATCGGCCGAAGAAAGCGATGAGCTTGGAGTCGTTCTTGAAGGAGCCCATGCCCGTACGGCCTGCAGTGGCACCCATATAGGCACCTGCTCCGAGATTGTCGGCACCGATGAGGTCGGAGGCGAAGTTCTTGTTCTCGGCGTTAAGTCCGCTGTTGACG
Source organism: uncultured Muribaculaceae bacterium (assembly GCA_958436175.1). GTDB lineage: Bacteria > Bacteroidota > Bacteroidia > Bacteroidales > Muribaculaceae > CAG-873. The sequence continues at coordinate 392,027 of CAUBJF010000003.1, forward strand.
AAGTACTGGTAGGAATAGCCTCCCATGAAGGTGAAATTATGTTTGTTGGTACGGAAACCATAGTTGACGAGCCATTCCAGGGATTCCTGGCGATTCTTTTCGTAGGAACGGCTGGCTTCACCGTCGAAACCGGATTCTTCGGCGACTGTCGATGTCGAGGGGCGATACCAGGAATAGTCGTTCTGGATGATCTGCTGTGCCAGTGTCACCTGTGTGCTGAGCGAATGACGCTCGTCCTTGCATAATGCCGGGAAGAGGTTGAGCTTGAATGTGCCATCCCAGTTGATGATGGTGCGTGATCCGCCGTTCTTCTCTATCTTAAGACGTTCGACGGGGTTGTTGGTGGCGTATGCGGTGATATGATTGTACTTGCCGGGATTATCGCTGTCCATCACCGGAATAGTAGGATTGATCATCAACGCTTCGCGGAAAGCATCGTAATCCGAATTGTCGTACTTGATGTTGCGCGGTGCTACGTTCAGGATTACCTTATAGAGATCGTTCTTGCCGTTGTGGTTGAGGGTGATACGCGCGCCTAACTGACGGCGGTGTGAACGGAGGTCGATACCTTTGGAGTCCTTATAGTCTACTGTCCCTCGGTAGTTTGTGCGCATATTGCCGCCGGAAATCGAAAGGGTATGGCTGTGAGTGAAGCCGGTACGGGTTATTTCCTTGAACCAGTCGGTGTTTGCGCCGTAATCGTCGCCGCGCTTGTACTGACGGAACTGGTCGGCAGTGAGCACCTCCAGCTCGTGCAGTGGGTCGACGATGTTGACGAAACCTGAGTAAGTGGTGTGTACGTTGCCGTCGGTAGAGCCTTTCTTGGTCGTGATGACTACGACACCGTTCGAACCGCGTGTGCCATAGATAGCCGAAGCGGCACCGTCCTTGAGAACGTCGATGGATTCGATATCGTTTTCATTAAGGTTGTCGAGGCTTCCGCCGGGTACACCGTCGATTACGACCAGAGGCCCAAGTCCTGCGTTACGCGACGAGACACCGCGTATCTGCATGCTTACACCCGAGTTGGGGTCGGCAGAGGTTGAATTTTCGACCGACAGACCTGGGACTTTGCCCTGGATCTGCATCGCGGCGTTGCTGTTGCCGATTTGGAGCATGTCTTTGCTCGATACATGCGATACGGCACTTGTCAGTTCTTTTTTCTGGATTGTGCCATAGCCGATAACGACCACTTCGTTGAGACTGGTCTTATTGGCTTTCATGATGACTTCAAGATTAGTACGGCCGGAGACTTTTATTGTCTGGGGCTCGCAGCCGACATAGCTGATTGTAAGAGTGGCATTGGGCGCTACGTTCTTGAGAGTGAAGTTGCCGTCGATATCGGTTGTGACCCCGGTTTTCGAGCCTTCCACGATGACGCTCGCACCTATTACAGGTTCGCCGTCCTCTGCCACAACAGTACCTTGTACTGTGATAGTTGCGCTCTGCATGCTGTTTGCCGGAGCAGCAGAAGCCAGATGTCCCGACTGGGGACTGAACGAGAATGTGGCCAACAACAATGATAGTAAGATTGGTTTAGCCTTCATGATTAAGATATAGATTAGATTAAAGTTAATGGTTGCTGTGTTAGATAAGGTGTAGGAATAAATCCTTGCTTGCACAGCAAAGGTATTAACTCAATCTGTCAGCCGTGTTCAGGCATCTATCATTGTTGTGTCTATTTTCTGCCAACACTTTTCCGATGTGTAAAAATCGACCTTTTAAGTGGAGATTAATTGGATTTTAAGTGCGCTATTCTTTGTTATCCAGTGTGTTGTCGGTCCGTGGTTTGATTTCGCTCGGAATGACTCCGAATTCGGCTTTGAAGCATTTGCTGAAGTAGCGTGCATCGCCGAAGCCTACCATATCGGACAGTTCGCTGATTCTTATGTCGGGATGTTCCTGGAGGATGCTGTAGGCATTGCGCAGTCGTACTGTTCGTATGAAATGCGAGGGACTCATGTCGGTAAGCTCCTTGAGCTTGCGGAAAAGATGCGTCTGCGACATGCAGGTTTCCTTCGCGAATGTGGGGATGTCGAAGGCTTCGTTGTCGAGGTGCTTGCGAACGACTTCCGCGGCGAGGTCAAGGAACTGCTCGTCGGCCGATTTGTAGTTGTGTTTTTTGAGACGAATTACGACTTGGCCGTCTTTGTCGCCTGCCAGATTCTTGTGCGCCTTAAGCTGCGTGGCGATACAGGCTTTGAGAGATGTCGGCGAGAAGGGTTTTGGCAGATACACGTCGGCCCCTGCTTCGTAACATTCCGTCCGGTCCTCGTCCTGCCGACGGGCCGTCAGTACCAGGATGGGGCGTAGTGCCGTACGTCGGTCTTTACGGAGACGGCGTATCAGTTCAAGACCGTCGATGCCTGGCATGGTGATATCGGTGATGATGAGGTCAGGGCTGTCGCTGAAGGCTTTTTCCAGTCCGGCGTTGCCGTCGGTAGCGGTAATGACCTCGTAATTTTGTCCGAGTATCTGTTTCATTAAACCGAGAAGGTCTTCGTTGTCCTCGATGATAAGGATTTTTGAACGCTGTTTCGGAATGTGCTGCCCGTTTTCTATTCCATCTGATGATTCGTCGTCTGTCCCTGTGAAGAATTCTTGCTGAATGTCGGGTGAAGCTGGCTTGACGACTGTTTTTTCATCGTTGCTGAAAGCGTCGGCTGTTATCGGGAGCACGATGGTGAAGCATGTGCCCTTTCCTTCTTCGCTTTCAACGCTGATGGTGCCGTGATTAAGAAGAACGAGGTCTCTGGTCAGTGAAAGCCCGATGCCTGTACCCTGGGTATTGTGTTCGCGGTAGTCGCCGTCGTAGAATCGCTTGAAGAGGTCGGCCTGTCGGCTCTTGGCGATGCCTTGGCCGTTGTCGGCAACTTTTAGGATGAAGGAGCGACTGTCGGGAGAAAGACTGCCTTCGACAGTGACAGTGCCGTTCTCCCCTGAGTATTTGGAGGCATTGGAGATGAGGTTATAGAGTATCTTGTCGAGCTTGTCGGGGTCGAAATAACCCATTGAGACGTTCTCTGGCATACGTACGATCATCTTCTGGAATTTGCGCAGCGTCAGCGGACGCACGGCTTCGGCGGTGTTGGCGGCGAAGCGACCTATGTCGCCGTAGTGGACGCGGAGTTTGATGTTGTCGGTCTCGACTTTCCGAAACTCGAGAATCTGCTGCAGGAGACGTACAAGCTTCGATGTATTGACACCGGCAATCCGGCAGAGATTTTTTGTATCACCCTTGCCGTCGCGCAGTTCATTGACAGCGGCGGAAATGACGGTGAGAGGTGTCAGCAGTTCGTGTGTGACATTGGTGAAGAAGCGCAATTTGGTACGGTTGACTTCCTCGAGGTTTCTTTTCTCCTGCTCCATGAGCATCAGGTGGGCCTTCTCCCTTTCGCGTCGGCGCACAAGGTACATGGCGAATAGTACAGCGGCCGCTACAAGAATGATGTAGAGAACTATCGCCGGCCACGACAGATACCATGGCGGCAATATCTTTATCTGCAGACTATGTTCGTTGTCGGCTGTGTGTATGTTACTGTTTCCGGCACGGAGGCGGAAGGTATAATTGCCGGGCGGAAGGTTAGTGTATGTTGCCGACTTCTGGCCGTCGGGTGTCTGCTTCCATTCCGTGTCATAGCCGTCAAGGCGGTACATGAAGGCTGGTCCTTTGGAATCACTGTAATCGTATGCTGTAAAGCCGATGTTGAAATTGTTCAGCTCGGCCGGGAGGCATATTTCCTTGCTATACTGAGGCAGCTTTCCGCCGCTTATGGACGACCGCACATCTTCCGGCAGTTCGTCGAAACGACGGTTGTTGAAGAACATGTCGGTAATGCCAAACCTGGTTGGCCCGTAATCCGTATAGTCTGCACTGACAGAATCGAGCATGACAACTTCGAGCTCAGTGACCGCCGGGAGAATCAGCATGGAGTCGGAGGCAAATCCGTTGTATGTGAAATAATCGTTTTTGAAACCATCGGCTTTTGTATAGAGGGTTCTTTGCACCGGATTGTCGGTGTTAACCCGGAAAAGACCTTTGTTGGTCGATATCCACAGCGAGCCGTGAGGATCTTCATTGATGAAAGCAACCTGGAGATTGCAATGCCTCGGCACGAAATCGGTGAGCGCATAGCTGCCCTTGCTGATATCATATTTCCACAGTCCTTCATCCTCTGTACCTACGTAGATGATATTGTCTTTTCGCGAGGCGGCGATGCTGAGCACTATGGGCTGAAAGCCGCTTTCATCGTTTATTCTGGAATTGCCAGGCTTGCTCTCTTCTGTCAGCGGGCTGTCAATACCGATGGAATAAATGCCGTCGTTGAGCGTTGCGACATATATGCTGTCGTTCTTCTGACAGAAACCCATAACATCTCCTTTGTCCGACAGAGCGATGTGTTGGTCTTCGGCAGTGATGGCCCCGAAACCGTTCATGGTTCCTAACCACACGTTGCCGTGGCTGTCGGTTCTCATTCGCATTATTCGGTTGTCCGTAATTGCCCTTGAGTTGTTTTTGTCAAAACGTGAGAGGGAACCGTTCTTTTCGTTACGGCAAAATAGAGCGCCATAGCAGCCGAAATAAGTGTTGCCTTTATTGTCTTCGGCCAGTGAGAAGAATAAGGGCATCTTTTCTTTCGAATAGCCGAAGCTGCCATGTGCAGTCTCCCAATTGGAAGCTTCTCTTGGCAGTTTGATTATCGGGCAATTGAGTGCTCCTGACCATAGAGTCCCTTCTTTGTCACGATAGACAGAAATTATTCCGGCGGCTCCCTCGGGATACGGTGGCAGAATTTCATCGCTATAGTCAAAGCATCCCGGAGTGGTGTCGATATAGAAACACCCGGAATTCATAGTGGCAGCCCAGATCACACCTTCGCCATCATTCCTTAGATTCAAAACAGGGGAGGAAGGGAAATCGGAAGAAAGCCGTGCCGGAGCAAGACTGTTGTTGTCAAGCGCCAGGATGCCTTCATCGGTACCTATCCAGAGCTGTTTGTCATACACTGATTCGGTGATGGCGTTTACCGAGAGGCGCCCGTCGAGGGTGTCGGGTGCTATTCTTTCGGGAATACATAAGGCAGGAGTATAAGGATCCTTTAGCATATATAGCCCAGACGATAGCGTGCCGACGAAGAATCGCCCGAAAGAATCCTGAAAAACGGAACGGATGTCGCCGAGACTCCGGGTGTTAGGATAGTTATAGATTCTTCGTTCCTGTGGCGAGTAACGCAGGAGCCCGTTTTTATATGTCCCTATCCATATTTGACCAATCTTGTCCTGGTAAGGCACTGAGCTTCCTTTCAAGTCCAGGTTATCGCTGTTTGGTATGTCGTAATATCTTCCGGTAGTAGGGTTGTAGAATACTATGCGGTCATTGCTGACATTGTTACTCATGATGAGTAATTCGCCCGAACTGAGATGAATGACAGATTTGAAGTTTTTAGAAGAGTCGATGGATATAGGTTCGAAGCGGTTGCTGTATTTGTCGTAGACACAAAACAGAAGAGGTGTGACAAAATATATTCTGCCGTCTTCTGCCGTGCAGACCGACAGGATGTCGTTATATATTTTGGGGGTCGTATGAGCTGAGAGAGGAGGATAGGTTATGGCCTTGCTTCCGTTATACGAGGTAAGACCGTAGCGGGTGGCGAACCATACCATTCCCTCCTTGTCCATGACTGTCGAGTAAACATGGTCGCTGAGTAGTCCGTCGTCTATCGTAAGGTGATGCCAGGCCCTCGTGGTAGCCAGCATCGGCAGATACCCGGCAAGCAGGAATATGGCCGACAGAATCACTGCGGGGATTGTTGTTTTATTCTTTCTCATGGTATATGGCGGTAGACCGTGCAAAATTAGCGATAAACTTTATTATCGCAAAAAAAACGGCAGGGATTGACTCTCTGCCGTTTTATTTCGAAGACAAGCTTATCATTCTTTCGTTGCCGGGAAAGCCGACACCCTGAGTCGGGCAGCCCCCATCGGGATGAGGCGTATCTCTTCGATTTCTCCCCGTGGTGCATCTTCATCGGGAAGGACATCGCACATACCCGTGCGGTCGTAGCCCCAGGAAGGCACCTTTCGGCCTTTGGCCTTGAACTCAAGAGGTACGGAACCGACGGTGAAGGGTTGGTTGTCGGCCGGCCATTCGTGGCGGATTATTTCGAAGTCTTTAAGGGGATCGCTGTTGTATGTTACCAGAGAATAGTTCCAGGCACTGCGGGGGTATATCTCAAAGGCAGGCCATTTGTCAGGGTCGGCGCCTTCCTGCCAACGCGAGTCGCCGATAGCCGACTCACGGGTATCAACCTTCTTATACTCTTCGTCGATTTTCAGCGAGAGGCTCAGGGGACCATAATCGACTGTGACGCTGTTCTTGTTCGTCGGCCATGTCCTCATGCTCAGGCTCATAGGGAAATTGAGCTCGACGATATCGCCCTTGGCCCAGCGACGGTCGATTTTCATATAGTTACCCGGGGCTGAGGTCTCGACGGCTTTGCCGTTGACAGTAGCAGTCGCACCTTTGGCCCATTCGGGGATGAGGAAGTAAAGTGGGAAGTTTTCTTTACCCTTCATGTCGATTTCGAAGCGGATTGTCTCTTCGAAGGGATAGCGTGTCGTTTCCGTGATAGTAACTTCCTTGCCTCCGGCTACTGTGGCTTTTGTCTTATTAGGGGAATAGACCGCATAAGCGAGACCATTATCAGGTGTCGCAAAAGCGAGATACTGGCTGAAGGCCGGCCAGCCAATGCCGTGGTTGTGCTGACAGCAACGGCTGCTGAAGGGATTCATTGTCAGGAATGGACCGCTGTTGTCGACACTCGGGTTGTGGTTGCGCGAGTCGCTGATTGTATGGTTGGGACATGTGAGATAGCGGAGGCTGCGCAGGTCGGGCATCATGGACGCAGGGAATGAGTTGAAGGTCACGTCTTCGAGATTGGCCGCCCACCGCGGATCGGCGGTAATAGAGAGCATGATGCCGTCGGACAGAATCTGTTCGGCAAATCCGCAAGTTTCGGTTCCCTGGCGAGGGTCGATATACCCGAGGCGTGCATTCTCGTCAGCACCGAACATCCCGCCCGGGACCTGGCCGAAAGCACGGCGTATGAGGTCGAATGCGTCGTATGAGGAACGCAGCATGGTGCTGTCGCTGTTGTAGACGTACAGTTCTGCCGGTTCACGAAAACCCTGGGCATTGTTGACGTTGTGCCAGTTAGGCAGGGTGGCCGGGTTCGTATAGTCGGCATTGTTGCGGTGTATCTTGTCGAACAGAGGCAGCACGCTCTTGTCGCCGGTCTGGTTGTAGTACCAGATGAGGCTCCACATGTTGTCGCCGCCTCGGCTGTTTTCCCAATAGTCTTTCAGGAACTTGTCGTCGTCGACGGTAAGCTCCCAGTGGAAAAAATCGCCCATGGTCTTGAGGACCCGTTCGTCGCCTGTGTATTCGTAGTAGTTCTGGAGGCACCAGAGCATCAGCATCTGTGCCCATATCTCCGGACGGCCGTTGTTGGCGTTGGATGGGCCGAAGAAACCGTTTTCTTTCTGGGAAGCGATAGCGGCATCAATCCAGAACTTTGTCTTGGCAAGCATATCAGGGTCGTCGAGAGCATATGCGAGATTACTGTATCCGCGCAGCCAGTAGGGTACTTCTTCCCATCCCTTTTCGCCTCCGGACATCAGCCAGGCATTGTTGTCGCGTCCGAGCCACATACTGATTTCGTCGAGATGGCCGTTGAGGCCGTCGCGCTGAAGCTCCATCTGTCGGAGAAGCCATCCCTCGGGCTTTATGGCACCGGCCGGGAGTTTGATAAGCTGGAGTTGCCGGAGAGGCTCCTGCCCCGACGGGTAGTTGGGACGCGCTGGCGCAGCCAAAGCTCCGGCGAACATGATGAGGGCGATGATAGCTTTTTTCATGATTGGTTCTTATAAGTGAGCATAGTTTGTTGATGAATTCAAGGTGTATCTGATATGAAAAGTGCCTGCAAATTTTTTCGACTTGCAGGCACTAAAACAAGCATGGTCGGGGTGACAGGATTCGAACCTGCGACCACCTGGTCCCAAACCAGGTGCGCTACCGGACTGCGCTACGCCCCGAAATGCGGTGCAAAGTTAGTGATTCTATTCCGAACAAGCAAATTTTGAGTACCTATTGAGTCGTAATAACGTATTATTTTGAACAAGAAAAAACAAACCGTCTTTAATTCATCGAACTAAAGACGGCCATGTGCGCATGAAGGGACTCGAACCCATACGTCCTGAGACATTAGATCCTAAGTCTAACGCGGCTACCAATTACGCCACATGCGCAGGATTTCACTGCAAAGGTACATAAAAAAAACTATTCTGCAAAACTTAGGGTCGCCCGGAAGTGTTAGTATTTTAAAACAGATGAATAAAAAAACATTCCAACTATGAAAGAAATACTTCTGACCGGTACAAACGGCCATGTTTTCGCCGATGTCCTCGGTGCCCTTCTTGCGCAGGGGCTTACGGTCAATGCACTTGTCGATTATCCTGAAAATGTGATGGTTGAAGACAGCCGCCTCACTGTCGGACATCTTCCCGTAGAAGAACACGACAAGGTCAAGGAGCTGTTTGGCGGTTATGATAACGCCGTACTCACTTACAGCGACAACCTGCAGGATACCTATACCAACGACCTTACTCTCAAATATTTTGTTGACACCGTTTTCGCAGCCCGGGAAGCCGGTGTGAAACGTATCGTGGTGGTTGGATCGCCTGAATCTGAAGCTTTCTTTGTCAGCGAGCTCCGTCGCCTCGATGATATCGACTGGGTCTTCATATCGACAGAGAACAACTATCCTGGCAGAACTGCGGAAGAGCTTGTAGAACCCCGTTTCCACAGCTCCGTCTACACAGAAGATTGACCATTCTCCAACTCTCCTCGAGATTCGGGCTTCCTGGCTTAGGCCGGGAGGCCCGATGTCGTTTTCCTGTGTTTGCGTATGTCGACTGAAAAGATTAACTTTGTCACAAAGTTATCTTATGAAAATATTTACTGACACTATACGTTTCTGCACACATCTGGTCGCATTGGCGGCTCTTATCCTGTGTGCAGAATCCTCATATTCTCAAGTCAATACCGACCAGGTGCTCCGCATCGGCCAGAACGCCCTCTATTTCGAGGACTATATGCTTTCCATCCAGTACTTCAACCAGGCGATTCAGGCCAAACCCTACATGGCGCAGCCATATCTCATGCGTTCGATTGCCAAGCTGAATCTCGAGGACTATAACGGAGCCGAGGCAGATGCGTCGAAAGCCCTTGAACTGAATCCCTTCCTGAGCGACGCATGGGAGGTGCGCGGGGTCGCCAGGCAGAATCTGGGGAAAAACCGTCTCGCGATTGAGGACTATACGGAGGCCCTGAAGCTTTTGCCGCGCAACAAGCATCTGCTCTTCAACAAGGCAATGGCTCAGCATGATATCAAAGATTATGCCGACGCGTCCAAGACTTTCGACGAGCTGATAAAACATTATCCGTCGTTCGAAAATGCATATCTCGGTCGCGCAAGGATGGAACTTGAGAATGCTGATACGGTTGCGGCTCTCGCCGACATAAATAAGACGCTCGAACTCGACAAGAATGCTGTCAACGCATATATCATGCGTGCCGATATCGCCATAAATTCCCATCGTGACTACGAAAGCGCACTCTCGGACATCGACCAGGCTATCAAGCTTCAGCCACGAATGGCCGGTCTCTATATCAACCGTGCCTTTCTGCGCTACAATCTCGACTCATACAACGGTGCTATGGCCGACTACGACTATGCCCTTACTCTCGAACCGTACAATTCTACCGCGCTCTTCAACCGTGGCCTTCTTCTCGCCGAAGTAAATGCCAACGACCTTGCTCTCGAAGACTTCAACCGTGTTCTCGACCTTGACCCCGACGACTACCGCGCCCTATATAACCGTGCGATGATCTATCGCGCAAAAGGCAATCTTGAAGGCGCTATAGCCGATATAACCCGTGTCGCCGACCGTTTCCCCGATTTTCCGGGAGCGCTCTATATGAGGGCCTCTCTCTACCGTGACCTCGGGCAGCTTGCCCGTGCCGAATCCGACTACAAGAAGGCAGATGCTGCCGCCAAGGCTCTCCGACCTGCCGATGCCGTAGCTGATAATTCCGACACTCCCACCAACGAAGCTGTTACCCGGGATGAGGCAACAGATAATCCTCCGGAAGAACTTGTGTCGAAGCGTTTTGCAACTCTACTGACTGTCGACGACAATGCCTCTATCGAGGAGGAATACAACAATCAGGCCATCCGCGGCAAAGTGCAGGACCGCAACATCAACATAGAGATAGAGCCTATTATGCAGTTGTCGTTCTATTCGTCGCCGACAGAGTTGCGACGTAACACTTACTATATCAAAGAAGTCGACGAACTCAACGCCACACGTCAGCTCCGCTTCGTGCTTGTGGTCACCAACGATGTTCCATTTCTTGACGAGAATATTGTCCAGCGGCATTTCCAGAGCATAGAATATTATAATTCCCATCTTTCGACCCATGCTGCACGGCCTGTCGACTATATAGGCCGTGCTTTGGACTTCCTTACTGTCCGCGACTACCAGAACGCTGAGAAAGATATCGACAGGGCGATAGCCATCGCTCCGGACCTGGCTCTCAATTATATGCTGCGCGCCCAGGCCCGTTATGGCCGCTATCTGCTCGAAAGGCACTCGTCAGGATCGGCCGACGACGGTGTCAAAGTCGACGCTATGACCCGTGCAAGCCTTGCGAAAAAGACTCTCGATGACATAAAGGATGACCTCGACAAGGTGACGGAGCTTTCTCCGAATATGGCAATGGCCTATTTCAACAAGGGCAATATCCTCTTTGAGATGGAGGATTATTTCGGTGCCGACAAAGCGTATTCGAAGGCAATAGAAATCAAGCCTGATTTCGGCGAAGCCTACTACAACAGGGGTTATATAGCTCTTAAGTCCGGTCACCGCAACGAAGGCATATCCGACCTCAGCAAAGCCGGTGAATTAGGAATTATTCCTGCTTACAATCTTATCAAACGTATCTCCCGTCCCTGATAGCGCCTAACGTGCCAGCGACAGATTGAATGAGATGCCGTACGACGAGTTCGTCGTGGGGTAGGCGCTCGTAGTGACTATAGGGGTGTTGACCTGATGGTCGAAATAGGCCGAAACAGTCAGGGCTCGGCTCAGTACATAGGACGCTGTGAAGTTGATGCCGAATGTACGTGTACCGTTGGTCGGCTGCGTATAGTTGCTTTCGATGCGGCGTATCAACGACTGGGTATTCTGGAGAGATATGTCGGCATTGAGGGTGAGATCGTTGCTGACACCCCTTTGCGAACCTTTCATCTTCAGGATAGTGTTGAACCCTACGATTTTGTAGCTGCCGCCGATGACGATTCCTCGCTGAGTTGCCTCGACTACCTGCCCTGCCGAGGTGTTGAGAGTCACGGTACGCTGGTCGCGGTATTCTGCATTGACCTGGATATCGTTCTTCAGCGTTACGGAAGCACCGATTAGCGGGGCGAAACGTTCCGTGATGGCAACCGACGATATATTGTATGGCGAGGAGGGGATGGGGTTTCCGCTGAGTTCGTCGAGAGTGTAGCCCAGGGTACTGCTTCCGCTTAAGGCTGCCCAGTTGAGGTACGAACTGTAGGATCCTACAGAATACGTGCACTGATAAGCATGTGAGAGAGTGAACGATTTGAATATGTTCCTCAGGTTGCCGAGATTGATGAGACCGTCGTAGGTTATACGCCAGTTGGGCAGTACTGACGAGAAATCCGGGAATGGATTGAGGTATTGCTTTTCGGGCGATGTCCCGGTGTAGGCTGCTATGAAGGCAGGGATTAGGACATCGGACGATGTTCGGCTCACAGTACCTTCTTCGGGGTTGAATGGCTGTCCGGCGAGAGGGCTGTCGGACAAGAAACCGGATGTGGGATATCGAGAGCCGTTGTACTGGGCTTCCACACGGTCGCGGATGGTCGGGATGTTGTCCAGGAAGGACTGGAAAGCATCAGAGTAATATCCGTTGGAGGAGCTGGAGCCTTTCAGGGATGTTTTTATCGCGCAATGGGTCTTGGTATAAGACCCTGACAGTGTAGTCGGCATGCCTGCGTACATGAACTGTACCTGGGAGTTGCGATTGTCGGTGCGGTTGAAGGTGAACTGCACTTTCAGGCCCTTCAGGGGCTCGAGGTTTACTTCGATATTGAACTCGGTAGTCCTGCCCCAGATAGCAGGGGATGTCTGGCCGTCGTCGGTGATAAGCCAGCCCCTTTCAAGTGCCTTGTCAATGTATTTTTCGTCGGTTAAACCGAACGCGAAGTCGAGGCCGGGAGCCATAGGTCCGGCGGAGTGGGTCTGTCCGAAAATATTGCCGATGTCGGGTTGGAAAAGCGGCAGACTCAGGGAGCGAGTGTTACGGTAGCGCAGGGCGACATTTCTTGGCGACATTGCGAATCTCAGGGCATATTCGCCGATATTGCGCCAAAGGCTCTTGTCGTCCTTCAGGACCTCTACAATCGTGAACTTCAGGCTTTCGTCGCCACGGTTGAGAATTTCGACATTGCTGTCGTCGATGATACGGGTTTTTAGTGGAACCGGGGTTTCGTCCTTGGCATTGACGGCAGTAACCTTGACTTTTTTCGTCCTTAGTGTATGCTTGATGACGAGCGAAGTGTCGGGCCTCAGGTTGTACGAACGTTCGAAACGCTTCGCTTTCTTAGGTTGTCTGTTGGATGGAGGCTTGTTGGCGAAACGCTGGTTGATGTCTTTTAGAAGTTTGAATTTGTTGTAGATATTCTCGAAGTTCAGACGACCGTCGGCATTGAATGCTGCCTGATTGGCAATCGTATTGCCGAGACGGGTGCCGTCGATGGTAGCGCCACGGTCCCAGCGGTATGTCGCATTGTAGTTGGCATTGGCCGTAAGGAAGTCGAGGACAGGGATACGGTTGAAAGGTGCGCGGTACTGAGCTGTGAACGTCTGGTTGTAGGCCCAGGGAGTACCCATCGACAGAATACTCTGCCATACGGTGTCTTTCCATTCCTTGTATTTGTCCGGAAAGAGTTTACGGTTGACGGCGCCGACTGTCTCCTCGATGCGTGCTGTCGTATTTGAGTTGAAAGTCAGCGAGAGGCTCTTGGTAAGGTTCCATGTCAAAGCGAGCTGACGGTCCCACAGCCAGTTCTTGCTGACAGAGACAGGGAGCTGGAACATGACATCTGTTTCCGAGCGTGTCTGCTGTTCGTAGTAGTTGCGATTCATCGATGTGAGGAACGAGAAAGTGTTTGGCAGCCAGTTGAGTTCCCAGTCCTTGAGGAATTTCGCGTTCTTGTTCTTGCTCTGTATGAATTTGAAAGGCTTGAACGCCTTGATCATCGGCGAGTAATTATATGCAAGCGAGCCTCTGTAGTCGTTTGTGTTCTCATATTCTGTAGTCGGATCATTTTTGGACTGTTTTGTGAATGAGAAATTGAAAGTGAAGTTGGCTGGATCCCAGGGCATGGGGACGGCGCTCTTAACGTCGAATTTGAGGCCTGAGATAGAGAAATTCTCTATCTTGGAGCGTTCTATAGCATAATTGCTTATGGAGTCTCGTTCCTGAGATGTGGTGCAGTCGTCGAGGGCATCCTTCAGAAGTACGTCCTTGTCAAGAGGGTTGTATTTGGGCGAAGTGCGTTCCTTGGTTACTGAATAATAAACAGGGGCCTTGAGTTTTGTCTTTTGAGGCAGGAAGCGTCCCAGATCGGCCTGCACAGCAAAATTGAACTGCGAATAGTCGTCGAGTCGACGTTCGTTGAGGCTCTGGTCGACAGAACCGAAACCGGCCGTTTCCATACGGCCTCCGACGTTGATAGTGGCGATGTCCGACATCTGAAGGGTGGCATTTGCTTTGGCAGCCCAGCCTCCAGCCTCGTTGAAGTCGGTGACTTTGAGTTCGTTGACCCATACGATGCCATCCTTGGTCGAGGCTGAATTATTGCGGACACCGATGAGCACGACTCTGACATCGCTGAGCGATGGATTGCCCATTACGGCGATACGGTTGCGTTCGTTGTCAGGATCGCGACCGGTGTACAGAATGCTGTAGCCTACGCCAGGCTCTTCGGCACGTTTGGCGTTGTTGCGTTCCTTCTTGAGGTCTACAAGGGTCTGGAGATTGAAGTTCAGGTAGTTGTTCTGCGGCCAGACGATGTATTGGTCGGACGACAGGTAGGTGTTGTATCTGCCAGGAGGAGTCAGTTCGAGAGGTACTTCGTATTCATAGAAGTTGTTCTTGACGTCGGAACCCATACGGATGAATAGCGAGAGGTCGCCGGAGCGCAGGTTGGTGTAGTTGTCGATGAGAGCTTCGGCATGAACCCACATCTGGATGCGCTTGTAGTTTCGCAGGTCGAGCTGGGTGTTGCGGTATACGCCGCGTGCATCTCCGGCAGCAAGGTCGGAGAGCTTCAGCGACATTGATTGTTCGTTGAGCTGGGTAATCTGGCTCTGTCCGGGGTCTGTGATACGGTTGACACCCGGAGGAAGGACGTAGTTAACAGGTTCCCTACGTGAGTTTTCCTCGATGTTGACTATAGATACGTCGAGCTGGCCTTCTGCAGGTGTGTCGCCACGATTGTTGAGGTTGAAATCGTAGGTACGCCATTCGCCGCGGACGAGTTCGAGAGTGGCGAAGCGGAGATGTGTGGTTTTCTTGAAACCGGTCATGAACATACGCATGAAGCGCACAGTCGAGAAGTCGTTGATAGATCCTACGATACGTTCGTAGTCGCTTAGAGGGATCTTGAACTGGTACCATTCGACGGTAAGGTTCTGTCCGTCGCGTGTCGGCACGATGGAAACCTGTTTGTCTGTGATGAAGTTCTTGCCTACTTCAAGGTCTTCGGGACGAATCGAGACTTTGTACTGGAAGTAGCGTTCGTATTCGTTGAGGGTATTGTCCTGGTTTATGTCTTCGACATCAGGTACGCTTCTGCTTGTCTGGTAAAGAGGGTCGTCGGCATCTTCAGGCGAGAGGGAGTTGCCCTCTACTCCGTTGTATCGTTTGTATCTTTCAAGGATGCCGAGACGTTGTTCGTCGTAGTCATATCCGCGATAGAAGTGATAGTTGTCGCCTGCCGGGTCGTTGAATGGCGAGAACTTGTCGAGCTGCATCTGTTCTATGGTAGATGGCGATAATTTGGCTGTCAGCCCTTCTACGTAGTTCGCATAAGTTGGGAATATGAATTCATCGTCGTTGGGGAGCCCGTCGAGACCGACATCCTGAGCCTTTCTCGAGCTGTTGTCGTTGTCGAAGGAGTAGGTAAGAGAATTCTGCTTTGATACACGGCCCCATGCAGTCTCCTCAAGAAACTGGTCGTTTCCATCGACAGGTATACCGTTTTCATAACTTTTAAGTCCGTCCTTGAGGATATCTTCTGAAATCTCACCGAAGTTGATGTAGAGGTCGCCGCCTTCGTAGTTGTCGTTTTCAGGGTCGAGGAAGGGATTGAGGAGCCAGAACTGTACGTATTCGATATTGCTTTGCTCGAAGTTGGTGTTGTCGAGACGTCGCATGATGCCGCCCCACCTTTTTTCGGGATGTAGTAGATGGCCGTCATCGCTGATGTCGGTGTTGTCGAGGTTGTAGGGTCCTCTCTCGTCGGGATAGAAGGAGAGATTGAGCGTCTGGATAGTAGACGACTCTCCGTAGGTTATTTCCTTACCCGGGAAGATTTCCTGGGAAGTGACTTCGCGGACATAGGGGTTGGAAAGCTGCTTGAGGTCGCTCTTGATATAACCGGGACACATCGATGAGTTACGCTGCGTGAAAAGGCGGTCGATGTAGTACCAGTTGAGCAGGGCTCTGTTCATGCCGTATTTGGGGTCATTGCTCAGGGAGGCTTCCGGGAAGAGTGCGTTCGCGCCGCCCTCGTAGGGTGTCGATGCAAGGAACCATGAGTAGGGCGAACGGAGGTCTATGCCCGTCTGTGTCGACTCGAAGTCGTCGACATAGGAAGAGCCTTTGTTTGTACCTGATTTCTGGCTGTGCGGCATCAGTTTTGCAAATTCGCCTACGAAGTTGAGACGCGAAGGAACAGTGGCGTTGACGGTAGGTATCTTGTTGAGAAGGTTTGTCAGCCACATGAACTGGCCGTTATAGGCGAAGTTGAGACCGAACATGGAGTTGTTGACGGTCTCGTTGCCGATATCTACTTTCTCGATGAGTGCTTTTTCGGAGAAATGGAGCATGGTGGCTCCGATATTGATATTTTTGTTGAGCTGATACTGTAGGTCGAGGCCGAGGAGCGTTTTACGCTGCGTGGAGAACATGCTCTGGTTCTCGAGTGTCACGCTGATGCTCTGTCCCGAGTCGATGATGCTCTGGTTGGTGATTGTCACGATACCCATAGCATAGTCGACGGTATAGTCGGAGTTCTCGGTAAGCCGCACGCCGCCGGCCATGACTATCACAGAGCCACGCGGCACGTTCATGGCGTTCAGTCGTATCTGCGAACCGCTCGAAGCCTGGTATTCACCGGTCAGGATAAATTTGTTCTTGTCGGCATACTGACGGGCCACGACGATGGTGGAGTCGTAAAGCTCCTGATAGCAGTACTGCCGCGCAAGAGCCTCGTTGCCAATCTTTTGTGCAAGATGCTCGCCGAAAGGTTCGACAACGGGGAAGATAATCTTGCCTGTCGACGGGTATATGGTATAGCCGTCTATGAAGTCGAAGAAACCGTCGGGATTGCTCTCCTCGTTGGAGTCTATGCGGTCGAGATTCATGACCTGGAGCAGCGACTGGTTGTTCAGTCCGGGAACGGGGAGATAGTTGATTGCCGTACCGGTCGTATCAGAGAGATATTTGATATTGAGCTTGAACTTGGTCTTCTGTATCTGGTATCCGCCGAGCGAGTAGACGTTCTTCATCATGAGGTCCCACATAGGCAGACGGGGAGAAGTGGTGGTGCTCTTGATCATCTTCAGGTAGAGCGACTGGTCGGTAGTTGTGATGTCGCCCGAGAATTCACCAACCTGGTAGACCTGTCCGTTGTATGTGTACTCGTATGCCACGGCGAGCACTTCGTCGGCATTGAGGGATGCCTTGAGTGAGATGTAGCCGAGGGTCGAGTTCAGTGTGTACTCGTTTGAGCTCAGCAGTCGCGCGCTCTCGACCTTCTCGAAGTCACGTCCCCCTTCTATGCCATAAGCAGAAAGTGGTTCGAGTACCTGGGTGACGTTGTTGATGTTTCGAGCCCCGGGATATTCGCTTTTGATGATCTGGAGAAGGTTGTTCGATGAGTTGGTAGGGTTCGGAAGAGCAGGATTTCCTTTCCAGTAGTCGTTTGCCAAGTGGGTATTCTCGCCCAGATCCATGAACCCCACGAAGTTACGGCTCTGTTCGTACTTGCCGTTCTTATTGGTTATCCAGACCTCGATTCTGGTAATCTTTATGCCCGAAGAGACGTAGGGAAGCTTGGCGGCAAAGCGGTCGTAGTTGTCGCGGAAAAAATGGGCGAGGAAATAGTGTCGGTTCTGGTCGTACTCGTCGACGTTGACCGAGAACTCCGTGGTCTGAGCACCGCCACGGGTGTTGACAGAGCGTGATTCGGAATTCTGCTGTGAGACGAGGGCTGTTGCGGTGAGCTTGCCGAACTGCAGCTTAGATTTTATACCGAAGAGGGCAGTACCGCCGCGTATGAGCGACGAACCCGTCGTCATCGATACATTACCGGCCTCGATGCTCTTGACGATATCGTCTTCCTGGCCTTCGTAGGCAAGTTTGAGGTTTTTGGAGTCGAAATCGAAGGTCGCGTCCGTATTGTAGGTCATATTGAACTTCATGCGGTCGCCAACACCGGCAGCAATAGTAGCCTGAATCTTCTGGTCGAAGTCGAAGTATGTCTTGCGGCGTGCCGAAAGCGATAGAGCAGGGTTGTCGGTCTTATTGCTCTTGATGCCCATCTGCACCTGTACGGAACCCTGCGTTTTGAGGCTGACACCGCCGGGACCGAAAATCTTTTCGAGAGGCCCCAGGGCGAAGTTCATATCGAATATGTTGAAGGGTTCCTTCTGCTTGTCGGTGATTAGGCTCATGTTGCGGTCGCGGTAGTACTGCTGCATGGAGCGCCGGAACTGCCAGTTGTTGTACTGCTCGGCAGTGAGGAGGAATGGTGTGGCTATGTCGATATCGCCGAGACGGGTATGGACTTCGTAACAACCGGTCTTGGGGTCGTATTCAGCGGTGGTTGTGATGTTCGACGGTGTCTGGAGGTCATAAGCCAGCTCGTCCTCCATCAGGTCCTCGTAGCTCTGCGGTACGGTGCTGCGTATCGGCAGAGGCATTTTGATGGTATCGCCCTGGATAGGAGGTGGTGGAGGATAAGATGAGGGGGGAGGAGGTGTTATCGATGGTTCGAGATACTGCGCTGACACCGGCATGCCGAAAACAGTCCCGATTACCAGGACAGACAGCATGAGGAAGCGATGTATATTTTGCGCTATAGATTTTTCCATCGGCAAGAACGCCGTCGTCCCAGCCTACAACATAGTCAGCGCTTTCTTGATGGCGGCTTCGACTTTCAGCGTCGGGTCGGCATCGTAGAGGGTTTTCAAAACCTTTCGGCTGCTTTTGAGATCGAAGCCGAGCATCTGCAATGCTGCAAGAGCTTCTTCGAACGATGTGGAAGAGACTGACGGTTGCATAATAAACGTATCGTCAGATACTTTTATTTTGTCCCGGAGGTCAACAATTATTCTTTCCGCTGTTTTTGCTCCTATACCTTTGACGGCCTTAAGGCTCTTGACATCTCCACCCGATATCACGGCAGCCAGCTCGTCTCCCTGGATTGCGGAGAGAATCAGCATCGCTGTAGCCGCTCCGACACCGGATACGCCGATAAGCAGTCGGAAATGGATGCGTTCTGTCTCGTCGACGAATCCGTAGAGCTGCCAGGCATCTTCGCGTATGCTTTCGTGGACGAGAAGGCGGACATTGTTTTTGTCTTGAAGCGCCGTGTAGGTCGGAAGGCTGATATTAAGGAGATAAGCCACGCCCCCGGCTGTTTCGACGGTAGCTGTAGTTGGTGTGAGATCGGCGAGTATGCCCTTGATATATTCGATCATAGTCTATGTTTTATTGTGGGAATGGCCATGACAACGGCCTTACGCAAGCTTTCGACGGCCTCTTCATGGCTTGATGGTAAGGGGTTTCCGTATTCGGAACAAGGAAAGACATCAGGGTATATGTCGGGCGATTCGAGTTGCCCGCAAAAGGCTATCGCCGGAACCCCGTCTGCCGAGGCTTTGCGATATACTTCGTCGACTACCTTTCCTCCTTTTGTCTGGCAGTCTATTTTGCCTTCGCCGGTGATATAAAGATCTGTCTTGCCACCCCCGAGCACTTTATTCAGTATGAAAGAAGCCCCGTCGAAGACCTTACATCCAAGTATGCTTTCGATAGCGTAGCCGAGTCCGCCTCCGGCACCGGCATGATGGCCGACGTGGCTGCCTGTAAGCTTTTCGATGGAGCTTGCCATCTTCCGGAAAAGTGCGATGTCGGTTGCGTTCCCTCCTTTCTGGGGTATGAAAGAGATGGCGCTTAGATTGTCGCCCACCAGCGGACAACGCACGTCTGCGAGACCGATTATGCGCCCCCGGTAACAAGAACTCTTTTCTAAGGAGGGGTAGCTGATATCTCTCAGTAGCTTGCCGTCTCTTTCGAACGAAAAACCGAGGGCTTCCAGAAAACCAAGTCCGATGTCGGCGCACAATGTGCCTCCTATACCTATATAAATAGTATCTTCCGGCCTGTCTGTCAAAGCTTTTGCAACAGCGGTTCCGACGGCTTTGCTTGTTCGGTCTCTGAACAGTCCTTTACGGAGGTCTTCTTCCCAGGGAAGACCTTCTCCGCACGATGGCACATAGACGGCTTCCTTCCCATTGTGGTCGAAAACGAAGTATTGACCGTCCGGTCGTGCCTTAAGGGCTTGTGCTGTTCCCTGACCTCCGTCGGCCATGGTGAGGATGTCGATAGTGGCATCAATTACGGCATCGACAAGGGTGTCTTTGATAACAGCTGCTACTTCCGACGAGCTGAGAGTGCCCTTGAACTTATCGGATAGAATCGTTATCGTTTTTCTTGCCATGCTTACGGAAGTGTTTCAGGAAGGACAGGAAATCGTCGAAGTCGCGACGGAACATTATGCCGACACCCTGAGTAGTCTGGGCGGATCGTACATAGTAGTTGCGGTCGTTGTAGCGGTTATAGGCTTTCAGTCGCCATGAGCCACGTTTGTTGAGCAGGTACTCTATGTCGAAGTCTCCTATAAACTGGTTAGTGTTCAGGCTCTTGTCGCGATAGCCGAAGTTGCCGTTGAAGAGCAGGCGGTTGTTCAGCAGACGGCTTGACAGGGCGACATCGACCTCGACATCCGAGAAGTCGCCACGGTCGCTTCGAAGGTTAGGCGCTATGCTCCAGTTGTCGCTCAGCTTGCCAAGCATGTTGCCCAGCTGGCTCGATATTGTAGATGAAGCTACGGAGAACAGTTCGCTTCCTTTGGTCTTCTCCGCCATATAGTCAGGAGTATAGAAACGGTTGAGTGCCAGTAGGTATATGATTTGGCGGTTCATCATGTCCTCAGTGCTGATGATGCTTCGGGCTTTGCGGTAAGTGTCCTGTGTGAGTGTCGGGAATTCGAGGTCGAATTTGATTTCCGGTTGTGTGATTACACCGCTTACGAACATCAGGGCATGGACAGGTACGTTAGTGCGGCTTATGTCCTTGTCCATGGCGAAGGATTCGTCGAGATCCGTGAGGTTGGCAGTGGTGGCATAGTAGGCTGTAAGGTCTGTCTTGACAGCATAGGGGTCGCCGTCGAAGCGTATTTCGCTGCCTTCCTTGATTGTGAAATCACGGATGATGATGTCCTGCAAGGTGAAGCGGTAGCTTCCCGAAATAACTTTGTATGAGCCCCAGATATTAAGGTTGTTGTCAGTCGACTCATAGACGAGACGCATATTACCTTCGCCTACAGCCTTGATATCGTCGCCCCCGACGGGGTCCATCACAAGAATCATAGTAGCGTCCTTGGTTATGTCGACGCGTATGTCCATATTGTAGGCCGACGGTTCGTCGTTCTGTTCAGCCAGGAGTTTGTCCTTGAGCTGCCGTACAAGTTCGGGAGTGTTGTCGACCGGCATGTTGGCGCGTTTTATCGAGTCGGGCGTGGCATCACGGAAATTGATGAAAGAATAGCTCTCGGCATCGAGACGGTCGGAGAGAACAAAGGTGAATGTCGAACGAGGCGCTGTCGACATATTGGCGCTGATATTGACGACGCCGGGATAACCCGAAACGCTTGCCGATCCGTTGCCGTAGATTGTTCCGTACCAGTCGGGGTTCTGTTTCGAAGTACCGTTGAAGGCCATGAAATCGCGTGCGTCGCTTATGTCGAACTTGAAGACGGGTTCTTTGAAGTATGTATGATGCACCACGCCGTTCAGAATTGCCGTGTGACCTTCGGAATCGTGTATTGTGATATCGTCGAGCAGGATTTTGCCTGGAGTCATGCGGACGCTGTCGGTGGCTGTGTAATAAGCGTTGATGAAATCTATTTTGATTTTTACGTCGTCGGCGAACACCGTGCCTTCGAGGTCTATTTCCTTGAACGTGCCGAAGAGGCGGCAGTTGCCGCTGGCATAACCGCTGATATCGGAGGTAAAGGCATCCATGAACGGTTTGAGGAATCCGACAGGGACGTGGTTGGCGTGGAAGTTGATGTCGAGGGCCTCGGTGAAGGGGAATATATCGCCGTCGATGCGGCTCCCGTTTTTTTCTGGGCCTGTGATATCGGCATCGAAGTAGAAGGATTTCTTATCATTGTTCCAACCTGTTACGATGTCGGCATCACCGATTGTGCATCGGTTATAGCCGATAGAGTCGACATGGAGACGTTCGCAACGTAAAGCCGGAGTCTCGCTGAGGACATCGTGGGCGATGAACTTGCCGCTCGCACGGCCGCTTATGAGGGCTTTGTTGATTTCGAGCGTTTCGAAAATCGGCAGGAGGGAAATCTTATTGAGGTCAATGGTGAGGACGTCTTCCGGATTCTTGCTTATTGCGCCGTCGATGTCGATCGACTGGCTGTCGGCGCTGAGACCGAATCCCTCGACGGTGATATCGTTGCCAAAGAGATGTATATGGCTTGGTTTTATGGACCAGGTTTCGTCGCCGAAGTTTATAGTCCCGGGGTTGAAGTCGAGAGAGAGAGGGAATGGCAGGAGAGCCTGTGCCGGATAGTCGGTCGGACGATTCTGGAGCCGGGCAGAGAAGGACAGACTTCCATTGAGTGGTATGCGGCGTTGAATGAGCCAGTCGGCACGTGTGTCGATTTGGTTGTCGAAGGCCTGAACTATGCCGGTCAGTGCCATATCGCCCTTGTTAGTCGGAAACTGTGTGGTGAGATAAATGGTAGATTTTGCTGTGGCTGTGTCGAGATTGGCATAGACAACGGTGCCTTCGATGAGTTTGTCGCCGTGTGAGAGGAACGGGGCATCGAGTTCCATGGTTGCTTTTCCCTTGTCTGTGTCTACATAACCGCTGAGTTGGGCGTCATGAATGATATTGACCGGTATTCCGAAAAATTCGGTGACTTTTGGCGAAGGCAGAAGAATGAAGTCATACTGGAAGATATTGGGTCTGGCTGGTGCATGCTCTGGAGTAGCGACCACGGCAGGAAGAAATTTGGAAATAAGACCGGTGAATGCCATTGGCAGTTGCGAGAAAGCGCATTGTCCTTTGATGTCGCCTTTTATAATATCGGAATCTATCGCCACATCTGTGTTTTTCCCTTCTCTGCTGATGCCGACGTTGAAACGGTTGACGCGCAGCCCTGTGCCGTGGAAGTCAGTCCATCGTATATCAGTGAGCTGGAGGTAGCCTTCGATGTCGTCGGCATTGTTGCCATGCATGTCGATATTGCCTTTGAACCCGAATGTGTAGTCCTCATGTTTCTTGTCGAAACCGAGGACGTTGAAGTCCACAGATGATACGGCTATTGTCGCTTTAAGGTCGTGTGCGTTGTCGATATTGTTGTAGAACCCATAAGCAAGGACATTGGCATTGGGGTCGTTCATATTCAGGCTGATTTCGGTTCTCTGGTTCTCTTCTATATCGGCGCGTAGCGAGAGGTTGCTGTAGCCATAGCCGGCATATTCGATATGTTCGACATCGGCGGTTATATTGCCGGAAATATTCTTTCCGATATTTTTGAGGTCGCACGAGACAGATGCAGACGCAAGCCCCAGCTTTGTATTGCCGGTGATCAGCGCTATGTCGAGATCTTTGATCTCGGCATCGGCCTGTAGGTCGAGAGTCTTGTTGATTTTGCGCCGGTAATGACCGCTTGTGTTGACGCTTCCTTCCTGTCCTCCGGCTTTCAATTCGAACACACCTTCAGCAAGAGTTCCTGAAGCTTTTAAGTTAAGCCCGAGAGTGGGTATCCGGCAGAGAGGTTTTGAGAGTTTCGGGGATATGTGCCCGCGCAGTATTCGGCATATTTCATATCCTTCGCAGAGCAGCGACAGGCTTTCGAGTTTGTAATTCATGCCTTCAATGCTGTCAAGACCTTGCGCATATCCTGCCATCGAGAGATTCAGGCTGCCACTGTCGGCGTCCTTGATCAGGAATCGGCGTATATCGACATTTCGCAGGCCGTAGGTTGCGTCTATGTCGAGGGCAAGCCTGATGTCGAAATCGCCAAGTACAGGCACAAAGGCCGAAAAGTCGGGAGGATAAATATAGCTGTTCGCCGATGTTCTGATGGGTAGATCGCTGTTATTTAATGATCTGCCGATATTGCCGAGTCCGTTGTAATTCAGGGTGATCGGTTCGAGACCTATTCTTGAGTATGGCAGTTCAACAATTACTTTGTCGAAGTCGGCTGAGGTGGAATCTATCTCGGTTTTACACTGTGCATGTGTCAGCTCGAAGCCGCTTCGGTCGGCGAACGAAAGATGGTCGATTTCGACCTTGTAGGTGTCCTTGCCGATGAAAGGCAGATATGCATTCAACGCGAAGTCGGAGATGGCGATATGATTTTTATCGAATCTGCCTTCTTCCGGTCCGGGAGATGAAAGGACATCGTAGGATAAGTTGCCGTTACGGAGGACTATATTGTTGATTCTCATTTCGAAGGACGACTGGCTGTCCTTTGGCTTGTCGTTCTTGAGATGGTCGATTATGGGCTGGATATTAAGAGGTGAGACTGAGTCGGTTCGGCTCACCCGGACTGATATGCCGTCGATGTAGACATAATCGACGACGAACTCGCCGGTTCGAAGAAGATGCCTCAGCTCGATACCTGCCCTAAGCCTGTCGACCGACGCAGGAACTGTGCTGTCTGGAAGAGTGACAGCAATCCCTTCAAGGCCTATTCGGTTGAAGGGATGGATGCTTATACGGTCTATCGATACGTCGGCACCCAGAAGTTTGGTGAGCTCCTGTGTGGCGACATCCCTGATCTTGCACTGTATCGGTTCTGTCGAGAGCAATACATATACAGCGGTCGGGATGAGTACAGCCAGGAGCAGTACTACTGAGACAAAAGCCCTGAATATGTCCCATGCTCTTCTCATGATCCGAGTTTAGTATGCGCGTGTCGGACCTCCGGATGGGCGCAAACCGCCTCCGAAACCTCCGAAGCCGCCTCTGTTGTTGCCTCCGCGATTGTTGTTGCCTCGATTATTTCCGTAGCCGTTACCGCGGTTGTAACCGCCGCCGAAGGGATCGCCGAATTCATCTTCGTCCTCATCGTAATCTTCTTGCGGCGCACGTTCGCCCCGTTTCAGTTTAGGCTTATTCTTTTTTATAGCGTAGGGCTTCTGGGTATCGAGAGGGAGCTCTGTAATGTCCCAGGTCTGGTCGACATCCCAATTCTTCTTGAGGTTCAGCTTCTTGGAAAAATAATAGACCTCTTCCGGCTGGATGGAATCAGTGAGCTTTCCCGTGTCCCATTTGCCATTGAGATTGTCGTCGATGAATAATCGGGCATAATACGTTCCCGGATTAAGGAACTGCAAGACGGCTTTCGATTCTCCGACTGGCTTGACGGCCTTGTAGACTGGGACATCGCTCGTATTCAAGAGCTGGACGACGACCTGTACGCTGTCGAGTCCCGGCAAGAGGAAATTCAGGTTGGAGTAGTCCTCGGGCGACTTGACGGTAAATTCCTGTGAGAAAGGCCTGTTCCATACATTGTATATGCTGTTTATGGCGAGGCTGTCGATAGTAAGCTTGTATTTGGCTCCTGGTTCCCACTTGATATCCATGCGGCGGCGTAGCAGCAGATTCGACGAGTCGGGGACGAAGAAAGCGCTGACAGGGTGCCAGAGTGTGTCTTCCTGTATCTCGAGATGAATTCCTTCGGGATTGAGGGTATCGATAGGAAGATTGCTCTCGAACAAGAGTGACTTGTTCAGGTCCATATTGCCGTTGCCGATAATGTTAAGCGAGAGATATTCCATATCCGGAGGGGGCAGGAAGGTCGTGTCGCCACTGATACTGTCGACGATGAATCGCGGAGCTTCTTCTTCGTCTTTCTTTTTCTTCTTGGCTTTTTTCTTCTTCTCGAGGTCGCGATAGTTGAACCGCAGTGTGTCGGTTGTCCAGCTAAGCATGTCGTTGCTGTCCGTACGTAGATAGCGTACCGAGAGCCTCAGTGTGTCGGAGGCGACTATGGATGTGTCTGCTATCCAGTATTCGAGGGTGTCGCGGGTAGCGTTGGCATTAAGACGTGCCCATTCCGAGATCTCTGTGCCGGGGACACCTGCGCCCTCGACGATACGTATTTCCGGAAGGGTGTCCTGCGGCGCACCGAAGTTGAGTGTTATCTTTCGACGCTCAGGACGCTTATAGTCGGAAAGATATGCAGCCTTGTATCCTTCGTTGAACCAAGTCAGGAGGATGTCGTTAGGAAGAAAACGTATGCCGTTGTGTGTCACGAGTGAGTCGCTATGGTCGGCAGCATAGAGAGTATCTGTGACCTCGATGACTTCGGTTGAAGGAGATACGAAAGCGTCGTAGAATGCTATGTCCTCCGAGCGGTCCCAATGGTAGTCGTGGTTAAGGTCGTTGAGGGCAAAGACACGATATGTGCCTTCTTTTAGGTTTCGGATTGTGAACTGCCCATACTGGTTGGTACGTGCTATACGTTCGACAGGCAGCGTACGTATTGCCGAGTCGGCAAGGTTGGAATAGACGCCGACAAGCATGCCTTGGGCCGGTTCGAGGTTTTCGGCCTGCAATACGATACCTGATATACGCAGGGTGTCGAGTGTCTCGCCAGTCGAGAAATCGAGGGCGAATCCGTCCAGGACGTTACCCTCGTTGAGATCTTTGATGGCATCGGCAAAGTCGATGGTATAGCTTGTGTTTGGTATGAGGGTGTCGCGGAACTCGACTTTCACTCTTTTGCCGTTTGCGCTGACGGCCGGGGGCTCTTTCTGGGCCGGGGAAACAACTACTTTCGAGAAAGCATCTTCGAGTTGGACGTTCTCATCGAAATTGATTTCCATAGTGGTACGGGATACGTTTCGCGAACCGGGCGCAGGGTTAGAAGAGACGAACACAGGCGGCTTTTCGTCGCGTGCCCCCCCTTCGGGTCGGCCCATACTTGCACAAGCCCCTGCAAGGACAGCGAGAATGAGCCACGCCAACAGGCGCATCCCACAGAATATGTGTTTTGAACTTTTCATGGATTGTTTAGAACGTTCGTTCTATTATGAAATTGAAAAGTTCGGCAAGTTCCTGTCGCCCTTCAGACTCCGGGAGTATGTCAAGCTTGCTGATTGCTTTGTCGCGAAGCTCGTTCATAGTGTTGTAAGCGGAGTCTATGCCTCCTGCGTTGCGCGTAAACTGCTGTATTCGGGCTATCTGTTCGTCGTCGAGTGAGTCGGACATAAGGAGTTGTGTGATATCTTCGGTTTCTGGAAGATCGGTGCGCCGTAGTGCATGGAGGAGTGGTAACGATATCTTGCCTTCACGAAGGTCGTTACCGGTAGGCTTGCCGACAAGTTCCGAAGGGAAGTAATCGAAGATGTCGTCGCGTATCTGGAAGCATCTGCCAAAGAGGAGGGCATAGTCTGAAAGAGCATGGAGACGTTCATCGGAGACTCCGGCGGCAAGACATCCCATCTCGGCGCAGGCAATGAACAGACTCGCTGTCTTGTAGTCTATTATGCGGTAGTAGTTTTCCTCCGAGAGCATGTGCTCACGGGCATTGTAAATCTGGTCGATCTCGCCTAAGGAAAGGCTTCGTCCGAGGCGGCAGAGAACGTCGACAATACGTATGTCGCCTGTCGAGATGGCTTCCTGCATAGCCGAGGATGTATAGAAATCGCCTACAAGTACGGCTATGTGGTTGTCCCATACCGCATTTACTGTCGGACGGTTACGGCGGGTCATGGAGTTGTCGACGACATCGTCGTGGATCAAAGAGGCATTGTGGAGCAGCTCAACCGAAACGGCGGCCGACAGAACTTTCTCGTTGACCTCGCCGAAGAGTCCTGCGCACATCATCACCATCAGCGGGCGAATCTGTTTGCCTTTTGTCCGGAGCAAGGAAAGCACTATCTGGCTCATCAGGGTATTGGATGAGGACAGCTGCGCTTCGATACGGGCGTTCAGGCGGTCGAGATCTTCTCTATGTCTATGATTGATGACTTCTAAGTTTGTCATGTAAGTGCAATAATGTGCAAAATTACTAAAAAAGAATGGCTGAGGAAAATCTAAGGCAACATTTGTCGTCGAATTACGTTCTTTTGATACAATCCCGGAATCATCCGGTTAGGAAACCTTTTCACCAGTTAATACAGAAAACAGAAAAACCGATCTCCGAGTCAGCCTCGGGGATCGGTCTCGTTATAGGAGTATCTTTTATATATTTTCGGTCTTACGATGTTGTCGGGCCGTGATTAGGCGAAGCAGAGGATTAGCACCTGGGCCGCTACCACACGGAGGAACATGGTGAGAGGGTAGACTGTCGAATAGGCCACTGCTGGAGCGTCGTTGCCGGTTGAGTTGTTGGCGTAGGCAAGGGCTGGAGGGTCGGTGCATCCGCCCGACATGAGGCCCATGATGGTCAGGAAGTTTATGCGGTCGTGGCCGCGTGCTATGCACCCGATGATTATCAATGGTACGACGGTGATGACAAAACCCCAGATAACCCACCACATACCTGTGGTGTTGAATACAGAAGCGGCGAAGTCTTTGCCGGCCGATATGCCGACAGAGGCAAGGAACAGGCATATGCCGAGTTCTCGTAGCAGGAGGGATGCCGAACTGGAGGTATATGTGACGAGCTTGGCTTTATAGCCGAAGCGGCTTATGAGGATAGCGACAACGAGAGGGCCGCCTGCGAGGCCCAGCTTCATGCCAAAGCCGATGTCGAGGGAGCCTAAGATAATACCGAGTATGATACCAACGAAAATGGTAATCAGGTTTGGTTGGTTGAGTCGCTTCATGGAGTTGCCGAGCTTGTCGGCAAGGCGTTCGATGTCGTTTAGGTCGCCTACAACTGTTATGCGGTCGCCCATCTGTATACGCAGGTTAGGGGTTGCGAGCAGGTCGACACCGGCACGATTGATTCGTGTGCAGTTAAGCTGATAGCCGTTATGAAGTCGGAGTGCGCCAAGGGGTACGCCGTTGTACTGGCTCTTGGTCACCACGATGCGTCGAGAGAAGACAGGTGTGGGTGTTGATTCCCAGTCCATCTCTACTTCGGGGCCTATGACAGCCTTGAACCTGTCGGCATCGGCCGCAGAGCAGACGATGAGAAGAAGGTCGCCTGTATGTATTTCGGTGCTCGATTTTGGTATGACAATGGTCGAATTGCTGTCCATGATACGCGATATGACGAAGTTTGTCTGTACCACGTCGTGGAGTTTGAGCAGAGTCATGCCGTTGATAAGCTCATTGGTGACTTTGATGGTGATGAGAAAGGGCTTGAGGCGGGAGTCTTCCTGCTCCGCTTCTATTTTCTCGATTTCTTCTGATGTCTTGATGCGGAATATGCCTTTGATGACGAACATCGAAAGAATGATTCCGACAACGCCGAGGGGATAGGCGGCAGCATAGCCGCTGGCCATGAGGTTGGCCTGTTCTGCCGACTGTGTCATCTGCGATATCGTCTGTTGTGCGGCGGCAAGGCCCGGCGTGTTTGTCACAGCACCGCTCATCACACCGACAAGAGCCGAGATATCATGGATATTTCCGAAGAAATAGATACCGAGCACAATGGATACGTTGAGTGCGATTGCGAGGACGGCAAGGAAGTTGAGCCGCATGCCGCCTTTTTTAAACGAAGAGAAAAAGCTGGGGCCTACTTGCAGACCAATTGAGAAAATGAAGAGAATCAGGCCGAATTCACGGACGAACTTCAGGATGTTGGCATCGACGATGTATCCCAAATGTCCCATGAGGATGCCGACGAACAGTACGAAGGTGACACCGAGCGATATTCCGAAGATCTTGACCTTGCCGATATATATGCCGGCGGCAATCACGAAGGAATACAACAGCAGCGTCGATGCTATCGATACGTTCCCTGGTAGCAACAAATCTGCGATAAAATCCATAAATTATTAGTAATACGTTGAAACCTAAAAGAGGGAGGAAACCCTGCCTCGATATTTTTGTGCAAAGTTAACGATTTTTTACTTCTCAGGCAAATAAAAAACCAAGGATGCCTCCGGACATATGCCCGAGAGCATCCTTGGTTTAAGCTTGTTGGGGAGCTGCGATTGTTTCAGCGAGAAATTCAGTCGTATTTCAGGAAAGAACCTGTTTTGTCAAACTTGAGTTCGACTCCGTTACTGAGGGTGATTTCATACCCGTTTCTTTCTCGCTCTATTCCGACGACATGTGTTCCGGGCTGGCTTTTGGATATGTATTCCGCTGCTGCTTTAGGAATAAATGTGGCGGGTACTTTGTCCTTTACAGATGTCTCGATGTCCTCCCAGTTGCCTTTGGAGTCAAATTTTATTTCAGTCCCGTCGGTAAGTACCACTTCGTAATCCGAGACGTGACCGAAATCTTTGTCGATCTTTATCACGCTTACCGAGGACTTGAAATTGTTCTTGATCGTGGTGGCGGCAGCTTCTGGAAGCACCGAGGGGTCATGCGAATATGTGTCGCGTGCCTGTGCGGCGGCAGCTATGCCTAAGATTGCTGCTGCGATAAGGAGAAATTTTTTCATGACACAATATTTTTTTGTGATTACTGATTGAACAAATTCGGGCGTATGAAAGTTTTGTTTCTGTATCACTAAGCAAAAGAATATTTTTGCGAATATAATATTAATGAGTATCTTTGCGGTCTGGGAGTTGGGGACACCCACTTCCCTGGCCCCGGAATGTTAAAATTCCGTTAAAATGCCGAAAATATTTGGCGGCGGCGGAAAGTCGTCGT
>CAUBJF010000004.1 GCA_958436175.1 uncultured Muribaculaceae bacterium
GTGTCCCCGATGACATCAAGAAATTCATCCGGCGCAATGACCTCCCGGTTCCCTCAATACAATTCCCCAACCCGTAAACAGTTTTTTCATACAAACCTCCGGCCCTCGGCAATCGTTGCCGGGGGCTTGTCCGATACCCATGCAAAAATAGACAGGCAACCTCCGCAGTGATGTCGAGATAGCCTGTCTCTATTATCATGAGTTGTCGTATCGAGGAAATTATTCGTAACGACTATTTAGCAGGAATCAACCGGATTTCTTGTTTGCAATAAAGTGAAAGCATTATCTTCTGCGTCCTGATTTCGGAGTTTTGCCGAGACGGGATGCGGCTGCGCGGGCGCATCTGCGGGCACGTTCTATCTCGTCCTCGTCCTTGCGGTCGCGCCAGTTGTCATCGTTGGACGAACCGCCTCCGCCGCTGCCGGTTGAAACGGTGTCGAGTGCCGTCAGACCAACGAACAGGGCAACAGCCATGTCGGTAAGCTCCTGCCAGTTTACAATCTCGCGGTAGTCAAATTCATCATCAAATATCTGCATGACATCGTTTGGAATGTAGAACTGAGAAGTTTTGCCTTCATGTGTAAGCTCGTATCTCGATGTTCCTTCTAGCCAAGAGGAATAATCCGTAACTTGTTTGTCAGGAGATACAACGGGCTTTGATACAACAGGCGCATCCGACTTTGTTCCGGCGTTCTTGACTGGCTGCTTCGCCTTCGCTGCGGACTGACTGTGAAGTTTATTCCATGTGTTTTCAATCCTCGAAGCCGTCAGCTTACGCCCGGTGCCAAGTTCGGATGCCTTGAAGGTGGCTTTACCTTTTCCGATAGAATAACCGTAAACGCCTTTCTTGCCGGGTCGTATCATAATAGTATAACCTTTTGCCCGGATCCGTGCTGCATAATCACTCCATGACCATGACGGCATTGCACGCAGAATATCCATAAGGTCGTCGGCAACCTTATCGGCGTTCATCCTGTGTATTTCGGCGGCTGTTATCCAGCCTCGCCGAAGAGCCACGTTCTGTGCTGCCTCCTGCGCGCGGATGTGAATGTTGTGGTCGTTGTTGGTCTTGCCGTCGCGGTCTTTCCGGCACACTGCGGCGTGAAGATGCGGGATGCCGCTGTCGGATTCATAATGAAGCCAGACAGTGTAGCGGCTGTTTGCAATGTTTGTCTTATGCGAATACACCTTACCGTTTTCATCCTCCAGCTCTATCTTGTCGAACTCCCTCACAAAGTCGTCCCACAGCTTCTGCCAGTCCTGCATGGTGAAGTTTTCGGTGTGTTCTCTGCCGGGACAGATTTCCATCCGGATAACACTCTTCTTCATCGGCGCACCGGCTTTCATCAGATCCCAGATGCCCATTGCATCAAGCTCGCACGGAAGAAGATTGTCCTTGACACGATAGATCAATTCCGGATTTTCCTTGTTCTTCGACTCGCCGGATATGTATCTTATACAGTTGATGCCGTGACTTATTGATGCTGCCTTCGCTACCATGACGGTTCCTGTTCCTTGTCCGTTTCAGATGATGTTCCCGGTACGCGGTTCGGGGAGAAATATCTGTTGATTATATCGGTGATGAGTTCAGAAGTCCTGTGGAGGCGTACCAACGCCTCAGTCATCCACGGCTGGTTGCGGAACATCGCCATGCGCTCGTGCTTCGGCATGGCGTTCAGCATCGAGGTATATTTGGCATAGTCGCTGCGGGCGATTATAAGCTCGTCGCGGACTTTGGTCTGCGCAAATGTCAGACTGGCTTTCGGTTTGTAGCCGTAGGCCCGTGACAGCAGGTATTCGCTGCGGTTCATCCCGCATTGGGCGGCGAGGCCCTCTATCCGTTTCCTCTGCGATTCGTTCACACGGAACGACATGGTAGAACGGCGACGGCCACTGTTTTCATTAGGTTTGTTCATCGGAAGTTATAAGTCGGTTATGAGAATCTTATAAATGATACTGATTATTATAAAGGTCATCGGTGCGAGCCTGCGAGCGGCGTCCCGTTGCCCTGTGCGGCAACGCAAGAGAGCCGTGTATGCAGTGACCGACAGGGAGTGTAATACAGCGGCATATCTTGCAACGAAATCCCTGTTCCCTGCTTTCCTGCGGCTTAAGACATACGGCTAACCGTGGGTTAACTATGGGGCAACCCGCAACCCGGAAGATTCACCGTATCGGCTGCCGGAAGCTCAGTCCGCATTGAAAAAGGCGGGGTTGCGGATATAAGGCTTGTCAGGGCGGCTCCAACCCAGTACGGAGGGGAATGTCATCACCGACCCTACAAGTGAACGGTTCGTGTAGATAAGCCCGGCCTGTTCCATCCTGTCAAGGAGATTGCGCAATCGGGTCCGGTTCATCTGCCATTGCTCCGCGAGGCGAAGCTCCGAATACTGAGCCTGTCCAGGTCGCAATGCCAGAGGGCGGCGGAAGTCGTCTGACACTTTCGCATTTACAGCCATTCTTGACAGCAGGTCGTAAAATAGCGTAATATTGGAAATCTTGTCGCCGCGTTTGTTCTCGGTGGCGCCGCTAAGTAGATTCATCACCTCGGTAGTCATTCTGAAAGTAATGATTTCAAAGCGCGACGGTATTTGAAATTTGTATGTTTCCTTGGATAGTTTGTTCATGTGTACTTGTTTGCATAGATAGTGTAACCAAAATGTTGCCGGATAGAAGAGCCAACTTTAGATGAAATGAATCTGAAATTATTCTTTGTATGTTCTCGCTATCCGCGCAACACTCCGGTTCACGGTTAAAACTGTTACTTCCCTGACATTGATGAGTTGTAGAACTGTATCATCCTCACGCCCTCGTCAATGTCGGTCTTGCATCGTGCGATTTCACTTACGGTGAACATCGCCGCCGTCATCTCCTCCTTGTCGAGATAGCGGATAGCAGATTTGACAAGCTGACGGGCCCGCGACTGGCGGTGTTCCGAAAGCTCCTGCACGGACATCTCCTTCCTGTTCGTTCCGGAGTTGAGAAAGAGATTGAGACGGTGACGGTCGGAACCTTTCACCGTTGCCGCCTCCTGATTGTCCGCGCCGATTGCGATACACGCCGCAAGCGCGTCCGCCTCATGCATGCCGAGCGAGGATAACAGTTTGCGCTCTATCTGAATTATCTGCGATTCTTCAATCGTTTTGCTCTTTCTCTCCTTACGGGGAAGTGCCGGAGCATCCATCGCTTCGATGGTCTGTTCCACATTCTGAATAGTAGGTTTGGTTGTTTCTGTCATGATATATAAGAATTTTGGTTATGGTCTGATACTGTTTTTGAGAATGTAGGCCTGTGCCTGACTTTCGATTTCCTCGTCCGTGGCGACGCGGACGCTGCGCTGCCACCTGTCGAGGTCTTCGGGGTCGAAGTAGCAGAGCTTGCCTCCCGGCTTGTAGTACGGGATGACACGGCGCATCATCAGCTTGTAGAGATAGCTGAGCTTGATTCCGAGGTATTCGGCCGCCTCGGTCGGCGTTAACATACTTGGTTTTGTCATTAAGATTCCTGTTGGTTATGAAATTATTTATGATTGGTTTTCTTGTTCGGACTGCAAAGCTATAATACAGGAATGGAAATCAAACGAAGATGACTGTATAAGCGACTGTCTTTTAAGCTTATCTATGAAAATCGCAAAATCGGCACCGATTTTCGGCACTCGTTCACACGGTAACAGTGATTTACAGATGAAATGGCAGGGCAAGAAAAATCCCCATGCCGGACAAGGCACAGGGAAGAAAATCAAGCTATCTTATTTCTCTAACAAACAGGGAACAGATGGCTATAAAAGGTGATTTGCTGTATTATTCAAAAGCCTTGTCAATCCGGCTCACGGCATCATCTTTCTTCTGGTCAACAATTTTTCCGTAGATCTGAGTCGTCTTCACATTGGCGTGACCAAGCAGCTTCGATACTGTATAAAGGTCTGCGCCGAGTGTCAGCAGCATGGTGGCGAAGGTATGCCTTGATGTATGGAACGTGACATGCTTTGACAGTCCGGCTTCCTTCGCCCATGCTTTTATAAGGTCGTTCAGATACTGTCCTTTCGGCAGCCGTGCAAAAACATTGTCGCTGTCGGCGGCATCGCCACGCTCCGGCATCCATGCCGTCGCCTGTTTTGAAAGAGGGAGATAGTTCGGTGTCGCGGTCTTCTTCATGACGATTCCGACACGCCATATATCGCCGTCGCGCACAAGGTCTTTCCATTTGAGCGCATATACATCGCTCAAGCGCAGACCGCAGTAGCATGAGAACATGAAGGCGCGCTTGACAATCTCATGTGAACACTCAGTAGCTATAAGAGTCCTGATTTCGTCGATTGACAAGTATTCCCTCTTGCTTTCGGGTGCTTTGATACGTTCCTGCGGAGTAAGACGATTCACCGGATTGTCGGGAATCACATCAGCCTGCACAGCGGCGTTGAGTGCGGAATTGAAAATACCGAAATAGCTACGCTGGGTATATGGGGCAATCGGTTTTCCTTGCGGCGTGCGATAATCGTTGCGAAGGAAGTCTATGAAGCCGAGAAGAAACTCCTTGTTGACATCTTTCATCCTCGTGCCTTTGCGATATTGCTCAAGTAACCGTTTGACTTTCTTGACAATCTTCATGCCCCGTGCGCCGTTCTTCTCTCTGTCTTCCTTATAGGTGTCGAGCCAGTCGGAAACGAGGATGCCGGCACGTTTGGAAACATGGCGCAACGAAGCCCTGTCTTCGGTAAGCTGGATTATACGCTGTGACTTTATCTTCTCGGCTGCCGCCATCGTGGTACGGTTCTGTTCCTTGATATTGGCGTTCAGTTCGGGGAGAATGTAAAGCTTTAGGTATTCGTAGTTTCGCTTGCCGTCAACATATATGTCAAGGTATATCGACTTTGAGCCGTTTGCGAGCTTCTTGAATCGCATCCTTACCGGCTCTTTTAATTTGGTAGTTCTTGGTCTTGCCATTGGAGAGTTGTATTATAAGAGGTAAAAATATGGATGATTTATCGGACTGATTGAAAAATTCATTGCGTCAGCTACCATTCGATGCCGTCGGCGAGACATACGGCGTTGTCCTTTGCCTCGTCGATAATCCTGGCGTATATCTGGGTAGGCTTCACGCTGGAATGTCCGAGCATCTTCGACACTGTATAAATGTCGGTTCCCAAAGTCAGCAGTATTGTTGCGAAGGTATGCCTTGAGGTATGAAAAGTGACGGTCTTGGTTATCCCTGCGGCTTTCATCCACCTCTTCAGATGATGGGAAATGGACGGTCTTTTAAGAGAAGGGAAAACAAATTCGCCAGTCTTTTCCGGCATCCATTTCATCGCCTGTGCGCTCAACGGTATATGTAGGACACGTTGGTTCTTGCTTGCCACGATTCCGATTTTCCACCGGCCGCCGTCATTGGTGATGCTTTCCCATTTGAGGCTGATTACATCGCCCAATCGCAGACCGCAGAAACATGAAAACAGGTAGGCTCGCTTTACAGTCTCGTTATTGCAGGGAGTGGCGATAAGGGCTTTGACCTCGTCAATCGTCAGGTATTCGCGTTTGCTCACATCATTCTTTGGCTTCTCATTTCGAGATAGGCAGTTCCACGGATTAGAGCCGATTCGGTCAGCTTGCACAGCCATATTGAGCGAACAAGAGAGGTAACCACAAAAATTGAAAATTGATTTCGGACTGAGCTGCCTCCCTTGTTTGGTAAGGTACTCATTGCGAAGATACGTTATAAATCTCAGACAGAAATCCTTGTCAACATCCTTGAGTTTTGTAGTATCGTCAAACTTTGCGAGAATTTTACGGTAGCACCTGATGCGGGGAATTGCTTTGATGCCGCGCCGCTCCTGCTCGTCGATAAAAAAGTCAAACCACTCCAGCATTGTAACCGGATGCTCTTCTGCAACCGGAGCTGTCTTCGATGAAAAATATTCGTCGATTCGCTGATGCAAGAGGTCATTCGCCTTGCGCATGGTGCGGGCGTTTTCCCTTCGGGCTTTCTCGTTTGTCTCGGCTATGAGGAACAGCCCCGTGTTCTCATAGTGATGCTTCCCGTCATAAAAATGGTCTATAAGGATAGCCTTGCGGTCTCCGGCTCTTTTTTGGAACCGCAGGTTTATCGGCACATTCCCTGCTATTTGTTTCCTGTTTCTTCCCATATCGAGAGAGGTTTGTGTATTAGAAAAATTCTATATAAATTCGTGACACGTTTCCGATGTTTTCCTATTCTTAACACGGTATTTGTCAGTACGGCAAAGTTACAAAATTAATTCCAAATCCATCTCACTTTGGGAAACAAAAATGGCACTTAAAAGCGCAATTCTTGGAAATCATCGGAATTTGTTCAAAATTATAATAAACTAATATTAAGCCTTTTAATTATATTCTCCCTCCCATTATTTCCCTTATTTTCGCTATAATGGGTATTATTCTACACTGTCATATTCAATATAAATCGGTGCTTCGGAAGGTAATGTTTTCCACGCAGATTGACTTGCGTACCGGTAACGTGTCTTTCCTGTCAGTGGCTTTGATTTCATGACGAATAGTTCATTGAAGAAATTCTCAAGAAATTCAAGCTCAACGTAGTAGCTTCCCTCATCCAACATTATTTCTCCGGGAAACGTATATGTAAAGGATCCATTTACAAGCTTGGACTTATTATATTCAACCAACAGGTAACACCTATAAATCCTATCAGGGAACAGACGGTATAACGGGTTGGTGATTTCATACAAAATTACCGGAAATGAATTTGATTAGGGATTATTATAAAAACACACCGGCGGCACGCGTCATGGAGGAGGACGGGGCCGCCGGAGGTGTTTTAGGTAGCATTTATTGCAGTGACCATTCGACACCGTTCTTGGTGTCCTTGACTGAGAAGCCTATTTCGGCCATGCGGTTGCGGATAAGGTCGGATGTGGCCCAGTCTTTCTTGGCCTTTGCTTCGGCACGTATCTGCAGCAGCAGGTCGACGGCCTCCTCGTAGGGCTTGAGGGCTTTGCCGCCCTCGGCCTGCTCGACGCGTATGCCGAGGATCTCGATGAGGAAGGTGTCCATGAATGCCTTGAGGCGGTCGATGTCTTCCTGTGTGGCCGTGGCCGCACCATCGTTGACCTGGTTGATGAGACGCACGGCGTCGAAGAGCACGCCGATAACCACAGGCGTGTTGAGATCGTCGTCCATGGCCTCGTAGGCGCGTTCGGTCAGGCCGTCGAGCGATATCGTCGATGTCTCGGAGGGTTTGAGGTCCTGCAGCCGGCGATAGCCTTCGAGCATGCGCTGAAGGGCTTTCTCGGAGCTCTGCAGGGCTTCGTTGCTGAAGTCGACGGTACCGCGGTAGTGGGCCTGGAGGATGAAGAAACGTATCGTCATCGGCGAGTATGGCTGTGCGAGGAGCTTGTGGCTGCCCGTGAAAAATTCGTCAAGGGTGATGAAGTTGCCAAGGCTCTTGCCCATCTTCTTGCCGTTGATGGTAATCATGTTGTTGTGCATCCAGTAGTGGACGGTGGGCTCGCCGTTGTGGGCCACGGACTGCGCTATCTCGCATTCGTGGTGCGGGAATTTGAGGTCCATGCCGCCGCCGTGGATGTCGAAATGACTGCCGAGGTACTTCTCGCTCATTGTCGAACATTCGAGATGCCATCCGGGGAACCCTTCGCTCCAGGGCGAGGGCCAGTGCATGATGTGTTCGGGTGCAGCCTTCTTCCATAGGGCGAAGTCGGTCGGGTTGTGCTTCTCGGACTGACCGTCGAGCTCCCGCGTGGTGGCGAGGAGTTCGTCGATGTTGCGGCCAGAGAGTCTGCCGTAGCCGTATTCGCGGTTGAACTTGGGTACATCAAAATATACCGAACCCTCGCTTTCATAGGCATAACCGCTTTCGAGAATCTTCTTGATGTACTCTATCTGTTCGATGATATGTCCCGAGGCGTGGGGCTCGATGGACGGAGGGAGCACGTTGAGCGCGTCCATGGCCTTGTGGTAGCGGTTGAGGTAATACTGCACCACTTCCATAGGCTCGAGCTGCTCGAGGCGCGCCTTTTTGGCAATCTTGTCCTCGCCGTCGTCGGCATCATGCTCGAGGTGGCCTACGTCGGTGATATTGCGGACGTAGCGCACCTTGTAGCCCAGATGCGTCAGGTAGCGGTACACGATGTCGAAAGTTATGGCCGGGCGTGCATGCCCGAGGTGTCCGTCACCGTAGACGGTGGGACCGCAGACATACATGCCGACGTTGGGGGCATGAAGGGGCTTGAAGAGCTCTTTCTGCCGGGAGAGAGAGTTGTAGATTGTCAGATTGTTGGCTTTCATGCCTCAAAAGGGTTGGGAATGCCGCCCTTGTTGCCTGCGGGGGCATTCTTGGGAGTCTTGCGGACGATCTCGCCGAAGGTCTGTTCGTACTTGGCGACGTTGTCGCGAAGGGCGAAGAGAAGGTTCTTGACGTTCTCGGGAGTCATCACGATGCGGCTCTGTACCTTTGCCTGGGGCATGTTGGGAGCGACGGCGATGAAGTCGACGAAGAATTCGTTGGCGCTATGGGATATCACCGCCAGGTTGGCATAGTGGCCGGCGGCTACTTCGGGTGTAAGTTCGATTTTGAGTTCCTGCTTGTTTTCCATTGTATGTTTCTGTGTTTTAGTTTGCCGGGGTGATAGTCGAGCCTGATCTTTTTTCGACAGTGAATGATTTCTCTCCGGACGGGGAGTTATAGATTACCTTGATGCCCTTGGCGTTGGGGCGGTTCATGAGATTCGAGATGTTGTACGAAGCGTAGAGGGACATCTGGATCATGTTGTAGTCTTTCTTAGGTTCGAAAATGATGTGTAGCTCGGGATATTCCGCATCGGCGGTCTTCTCGTCGTAGTAAGTTACGAATTTCTGGGGACCTGTCGTTGCGGTGTACATCGAGGCGCTGAAGTTCAGATAGTTGCCCGAACGCCACTGTTGCACTACTTCTACGTTGTCCGACTTCCAATTGTCAAGGGAGTCGACGGATGCCGGTTCCGGCATGTAGCCGTTTCCGAGCACGTTGCCGGCCTGGATGACGGTGCATGGCCCTGATACGTACTGCTCGTTGGTCGGTGTCTGGTAGATGATGAGGATACGGGTACCTGCCTTGAAGTACTTCTCGGGCAGCTGAGTGTTGTTGGTGAGGTATATCATCGGGCTGTCGTCAAGCTTGTTGAACGACATTGAGGCACCGGCCGTGGTGTTTGAGTCGAGTGTCACGATATCGATGAACGATTTCTGGAGCGGATCCTCGTTGTCATTGTTGCAGGCAGTAAAGCTCAGGGCTGCTACTGCGAGAGTGGTGAGAAGAAATTTTGTTTTCATTGCTGTTTGTTTCCTGTTGAAAGTTAATTTTTGTCTATGTTTTCAATCCTGCCGTCGGCCATCCTGACCAGGACATCTGCGTCGGCGGCAAGGGTTTCGTCGTGCGTTACGATTACGAAAGTGGCACCCATGTTGGCGCTGAGGTCGAAGAAGAGCTTGTGGAGCTCGGCGCGGTTCCGCGAATCAAGGCTGCCGGAGGGTTCGTCGGCGAAGACCACGGAAGGTTCATTTATCAGCGACCGTGCGACGGCACCGCGCTGACATTCGCCGCCGGAGAGCTCGGAGGGACGGTGCGACATGCGGTCGGAAAGGCCGAGCCTGTCGAGGAGCACCGATGCTTTGCCGAAGGCTTCCTTTGTCGACAGTCCGCCTATGAGCGCGGGCATGGCGACATTCTCCAGCAGCGAGAACTCCGGCAGAAGCTGGTGTGACTGGAAGACGAAGCCTATGTTGCGGTTGCGGAAATGCGACAGCTTGTTGTCCGGCAGCGTCGTGACCTCCAGGCCGTCGTAGAGCACATGCCCACCTCTGTCCGGAGACGATAAGGTTCCGAGAATCTGGAGGAGCGTGGTCTTGCCGGCACCGCTGGGGCCGACGATAGCCGTCACCTTGTGGGCTTCGATAGCGATATCAATGCCCTTGAGCACTTCGAGGGTGCCGAAGGTCTTGTGGATGTTGCGCGCCTCTATCATCGGCTATCAGCAGCAACCGCCGCCACAGTTACACGACTTCGCGTCGCCGCATCCGCCTTGGCTGCCGCATCCGCCGCAACAGCCGCCTTTGGGGTTCAGCTCTTCGGCTGTCGGTTCGCGAACGAGGACGACTTCGCCCTTGTAGTGTACGCGGTTGCGTGCCAGGGGATGGTTGAGGTCGAGGACAACGTTGGTGGGGGTGACACGCACCACCTCGCCGTCGATACGGTAGCCGTCGGGTGTAAGGAGGGGTATGACGGCTCCGGGCACGAATACTTCTTCGTCGAATTTGCCGTCGACTTCGAAGTTTTCGCGTGGGATGGTGTAGATGTCGTCGTCGCTATATGGGCCGAAAGCTTTCTCGGGCTCGGCGTAGAAATCGAACTTGTCGCCGGCGCTCTTGCCTTCGATGGCATCGTCGAGAGCCTCTACGAAGCCTACTGTGGCACCGAATATCGCGCGGTCTGGTTCTTCGGACGTAACCTGATGGACGAGCTCCTCTTTACCGTCGTCGTCGACACGGTAGAGGTTGTATGCTATCTCGAAATATTTTCCGGGTTCTATTTTCATGATTCTGCGTTTTTAATGATTAGTCGGTTGCTACGGGCACGACCTTGAGGCGGTCGCCGGCATCTTCGACGATGGAGCGGAAGTAGCGTTCATTGTAACCTCCGAAAACGGGCTGCACCGGCATGCCTTCGGGCGAGCGTTTGAATGCACCGTTCTCTTCTTTCTTGATATTGCCGTCGAGGTATTTCACGAAGAGATAGTCGCCGAGGGCCTTGTATTCCTTGGTCGTCTTTTCGGCATAGCTGAGTGTGAGGTCGCGGAGCGTGGCCTGCGCGTCGGCGTAGTTCATGCCCTCGATGGCGGCGGCATTTTCCTCGACAGCCTTGACGGCGCCGTCTTCCAGGGT
This sequence comes from uncultured Muribaculaceae bacterium, assembly GCA_958436175.1. Taxonomy (GTDB): domain Bacteria; phylum Bacteroidota; class Bacteroidia; order Bacteroidales; family Muribaculaceae; genus CAG-873. The sequence continues at coordinate 10,926 of CAUBJF010000004.1, forward strand.
CGACTGAACGCGGCGTATGTCGGGAATCATTTGCGAGTATCGGTTATATGCCTGGTTCGCAACGTAGTTGTTGACCCAGAACATGGCATCCCATGAGAGCTTGTAGAGGTCGGCGTGGCCGTCGAGTGAGTGAGGCACGGTGTCGGTGCTGTTGAAGACGGGAACATAGACGCAGGTGTTGGCATCGTCGACACCGAACCACAGTATGCCCTTCATGGCATCGTGGCGACGCGGACTCATGTCGGCAACGAAGGAGAAGCCGGTCTGCTGGGTTGCAATGGCACGTTCGTGGACGTATTCCTGGCCGTCGACGGTGTAGTTCATAGGTCGCCAGCGGTAGGGGCAGTCGAAGGGGCCGGCGCCGATATCCTTGGTCATGTCGAAGGGTGTGCCTTCGAAGTGGTCGCGCATCATCCATTTGAGGTCTGTTGCCGACAGAGCCTTGTCGGGTTTCACCCAAAGGGGGAAGGGCTCGCCTTTGCCCTCGAGAATCCAGGGCAGGTACTGGTCCATGTCGGCCGAGGGAGCGAAGCGGCGGAAGAAAGACCATACGCGTGCGTCGCAGCCGCGGAGGGCTCCGGCATCGGTGACGGCGTAGGTGCGCGAGAAGTCGAAGTCGGCATCCTTGCCTTTGTAGAGGCCCTGGCTGCGTGCGAAATCGATCACGTCGGGAGAGTAGAGAGTATTCTTGTCCTTGAGGGGGAACTTGTGTATACGAGCATGGTTGGCATGACCGCTGATATAGCCGTCCGGAACGCGACGGGCTACCCATACGGCACCCTTGTCGGCTTTGCCTTTACCGATGAGTTCCATGATCCATGCTTCGTCGGGGTCGGCGATGGAGAACGACTCGCCCGAGGAGGCGTAGCCGTAGTCCTTGACGAGCTTGGTCATCACGTCGATGGCTTCGCGTGCTGTCTTGGCGCGCTGAAGGGTTATATAGATGAGCGAGCCGTAGTCGATGAGGCCGCTTCCGGCAAGTTCTTCACGTCCGCCCCAGGTACTTTCGGAGATGGTGAGGCCGTGTTCGTTCATGTTCCCGATGGTGGCATAGGTATGAGCCACTTCCGGAATCTCGCCGAGGAGCTTGCCCGTGTCCCATTCGACGACGGGGCGCATGGTGCCGGGGGCGTGGTCTGCGGCAGGCTGACGGTATAGCTCGCCGTAGAGCGTATGGCTGTCGGCCGCGTAGGTAATCATCGAGCCACCGGTATCCGTGGCTCCCGGTGCCGCTATGAGGCTGGTGCAGGCGTAGGCTCCGGCTGTGCCGATGAGCAGGGCTGCAAGAACTGTCGTAATGATTTTCTTCATTCTGAATTGCACTTCAATTTCGCGTGAATGCAAAGATACCACTTTTATCCCGCTCTCTCAAACATTCTTTTGCCAAAATATATTAAGAGCCGCAAAAGAGGAGTGAAGAGCTTTCTATGATGAGAAAAATGCTGACAGACAAATCCTGCGACAATTTTGATTTGCGTTTTTGCAAGATAAATTGTACTTTTGCAGAAAAGTAGTCAACAGCCAACGCAATGGACAATATGACAGACGATTCGACCCCTAAGAGCGACATAGTTGAGCGCATACGCTACCTCATCAAGAAATCTGGCATGACCCAGCAGCAGTTCGCCGAACGCATAGGCACCGATGGCGCGACTGTCTCGAGGGTAATGAAGAGGAAGTCGCGTCCCACCGACAGCTTCCTCAACAAGATAGTCGTCAACATGGGTGTTTCGAAGCAGTGGCTTTCCAAGGGCGACGACGTTCCCTACCCCCGTGAGCATCAGCAGTGGGCCGACCGCTGCGATGCCGGAGCACCTGTCTACAACATCGATGTCACGGCCGGGTCCACGCCCTTGAGCCGTATGTTCACCGACGAGCGTATCGTGGGTCATGTCAAGCTCCCGGGACTCGACCCCGAGCTCCCTATCGTGAGGGTGAGCGGCAACTCCATGCAGCCGCGCCTCAATCCGGGATGCTATATCTCCATACGCCCCATGCGTCCCGATGCCACCATATCCTGGGGGCAGATCTATGTAGTGGTCCTGGCCGATTTCAGGCTTGTGAAGTATGTCCGTCGTCACGAAGACCCTGCCAAGGTGATACTCCACAGCGAGAATCCCGACTACGACGACATCGAGATATACCGTTCCGACATCCAGGGCCTGTACCTGGTAGAAAACGTTATCAACCATGACTTCCTCGCATAGGATTCCGGCATCGCCGCTGCCCCCCTGTGCCGTGGCTGGCTGCCTCGAAGCCGGGACGGACGAAGCCGGACGCGGATGCCTTGCGGGCCCCGTCTATGCTGCCGCTGTCATCCTGCCGGATACTTTCTCGCACCCCTGGCTCAACGATTCGAAGCAGCTCTCCGAGAAGAGGCGTATGGAACTGCGTCCTATCATTATGGAGGAAGCCGTGGCATGGGCGATAGCCTCCGTAAGTGCCGAAGAAATCGACAAGATAAATATACTGAACGCCTCCATCGAGGCCATGCACCGTGCCCTGGCCATGCTCGACCCCCAGCCGGGCGCTGTCATTGTCGACGGTAACCGCTTCAAGCCCTACCGTGAACTGCCGTGCACGACCTACGTCAAAGGCGACGGCCGTTTCGCCAACATCGCGGCGGCATCCATCCTTGCAAAGACCGAACGCGATCTTTTCATGAGCGAGGCCGCCCGACAGTATCCGGGCTACGGCTGGGAAATCAACAAAGGTTATCCTACAGCGGCCCATCGCGAGGCGATAGAGCGTCTCGGGACGACTCCGCTCCACCGTATGTCGTTCCGTCTGCTGGCTCAGCCCAGGCTGCCGGGATTCGACTAAGTTACTAAAAACGTACTTGAAAATCTTGCCGTGGCAGATGCTTGAACGCTGCCAGGACAACACGGTTGCGCCCGTTGGAGAAGCTCATGCCCCTCTTCAGCTGAGGTTTCAATTGCCGCATAGCCTTGCAGGCGCCACGCCCGACGACCAGTACGTGGGCATCCCCCCGGCATATCCGTGCGGCCATATCTGCATCCGACAGACCTTCGGCATCGGTTATGATGAAGTCGGGATTCATGTCGGTGAATATTACTTTCGGCGATATTTTGCGCACGGCCTCCTCAAGAGATGTTCCGTGGACGTATACTCGCTTGGGCTTGAAGTATGCCGTCAGGCGCACTGCCAGCCGCGAAGACCGGTCCTTGAGCTCGCCATAGGAATAGTAGGCGTAGGGCTGGCGAAGCACCTCGGTGATGAAACGGTAGGCGAAGGGCGAATGAATGCCGAATCCCTTGCCGTGGCGGAAGCGGGAGAACGATAGTCTTAGTATTCTCAGTAGATTTTGCATCGGCGTGCCTCTACGAAAATGCCGGCGGCAAGGAGGAGGTAGATAATGGTTATGCAGGCGTAGGCTACTGTGGAACAAGCCTTCAGCGATGCCGGGGCGAAAGTCATGCGTATCTCGTGCTCTCCGGCCGGTATGGACATGGCGCGCAACACGTAGTTGGCACGTGCTATCGGGGCTTCTGCGCCGTCGATACTTGCATGCCACCCCCAGGGGAAGTAGACCTCCGAGAAGACTGCCGTAGCTCCATTGGCCGTACGTGTCTTGTAGGTAACTTCGTTGGGTGTGTATGAGCTCATGTAGATTGTGTCGCCGGCTGACAGGGGTGTCGATGTGGCGAGTACCTTGTCGAAGCGGCGGTCGGCCACGGCCTGGTGCCTGAAATCCATCTGGCCTACTGTGAGACGGTCCATTTCGGCATCGGCGTTATCGGCCCATAGGACTTCGTCGACAAGCCATGCGTTGCCCATGGCGGAGTCGTTGGATATCACGGGACTGGACTCGTCGCCGGTGATGACGTAGCGTGCGTTGAGCATATCGGCCACTTTGTAGGCCGTGCGGAGCTGTGTGGCGAGGTCGCCGATACGCGGGTCGTCGAGTGCCGGGGAGCCTTCGAGCCAGCCATAGCGCAGCATGGGCATCATCTTGCGCTGTATGAGGTCTTCGTAGCGGTTGAGCTTTGCGGCGTGGTAACCCCCTATCATGCTGTGGAAGTAGGATCGACGCGCTGCCGTGAATTCGGGTATGTCGAGGACGCGGTAATTGCCGACGGTGTCCTGGAGTATTGCCTGGTCGATGGCATCGGGCGTGAATGTTATCTCGCCTCCCTGGTCTGCCGGGCCGAAGGACGAGTGGGACACATATCGTTTGTCGACATTGTAAAGGTCGGCAAGGACGAGCACGCCTATTCCGCCGAGGGCGATTCCGTATTTGAGACGGCCTTTGGCCCAGAGCCATATTATGCTGAAGGCGAGGACAAGGAAGAGAAGCGAACGGAGGCCGTCGCTGCGGACGAGGCCGTAGCGCAGGCTGCTGACAGCCTCTATGTTGGTCGGGTTGGAGAGGGAGAACTCATAGACCGCGGCCGCTATGTCCTGGTCGGATGCTCCCTGCTGGCGGTAGTATTCGGCAATCTGCTGCTGAAGCTGTCCGGCGTAGGCAAGGTCGTTGTCGTTGATGGCACTCCCGAAGACCGACGGCGCCACTGCCGCCAGAAGGCATATTACTGCCGGAAGGCCGAAAGATATATACAGAGGTTTGCGGTATTTCGACCACGCTTCCTTGCCCTCCTTGAAGAGCTGTGCCATGGCGAGAATGGCAAGGAAAGGCATACAGAATTCTGCGACGACAAGTATGCTCTCGACGGCGCGGAACTTATTGTACATCGGGAAGTTGTATATCATCAGGTCGGTGAGCCATTCCATGTTGTAGCCCCATGCCAGAAGTATCGACAGTACTGTCGCCGAGACAAGTGCCCATTTCAGCGCGCCGCGTACAATGATGCAGCCAAGCAGGAAGAAGGCAACGATGATGATACCGATATAGACGGGGCCGTTGGTGCCCTCGGAGTTGTTGAAGTACTGTGTGAGGTACTGGAGGAGCATCGATGTCGCCGGTTGCGACTCATATTTGGCGGCATCGTCGAGCTTGGCGAGGCTCGCATGTTCCATATTGCCGGCCTCGGGACGTGCGCTTGCGCCGCCCCGGATATTGGGGATGAGGAGCGAGAAAGTCTCGGTGCGTCCGTAGCTCCAGCCTGTTATGTCGCTCTTGGCCAGACCGCCTGTTGGCTTTTCTTTGGGTGCGCCGTCGTCGTCGGGCGAGGTCAGGGGCGTGAGCTCGCTCTGGGTGCGCTTGGTCTCCTTCGAGTATTCATAAGTGTTGTAGAGGCTTGGCGCATTGGCACCTATGGCAAGTACGCCGCAGCCGAGGGCTATCGCCGTAGCTCCGAGCCAGCGGCGGAAACGTCCTGCACGTGCTTCTTCGACAAGGAATGCTATCGCTATGACAGCCATGGTAAGACCGAAATAGTAGGTCATCTGAGGATGGTTGGCATTGAGCTGCAGCATGGCGAAGAGTGCCAGCAAGGCAGCCCCCGTCACCCTGCGGCCACGATAGAGCAGTATGAATCCGGCGACTGTAGGGGGTACGTACGATAGGGCGACGAACTTCCAGATATGTCCGGCACCGATTATGATGACGAAATACGAGGAGAAGCCCCACGCGATGGCTCCTATGAGGGCGTAGTACCAGCGCATCTTCATCGCGAAGAGAAGGATAAGGAAGCCGAACATCATCATGAAGAGAAGATTCGAGGGGGCGGGCAGCCCGAGGCCGTAGACCGTGTTGAGCCATGAGAAGAGGCTGTTTGTCGGATAGCTGGGTGATATCTGGAATGTCGGCATGCCGCTGAAGAGGGCATTTGTCCACAGGGCTTTCTCGCCTGTAGCAGCCTGGAAGTCGGCGGCTTCCTTGCCGTTGGCTGCGCCTTGCTGCATATCGGGCTGACGAAGACTGTTGCCCTCGAAATTGTCCGGATAGAAAAAGAGCAGAGAGATAAGTGCCATGACGGCTACCGACACAAAAAAACCCCAGACCTGCGGCCTGGCAAAAAACGAACGAATCTTATCCATCGTAGTGCAGTATGATTTGAAGCACAAAGGTACAAATAAATTTCATTCGGTAAATAGTTGGCATGGTTTCATGGTGCCCGAATTGCAGTATTCCCGTATTTGGGGCGGTCTGGATTCAACTTACCCTCCTGTTTCGTTGTTGAAATACAGATATAAGTATATGAATATGGCAAAAGTTAAATCTGTAGGCGAGCTCTTCGACCTGACCGGCAGGGTTGCTATCGTGACCGGTGCGGCCGACGGTATAGGCAGGGGTTGTGCTGAGATTCTGGCAGCATCAGGCGCATCGGTGGTGGTGAGCGACAGGTCGCTGGAAAAAGCACAGACCGTGGCCGACACCATCAACACGGGAGGCGGCACGGCGATAGCCCTGGAATGTAATGTGATGAGGGAATCGGACCTGCAGGCCTTGGTCGACAATACTGTCAAGGCTTTCGGAACAGTCAATATCCTTGTCAACAATGTCGGTATCGGCGGCGGCGGTCGGGAGAATCCCTATAATATCGACAGGGCATATGTCGAGCGGGTCTTTGCCGTCAACGTATTCGCACCATGGGAGCTGATCAAGCTGTCAGCCCCTTATATGTCCGAGTCGGGCTATGGCAGTGTGGTCAATATCACCTCGATAGGCTCAGTCTGCAAGGATCCGGGGATGGCTATATATGCCGGTTCTAAAGCTGCGCTTAACCATATGTCGGCAAACTTGTGCTATGACTATGGCCTAATGGGTATCCGAATCAACAATGTCGGGCCCGGAGCTACGAGGACTTCTGCCCTGGCGAGTGTCCTTACCCCCGAAATAGAAGCTGTGATGCTTCAGCACACACCTCTCAAACGACTCGGCGAGGTGAGTGATATCGCACGCGCCGTCCTTTTCTTTGCCTCGCCGATATCTTCGTGGGTCAATGGCCAGGTACTCTTCGTCAACGGCGGAGGCTCTCAGACACTCGGATGATTTGTGGTCGATATTCCTAATAAACTGGATTAAAAGGGAAGCTTGATGGCGGATGTTCCATCGATTTTTGTAATTTTGGCCTTTGTAAACGAAGCAAAAATCAATGGCAACAGAACAACAGGAAATAGAGGGTATCAACTATCTGAAGAGAGTGTCCTCTGATTACAGCGAGATCGACAACTGCTGTATATTCGTCCATATTGAATCTCCTCTGCATTTTGGAGAGAACGACATCGACCGTGTGCAGCGCCGCATATCGGACCATATGTTGTTCCTGGTTCTTGTCAGCGGTTCGATGTCCATAAACTATAATTCGGAGCACTACAATCTGGCTGGACCTGTCATCCTCTGTATCCCCGACGGGACGATGCTGCAGATAGAGTCAGTAGATACAAACAATCTCGACCTCTATCTCCTCATATATCAGAAGAGTTTCGCCCAGGAAGTCAACATTTCTCATTCTTTTCTGGCTGGATCGGCTCTGGTGGACTACGACAGCCCTGTAATTTCGCTGAAGGACAACGAACTGTCCCTGATGCTGAGATATTTCAAACTGATTCATGCTGTTATGTCGGATACATATAATATCCGCATCAACGGCCAGATTGTTGCCAATCTGACGGCATCGTTGTTCTACCAGCTCTTATTGTTGATGTTCAAGCGGGTAGAGACAAATTCCCAGGTCTGTAGCGGACAGAGGCGCAGCAACTATGTACGTCAGTTCCTGAAACTCGTGCATCTGCATTATATGCGCGAGCGTTCGGTGGCATTCTACGCCTCGCAGCTGTTCATATCGCCCAAATACCTGTCGCTCCTTGTCAAGGAGGCCACCGGGCGCTCGGCAGTGCGCTGGATAGACAGTTTTGTGATTCTTGAGGCCAAGAACCAGCTCCGCTACTCCGGCAAGAACATCCAGCAGGTCGCCTATTCCCTGAATTTCTCGAACCAGTCGTCGTTCGGCAAATATTTCAAGCACATGACGGGCATGTCGCCATCGGAGTATCAGAAAAATTCATAGCTGAGGGCTCAGGGCATCGTGCCGTACAGCTTTCAGGCTATGCATCACCCATATGATGAAGGCGGCTGTGACGACAGTGGCCAGGATGTCGGAGTAGGGGAACGAGAGCCATACGCCCTTCAGCCCGAAATACCTGGGCAGCATAAGCAGCAAGGGGATAAGGAATATTACCTGACGCGAAAGACTCAATATTATTGCTATCGTAGCTTTGCCTATACTTTGGAAAAGTGCTGTCGAAATCACTTGGAATCCTACAACCGGGAACGCTACCAGGCATGTGCTCAGTGCTATGTCTGTGGCTTCGAGAAGGTCCGGGTCTGAGGTGAAGGCTCGGCCGATACCTGTAGGATATACAAGACCGATTATAGCACCGACAGTTGTGATGGTGGTAGCGGCTCCGACGGCGAGGTAGAACGCCTTGCGCAGACGGTGTATGTCGCCCGAGCCATAGTTGTAGCCTACGATGGGCTGCATGCCCTGGCATATGCCGAGGACTATAGTGACAAGCAGGGATGTGAAGGTCACCATGATACCGGCGGCTCCTATTGCCCTGTCGCCGCCGAACTCATAGAGCGAGTGATTGACGAGCGCGTTGATACCGCATGCCGCGGCATTGACGAGCGCAGGAGCGGCCCCGATGGATATTATGCCGAGCACCACTTCCCATCTGAGGCGGTAGGTGCCTTTGCAGAAGTGGAGCGTCACGTCGCGGCGGAAGAAATGACCGATGACGTAGTATGCCGAAGCCGCCATTGCTATGTCCGTGGCGAGAGAGGCACCGGAAATGCCCATGTCGAACACTTTGATTAAAATCGGATCCAGACCGACGTTCACGACAGCACCGAGGAGCATTGTCATCATTGCTTTGCGCGGATAGCCCGAAGCGCGCATGATGTTGTTGAAGCCATAGGCGAGGTTTGTGAGCAGCAGCCCCGGCAGAAGGGTCAACATGTACTCCCTGGCGTAGGGCAACGTGGTCTCGCTGGCTCCGAAGGCTCGGAGCATGGGATCCATGAAGACGGCGAAGGCTATGATGTAGATTGTCGCGTTGACGAGGGTTAGGGTCATGGCGTTGCCAAGAAGCTGCTCGGCCTGGTCTTTGTGCCCGGCTCCGAGAACTATCGATACGCGGGAGGAGGAACCGACACCTACGAGGACACCTATGGCAGTGGCGAGGTTCATCACGGGGAAGGTCACAGCCAGCCCCGCGATGGCATCCGGTCCGCACCACTGGCCGATGAAGATGCGGTCGACGACGTTGTAGAGCGCCATCACCAGCATACCCACGACCGACGGCAGGCTGTATTCCCATAGGAGCCTCCCGACAGGCTTATGCGAAAGTTCTCCGAGTCGTTGCGTATTAGAACTCATAGCTTATATATGAGTAAAGGGACATTCGCTGTGCGAGTGTCCCTTTACGGTGTTATGACTGTTTGTAAGGAATTCGTATCGTCAGTATCCTATTTAGCCTGGGACTGGGCGAGGGCTCGCTGATAGAATTTTTCGATATTGCCCTGCGTCGACTGGGCGTACACAGGATAGTCGTCGAGGATTTCTTTGTATGCTTTTGCTTCGTCGGCGAAGTTGCCTTGGGCGCGATAGATGTTGGCTTCCTTGATGAGGACGAAAGGAACGATTTCGGGATTTTCGTCGGCCTTCGAGATGGCTTTCTTGTAGCAGGAAAGAGCTTCGTCGTAGTTGTCGAGGTTGACATAGCAGTCACCCTTTAGTGCATAGACACCGGCAGCGGCGATATCGTCGTCGAGCGATGCGTTGTCGAGGGCTTTAATAGCTTCTTCGTACTTGCCGTTACGGTAGAGGATGATACCCATCTCGGCTGCAGCGCGGTTACCGCTCTTGTAGCCTGCATGGGCTGCATCGGCGTAGAGGTTGAGGGCGATAGAGTCGTTCTGGGCGGCATCGGCGCGAGCTACGAGTTCGTCGGCTTTACGGCTGCCGTTCTGTGCTATCAGAATCCATACGAGGATACCGATAATGATGACGAGGACGGCGATGGAGCACCACATGATGGATTTTTTGTTCGCCTGGGCCTTGGCGACGATGTCTTCAGCTTCCTCGACTTGTGTGGGAGTCGGATTTGTTTTTTCCATTGATATCGTTGGTTTCGTTTTTATACGTTATTGCACGGCGGCTTCGTGCTGAAGCCACATTCGAGTTGCAAAAGTAGTGATTCTTCCTTAAATATCGAAATTTCAGCCTACGTTTTTGGCTTTTTTTTAAGGTATCATGCCTCTATTCGCGCAGCTTGGAGTCGATAATGATGGTTACGGGTCCGTCGTTGACCAGTGATACCTGCATATCAGCGCCGAAAACGCCTTTTTTCGTCTCTTTGCCGAGGAGACGGGCACACTCGGTGCAGTATAGCTCGTAGAGTGGTATGGCGAGTTCGTGACCGGCGGCACGTATGTAGCTCGGGCGGTTGCCCTTGCGTGTCGAGGCGTTGAGCGTAAACTGGCTGACGGCAAGGATTTCGCCGTCGATGTCGGCCACGGAGCGGTTCATGACTCCTGCTTCGTCGTCGAAGATGCGCAGCCCGACGGTTTTGGCGGCAAGCCAGCGTGCGTCGTCCTCGCTGTCGCCCTCGGCCACGCCGACAAGCACCATCAGGCCCGTGCCTATGGCCGAATGGAGCTTGCCGCCGATGTTGACCGATGATTCTGTCGTTCTCTGTATTACGATTCTCATAGTCTTACTCAACTGTTACTGTGCAGCCTCCGCTGTGTGCTGTCAGTTCGGGAGCGTACTGGCTCTGGAGGGTGGCTATGCCGGAGCTGAAGCTGCCTGCCTGGGCTGCGGTCATGTCGTAGGTGACGTGGTATGTACCCTTTGGAAGCCAGCCGAGGAAGAGGCGTGTGGAGGCATCGAGGTTCTCGCGATAGAAGGCGAGGGTGCCGTCGTAGACGTAGCCCGGGAGCTGGTCGACGGGCTCGAAGGTTGCGGCACGTTCGTCGTCGATGCTGACATACTGCAGGTCGCGTTTGGCTTTGATGACAAGCTGTACGCGGACGGTTTGCCCGGCTTTGAAATTACGTGTTTCTTTCCATTCGCCCTTATCGAGGACGAGGAAGCGCTTCTCGATGGAGAGGTCGCGGCCCGGACGGGCTTCTACCTCTGTCATCACGCGTTTGCCGACGGATACTACAGAGCCGTAGGAAGGATTGATGCCGTTGGTGGCTATGCTGAGCGTCATGGGCTTGCCGTTGCTGTCGGGAAGCACTGTCGAGAAATATCCCGTAGGACGTTCGACGGAGCTTATCTCGAGAGCCTTGCCGTCGACGGTGACATTGTCGCTGACAGGGACGGAAGTCCAGTCGCTGCCGGTCATGAGTATGCCTGCGATAACATAGTCGGGATTATAAGCACCGAGGTTGTCGCTTGCCTGGGCGCGCACGATGAGCCACTGGCGCATGGCGTCGATCTCTTTTGCCGGAGCACCCATCGCGGCGTATGCCTGGATGATGGTGGCATAGGAACGTACGTCGTTGACGCTCGGGAAGCAGAGTCCCATGCCTTCTTTTTCGACACCGAACTGGCGTATTGATTCGAGTATGTTTCCGGCGAGGGCTGAGCGGCCGTTGGCATTGAGGATGAGTATGTCGTAGGCTTTCGTGACGAGGGCTGCTTTCTTCCATTTGGAAGTGATTTCGGCAACTGTGCGTCGTATGAGCTGAGTGCCTGCGACATTGGTCTTAAGCTGCGGCATGAGCGCTGCGATGAGTGCGAAGTCCGGGTCGGTCTTCGGTGCGTCGGCTCTTGTAGCCTCTTTCTGGAGATAGTCGAAGGCTGCCTGGAGGTCGGGCTGCTTGTCGGTCGGAATGGCGTTCATGTTCAGTGAGTTGGCGAGTGCGATGGTGGTCAGGACATTTTCGGTTGCCCAGACTGATGATTCGCGTCTCCACGGACCCCATGCGAAGCCGCCGTCGCGGTTCTGTAGCTTGGCCAGGGCGGAATAGGTGGCTTTTATTGCTGCTTCAGCCTTGTCGGGATCGAGGAGTTCCGTCAGGGCTTCCATACGGCTGGTCTGGTCGGAGGCCATCTGTACCCATGGGGTCTCGCCGAGAAGGAGCTTCTTGAGTTCTTCGTTTTTGGAGAGCATGGATTTCAGGGCATTCTCCGACGGATTGTCCTTCCATGTGCGCAGAGCTGCTGCTATGTCGGGGTTGCTGCCGACTATCTTGCGTGCTGCCAGTGCCGAGAAGAGCTCGCCTGAAAGACCGTTCGAGGTCGTCGAGCCGCTGTGTATGCCGCGCATGGCTTTCACGATGGTCCAGATGGGGTTCTGGCAGTACTGCAGGGTGCGTACTGCGCCATCGGCAGCCGGGAGGGTCAGCACGTAGGGTTCTTTCGTGTCGGGATTGAGGTAGAACTCGGTGCTCTCGATGACTGTCGCGGCTGTCGACAGCACGGGGATGAGCGCCTGCTCGCCGTCGGAGAAGTTGCCGGCAGCGACGCGTACGCGGTAGCCTATGCTTGCAGCATCGACGGGAGCCGTGATGTCGGCGGAGACAAGGGTGGAGCCGTTAGCGGCGATGCTGGCGGTCGACATTGTGCTGTCGATGGTCTTGCCTGTGCTGACATCGAAGATCTCGACTACGGAGGTGATATTCTGCACGGAGTCGGTGTTGTTGAATACCGTAGCCAGTACACGCGCCTTGTCGCCCTGGCGCAGGAAGCGCGGCAGGTTGGACTGAACCATTACGGGCTTGTTGGCGATGCACTGAGCCATGTAGGAGGCCGTCCGGAGATCCTTGCTCCAGGCAAATGCTCTAAGTTGCCAGCTGCCTATGGCATTGGGGACTACGAAAGTAAGGTCGATGTTGCCTTCGGCATCGGAGGTAAGCGACGGATTCCATAGAGCCTGCAGCACTTCGGCGACGCGGTAGTCGAAGTTCTTGTTATTCGCTTCGCTTTTTTCTTCGAGAGGTGCGGCCATATCCTCAGCCTCTTCTGCCTCCTCTGTTATACCGCCTGCAGCGGTACTTTCTGCCGTCATCAATTCGTTAAGAGTATCATTGGCTTCATCAGGCATGGCGGCGGCATACTTCATCATGCGTGTTCCGCGGATTCGGAAGTTCGAGATTCCGCTGAACATCCATTCTGGCAGCTGTAGGGAGCTTTCTTTCAGTGTTTTTATTTTGCCGTTAACTGAGAAGTTTGACGGGTAGTTCCCGAACATATCAATCCACGAACTGATATCATTGGAATAAAGGTTTTCGAATGTAGGCCAAGTGAAGCCTCTGATTTCGTCGAGGGCACGGTTGTACATCGTTGCCATCATGGCAGCTTCGGCGATTCCTTTGCTGTCACTGTCGACGAAGCGGAAGCGCCATGTCTCGCTGCTTCCCGGAACGAGTTTGTCGCGGAAGCTTTCGGCGATGATTTCAGGCTGTTTAGGAGCAGGATGTTTAATACTTACTGTTTCGTCATAGGGACGACACTCTTTGACGGTCACTAATTGGAGTGTCAGATATCCCTGAGTTTCCTTGGTATCGATTTGGAGCCTGTGAAAACCGGCTTTAAGTTCTTTTACATAGTTGCGGATGAGAGAAGACCCTGCTGATTCGATGCAGAAGAGATATGCCTTGGGGCTTCGTATACCGATAAGTATTTCTGTCTTGTCCTTGTCGGTAGTGTATTCATGTTGTGGCAGGAACAAGGGATTGTTAGATAATGGCATAGTGCCGGCTTTCTCGTTGTATAGTGTCAGTGTGAGCGAGCTCAGAGTGGTATCGGCGAGAGCCGCATTGTCGGGAATTAGCTTCATGGAATATTCACCGGCAGGTAGTGTTGTTAAGTCGAGGTTCTCCGTGCGTCCGCCTACGGCAGAGCCGGTGGCAACCGTGGAGCCAAGTTTGCCGTCTTTGACCTCATGGAGAGCCCATTGCATAGCTATCGCACCTTCCTTGCCGTCGGCATCGGTAGCTGTAAAGCTTACAGCGACAGGATGAGAGGTGTCGACGACGGTAGTCTTAGTTGTAGCATCGAGATAATATGGCTTGCCGGTGGTGAAAGAACGGCTTACACTCTGCGCCTCGTTGGCAGTCGATGTGATGACGGCTTCGGCAATGAAGTCGGTGTACGGACGGCCGTAATTTAGCTTGGCAGAGAGGGTATCGGAAGGCAATTTGATCGAGAACCGGCCGTCAACGCCGGTTCGGGCTTCGAATCGACCTAATTCACGTTCGGGTGAGAACCAGCGCCAACGCATGGCTCCCGTAAGTTTCAGATTTACTGCTGCGTCGGCTACAGGCATGCCTGAAAATGTCGTGGCGACACCCGAAAGGGTGATGTCGCCCTTAGCCGGAACGTCGCGGCTTATCTTGTCGATGGCCACTTCGAAGGTGGGGAGTTTGAAGTCGCTGACCATGATTCGGTAGCTTGACATATTGCCTCCATCTGGCTGGGCGGTCAGCGTATAGTTGCCTGTAAGCTGTCCTTTCGGAATTGTGAATGTCCCATTGGCACGTCCGAGAGCATCGGTTTTGACAGTTACGGTGTCGATAGCCTGATAGTTGGCATCCTTGAGGATGACGGTTACTGTGCTTTGTTCGAGAACCTCGTCGGGAACCATATCTTTGGAGACATGATAGGCGACGACAGCCCAGCGTATGCTGTCGCCGGGATGATATAGTCCTCTGTCGGTGAAAATTGTTGCATTTTGATATTCTTTGAACGCACTGATCGGGAAAGGATGTATTGATATGATCTTGTTGAAATCGTATTTACGACCTTTGTAGGTGTAGCTGAGGTAACGCGAGGTATTGCTTTGCGTAGGTTCTGCGTTGTTGAATGTCAGCATGCCGTTGCTGCCTGTATTGCCGAGAGTGGAACTCTTGTCGGCACCGGCGTTGCGGCGGTAAGTGTCTATATTCGATGCTACGGTCACCCCGGCCAGAGGTGCACCTGTGACGATGTCTACTGTACCGGTCAGGCCTTTGGTCAGGTTGTTGACGGAAAAAGGTACGAAAGGAGTGACGAGCACCGAAGGCATGGGATAGCCCATGGTGATCCCGTCGAGTTTGCCTATAATGGCGTACAGCCCCGGTTTGGCGATATTGAAGCGAAGCGTCGTCTCGCCGTCTGTCTTGTCGGAGCGGACGCTCTGGCGCTGGAGGGGATTGCCACGTTTGGCAAGTCTTTCAGGGCTTATGTCGTTTTTGTCTGAAGGAAGCGGGTAGAGTTCAAGTACGATATCCTTTGCAAATGAATACTTCACCTTGACATCGAAATCGACTCCGGGTGCCACCATGCGAGGCAAGGAGTAGTCGAGATGCGAGCGCTCCAGTACCGCGAGCTGATTGCGCAGACTGTTGTTGCCGTACCACGAGGGGAAACGTTCCAGAGATGTCTTTATCTCGGAGATGAGACTATCGCGAGCGGCTTTGGCCTTTGCCTCCGCTGTCACTTCCTCGTTTTCCTCATAGGGCATCTCTCTTACGTAGGAATAAAGATTGTTGCCGAGATTGATGAGCAGAAAACGGGCTGCTTCATTGTCCGACCAGCGGCTATAGAGTGCTTTCAACCCTTTGAGGCTGTCGTTGCCGGAGATATTGTTCTCCAGCCGAATCTTTTCGACAGTCCAGTAGAAATACGCCGGAGAACCTTCTTTCGAGGCTTTAAGTGCTGTTTCGGCGGCAAGAAGGGGAGCGCGGCTTTCTCCACGGCCGAGCAGGCCGCGTATTTGGAAATTCTTCAGTCGTACGAAGTCCGCGACGGTCGGGAAATATTCGAGGGCGATTTTATCGGCTGTGACGCATGCCGAGAAATCGACGAGAGGTACCGCCGGAGCCGTGTCGGCTATACGGACAGCCTCCGTCAGGAGCGAGTCTATGCGGAAGCGGAACTGGTCGCCGCTCCATTCGCTGACATCGGCCGGGAAAGGACGGAGGGGTGCATCGACCTTGTCGTATTTCCAGGAATTATCGGAATATATATCAGAATAAGATTGTGCCTCAAGAAGCACGGCCAGTGCCTTTCCGGCTGTGCCGGGCTCGATTTTTTCGGTCTGGGCCGCAATGAACGAAGGCATAGAGAATTCCTGGTCTGGATCTATGTATGTCTTGGCCCTGACCAGTTCCAGCATAGCGCGGATACGCGTCACGGCTGCCTCTGTGCCGTTTTGCCTGTCGGCTTTCTTGAGCATCTCCTCCGCATTAGCCTCGACGGTCTGCGGATACGCGAAGTCAGGGTTCCTGAAAGGTTCTGCGGACTTTGCCATAAAAGTGCTCAGGTTGATAAATAGAGAAACGATCAGTATATGCCAGATGGCGGAAATGTACCCGGTTTTCATAAGCTAAGATTTGGGTATAGTCATGTTTAACACATATATAGACAACGGTGGAGCGATAAAGTTTAGTATATGCCCTGTTTCGGTGCTCTCGGATAGTTTTCCCTGACATTATCCGGGCCCCGGATGAGATAAAATTTGGAAGGACTCCATCTTTAGTGTTATCTTTGTACAATTAATCCAATCATTAACAACCTGTGATGCATGAAAATCTGTAATTACCTGATTCCCCTTGCGCTAAGTGCGGGTCTCGCAGCCTGCGCCCCCAAGGCACCCGAACCTTACGGACTTACGCCCAACGACCGCCAGAAAGAATGGTACGGCCGCGACATGATTGCCTTTTTCCACTTCGGTCCCAATACCTTCCAGGAAATGGTCAACGAAGGCGACGGCACGGCTCCTGCCGAAATCTTCAATCCTACGGCTCTCGACTGCGGCCAGTGGATGGATGTGCTCAAAGGAGCCGGAATACCTGCCGGTATCATCACCGCCAAACATGCCGACGGCTTCTGTCTCTGGCCAAGCAAATATACAGACTACGATGTCGAGAATGCAGCCTGGAAAGACGGCAAAGGCGACGTAGTGCGCGAATTTGTCGAAGCCTGCGAGGCAAAGGGCATCAAGGCCGGTATCTATCTCGGTCCCCACGACCGTCACGAACACCTCAAGGACGGCTATAACACTGAAGCCTACGGCGAATATTATGCCAACCAGCTCGGCGAGCTGATGACAGGCTATGGCAAGATCTGGGAGACTTGGTGGGACGGTGCCGGTGCCGACGAGCTTACCACTCCTCTCTACGCCAAATGGTACGAGATTGTACGCGGCAACCAGCCCGACTGCGTGATTTTCGGAACGAAGAACTCATATCCTTTCGGCGATGTGCGCTGGATGGGCAACGAATCCGGTATGGCCGGTAATCCCTGCTGGGCTACGACCGACTCCATCTGCATACGTGACGAGGCCGGTCACTACGAAGGCCTCAACAACGGTGTGCTCGACGGCAACGCATATTATCCTGCCGAAACCGACGTTTCCATCCGTCCGAGCTGGTTCTACCATGCCGAGGAGGACAGCCTCGTGAAGACTGTCGCACAGCTGTGGGACATCTACTGCAATTCTACAGGCCACAACAGCGTCCTGCTACTCAACTTCCCGCCTGACCGACGCGGCCTCATCCATCCCACAGACTCGCTCAACGCTGTAACACTCCGAAAGGGTATCGACGAGACCTTCGGCAACAACCTTCTCAAAGGTGCGACAGTCAAGACGACCAACAGCCGTGGCAAGGGCTTCGGTCCCGAGTTCCTCATCGACGAAGACAACGAGACATACTACGCCGGTAAGGACGGTGTCAACGAAAGCTCGATTACATTCGAACTTCCCAAGGCTGAAACCTTCGACTGCCTGATGCTCCGCGAGAAAATAGACCTCGGACAGCGTTCGACGGCATGGAATGTCGAATACTCCCAGGACGGTACTAACTGGACCATGATTCCGGAAACATCGGGCCTCCAGTCGATAGGCAACAAATGGATTGTACGTTTCGCCCCTGTCGAAGCCCGCTACGTACGCCTCAATATCACCAAGGGTAATGCCTGCCCGGCACTGACCGGTTTCGGCGTTTACCGCCAGTCTGACTTGCTTAGATAGCCGATACGAGAGAAATCCACCCGTCGGCAAAAGCCTCACAAGCCTCGACACGCAGCGTGCTGCCTGTCGGGGCTATTTTTATGGTGTTACCACAACAGGGAAGCTTGATATCGCGCCGGAAGTCGAGTCCGGGCTGTCCGGCGCATTTGTAAGCCGCCTCTTTGAGCGTCCATGCCGCGAGGAGCCCTTCGTCGCCGGTATAGAAGTCGAGCTCTTCCGGCGACATAACTCTCGCCGCCACACGATGCAGCTGAAGGCGCGGGATCTCTATGTCGATGCCGACGGCAGTGCCCTCGGGACCGACGGCCACGGCTGCCCATGTGGCGGAATGGGAGACTGATATCGGCCTGCGGCTGCCCTCGATATAAGGAGAACCGTCTTCACGATGGCTTAGAGCCGTTCCGGGACCGAAAATATGTTCCAGTATCTGTGCGATGGTCGCCGTCTCACGTTGGCGACGCGTGTCGCCAACCTCATGGATAGGGGCATAGTAGACATCGGTCTTGCCGTAGCGACGGTGCATTGGCTCGCTCATTTCTTTATGCTCTTGAGGAGTTTGAAAACGTCGCGTTCAATCGCGTCGACTATCGGAGCTACGGAGTCGACGTTGCCGATACCTGACATTACTGCGGCTCCGCTCACCATCGTCCTTCCCGGCCCTGTGGCAATGAACTGCACGGGGGTCGAGCCTGCTTCCTTGCTTACCACTAATTCACATTCAAATCCGCTGTCATTGACGAATTGGTCGGAGCGTGCACTCCGACCCCCAAGATTGAGGGCTATGCGTTCGTGGCGGTTGGCAATGGCCTCTGCGAGTTCCCGTTCGGAGTCGTTTTCAGTTACGGACAGCATAATAGTGCCCCCATAAGCCGGATATGCGATGTTCATCCACCGTCCGTCGGTCTCTGTCGCCGCGCAGGCATTGACGAGAAAGCTTATGCCGCCGACTTCTGCCATTATGGAGCTGTCGGGATAGGCCGAAAAGCGTGGGTAGGCATAAGGCTTGGGTACGGCGGCCTCCCTGTCGGCCTCATAGCGGCACGAGGCAGTCATCAAGAGTATGGCAAATGCTAAAAAAAGAATTCTCATTGCTCCGGCTCGCTGTCGGGCGGAAGAACCTTGACGCGTACTTCTGCGATACGGTGGTCGCTGATGTCGAGGACGAGGAAACGGCAGCGTCCGTAGGCAAGGGGTTCTTTTTCCTTGGGGAAGTCGCCTTTGATGGCCAGGAGCATTCCAGCCAGGGTCTCGACATCTTCTGTCACATCTGCATATTCCTCGGGGTCGAGGTCGGTGATACGGAAGAAATCTGTCAAGGGCGTGCGCCCTTCGAATTCATATGTGTTATCACGCAGACGGCGGTATGTAGTATCCGGTTCGTCGTATTCGTCATCGATATCGCCTACGATTTCTTCGAGAACATCTTCGAGGGTGACGACACCTTGTGTTCCGCCGAATTCGTCAACAACGACAGCCATGTGGATTTTAAGGCGGCGGAAGTCCTCGAGGAGGTCATCAATCATTCTCGATTCCGGGACGAAGTAGGCTTTTCGCAGCAGGGACTGCCAGCGGAAATCTTCGGGTGCGGCATGTCCGATATAGGGCAGGAGGTCGCGTGAATAGAGTATGCCTTTGATGTTGTCCTGATTGTCCTGATAAGCCGGCATACGCGAGTAGCCGCTGTCGAGCACCACTTTCATTATTTCGTCGAAATCCATGTCCATGTTGAGGTCGGTGATTTCGACGCGTGGCGTCATGATTTCGGATGCTGTAGTGCCGCCGAATTTGAGTATGCCCTCGAGCATTTCCTTGTCGTCGCCGCTGCTTTCGGTGATTTCGAGGGCACGCGACAGTTCGGTCGGGCTGATGTCGTTTGCCTGCTTGGTAACGACGCGGTTGACAAGTGTCCCCGACTTCATGAGCGTCCTGGCCAGAGGCCCGAGAGCTTTCCAGGCGAAGGTGATGCCGGGTACGGCGAACTTAGCCCACTTTGTGGGGTATGTATTGGCATAAAGTTTGGGTAGGATTTCACCGAAAAGGAGGATGAGGAAGGTCAGGATCACGGACTGCACGATGAAACTCAGCACAGGGCTCATGTTCGAGAACACGGGGCCGAGGGCGAAGTTACAGAGCACTACGATGGTGACGTTGACGAGATTGTTGGCAATCAGGATAGTAGCAAGCAGACGTTGTGGGTCGGCGAGCAGGCGGCGTATTGCGGACCCTTTCGACGATTCGTCCAGTTCCTCGCACTGACTCTCGGTCAGCGAGAAATATGATATCTCGCTACCGCTGATGAAACCCGAAAAGAAAAGGCACAATAAGGCCACTGCGAGCGCCACAGTCTGTCCGACTCCGAAAACGGGAGTGGCGACGGCGAGGTCGCAGATATTTGAGAAAAATGTGAACACCGGTTCTATGGCCGGCAAGGGATCTATGTCCAAATCAGTATAATTAAGTTAAACGAAACAACCGCCCGTAGGGACGGTAGCGGATTATGTGTGTTTTCCGGGTCAGCCTATCATGTAGCCGTGGCCGGAACGGTTGACTATGCAGTTGCCCAGCTCTCCGAGCTTCTTGCGTAGCCGCGATATATTGGTGTCGACGATACGCTCGTTGACACCGGCTGTCTCTCCGTCCCATACGGTGCGATGGATATCGGCCCGAGAGACGTAGGTGTTGACGTTTTTAAGGAGGAGTGCCAGAATCGAGAATTCTGTCTTTGACAGCGACACCGGGCGACCGTCGAGGAGCACGCTCTGCGACATCATGTCGACCGTGAGGTTCTGGAACGTGACAATGCTGCTCGGCTGAACGTTCTTTATCGAATGACGGCGCATCACGCTTTTGATACGAGCCACAAGCTCGCGCAGCGAAAAAGGCTTGACGACGTAGTCGTCGGCTCCTGCATCGAGTGCATCGATTATCATACGCTCGCTCTTGATGGTGGAGTAGAGGATTACTCCTATATGCTGGGTACGGGGGTCATCGTAGAGGTCGTAGATGAGATCCATGCCGGAATAGCTCTGGTCCATTGAGTCCACGATGATGAGGCTTGTGGTACCCAGTTTGCCCATGTCGACATCTTCGGCATGCTTCAGGCAGTCGACAGTATAACCTTCGCTCCGCAGATTGACCTGCAGAAGATTGGTTATGTGGGAGTCATCGTCGACGATTAATATGTGGCCCAAAGCTGTCGTATAAGGCATTCGATTGGTTTTTTTGTATTGCAAATTAAGGAAATCGAATGGAAAATTGCAATAGCAGTAACGGCTTTGTCTTATGTTTGTTTTAGAAATTTCACCCGGCGTGTTTTTTGAAGTTGTCGCGGAGTGTGTCGACGACGTTTATTATGTAGTCTCCGGTCTTTTCGAGTACTCCGACCATGTCCATATAGTAGATGCCTGCCTGGTATTCATAATGTTTGGCATTTATGTTCCCGACATTTGCGCTACGCAGTGAGTTGCGGTAGTTGTTGATCTCGCGTTCCTTGTTGTATGATTCGATAAGACTCTTTCCGCTGACATTCTCGACATCCTTGAGCTGGCCGATCATCATTTCCATGGCCTGCTTGACATATGTGTACATATTGTCGATATTGTTGTATATCTCGTCGTTGAAATCGACGTTGGCCTGTATCTTGCGTTCGAGAATCTTGCCGGTACCCATACAGCTGTCGGCGATGCTCTCTATCTCGCTGACGATGTTCAGCATAGCGGCGATGCGCAGCTTGCCTTCATTGGAGAGTCGGCCTTCGGCGCATCGGTTGAGGTAGTGGGCTATCTCGAGCTCCATGCGGTCGGATATATCTTCGTATTTCTCAAGCCGTGAGAACAGTTTGTTGAAGTCTTCGCTCTTTTCCTTGGTATGGAGCAAGGTCTGCGACATGTCCAGCATCCTGCCTACGCGCTCTGCATACACTGCCATCTCCTTCTCTGCCTGGGTAATATTGAGTTCGGAGGCGTTGAGGATACCGCCGGAGATGAATTTGAGCGTGAACTCCTCGTCGTCGCGGTGCTTGGAAGGCACAATCCACTCGACAAACTTGACGTACAGGTTCGTGAGCCATATCATGATGGATACGTTGACGAGGTTGAAAGTTGTGTGGAATAGCGACATTCCGAACGAGACGCTCATCTGCATCATGCCGATGCGTCGTATCACGTCGTGTCCAGCCGGCAGAGAATTGTCGAAGAGGTGGTTGTATAGCTCGGGGTCAGATACTTCGAGCGCCGAGACATAGTTGTAGAGGGCGTTCGGGTCGCCCTGTCCTATCAGCTCGGTCAGCCATGCGTTCATGTTGGCGAAGGGCACGAACACGCACAGGCACCATACCGTGCCGAGGAGGTTGAATAAGAGGTGTCCCATCGAGGCTCGCTTGGCGGCTACGTTACCGCTCATGGACGCTATGATAGGCGTGATGGTCGTACCTATGTTGCTGCCAAGAACCAGGGCGCAGGCGAGGTCGAAAGTAATCCAGCCTT
Source organism: uncultured Muribaculaceae bacterium (assembly GCA_958436175.1). Lineage (GTDB taxonomy): Bacteria > Bacteroidota > Bacteroidia > Bacteroidales > Muribaculaceae > CAG-873. The sequence continues at coordinate 33,305 of CAUBJF010000004.1, forward strand.
TGCTGCACATGATCAGGGTGATGGCAAATGTAGCCGCCGACGACTGGATGATCATTGTCAGCAGTACGCCCACCAGACAGAATATCAGGATGGATTTGATACCGAGGGAGGCATACTGGCGCAGGAAGGCGAAAATCTCGGGATTGCTCTGCAGGTCGGGAACATACTGGCTGATCATGTCCAGGCCCATAAAAAGGAAAGAGAAGCCGATAAGGAACTCGCCCATCGACTTCGTCTTGCTCTTATTGGTGTATAACAGTACGATTGCCAGCGCAATCAGGGGCAGCACAAAGGCCGATATGTTGACTTTGAATCCGAACAGTGCGATTACCCATGCCGTGAAGGTAGTACCGACGTTGGCACCCATGATGACAGCCATTGACTGTCCGAGAGTCATAAGGCCGGCGTTCACAAAGCTTACCACCATTACCGTCGATGCCGACGAACTCTGGATTAATGCGGTGATGGCAAAACCTGTCAGCAGGCCTGTAAAACGGTTGCGGGTCATGGCCGACAGTATGTTGCGGAGTCTGTCGCCCGCGGCCTTCTGGAGGCCTTCGCTCATCACTTTCATGCCGTAGAGGAAAAGGCCTACGGCGCCTAAGAGGCATAAGAAATCGAGTAAATTGTAGTCCATCTGAGGATTGTGATCATATTCCGGAAGAGCAGTCAGACTCTTCACACTGCAAAGATAATATAAAACTTGTAAAAGGTGCAACTCATTGCCGCATTGTAACTATGATTTTTTTGTAACCCTGGCACCCGTCAGTAACAGAACAGTCGCCGGCAATCATTTCTAAAAAACAAAAAAAGCCCGGGAGCCGAAGCTAATCCCGGGGCGAAGCAAAACAATCAATATTTTTGTGAACGAGGTCCTGATATGAGGGTGACTGTATATCTTACTTAGAAATTGTACCTATTCTGCCTTAAAATCATCTATATATACCTCTAATGGTGCGAGGGTGTGTATCTCGCTACCGTGAACTTTCAAAATACCTTCATTGGATTTGCTTGTATTGGTGGCGATTATGGTTTTCTTGCCATTACCGCTGTCTTTTATCATGTAGTGAATTTCGCCTGTTGCTTCCCAGCCTTCGGTCGGTTCCTCGATAAGAGAAACATTGTTCTTGACTTCTTCGACCACACCGTTGATGCCGTTGAATATGTCGTCAGGTTTGGTCATGTCGTTCCAGAAGAAGATACCGGTAGCGCCGTGGATGATGGCGGTGTAGATCTGGCAACGTACATTCTTGACGAAATCTTCGGTTGTTATGTCGCCGGCGTTTGAGTATCCGTTGCCGTCGAACCACATCCATACAGGGGTGTCCGGGCTGATACCTGCCTTAATGGCATCGACAGCTATCGAGGGGATGGCCGGGTCGACGATTGCATCTGTGAAAGCATTGATGCTGTAGACATCGCCGCAGTGCTGGAAGTCGGAAGCGCATATCTTGACTGTGTTGAAGACCAGGTCGCGAATTTCTTCCGTACTGAACTGTTTAAGATTGCCGACACCGTCGATGCTTTCGGAGAAAATCTGATTGCCACGGTAATCTTTCGAGAGAGCAAGAAGCTCGCGGCCTTTGAACTTGCTGAGATCCATCCCATCGAATGGCGGCATGCCAGGCAGACTATCGTGTGTTTCGAGGTATTGCTTGACAAACAGATAGCTGTTGCCGTGGGGCGAGCCGAGAAGATCTGTGAACACCAGCGTGTTGGGCTGGCGTGACTTGATTGTCTGGTAGATTTTCTCGCCCATCTGCGGATACCATGTCCAGTCGCTGGCGCCCCCCTGAGCGATTTCGTCGATAGGAGCCCAGATATAGTCCATGTCGCCTTCTGCCTGTATGATGGAGTCGACAACAAAAGAGATTGCCTTTGTGACGATGGAGTCGTTGATGTTGTTGCGTATCCATGTGCGGGCGCTATAGTCCCAGAAAGGATTGTCCTTGGCGCAGGGAAGGCTCTTCTGGAGTGCGTCGAGGACATCGAAGAAAGGCATGGAGCCGACAACTTCGATGCGCCCGTGGTCGGTCTGGTCGTTGCCGCAGCGCTGGTAGGCCATGTTGTAGACATTGGAAGCGGCCAGGAAGCGTCCCATAGCGGCACGGTTGCCGGAGTCGGTGGAGTATTCGGGGCTGTAGTCCATGTAGCCTGGAGCATTCCAGAGACCCATGGCGAAGAAACGTTCATAGACGTTTGAACCCGGAGCTTTGCGAAGCGCCCACCCTTCGGATGTCTTCCATTCGGAACTATACTCTTTATCTTTCGATGTCTGTTCCCCCTTACCACAGGAAACAGCAGCTGCCAGCAAGATACAGAACAGCGTTATTGTGCTTAGTTTATTCATAATATGATTGATTGATTGTCTTGCAGCTTATCCCCCATTCTATCGCGCCGACCCTATTCGGCGCGATAGATTTGAGGAATCAGGTTAATGGTTTTATTCGGTCATCTTATTAACCTGAATTACAAAGTGAAAAGAGTATAGCCAACACTTTCCGGTTGTCTTTTCTTTTTCCGGAAAGAAGATGATGGCAAACTAATTACCAGATGCTATATTCGGGCTTCTTACTTGAGTATCGCTTTGCTGTCGTTTCGGTCAAAATGGATACTGTTGATTTTCTGCCCGTCGGAAAGCCTTATCCATGAGTCGATAACAGGCTGTCCTTCTGTGAGTTCGATTACGCGCGCCCCGTTGGTGCCGAGATTGTTGTAGACGTTGTCGCATCCCGAGAAACGACCGAAGGCGAGAAGTACGTTGTCCCACACCGTGGCGTAATCGTTGTCGTGGTCATGGCCTACGAAAGTAGCTATTATGTCGTCGTTCTCTTTCATTGCCGTGAATAGTCCGGAATTAAGGTGCGGGGAGCATACTTCTTCCCCGCGGGTGCCACGCAGGCAGGTGCCTACACTCGAGGCTGCTTCTTTGTATTCCGGAAGAGGAATGTGGAAGAATGCGAGTGATTCTACCGGCTTGCCCCCGTTGGCTTCTGTGAATTTCTTGCTGGCCTTGTCGTACCAGTCTATTTCGTCTCTGTGGATGTAGTCGTACCCCTTGATGTCCTTAAGCCAGCAGTATGTGTTGGAATCGAAGCAGTAGATGACGGTAGCCACGCTGTCGTTTCTGCTGGAATGTACAGGCAGTATGTAGTTGCTTACGCCTGAGACACCAGGGGTCGTGGAGCTGACATTGTTCTTGTATGGAATGGTCAGTTCCATAAGTTCCGCCTGGGTCAGTCCCTGCTCGGCATCGTGGTTGCCGAACATGATGCCGAAAGGTACGTTCTTGCTTGAGAGTACATCCATGACATCGAGCCAGCTCTCGCGCCCCGGTTTGCCGAAAATGAGGTCGCCGGTAACGAGTATCAGATCGGGTTTCTCTGTGTCGATTACACTGTTGACGCAGTCGATGGCTCGTTGCGAGCAATCGACACCGTGTATGTAGTGTAGGTCGCTGAGTTGGACTATTTTGAACTTGCCGTCCTTGTTATAGCGAAGGTCGGGGGTGGCGGCGAAGGATATGATCGCTGCCATGAGAGCGAAAGCCGAAAGCACTAATCTTGCAGATGTTTTTTTCATATGGTGCGTTTTTTATGGCTGATAGCCTTAAATTTTTAATAAAGGGCTTAACAAGAAAGCTCTCATTAAATAATACACGGCAGTCGCTTGATATCCCTGAAAATTTTTCATGTTTAAAAACATATTTTTGGAATTCCTTTGAGAGGCAGTCGCATGAGAGCATTAGGATTCAGTCTTGTAGATAGCTTCAAAATTAGTATTTTTGCACCATAAATTAAAGAACTGAAATGAAGAAAATCGTTATTTTCGACGAGGCTGCCGTGCGTACGGCGCTTCTGCCTATGACATACACCCGCCCTGTCGGCGGACTGCGCGTCGGTATAACAACGATAGCCGAAAAGTGGCAGCACTACCTGCCCGGCGAATATAGCTGGGACGTTGCGGCAGACTATCTGCGCGAGATATATCCCTGTACGTACGACGACTGCTCTCTCTTTGTCGCCGGACACATGATCCCCGACAAAGCTCTCGCAGACGCTGTCGGCGCGCTTGTCCCCGGAGAGCGTCTTGTCGACGCGGAAGGCGAGACCGTGGCTTTTGTCGGCAGGGATGCTTCTGTGGAGAAGCGTTTCGAATCTGTCCCCACCAAGGTCAAAAGTCTGCCAGACATATTCCTGCTTGCAGGTGCGCAGATAGAGTCAGATTTCGAGGTACTCACCGAAGGTCGCAGCAGTGCACCACTGAGCGATTCGAACCGTGTGATAGGCGATGCCTCGAAGATATTTGTCGAAGAAGGCGCGACAGTCGAAGGTGCCATCCTCAATACCACGCATGGACCCGTCTATATTGCAAAAGATGCCGAGATCATGGAGGGCTCGATGCTTCGCGGCCCCTTCGCGATGTGTGCCCACTCCGTGGTGAACATGGGCACGAAAATCTACCCCGGCACTGTCCTCGGCCCTTTCTGCAAGGTAGGCGGCGAACTGAACAATGTAGTCATGCAGGGTTATTCCAACAAGGCTCACGACGGTTTCCTCGGCAATGCGGTCATCGGCGAATGGTGCAATCTTGGTGCCGGATGCGTGGCTTCCAACCTGAAGAATGACTATACGCCCATCCGCCTGTGGAACTACGCTACGCATCGTTTCGACCGTACGGGTCTCCAGTTCTGCGGACTCATCATGGGCGACCATTCGAAGGCCGGCATAAATACGATGTTCAATACTGCCACTGTCGTGGGTGTCGGTGTCAATATCCACGGTTCTGGCTTCCCCCGTAATTTCGTGGCTTCCTTCCTGGAAGGATCTACAGCTGGTTTTACCGAGGTGTCGATGACGAAGTTCTTCGACATTGCTCGCCGCGTCATGGCACGCCGTGGCCGCGAGCTGACTGATGCGGACTGTCGTATGTTCTACGCAATCCGCGAGGCTGCCGAAGCTTTCAGATAATCAGGGAACGAGACGGTAGAACCCGGCCGGGAGCGGCGATGTGAAGTTCATGTCGCGTCTGCTGGTCGGGTGCACGAAGCGCAGAGTCTGCGCGTGGAGGCACAGGCGGTGTATAGGCGACGGTCCGGAGCCGTATCGGCGGTCGCCGACAATAGGATGTCCGAGATCCTTCATGTGGACGCGGATCTGGTTCTTGCGCCCCGTAGAAAGGCTCAGCTCCACTTTCGAATACGGCTTGCGGCTTCCGAGTGTCTTGTAGTACGTGATGGCGAGCTTGCCCTTTGTGGGGTCGTTGGTAGAGTAGACCTCGTGGGCGCTATTCTCCGTGAGATAGGACTTGACGCTGCCCTCCGCCGGTTCGAGGTCGCCTTCGACTATGGCCACGTAGCGGCGCTCCAGAACCATATTGTTCCAGTTGTGCTGCATCGTTTCCTTTGCTTCCTGTGTCTTGGCGAACATCATGAGTCCCGATGTGTCGCGGTCGAGACGATGGACGATGAAAAGCTTGTTGCGGGGATCCTTGCGTTTGAGGTAGTCGCGTATTATCGAGTACGCGGTTCCGTCTTTGATTTTGTCTGTGCCCATGGACAGTAGCCCGTAGCCTTTGTTGACGACGATGATGTCGTCGTCCTCGTAGACGAGCTGTATTCGCGGATGCGAGAATGTCTGGAATTCGCGCGTTGTGTTGACCTTTACGGAGTCACCCTTGGAGAGTGGGTGGTCGAAGCGAGTTGTCACCGTGCCGTTGGCCATTACCTGATGATGCTTCAGGAAATCTTTCACCGTGGTGCGCCTGCTGTCGGGCATGGCGGTGAAAAGGAAGTCGAGCAGAGTGTCCGGACTGCCCTCGCCGACGGTGAATTCTATGATGTTGTCGGGACGGAATACACCCGGCTGTGTGCCAGGTTTGGCTGCTAAGGGTTTACGTGGCGACATGGCTTATTTCTTTTTTGTATATCGTTTGGATTTGGCCGGAGCCTCGTCGGCAGCCTTCACTATTGCTTTTGCTTCGTCGAGCGACAGCGATGCCGGGTCGGATACGGTTTTGGGGATCTTGTAGTTCTTGCCCTTGTAGGCTATGTATATGCCGTAGCGCCCGTTGAGAATCTGTAGTTCCGGTTCTTCGTCGAATATGTGGACAATCTTCTTGGCTTCTTTGTCGCGTTTTTCGAGGATGAGCCTGACGGCTTCGTCGAGTGTAATTTCGGCCGGCTGTATGTCGGACGGAATGGAGACGAACTTGCCGTTGTGGCGGACGTATGGTCCGAAACGGCCTATAGACACCTGTACTTCCTTGCCCTCGAACTCGCCGATGTGACGGGGAAATTCAAAGAGCTTGAGAGCTTCCTGGAGGGTTATGTCCGACATAGACTGACCCTGCAGCAGCGATGCGAATCGCGGTTTTGCGTCGCTCTCGGTGCTTCCTATCTGCACCACAGGTCCGAAACGTCCTATCTTGACCGATACCGGTTCGCCGGTTTCGGGGTCTGTGCCGAGTTCGCGGGCGCCGAACTTTGGACCGTTGTTGATTGTGAGCGCCTGGTCGACGACGGGGTGGAACAGGGTATAAAACGCTGCAATCTCGTCTTTCCAGCTCAGCTTCCCTTCCGAAATCTCGTCGAATTTCTCTTCGATTTTGGCGGTGAAGTTATAGTCGAGGATATCAGGGAAATATTCTGTCAGGAATTCGTTGACAATCATGCCTGTATCTGTCGGCACGAGCTTGCCCTTGTCGGAACCGGTGGTCTCTGTCAGTGTCTTTTCGGTGACTTTGCCCTCGGAGTCGAGACTGAGGGTATGGTAGTCGCGCTGTACGCCCTCGCGTTCGCCACGGGTGACGTATTCGCGGTTCTGTATCGTCGAGATGGTCGGAGCATAGGTCGACGGACGGCCTATGCCGAGTTCTTCCATCTTTTTGACGAGCGATGCCTCGGTGTATCTCGGGGGCTGCTGCGTGAAACGCTCTATAGCTTCGATATCGGTGTAGGTCATGTCCTGCCCGATCTCAAGGCGGGGAAGGGTAGTGCCTTCGTCGTCGGTGAGAATTTCGTCGTCATGGCTCTCCTTGTAGACGCGCAGGAAGCCGTCGAATTTGATGACTTCGCCGGTGGCCGAGAATGTAGCTCCCATTCCGTCGGAGATGTCGACCGTGGTCTTCTCAATGTCGGCATCCGCCATCTGCGATGCTATGGCGCGGCGGCGTATGAGGGTGTAGAGTCGTTTTTCCTGTTGCGTGGCATCGTCGATTGTCTCTTTGTCGACATAAGTCGGGCGTATTGCTTCATGGGCTTCCTGGGCTCCCTTGCTGTGGGTGTGGTAGCGGCGTACATGGAGATATTCGTCGCCGAGGGTATTGCTTATCTGTGCTGAAATGGCTGTAATGGCCTCGTCGGAGAGGTTGAGCGAGTCGGTACGCATGTAGGTGATATGTCCGTTCTCGTATAGGCGCTGGGCCACCATCATGGTCTGTGCTACCGTGAAACCGAGCTTGCGCGATGCTTCCTGCTGGAGGGTGGAAGTAGTGAAGGGAGGTGCCGGCGACTTCTTCATCGGCTTGACGTTGATGGCGCTGACGGAGAATTTGCCGGTTGCACATTCTCCGAGGAATTTCCTGGCCTCCTCCTGAGTAGGTATTCGGCGCTGGAGTTCGGCCTTGAATGTATGATCCGTGGGTTTGCCGGAACCATCGAGGGGTGTGAAATGTGCTACGACACGGTAATATGGCTCGCTTACGAATTTCTTGATTTCAAGTTCGCGTTCGACTATCAGACGGACAGCGACCGACTGGACGCGGCCCGCCGAGAGAGCCGGTTTGAGACGTTTCCAGAGCACGGGCGATAGCTCGAAGCCTACTATGCGGTCGAGGACTCGGCGTGCCTGCTGGGCATCGACGCGCGCGATATCTATGTTGCGGGGATGCTCGATGGCGTTTAGAATCGCCTTCTTGGTGATTTCATGGAATACGATACGTTTGGTATTGTCGGGTTTGAGACCCAGTACCTCGTAGAGGTGCCATGCAATAGCTTCTCCCTCGCGGTCCTCATCGGAAGCCAGCCATACGGTGCTCGCTTTGGAGGCTGCTTTGCGAAGCTCGGCAACAAGCTGGCTCTTGTCTTCGGGAATTTCGTAGATTGGGTTGAAGTCGTGATCCATATCTATGCTGAAGCTTTTCTTCTTCAGGTCGCGTATGTGGCCGTAGCTCGACATGACACGATAGTCTTCTCCAAGAAATTTTTCTATGGTTTTGGCTTTGGCTGGTGATTCGACGATGACAAGATTTTTCGGCGTACTCATGATGGCTCTTTGAATTTTGGCGGCAAAATTAGTGAAAACATTTTTATTTAAGGAGTATGGCATCCTAAAAATTAACATGGATGCCTCGTCGGCGGTTCATAAAGTAGGCAGGAGGACATAATAAAGCGGAGTGGTACAGGAACAAAAGTGTTTCTGTAAACGTTTAGATTACAAGAGATTAGAAATAATTAAACAAAAAGGCGCTCAAATTGTTAGGATTTTATAGTGAAGCTTTATGCAAAATATGTTAAATTTGCACATTGTTACACCCGAAATTCATACTCGATAATAAATTAAAGTCTAACTAAACTTATTGAATTGAAAATGAACACAGAAGTAATCGGCACCAACGCCGGAACCGTATGGGTGGCTTTGAGCACCGCAGAAGTACTTGGTGTAAAGCAACTTAAAAAAATCACCAAGCTGAAAGATAAAGAAGTCTATGCAGCCCTCGGTTGGCTTGCACGTGAAGGCAAGATCAACATTGAATCTGATCCCGAAGACGAAAAGGAACTCGTCATCACTCTCGTTCAGGATAAGTAAGACTCGACTCTGAAACTGTCTAATCGCTATAAGCCGATGTCGGTAGCAATACTGACATCGGTCTTTTTATAATGGCGAAATGACTTATAAGAAAACGGGCAGGCGAATTCGTTTCGCCTGCCCGTCCTGTTTAGTTCTTATGTATCATTAATAGACGGCAAGCTCGTAGATACGGGCATCCTTGCCGCTGTTGTCCTGCAGAGGCTGGACTACGAACAGACGAATATAGCGTACCATAGCGTCTTTATCAAGGTTGCGCTTTACAGTGTTGTTCTTGTTGCCGGTGAAGTGGTCGAGGGTCTTCCAGTCTTCTGTGGTGCTGTTGCGGCCCATAAGAAGCGCGCAGGAGGTGACATACGACGGATTCTCACTGCCGGCATTGATCATCTTCCAGCCTGTCACGGGCTTGCTTTCTCCAAGGTCGAAGTCGACGTAGCTGGGGCCTGTGCTGACATCGCACCATTTGGTCTCTTCATTGCCGTCGACGAGGCAACGTGGGTGTTCGCCTTCGTTGATGTAACCGGACCAGCCGATAATGTGCTCAGGGCGCAGGAGATTGGGCTTGCTTTCTTCTTCGAGAGCGATTTCTTCGGCGACCTGGCCTTTGTTGGAGAGTCGGAACAGAGGAGCGGCTGCTTCAAGGGCTGGTTCGTCTTCACCAAGGGTTGCGGCGAAGAATACGAGGTCGGGATTGTCGGGGAGAACGACTTCCTTAGTGCCTGTGGGCAGAGGAATGTCGTATTTGTACATGTAGGTGAACTCATAGGGGCAGTCGCCGCTGCGCGAGTGGCGGTGTGTGCCGACGTATGCGACTTCCTGGGGACGCATGTAACCTGTGGTATGGCCTGTGTGCCCCCACTGGCCGACGAAGCCGGTGTAAGAAGGAACGACGATGTCTGTCGAAGTCTTGCCGGTCTTCACTGTCGCACTGATGTTCTTGTCGGAGGCGGCAGCTGCGAGAAGATAGAGATGCTTGTATCCCTTGGCTGGATCGACTGTAATCGTGTCGCCCTTGGCGGTCAGTCCGTTGAAGAGATCCTTGTTTTCAAGACGGAAGGGAACCCCGGAAGCCAGGAGTTCTGCCGGTACGAGTTCTGCTGCATAGCTGTAGTCGCCGTCGAATGAAACATCCGAACGGTACTCGTTCCAGCTGAAGCACTTCTTGTCGAAGGGCAGTGCGACCTTCTCGAACTTACGGGCGCCGTCTGTGTTTTTGGCGAGACGGACGCGGTAAGTCTTGAGGCTGTTGGGTGCCACGCTGACAGGAAGGGACTTGCCGTTGAATGCCACTTTGTCGAGGGCTTTCTCGGTGCCGTCGGCTTCCCAAGCAGCAAGGATGTCCTGCGAGAAGGTGACAGCACCGTTCTGGGTGCCGTTTCCGGCAGTATCATATACGCGGACGATATATTCGTCGCCGCTTTCTGCTTTCTTGAGAGCCTTGATGGCGAGGGCCTCGTTGTCGACAGAAGCCAGGGAGAAAGTTTTGCCGAGCTTACCGGCATGCTTGGTTGTCGCAAATGCTTTGGGTTTCTGGTTGAGGCCTGCGGCACGAGCGGCTGCCTTGGTTTTGTCGAGGGCACCGTCATGACCTATGAGACTATAGGTAAAGGTGTGGTAGCCATGGTCCTGATGGTCCTGATAGGTATAGCCTTTGTTGGTCTTGGGAGTATGGAGGAGCGTCAGGCGCAGAGTGTTGTTGTCGGGTTTGTCCCAGCCGTACTTGCTGTCGTTGGTGACGGTCACACCATAGCTGCCGTCGGCATCCGTGAGGTCGGCCCACTGCTGAGCCGGTACTTCGTAGGCGTTGGCGCGGTTGTTGCCACGCTGGATGGTGCCGATGCCGAGGTCGTAAGTAGCCTTCTCGTTGTCGAGATTTAGAGGGAATTCGGCTTTCAGGAGGCTGTTGAGTGCGGCCCAGTCGATTTCGTTGTAGAAGTCGATACGGTCGGCGTTATCGCCTTCGTAGAGGCGTACGTACTGTGTGAAGTGAGAGTCGCCGTGGTCCTTTTCGACTTTCATCGTACGGCGTACGGGACCGTTTTCGACAAGTGAAACCTTGACATTCTCTATAACTGACACGGGAGTTCCGTCGACGGTATTCTTGAGAATTTCCCATGCCGGCCAGTCGAAGGATTCGTTTTCTGTGAACATCGCCAGACGTACGGTCTTGCCGTCCTTGACGAGCTCGCGGCCGTTTCGCTTGTCGACAATGGAGCTGATGTCGCCGTTCTTGTCGAATGTGAGGGCGTAGACTGAGTTCTCGAGCTTGTTGGTGCTTTCAACGTCTGTATTCTTGGGTGCGCTGCCCTTGCGGACATCGTATACTTCGAATCCGTTGGCGGGAGCTGTCAGTTCAGCGAGGAAATGTGCCTTGCCATCCTCATAACCGAGGAACTGCGAGCGAACGGGCTTGCCGGCGGCATTGTAGACTTCTACACCACGGACATTGCCGGGTATTGCGACGCTGAGTTCCACAACTTCCGACGAAGCATGACCGAGAGGATTGTAGACCAGCAGGGGCGTACCCTTGACACGAGTGTCCATCTCCGAGGCAACAGCGCTTCCTGCCGCTTCGAGGATGTCGGAGAACTGTTTGAGGGTCAGGATTTCGTCGTTCCATGAGAATTCATATGCGCGCGGTATGCTCGTGCCTGTGAGGTCGTCGTGGAACTGGTGGAAGATAAAACGGCGCCATGCTTCAGTGAGGTTTTTGCCGGGATAGGGAGTCAGACCAAGTACTTCGGCGGCGACGGAAGCGCGTTCTGCAGCGTCGCCGAGCTGTTCGTTCTGGCGGTTGTAGAGCTTCATGGCAGCCTGCGATGTGTAGCAGCCGGTACCGTGAAGGTCCATGAGCAGTTCGCCGTCGTATTTGGGTAGTTCGGGATGCGAGCTGTAGGGGAGGTAGTCTTTGTAGAGTTTGTCGCTCTGTGCGCTGATGATTTTCACAGGACCGTTAGAACCGACGCTCTTCTGTACGGCATATACGGAGTTTGGTGTCGGCGAACCGCCGATGTCGCCCGTGCCGTAGTAGTGGTAGACTGTGTTGAGGGGGCTCATGGCGGCACGTTCGGCGAGCATGTCGCTGTGGGTCAGGTCTTCGGGTTTGAAGCGGTGACCGTAGCTGAAGCCGTGGGCCATCATGATCTCAGAGCCGTCCACACCTTTCCAGAGGCCGATAGTGAAGGGGTACTTGGCACCGTCGTGGAAAGGCTCCTTGCGCCATCCCAGCTTCTGCGACGAGAAGCCGATGAGGCCGCAGTGATTGGCGATGGTAGGAAGTGTCCAGCCGAAGCCGAAGCAGTCGGGAAGGAAGATATCGGTGCTTTCAACGCCGAATTCGTCGCGGTAGAACTGCTGACCGAGCAGGATATTGCGAATGGCCGACTCGGTGGAGGGTACGATGGCGTCCGTCGCATCCCAGCTTGCGCCGCAGATGTGCCAGCGGTCGGCCTTGATGTAGGGTATCATCATCTCGTACTCTCTTGGATAATATTCCTTCATCCAGGCGTATTTCACACCGCCTTCGAAGTTGAAGACATAATCGGGATAGTTGCGCAGAAGCATCAGGTTCTGGTTCAGGGTGTTCCATACATACTGGCTGATAGTGGTCTGTATGTCCCAGTTCCATTGCGTGTCGAGGTGGGCATCCGATACGAGGTATGCCGTGGCTTTTGCCGTTTCTTGCTCGGGCAGTGCCTGCGCGGAACCTGTCGTGACAGCTCCGATCAGTATTGCCGCGGCGGCACATAGTTTTTTGCAGTGTTTCATCAATGAATTAATAGGTTAGGTGAATATGTTAATTAAAGATTGTTCAGGATGGAGCCAGTGACTGCATCTCGACCAGTCGCCGGTAGTATCCGGCGGCATCGGCTCGGAGCAGGGCTTCGTGGGTGCCGGCTTCGACGATGTGTCCTTCGTGGAGCACGCAGATGAGGTCGGCGTTGCGGATTGTCGAAAGTCGGTGGGCGATGACGAGCGTCGTGCGGTCTTTCATAAGCCTTTCGAGGGCCTGCTGTACGAGGGTCTCGCTCTCGCTGTCGAGGGCGGAGGTCGCTTCGTCGAGGATGAGTATTTTCGGGTCTTTTAGCACTGCACGGGCTATCGACAGGCGCTGACGCTGGCCGCCGGAGAGACGACAGCCACGGTCGCCGATGACAGTATTGTAGCCGTCCTCGGTTGCCGTGATAAAATCGTCGGCGTTGGCTATGCGCGCAGCCTCGCGCACCTGCTCGATGGTGGCGTGTTCGACACCGAAGGCTATGTTATTGAAAATAGTGTCGTTGAAGAGGATGGCTTCCTGGTTGACGTTGCCCATCATCGAGCGCAGTTCGTGGACTTTGAGATCGCGTATGTCAGTGCCGTTGACAGTGATGTCGCCCTTTGTAGGGTCGTAGAAACGTGGCAGCAGGTCGGCAAGAGTCGATTTGCCGGAACCGGACTGTCCGACGAGGGCCACGGTAGCGCCGGGTGCTATGTCGAGGTTGATATTGGAGAGTACGTCGACACTTCCGTCGTAGCTGAACGACACGTTGTTGAAACGGATTCCGACGTTGCCTTCAGGCAGCGGTTTCGGATTCTTGGGGTCGGCGATAGGGTTACGGGCATTGAGAATGCGGTCCACACGTTCCATCGACGCGAGTCCTTTCTGGATGGAGTACATGGCTTTCGACAGATCCTTGGCTGGATTGATGATGCTGTAGAAAATCACCATGTAGTAGATGAAATCGGGCGCGTCGAGTCCGGATATGCCGTTGAGAATCAGGCTGCCGCCGAACCATAGGATTATGGATATGGCCACAGTGCCGAGAAATTCGCTCATAGGATGGGCGAGCGACTGGCGACGTGCAACGCTGTTCGAGAGGCGGTAGAACACCTGGTTTTCTTCGTGGAAACGGCGGCGCATCTTACCTTCCGCGTTGAATGCCTTGATGATGCGCAGGCCCCCAAGGGTCTCCTCGATTGTCGACATAAGGACGCCCCACTGGTTCTGGCCCTCGAGCGATGTTCGCTTGAGCCGTCGTCCGACGGTACCCATCAGCATACCGGCAAGAGGAAGAAGGATGAAGACGAAGATAGTCAGCTGCCACGAAATCACTATCATGGTGACCAGGCAGACAATGATCATCACCGGGTTCTTGAAGAACATATCCAGCGATGCCATGATGGAGTTCTCTATTTCGGCAACGTCGCCGCTCATGCGGGCCATCACGTCGCCTTTGCGCTCCGAGGTAAAGAAGCCGATAGGAAGGCGTGTCACCTTGTCGTACATATAGTTGCGCAGGTCGCGGACGATGCCCGAGCGGAGAGGGATGATGAAATAAGAGCCCATGTACGAAGCCCCGGTCTTGAGAGCCGTCATGACCACGAGCGATGCGGCGAGCAATCCGAGGGTGGTCGCTGCGCCGAAAGTGGCTATGGATTCCTGAGTGTAATAGTAGAAATTGTTGACAGCCACTGTCTTGAGCGATTCGCTGCCGAGAGGCATATAGCTGTAGACTGTGTTGTTGATCTTGAAGAGCATCTCAAGTATCGGCACGATGAGCGCGAAGGAAAATACAGTCAGGAAGGCAGCCAGGACGTTGAATAGGATGTTCAGCGCCAGGAATTTCTTGTATGGCGGCACGAAACGCCGCAGTATCTTGAAGAATTCTTTCATTGCAGATGTACTAATGACTCAGGAGTCTGCATGCCTTCACGCAACGTCAGCCGCAGCCTGTATTCGTCGGGATAGAGGTTGTTTGCGCGTCGCCCAATGTTCTTGGCAAAGCCGAGAGTACGGCCTCTGTAGCAGGCAAGGAAATAGCCGCGCGGCAGATCGCCGGGCAGCTCTGACATTCCCTCTCCGCGAAGATAGGAAAAAGCGTCGGGATAGGCAAGCTCGAGCATTGGAAAATGCTTGTTTTTGAGAACCGTACTTATGGCAAGTTCGTGCGACGGTACTATGTCGCGCCCCTTGAGGCTTCCCAGGGGAAGACCGTAGCGCAGGAAGTCGATGTCCTTGCGTAGAGATGCCAGGAAGTCGGCATGTTGTTTCGGGACGGCGTTTGTGCCGTCGACGATATATTTTTCAGGTTCCGCGAGTACCTCTTTTGCGAACCGTGCCATTGTGGGGTCTGTCGTGATTCTGGCCTGCGAGCGGCGCGTCTTGTTCGCTGAAGCCTCGCCTGGTTTGCGGATGGCGCATATGAAGAGCCCTTCGCCACGGATATAGCCAGGCAGGAACCGGTACGACGGATAGTCGCCGAGACCGCTGCATACACCCTCGTAAGCGAGGAGCGGCAGTTCGACGGCCTCGCCGCCGAGTGTGTCGACAAGGTAGGCAAGGTTGTCCTCGTCTTCTTCTTTGTTGAAAGTGCAGGTGCTGTAGACAAGCACACCGCCGGGACGCAGCGCTTTCCATAGCGCGTCGAGGATTTCGCGCTGAAGGTCACGGCACTGGCGTATCAGCCCCGGACTCCATTGTGCGACAGCTTCCTCCTCCTTGCGCATCATTCCTTCTCCCGAGCAGGGAGCGTCGGCAAGGATGAGGTCGAAGGCATTCGTCACGCGACCGTATTTCTGGGCCGGTCCACGGCTTATGCAGACGTTCGGGGCACCGGTCTTGGCGATGTTCTCCACAAGGATGTTGGCACGTCGGGAATCGAATTCGTTGGCTACGATGAGTGCGTCGGGCGGCAGGACGGCGGCTACCGCACCTGTCTTGCCTCCGGGAGCTGCGCAGGCATCGAGGCAGCGGATGTTCGGAACGTCGGAGAGCTCGTTGTCGATCAATTGGCGTACCACGGCCGCTACTGCCATCGACGAAGCATCCTGCACATAGTAGAGCCCCTGATGCCAGGCTGGGTCGGCGGCAAATAGAGGACGTTCGTGAAGGTAAAAGCTGTCGGGACACCACGGCACGAGGTCGGCGGAGGGCAGCGGATGGCTGCCTTTCAGTGAATTGGCACGGACAGACACCTCGGGCTCGGTCTCCGAGAGGGCATGCAGCAGCGTCTCCGCTTTGTCGGGGAGAATGGCGGCTATCATCTCGCGGAATGAGTCGGGGAGTCGTCGTGTCATAGGCGTGATTCGAGGATTGCGCGGACTTCGTCGCGAAGATAGGGCATGTCGACTACGTAGGGGCAGTCGTAAGTGGGATGGAAGGTGCCGAGATGAGCGTCTTCGACATAGATACCGTATTCTTCTTCAAGAAGGTAGCGGTAGAGGCTCACCTGGAGCGCGTAGTGGTGGAACACTGTGTCGGGGACATTCTCGATGGGCGCGTAGGCATGTTTGCCGTAAGCGTTTGTACGGACCGGGAGGCCGTCGGGACCTATGATCTTCGACGAACGTTTCCAGTCGTATATCTCGAAGCGGCCATTGTCGCAGGCGAGGAAGTCGAGAGTTCCGGCGATGCGGTATTTCTCGCTGAATATGCGCCATTCGGTGCGGTATGGTTTGAGAACGTGCGAGGCGGCAAAACGCAGGAAAAGACAGAAAGCTTTGTCGGACAAGGCTTCGGCCGACGGCTCGTCGCCGAGGTAGTGATGCTCGATGCGGTCGTGAAGCTGTGTGCCGAGGTCGCGTGCCTGCTTACCTTTTGCAGCCCATTCGGCCTTGAGCATTTCGGGGGTATGTGTCGGAGTCGCTTTGCGCACGGCCCAGTAGTCGGCGTCGAACTGCTCGAAAAGCTCCTCGACTATGGTGGTCACCGACTTACATTCTGTCGGTGTCCCGTCGGGCGAGTATGCCGTGTAGGTATGACTTTCGGCATCGAACGCGATGCGGCTGTCGCGCGGATGTACGTTTCTTTCGTTGTAGTTCATTGCTTCATAGGTTTTTGTGTCGGTAGGGCGCCCGCTGCTTCCCGGTCTTTTGCAAGTTGTGCGGCAAGTGCCTCCAGGTTTTCGAAACTTTTCTCGCTGCGGAGCCGTCCGATGAACGACAGTTCTATTTCCCGGCCATATATTTCTCCTTCGAAATCAAGGATATGCACTTCGATACTACGCTCGGCATCGAGGTCGTGCTCGACGGTAGGCCGGGTGCCGATGTTGAGCATCCCGCGCCGTATTGTGTCCTCTCCATCGATGCGCACGTCGACGGCATACACGCCGTTGGCCGGAATGAGGATGTTCTTGTCGTATGGCTGTATATTGGCTGTCGGGAATCCTATGGTGCGTCCGAGCTTCTTGCCTCCGACGACTGTGCCGCGCAGTGTGTACGGGCGGCCAAGCAGTCTCGCTGCAAGATTTACATTGCCGTTACTCAGGGTCTTGCGGACTTCTGAGCTGCTGACCTCGCCGATAGGGCAGTGCTCGAAGGTGAAGACGGGCATAATGCCGAGGGCGGCAGCCTGGCGGCTGTCGCAGCGGTCGGATCCGATATGGTTGTTGAAGCCCATTGCGAATGCCGATACTCCGTAGTCGGCCGATATTTTCCTGAGGAAAGAGGTGGCATCGAGCTTGGCCGTAGCTTCGTCGAAGGGAAGGAGGCGTACATTGCCCTCGCATGCCTCGCCGAGCATCCGCAGCTTGTCGGCAGTGCTTGTAATGAGCTTTGGTACGGCTCCGGGGTGTATAATACTCAGCGGATGGCTGTCGAAGGTGATTACCAGCGGCTTGAGATTTTCTTCGGCAGCTTTTTTGCGGAGTTGGCCCACAAGCCACTGATGGCCGCGATGGTAACCGTCGAACATCCCGACGGTAGCTAAGTAGCCTCCATCATGAGCCACGTCCTTCATTTCTCGGGGAGATAGTCGGTGAATTCTGTTCCTGGTAGTACGTGTGCTGTCGCAAAACCGAGAGCGGCTGCAGCCTTGACGTTGGCCTCGCCGTCGTCGAAAAACATTGTTTCTTCCGGCACTATGCCGAGCTGCTCGACGGCGTAGTCGAAAATTTCACGGTTCGGCTTGACGCACCGTGCCTTGAACGAGGTCACTATGCCGTCGAAGTAGTCCTCGCGGCGCAGCCCTTCCTTGCCGAATTCGGAGGCTATGATGCCGTTCCACATGATGGGATTCGTGTTGCTCAGCAGGAATATGTTGTATCCTTTGCTGCGCAGTTGCCTGAGCGCTTCGAGACGATGGAGCGGTATGCCGACGATGAATTTCTGGAAGGCCTGATCGATGGAGTAGTCGGAGGTGCCTGCAGGTAGTTTCTCGCGCATGGCCGCATGGAACTCCTCGACAGTCTTCGAGCCGTCCTCGATAGCCATGAATATGCCCGACTGGGCGTAGAGCCCGAAGTAGGATTCCGCGTCGGCAAGTCCGAGTTTCGTGTAAGCATCGATGCATCTTTGGCGGTCTATGTCGATTATCACGCCTCCGAGGTCGAAGAGTAGGTTGCGTATCATCTATGAATTGGTTTATTATGAGAGGGGAGGGCAGTGCCTGTAGAAGAAAAGGCTCCAATCGCGAGGATCGGAGCCTTGGAAGGGTTGTGTAGCCCATAGCAGAATCGAACTGCTCTTTCGAGAATGAAAATCTCGCGTCCTAACCGATAGACGAATGGGCCATGAAGCCTTTCGGCTATATCGCTGCTTAAGCGGAGATCTTGGCGATGTGCTTAGCCAGCTTGCTCTTGAGGTTGGATGCCTTGTTCTTGGAGATAGTGTTCTTGGAGGCAAGACGATCCAGCATAGCTGTTACTTCGCGATAACGTGCCTCTGCGGCGGCCTTGTCGGTCATTTTGCGGAGGTTGCGAACAGCGTTGCGAGCGGTTTTGGCATAATAGCGGTTACGCAGACGGCGGCTTGCTGTCTGGCGGATGCGCTTTTTGGAAGAATCATGATTTGCCATGTCTATGCAAAAAATTCGTTTAGTTCTTATTTTATTTGGTAGCCCATAGCAGAATCGAACTGCTCTTTCGAGAATGAAAATCTCGCGTCCTAACCGATAGACGAATGGGCCTTGCGCTTTTTGCGAGTGCAAATATACGCACTATTCGTGACTTGGCAAAACAACCGCCTTCCGAAAGCCCTATTTTAAGTTTTTTTTACAAATATCGCGCCCTTTTATCCCCTCGTTCCTTGCAAAATACAATTTTATGGCTCAATTTTGCAGCCATGTACACCTATCTGCATTGTATAGCCCTGCGAACTGTCCGACACAGCGATTCGCGCAATATCGTCACTGCCTGGTCGCGCGAGGCCGGACGTGTTGCCTTCGCTTTTCCGGCCGGTGCCGGACGCGAGGCTCGCCGTCGCAAGGCTATGACTTCTCCCTTGGCAACTTTCGAGGGCGTGTGCGACTTCCGGCCCGGACGCGATATACAGTCGTTGCGCGACGTGCGCCCTATGCCCGATTCTCTTGCCATGAATTCCGACCCTACAGTAGGCCTGATATCCATTTTTCTGTCCGAGGTTCTCGATGTGCTCCTTAAGCGGACTACTGCCGACGAGACTCTCTCCGATTTCCTCTTTGCTTCGCTTGCATGTTTGGCCACGGGGCTGCCGACGCGTGCGGTCGCTAATTTCCACATATATATATTATACAGGCTCACGTTCCTGCTCGGCATAGCGCCGGACATCGAAGGCTATGCTCCGGGTCTGGTCTTCGATATGCGCGAAGGTCGATTCCTCGCCACGCCGCCTCTGCATCCCGACTTCCTCGATGCCGACGAGAGCCGCTTCGCAGCGTTTTTCGACAGGCTCTCGGTGCGTACGCTCGCCTGTCTGCACCTTTCGCATCAGGAGAGGAACCGTATCCTCGATGTCATCATCCGATACTACGGCATACATCTTGTATCGCTCTCCTCGCTGCGCTCGCTGTCGGTCCTGCGCGATATGTAGACGGCGTTTTTCATTCACATATAATAACACAAAATCTGTGAAATTGCGGTGTCTCGAAGATGAGTCACGGCAGGCTATATCGGATATATTTAATATAAGTGCAACATTTAGGACATAGGGATGCAAAAGCTTGTCTGTAACTTTGCCTCCATAAAAAAAACAAGTATGATGCTGTGCCAAAAAATCGTCTTTACATATCTGTCTCTCGCCATGCTTCACGGTTTGAATTTGCCAAAACATGTTTTATAACATATAAATATGTCTTAACATACAATCGACGATAGAGTTAAATTGTTAAAAAATTAACTTCTGCGCAAAATGAGGAATTTTATCCGCAAAATACCCTTATTTGTCGGAAAACTTTAGTTTACTTTGCAACCGCGTAACGACTCCATATCGCGAAAAACATGAAAATAGCCGTTGATTTGGGCGGAACAAACATATGCGCCGCCAGAGTTGAAGAAGGTGTATGCACCGACATTAAATCGATACCATGCAACGCGCATGGAACCGAACGCGAGGTCGTAGAGCAGATCAAGAGTCTCATCGACGCTCTTGCCGCCCCGTCGCTCGACGGTATCGGTATAGGTGTGCCGTCTGTTGTGGATGTCGAACGCGGTATTGTATATAATGCAGTCAATATCCCTTCCTGGCGCGAAGTTCACCTCAAGGAAATCCTTGAAAAAGCCTGTGGCGTTCGTGTCGAAGTCAACAACGACTGCAACTGCTTCGCACTTGGCGAACACCGCTACGGCGCGGGCCGCGGTTTCTCGGATATGCTTGGCATAACGCTCGGGACCGGGGTCGGCTCCGGTGTCATAATCCGCGGACAACTTTATAGCGGAGTTTGTGCCGGTGCAGGAGAAATCGGCTCTCTGCCCTATCTCTCAAGCGACTACGAGCACTATTGCAGCAGCCTCTTCCTGCGTGATGTCTACCATACGACCGGTGGCGCCCTCGCTGTCCGTGCAAAGGACGGTGACGAAGAAGCCCTCAGGATATGGGATGAGTTCGGGGCCCATCTCGGCGAGCTTATCAAGGCCGTGCTCTTCACCTACGCTCCCGAGGCCGTCGTCATAGGTGGTGGCATAGCAGCCGCGATGCCCTACTTCGAAAAAGGTATGCTCCGCAGCATCGAAACATATCCCTACGCCCTCATTCGGGAGCGTTGCCGCATCCTTCCGGCACAGCTCCGCGAGGCAAACCTCCTCGGTGCAGCCTCGCTTCTTGGCTGAGAAGCCTGCCGTCCAGGCACTCCACACGAATTCAATTATTTAATAATCATAAACTAACACATCATCCTTAGAAAAATCAAAAAGCAAACCAACAAACACCATCCAATTATTATTCCGCAAAAAGAAATCTAAACCTTTTTACCAGCCAAAACAAATTTTTCCATGAAACAAAAAACCAACACACTTTCTCGCATGATGATGACCTTTGTAATGGCCGTCATCCTGTCAGTCGGTGCCTTCGCACAGGAACTAATCACTGTGAAGGGTTTTGTTCAGGATGCTGCCGGTGACCCGCTCATCGGTGCTTCTGTACAGGTAATCGGAACTAAAGTGGCAGCAGCCACAGGTATCGACGGCGACTTTACACTTCGTGCAAAAGTGGGCGACAAGCTTCAGGTAAGTTATGTCGGCTGCAATACTGCAGAAGTGACAGTCACCGGACCCTCAATCACTATTACTCTCGAAGAGAGCAGCGAACAGCTTGAGAACCTCGTTGTCCTCGGTTATGGTGCCCAGTCGCGTAAGCAGGACCTTTCCGCTTCCGTAGGTGTAGTCTCGAATGTAGACGAACTTGTAAAACGTCCTGTTACCTCGACCGAAGGTATGCTCCAGGGTCAGCTCCCCGGTGTGACCATTACACAGAACGGTGGCGACCCTACCTCGACCCCTTCTATCGTGATCCGTGGTCAGGGTTCGCAGAACGGCGACAATGTCCTCTGGGTTGTCGACGGTGTCCCCGGAGCTCCTATTGCATCGCTTGAAGATATCGAAAGCATCGTAGTCCTCAAGGATGCCGCTTCCGCCGCTATCTACGGTGCTCAGTCCGGTGCCGGTGGTGTTGTACTCGTAACCACCAAGAAAGCCCACGAAGGTCCCGCCACTCTTACATATGAGGGTCAGTATGGTCTTCGCAAGGCTTCGAACCTGATCAAACCGCTAAATGCAGAGCAGGAACTCGCTATGCGCAAGCAGTCATATGCTGCTGTCCCGGAACTTTCTCTTCCGACTGCATGGGACGTAACAAAGAACCCTTGGATTGGCACTACCCGTACCAACTGGATGGACGAAATTTTCCGCACAGCATTCTTCCAGCGTCACAACATCGTACTGAACGGTGGTAGCGAGACATTCACCAACCGTCTTTCTTTCAACTACGTGAACAACGAAGGTACCCTTCGCAACACTTACAGCAAGGAGATGGGTATCCGCTACAACGGAATGTTCAAAATCAACAAGTGGGTCACAATCCGTGAAGACCTCACCTGGAAGAACTACGAATCACGTTCCAAGAGCACTACTGATGCATACACCGGCCCGATTCTGTCGGCCATCTGGATGCCTGCATCTGCAGAAGTGTACAGCCCGATTACAGGTACTTGGGGCGGTACGACAACTCAGGATCCTGCATATATAGAAAAGTACGGCAACAACTACGCTGACGCACACGGTGACGTTGTGAACCCCGTCCGTCTTCTTGAATGTGAAAACATATATAACCGCACAAGCGACCTCTGGTCAACTACCAGCCTCGAAATCGGCAACATCATCGAAGGCCTCAAGTTCGTTTCGCGCTTCACATACAATGTAGCGAACAACAACTACAAGAGCTTCCATCCCCGCGATCTCGCTCCCGGTAAGCCCGATACTGGCAACTCACTCACGGTATCGAATTACCGCACTGACCAGTGGAATGCCGAGAACACTCTTACCTATGAGAACGCTTTCGGCCAGCACCGTGTCAGCGGTCTCTTCTCTGTAACAGCCAATCATTGGGAAGCGCGAAACCTCCAGAGTCAAGGCTCCGGCTTCCAAGACGAAAGCTCCTATCTGCAGTATCTCGGCCTTGCTGCGAGCACCACAACAACCGATTGGCTCTCGGGTCCCGATGCCAATGTTTCGCTCGTTGCCCGTGTTGGCTACAGCTATGCTGACCGCTACTTCGTGACTGCGTCGTGGCGCCGCGACCTTGCAGGCCGTCTCGTCAAGGAAAGCAACAGCGGTGACTTCCCCGCTGTGACAGCCGCATGGAAGATTTCTTCCGAGAAATTCTTCAATAACACCAACAACTTCAACCTCCTGAAGGTACGTGCTTCCTGGGGTAAGGTTGGTAACCTCGGTTCAGTGCCTATGGGCTACAAGGCAGGCCTCATGTGGTCCGGAACCTATAATAATGAAACAGCATGGTACGGTATCCTGAACAACCAGGGGGGCAACAAGTACTTCTGGGGCAACATGGCCGGTATCAGCACACCTGTCAACCCGAACCTCACATGGGAAACTTCCGAACAGTGGGATATAGGTGTTGATGCAGAGTTCTTCCACAATCGTCTCGCTGTATCTCTTGACTACTTCGACAAAAAGACCAATAACCTTATTCAGCAGCAGACTATCAACTGGCCTGACTATATAGGTCTGACTCCACAGCTCGTCAACCTCGGCGAAATCAGCAACCGTGGTTTCGAATTCCTTGGCAGCTGGAACGATCGTATCAACCGCGACTGGTCGTACACTATCAGCGGTAACTTCGCATACCTCAAGAATAAGATTACCGATATCGGCGTGAAGAACGAAGACGGCGAACCCGGTGTATGGACAGGCGGCGGAGAATTCCGTTCTATTCCCTACCTTTATCAGAGCTGTCAGGGCGGCCCGCTCAACCAGTACTATCTCATCAAGACCGACGGCATCTTCCAAAGCGATGAAGAGGCTGCAGCCTACGTAGACAAGGATGGAAATCGTATCCAGAAAGAGGCTAAAGCCGGTGACCTCAAGTTTGTCGACTTCAACGGAGACGGTGTTATCGATAACAACGACCGCCAGTATCTCGGCAATGCTACCCCTGACTGGACATATGCTCTTACTCTCGGTGCTACATGGAAGAATCTCTCGGTAAGCATGATGTTCCAGGGTGTTCAGGGTGCTCAGGCAGCTTATGTCGGTAAGGAAGCATTCCTTAACGACGCTGACGGCAATTTCAACCGTAGTACAGATATCCTCGATGCATGGAGCGAAACCAACCGTGGCAGCAACATTCCCCGACTGACGCGTCTCGACAAGAATGGTAACTTCTCGACACCGTCTGACTGGTACCTTGAAGATACTTCGTACCTGCGTATGAAGAACCTTACAGTCAACTACAACCTCACATCTCTTCTTCAGAAGTGGGATTACCTGAAGGGACGTAACAGCCAGCTGAACGTTTACTTCTCGGCAGACAACCTCTTTACTATCACCAACTATTCCGGTATGGATCCCGAGGTTGCCGGATATGATGCCCTCAAGTATCCTGTTTCGCGCATCTATACCTTCGGTATCAACCTCACATACTAATCAACGAAAGGAAAAATCAATATGAAAAAATATATTATTGGTGTGGCGCTTGCAGCTGGCCTTTCGCTCGGCTCCTGCAGTGACTTCCTCGACGTACAGCCCGAAGGCGCTACCACTACAACCAATTACTTCACCAACGACCAGCAGGCCATAGACGCGATAGACCCAGTCTACTATGACCTCACTAACGGTGACGATATGTTCGGTCGTGACTTGTACTATGAGCAGGGTGCGGCATGTGATATCGTCTGGGGTCGCGGCCGTAGCTTCAACACCCTGGCTACGTTCCAGTACACAGGTGACGAGTCGCCTCTCCGCAATATCTTCTCGACCCTTTACAATGAGATGACCAACTGCAACTTCATCATCAAGAATCTGGGTCGTAAAGGCAATCTCTCTGCGGTAGAGACCCGTACGCTCGGCGAGGCATATTTCCTGCGTGCGTTCTGTCATTTCTATGTTGCATACCGCTACGGTACCGACCAGCTCGGTGTTCCTTTCGTACGTTGGGAAGACTTCGAGGGCGAATATGATAACTCTATTCCTCCTCAGCGTGCTACCGTAATGGAGAACTACGAACTGATTATCGAAGACCTCAAGATGGCGGAGAACCTTCTTCCCGATTTCAGGGATTACGGTGTGGACAACCAGGGTCGTGCCCATAAGGCTGCAGCAGTAGGCTATATGGCAAAAACATACGCATACTGGGCAACATGGGATGCGACAAAGTGGAAAGATGTCATTACATGTGTCAACAAACTCGAAAACGAGTACGGTCGCAAACTCGCCAATACATTCGATGAAGTTTTCTCAAGCGATTACGCTAACTTCTGGAACGATGAATATCTCTTCTCTATTCCTTCGACAGGTGGTGAGAAGGGCGGTGGCTGCGAGCTTCCCGGTGTAATGCTCCGTAACAAAGGTTTCGCTGTTCCGGACAACCCAAATTATAACGGTTATAACGGCTGGGGTTACTTCAAACCTACTGAAGGCCTCTATCAGGAATTCCTTAAGGACGGTGAATATGAAATCGACAAATCTACCGCCGATCCGAACAAGTGTTATCTTGGTACTCCCACGAAGAATAGCCGTCTTTATCGTTCGATTCTTTCTTATGGTAACGAATTCTACTATTGGGGAAGCAAGTTGACTTATTGTGGGGAAGCGGATATCGAAGCTGGCTTCCAGATCTGGAAATTCCAGGACGCTTTCAAATATGATGATGCAACTGGAACTGGCTATGTGAACTCCAATGGTAACTATCCTACTGTCCGCATTAACTTCCCGCTTATGCGTATGGCTGAGATGTATCTCTTCCGTGCCGAGGCATATCTTATGACAGGTGATGCAGCTAAGGCTACCGCCGACATCAACAAGCTCCGCACTCGCGGCAAAGTGGCTACTCTGGACCACCAGGCTACCGGTGCCGACCTCTATCACGAACGTCGCGTAGAACTCGCTTTCGAATATACAGACCATCTCTTCGACCTCAAGCGTTGGCATCGCAGCAGCAATGCCGAGCTCAAAGCACTTGCAGGTGCGGAACTTTCAGCAATTCCTCAGGTTCGCTACTATAAGGATCAAAGCGATCCCGAATCGGATTATACAGTGGGTAACTACGGGGACTACAACAATAAGCTACCGTACAACGACAACTACATGACCTTCCCCTATCCGTCACAGCAGGTTATCAAGGCTAACGGTGCCCTCAAACAGCTCCCGCAGTATCAATAATCCTGATGTTCCGGCTTAGGAACTGAAAATACATAGAAGCGGGCCTCGCCCATCGGCATGGCCGGTAGCGAGGCCCGCTTTTTACAATATTAACCCCCTCTTCTCCGTTTCCTTAACAATAGTACCGTTAGCGACCCCCGAAGGCGCGGACCGGTTTAGAACGGGAATAAGTTCTCTCCACTCCCTCCGGGACAAAATCCAATACTGGCACGATCGATTCACCTCCTGCCCTGGGCGAGGTGGTGAAATATATCAAGTCGGGGTCCTCGAAATGGATCAACGACAACAAACTTTCCACTGGAAAATTCGCATGGCAGGAAGGTAGCGGTCAATTCAGCTACTCTTACCGGGAACTTCCGACCATGACATCATATATCAATGAATATAACCCCATCTAATAGACATAAACTGTATATGAAAAACGCTATGATTCTTGCGTTTGCGCTGTCACTGGCAGCGTGCACGACGCAGACACCGGCCGACCCTGTCGATCTTGCCGACCCTATGGTAGGCACCGGCTTCCACGGCCATACATATCCCGGGGCTACGATGCCTCACGGTGCTGTACAGCTCAGCCCCGACACTCGAGCCAACAACTGGGATGCCTGCTCGGGATACCACTATAGCGACAGCACCCTCAACGGTTTTTCTCATACCCATCTCAGCGGCACCGGCTGCGCCGACCTCGGCGACATCTTCGTGCGTCCGCTCGCAGGCAATGTCAGCATCTCCGACACTCCCCTCTATTCCCCTGTGGCTTTCTCCCATAAGGACGAGAAGGCAACCCCCGGCTACTACAGCGTCCGCCTCGGCGACGGCATCGACGTAGAGCTCACGGCCACTACGCGCACAGGCTTCCACCGTTATACATTCCCCGAAGGTCAGACTGCCAACCTCGTCTTCGACCTCAACCACAGCATCACCGAGGAACGCCTCGACAGCGCTTCTATCACCATCGACGGCCCGGCCGAAATCAGCGGTGTCCGTGTGTCGTCGGGCTGGACTCCCAATCAGTACGTCTACTTCGTGGCCCGTTTCAGCCAGGATTTCACCGCTACCCAGCTCAGCGATGACGGACATGTCGCCGTCCTGACTTTCGAGAACCAGGGCAAGCCCATCATCGCTAAGGTAGGACTGTCGATTGTCAGCCGTGAAGGCGCAGCCCTCAACCTCGAGACCGAGACCGACGAATTCGGATTCGATTTCGACGCTGTACGTGCGAAAGCTCACGAAACCTGGGCTAAGGCGCTCGACGCTATTACCGTAGAAGGCGGTACAAAGGAAGAACGTGCCACTTTCTACTCTGCTCTCTATCATGCCCTCGTAGTTCCCAACATCGTAAACGATGTCGACGGTGCCTACCGCCGTCACGACATGAGCATCGACACCGTTCCCGCAGGACAGAACCGCTACTCGACTCTCTCCCTCTGGGATACACACCGCTCGTGGCATCCTCTCATGACCATAACCGACGAGAATATCATCAACGATATCGTCAACTCCTGCCTCGACATGTACGAATCGACCGGCGAACTGCCTCTGTGGCCCCTCTCTGCCGGTGAGACAGAATGTATGATCGGCTATCACTCCGCATCCATCATAGCCGAAGCCTATCTCAAGGGCATACGAGGTTTCGATGCCGAGAAGGCTCTCGACGCTATGATAGTGTCCTCCAACAAGAATAAGAAAGGTTCCGCAGAATACATTGCCGACGGTTACATCCCGGCCAACTCCAAGCGCGAATCCGTATCCTGCACCCTCGAATATGCCTACAACGACTGGTGCATCGCCCAGATGGCCAAGGAACTCGGACGAGAGGATGTCTACAACGAATATATGCGCCGTGCCGGAAACTTCGCCAATGTCTTCGACGGCTCCACACGCTTCTTCCGTCCGCGCAATGCCGACGGCGGATGGGAAACACCCTTCAACATCTACCAGCCCGGCCGCGCTTTCACCGAGGCCAACGCATGGCAGTACCGTTTCTTCGCTCCGCAGGACATAGCCGGTCTCGAACAGCTCTTCGGAGGCCGCGAGGCGTTTGTCAGTGCCATGGATTCGCTCTATACAAACAATACCGAGCTCGACGGCGAGCAGAGCGACATCACCGGCACTATCGGCCAGTATGCCCACGGCAACGAACCCAGCCACAACTTCGCTTTCCTTTATAACTTCGTAGGGCAGCCCTGGAAGAGCCAGGAACTCGTACGCTACATCCTCGACACCATGTACAAGCCTACTCCCGAAGGCATCTGCGGCAACGAAGATGTCGGCCAGATGTCCGCATGGTATGTGCTCGCATCCCTCGGCCTCGGCCCGGTAGCTCCGGCCTCCGGCGAATACACCCTCAGTGCTCCGCTCTTCGAAAAGGCCATCATAAAGCTTGGCAACGGCAAGACGCTCATCATCAAGGCCAATAACCCGACCAAGAACAAATTCATCAAGAACGTTACCTTCAACGGCAAGACTGTCGAAGCCAACTATATCACCCATGCTGCACTCATGGAAGGCGGGACTCTTGATTTCGACCTTACCGACAAGGCCGTCACCGACCGTGGCACTGATCCTTCATGGGCTCCTTCGTCGATGACCACTGAGACTGTCGTTTCCCTGCCTTATACCCCCAAGGATCTCAGCCTCTTCATTGAAAAGGCCGACGTCGATCTCCTCTCGCCTACAGAAGGCGCTGTCATATACTACACTCTCGACGGCAGCGAGCCTACCGAGGCTTCGACACGTTATGAGGCTCCCTTTGCTATCGACAAGAGCACTACAATCAAGGCTCGTGCATATAAGGAAGGCATGCAGCCCAGCCGTACCCTGTCGCTCAACGCCACACGTGCCGAAAACCACCCGGCAACACAGCTGTCGCTGACCAACAAGGGCGTTAACTACCGCTACATGGAAGGCAACTTCACCCGTACCGCCGACCTCGCCGGCAAAGCCGCCAAGAAGAGCGGCGTGCTGCCCAACGTATCTATCAAGGATGCCGAGCAGCCCGACCACTTCGGATTTGTCTACGACGGGTATATCGATATCCCCGAAACCGGCATCTACACCTTTATGGTGCTCAGCGACGACGGCTCCGTACTCTATATCGACGGAGACAAGGTGGTAGACAACGACGGCGGTCATGCCGCTGTGGCTGCCACGGGCCGCGTAGCTCTCGAAAAGGGCCTTCATCCCTACCGTCTCGACTATTTCGAGGACTATGAAGGCGAAGAGCTCCGCTGGGGCTGGAAAGTGCCCGGCAGCGAAGAACTCGCTCCCATCCCTGATTCGGCTCTCTTCGTACGCTGATTCATGACTGACAACCATTAAACCAATCGCAAAAATGATAAAGAAGATTATCTATGTAGCTCTGGCTGTCACTGTGGCCTGCTGCAGCTCCTCGACCGGAGAAAAAGGCCAGGATCCTGATGTCAACGGAGGAACCCAGGTCGCTCCTGTCGGCGATACCTCGCTCAATGTCATGAGCTTCAATATCCGCTACGACAATTCCGAAGACGGAGAGAACGGATGGTCAACACGCCGTGACCGTGCTGCGAACGCTATCAAATTCTACGATGTCGACATCCTCGGCACCCAGGAGACGCTTCATAACCAGCTCGTCGACCTCCAGGATCGCCTTCCGGGCTACGCCCATATTGGTGTGGGTCGCGAGGACGGCAAAGAAGCCGGAGAATACAGCCCCATCTGGTACAAAAAGGATCGTTTCACTCTCCAGAAGTCCGGTTATTTCTGGCTCAGCGAGACTCCCGATGTCGCCGGTTCGAAGGGCTGGGACGGTGCATGCGAACGTATCGCCACCTGGGCTGTCCTGACCGACAACATGACGGGTAAATCCTTCTTCTTCATCAACACCCATCTCGACCATGTCGGTGTCGTTGCCCGTCGTGAAGGCATCAACCTCCTTTTCGACAAAATCAACGAGTACAGCGACGGTCTGCCCGTTATCGTTACCGGCGACTTCAACTCGACTCCCGATTCCGATGTCGTCAAGCATGTCACCGACACCAAGAATTCCAACCACCTGACCGACTCCAAACAGCTTGCCGATGTTGTCTACGGTCCGTCGTGGAGCTGGCATGATTTCGGCGAGATTCCCTACGAACAGCGTCCTCTTCTCGACTACGTATTCGTGCGCGGCAACATCGATGTCGACCGCTACGGTGTCCTCGCAGAGACTGAGAACGGCAAGTTCCTCTCCGACCACGCCCCCCTGCTGGTGAATCTCACTCTTGAATAAGCAATCTACATAGCATAAGCAATGAAAAAAATACTATTATCAGCAGCTTCGCTGCTCCTCATGACCCTGCTTGTCTGCCCATCATGTTCGAAAGCACCGGCAGAACAGACCCAGGAAGAAGGCCCCCTGACCAAAGGCCGCGATGTCGAACTGACATATGTCTACAACAGCCCATACGATGTCGAAACTATCGAAGCACCTGCCAACGGCAAGGTGAAGAATGTCATTCTTATGATCGGCGACGGGATGAGTCTCGCCCATGTCTATACAGCATGGACTGCCAACCGTGGCAAGCTGTGGCTTGAGAACGCACAGGCAACAGGTCTTTCCAAGACCTACTGCACCGACAAGCTCATCACCGACTCCGGAGCCGGCGGCACTGCCCTTGCAAGCGGCCATAAGACCAAATATCATTCCGTAGGTGTCGACCCTGACGGCAAGCCCCTCAAATCGCTCGTCGACTATGCCCACGAGAAAGGCATGGCTACCGGTGTGAACGTCACCTGCCGCCTATGGGACGCGACCCCGGCCGATTTTTGCTGCCATAATGCCGACCGCGATGCCGAGGATGCCATCATGACCGACTATCCTACCTGCAACGCTGATATCGTTGTAGGTCCGGGCTGGGAGAAGATGATAGATCGTGCTGATGGACGCGATCTTCTCAAAGAATGTGCCGACAACGGCTACACCGTGACCCGTTCGCTCGAAGATTTCGAAAAATCAGACGCTGATAAGGCGTTCTGCGTTCCCTATCCCAAGGATACACCCCTTCCGGCAGAGCGCGGCAACTATCTCGAGCGTGCTGCCATGAAGACCATCGAGCAGCTCAGCAAGAATCCTAACGGTTTCTTCCTGATGATCGAAGGCTCGCAGCTCGACGACTACGGCCATTTCAATGATATCGACCTCCTCATGCAGGAGACTCTCGATTTCGACCGCACCATCGGTGCCGTGATGAAATGGGCTGCCAAGAACGGCGAGACACTCGTCGTCATCACTGCCGACCATGAGACCGGCGGCCTCACCCTCGTCGACGGCGACCTTGCCGAAGGCAAAATCGTGTGCAAGTTCTCGACCGGCGGCCACAGCGGCGTGATGGTTCCAGTCTATGCTTTCGGTCCCGGCTCGGAAAACTTCACAGGCATAATGGAGAATACCGATATTCCTCGCAAGATTGCCGCCCTCACCGATATCACTATCGAATAATCATACTCCCTTTCTCAGTATAAATATGCGGAGTCGGACTCTTTTGCCCGGCTCCGCTATAAACCAATCATAAAGCTAATGAGCATAAAGATATTGACTACTGCCCTGGCGGCTACCTCCATGCTGGCAATGGCGACGACTGCCTCGGCTCAGTCCTGCGGCAACGACGTGAAGTACAAGCTGCCCTATAAGAACACCTATGTCAAGGAAATCTTCACGGCAGAGAACGAATTCCGCACTATGAAGCCCGAGAGCATCGTGCCCGGCACTTTCGAGGAAGCCAAGACCATTCTTCCCAATCCTATATGGCCCGGTCATGACAAAGAGCTCGAGATGTACTGGCGTGCATGGGAGATAGGCATAGGCAATATCCGGCAGGTGCCCGAAGGCTCCGGTTTTGTGAGCCCGTATATCGACACGGCCTACAACGGCAATATCTTTATGTGGGACAGCAGCTTCATCCTCATCTTCGCAAAGTACGGCGAGCGTTTCTTCCCCTTCCAGCACACTCTCAACAACTTCTATGCCAAGCAGCATCCCGACGGCTTTATCTGCCGCGAAATCAAGTCGGACGGCGCTGACTGCTTCGAGCGCTACGACCCCACAAGCACAGGGCCAAACCTGATGCCATGGTGCGAGATTCTCTACTATCACCAGTTCGGCGATACCGACCGCCTGCACAAGATTTTCGCCCCACTCTGCGGCTATAACAACTGGCTGCGCCTCAACCATACATGGCAGAACGGCACATACTGGAACAGCGGCTGGGGATGCGGCATGGACAATATGCCTCGTGTCCCCGAAGACTATAACCAGATTTTCAGCCACGGTCACATGACATGGCTCGACACCAACCTCCAGCAGATTATCGCAGCCAACGCCCTTCTCGAAATCGGTTTCTATATCGAGCGCTGGCAGGAAATCGAAGACTATGAAGAGGAGGCCAAGATGCTGACAAAATATGTCGGCTCCAAGATGTGGAATGACTCTACAGGTTTTCTCCACGACCAGTACCGCGACGGCAGCCTCTGTCCTACAAAAGGTATAGGCGCTTACTGGGCACTTCTCACACCCGGTGTCCTCGACAAAGACAAGATGGACCGCATGGTGGCCCACCTGACCGACACAACCCAGTTCAAGCGTCCCGGCATGGTGCCTTCCATCACTCGCGACAATCCCAAATACCGCGACAATGGCCGCTACTGGCAGGGCGGTGTATGGCCCGGTACGAACTATATGGTGATGTACGGCCTGACCAAGAACGGCTACAATGACCTTGCCCGTGAGATTGCCAGGAACCACTACAACGAAGTTCTCGAAGTCTACAAGAAGAAAGGTACATTCTACGAATACTATTCTCCCGAAGCTATGAAACCAGGTTTCATGGCGCGCGACGAATTTATCGGCTGGACAGGTCTTGCGCCTATTGCCGAACTCATAGAGTTCATTTTCGGTATCCGTGCCGACTATCCCGAAAACGAGATTGTATGGGATATGACGCTTAACGACGAACACGGTATCGAGCGCTATCCTTTCGGTCCTGAGGGAAATATCACCCTGAAGACCGCCAAGCGCCGTAACGCTGCAGAGGAACCGCGTCTCACTGTCGATTCCAATGTGCCCTTCCGCCTAAAGGTCCTCTATGGCAACGGTAAGGAAAAGACGGTCAACGTAGTTCCCGGTACTACGACCTATTGATTCGCATACCTCTCTCACCTTAAATCTGATGAAGCCAAGTCTGATAGCCATAATTGTCTCTATGCTTGTCCTCGGAGCCTGTACTCCGAAGGACAAGCCCTCATATCTTCCTGTAATTCCGCAGCCTAACGCTTTCGAATATGGTAAAGGTTCCGTCACTATAGACGACAGGATTGTGCTCGTTTTCCCGGATGGGAATGAGAATGTCGGAAAAGTGGTCGATTATCTGTCAGACCGTTTTTCCATCACTCTCGACAGAGGTATGGTACCTGTCTTCCTCCGTGTCGATTCCACCTTGTCTCCCGAGGCATACATCCTCGATGTCAGTGCTTCGGACGGTGTCGAGATTCTTTCGGCTCCTGACGGTAGCGGATGGTTCTACGGTGCCCAGACCCTCATGCAGCTGCGCGAGGCCGGGAATGGGAAGATAGATGCGGTGCATATCGAGGATGCGCCCCGCTTCTCTTATCGCGGTGCTTTGATGGATCCTGCCCGCAATTTCATGCCAAAGGAGTTCGTATTCCGTTTCCTCGACCTTATGGCTCTCTATAAGCTGAACGTATTTCATATGCACCTTACCGACGACCAGGGCTGGCGCATCGAAATCGACAGATATCCTCGTCTAACGGAAGTAGGGGCATCGCGTCCGTATACACAGCTCGGCGCGTCGGAATACTATTTCGAGCCGACGTACGACGGCAAACCCGTCTCAGGCTACTACACCAAGGACGACATTCGCGAAATAGTTGCCTATGCCGCCGACCGTTTCATAACTGTCATCCCTGAAATCGACATGCCCGGCCATGCCTCGGCTGCTATCGCCGCATATCCGGAACTTTCATGCGGATTGAAGGACAAATATACTGTACAACCCGGTTTCGGTGTCTTCGAGGATGTTTTCTGTCCTAAAAAGGAGACCATCGAATTCCTTTGCAACGTCCTCGACGAGGTTATCGATCTTTTCCCTGGCGAGTATATAATGATAGGCGGCGACGAGTGCCCGAAGAAGGCATGGAAAGCCTGCGCACACTGCCAGAACCTTATCAAGCATGAGAATCTTGCCGACGAGCACGAGCTTCAGAGCTATTTCATCAAACGCATAGAGGAACATGTCAACAGCCGTGGCCGCAAGATTATCGGCTGGGACGAAATCCTCGAAGGAGGTCTTGCACCCAATGCCACCGTAATGTCGTGGCGAGGGGTCAGTGGCGGCAGGGCTGCGGCACTCAGCGGTCATGATGCCATCATGGCACCGTCGCACTGGTGCTATCTCAACCATTACCAGCAGTACGAGGGCAACGAGCCTCTTGGCGGCGGCGGTTTCCTGCCTCTCGACACCGTCTACAGCTTCGAGCCCGTAACGCCTGATATGCCCGACAGCCTCGCACATCATATCATAGGTGTTCAGGCCAACATATGGGGCGAATTTATCCAGACACCGGAATATTTCGAATATATGGCTTTCCCACGCCTTCTGGCCATGGCCGAGGTGCAGTGGACGCAGCCTTCGCGCAAGAATTTCGACAATTTCTGCCGTGTGCTCGACGGCGAATTCAGCCGTCTTGATTCGCTCGGTGTCAACGCCGGTCGTAATTTCTACGAAGTAAACATCTACGGCGGCTACAACGACTCCATCGGGACATATGAGGCCCGTCTGTCTACATTCTGCCCTGATGGCACTATCGAATATACTCTCGACGACAGCACATTCACAACTCCGGCCGTATATACAGCTCCGGTCGCTCTCGATACCGCTACGACTGTCTATGCGCGTGTCGTCCGCGACGGTAAGGTGATGGGACGTGTCAACAAGCGCATCCTCGCTGCCAGCAAGGCTTCCGGAGCGAAGACAGTGCTCGACATCCATCGCGAGATGATAGACGGTTACGTCAGCAAAGTCCGCGACGGAAAAGGCTGGGTCTGGCTCGGCGAGGAAGGACCCGGCGAGGTGACGCTCGATTTCGGCAAGCCGACAGAATTCAGTAACGTTGCCACTAACGTGCTGTGGCGGCCTGCCACGAAGCTGTGGTTTCCGACCGCTATAGAAGTAGCGGTGTCGGATGACGGCGAGACATTCGAGACTGTAACACGTCGAGACCTCAGTTTCGATACCGATGTCAAGGCTGCAACAGCCTATCCCGTGTCCGTCTCTTTCGAGCCGGTCAGCAAGCGCTACGTCCGCGTCACCCTCGTTCCTTCAGGCAAAGTGCAGGCAGGATATGAGCATGCCGGCGAAGAATCGTGGGTGGGTGCCGACGAACTTATGATATACTGATAATTAAGAATATATATGGCAATAAGATTTATAAAGGCTACGATAGCCGCCATGGCTGTTACGGCTATGGCATTGTCGTCGTGCAGTACAGCCCATAAACCCGATTATCTGCCCGTGATACCTCAGCCGAATGGCTTCGAGGCCGGTAGCGGACGTGTGGCTATTTCCGATATCATCGATTTGAACTATCCTGAGGGCAATGACGGCGCTGCAAAGGTTGCCCGTTATCTCTCCGACCGCTTCAGCATCAAGGACGGGGAAGGCTCCACGCCTGTAATCCTGACAGTCGACACAGCCCTTGCTCCCGAAGCCTACGTCCTCGACATCACGCCTTCACGAGGGGTATCGATAAGCTCTTCGGCCGACGGTGCAGGATGGTTCTACGGCGTGCAGACGCTCATACAGCTCCGTAATGCCGGGAATGGGACAGTCGATGCCGTGCATGTCGACGATGCTCCGCGTTTCAGCTATCGCGGTGCGCTTATGGATCCGGCACGCAACTGGCAGCCGAAGGAAGAAGTGCTGAAGTTCATCGACCTGATGGCACTCTACAAGCTTAATTACTTCCATTTCCATCTTACCAACGACCAGGGCTGGCGCATCGAAATCGACCGCTATCCCAAGCTCATGGAGATAGGTTCCACGCGCCCCTATACGCAGATAGGACATTCCGATTACTATTTCCCCGTGCGTTTCGACGGAATAGAAGACAGCGGCTACTATACCAAGAACGACATACGCGAAATCGTTGCCTATGCCGCCGACCGTTTCATCACCGTCATCCCCGAGATAGAGATGCCCGGTCATGCTTCAGCTGCTCTGGCGGCATATCCCGAACTTTCGTGCGGCCTCGGAAAGACCTACAAGGTCCAGCCCGAATTTGATGTCTTCGACGAGGTGTTCTGTCCCAAGGAAGAGACTTTCGAATTCCTTTGCAATGTGCTCGACGAAGTTATAGAAATGTTCCCGAGCAAATATATCAACATAGGCGGCGACGAATGTCCTAAGAAAGCATGGGCCAAATGCGATCATTGCCAGGCCATGATCAAGCGCCTCGGACTTGCCGATGAGGACGAGCTTCAAAGCTATTTCATCAAGCGCATCGAGGAACATGTCAACAGCCGTGGCCGCAGCATTATAGGCTGGGACGAAATCCTCGAAGGTGGGCTTGCCCCGAATGCCACAGTTATGTCATGGCGAGGCGAGGAGGGCGGTATAGCAGCTGCTTCTGCCGGTCATGATGTCATCATGTCTCCTTCGCACTGGTGCTATCTCGATTACTATCAGCAGGATCCCGTACTGGCTCCTATGGCAATCGGAGGATACCTGCCTATCGATACTGTCTACAGCTACGACCCTGTTTCCGAGCAGATTCCTGACAGTCTCCGCCACCATGTCATCGGCGCACAGGCCAATGTCTGGGGCGAATATACGCAGACTCCGGAGTATTTCGAGTATCTGGCGTTCCCACGTCTTCTTGCAATGTCGGAAGTGCAGTGGACACAGCCGTCGCGCAAGAATTTCGACAATTTCTGCCGAGTCCTCGACGCTGAGTTCCCACGCCTCGACGCGCTCGGCGTAAACGCCTGCCGTAATTTCTATCAGGCAAACATCTTCGGTCGCTACAATCCGGCTATAAAGTCTTACGAAGTAGAACTTAAGACCCTGACTCCGGATTCCGAGATAGAATATACTCTTGGCGACAGCACATTCGCTTCTCCGAATAAATATACCGCCCCCTTTGCTCTTGACGGCAATGCTACGGTATATGCCCGTGTGATGCGCGACGGCAAGCCTGCCGGCGACATATCGCAGCGCATATTCAAAGTAAGCAAGGCAACAGGCTCCGTCGTGAATCCGGAACATCTCTCCGGACTTGTAGACGGATATGTCGGAACGGATCGTGATGCCCATGCCTGGAACGTCCTGCGTAACGAAGAAGATGATGTTGTCACATTCGAGTTTGCCGAGCCGACAGAGATAAGCTCTGTCAGCGGAAGTTCGATATGGAGGCCGAACTATATGTGGTGGCCTTTATCAGCCATGACAGTCGAGGTTTCGTACGATGGCGAGAACTATACCAAGGTCGCCGAGAAAGAATTTAAGTTCGACCTGAGTCCTACAGTAGCCACAGTCTATGATTTCGACATCGCATTTGAGCCGGTGAACGCGAAATATGTGCGCCTGCATATCCGACCCTTCGGCGAAAGTCTGCCCGGTTATTATCATGCGGGAGAGCCTACTGTCGTGACGGTTGACGAAATAGAGATAAATTAATCTAATTCTATATTTATGGTCAGAGGCGTAAAAGAGTCGGAAGGTATTTGTCTATCGCACCTTCTTTCGCTATTGCAGCCTCTGGCCTTTTTCAATCAAAGACTCTAAAGTTTTATCATGAAGAAATATGTCCTTTCGGCCGTATTGGCTATTGTCGCAGTCTCTTTCGTGTCTGCCGCCCCGACGCTGCGATTCCATGACGGTAAGTTCAAGATACTTCAGCTTACCGACCTGCACCTGATGCCCAACAATCCGCCCTTGTGCGATGAGACCGAGGCTACCGTCCGTGCCGTCATAGAGGCCGAGAAGCCCGATTTAGTGATGCTGACAGGCGATGTTGTGACCTACGACCCGGCCTGGGAAGGTTGGGAGCGTGTCGTCCGCATCATGGATGACCTCAAGGTGCCTTTCAATGTCAGCATGGGTAACCACGATGCGGAATATCTCACCAAGAAAGAGATGTTTGAGTACCTTATGAAGTCGCCCTGGTACGTCGGAAACGTCAATCCCGAAGGTGTAACCCACGGAGGCGGCAACTATGCCATTGAGATTGTCGGCAGCGACGGCAAGCCTGCTTCTATTGTCTATTCCATTGACTCCAACGACTATCAGCCCAATAAGCTCATGGGTACCTACGACTGGATACATAACGATCAGATACAGTGGTACCGCAATGCCAGCGAAGCATATACCAAGGCCAACGGCGGCAAGCCTCTGCCCGCCCTGGCATTCTTCCATATTCCGCTTCAGGAATACGCGTGGGTTGTCAACGACCCCAAGACCTACGGCAACCGTCACGAAGGTGCCGGGGCTGCATCGGGCATCAATTCCGGTATGTTCATCTCCTTCGTCGAGATGGGCGATGTCATGGGTATGTTTGTCGGTCATGACCATGACAACGACTATGTAGGCATAGGCCGTGGTGTCGGTATGGGCTTCGGCCGCTGCACGGGTGCGGAAGCCTACGGAGTACTTCCTCGCGGCGGCCGCGTTGTCGAGCTGACAGAAGATCAGCGTAAGTTCGACACTTATGTCGTGACTCCTGCCGGTCCGGAATATAAATTCCACTATCCTTCGGGTCTCAACGACGAGGAAATCGCAAATGCCGACTATCTTCCTGCGACTAAAGCAGAAAAAGGCAAGCCCGGCGTAAACTACAAGTACATGGAAATCGTCGGAGACGGCCGCTGCAAGGCGGTCGACCAGATGGGAAAGATGACCGTAAAGAAACAGGGCACTATGCCGAACTTCGATATCACCGGAGCTCCCGTGGAGGATCATTTCGGTTATGAATTCGACGGATATATCGATATCCCTGTCAAGGGTATATATCAGTTCTACACGTATTCCGACGACGGATCGCAGCTCTATATCGACGATAAGCTTGTCGTAGACAACGACGGCGGTCACAGCGTGCGCCGTCGCGAAGGCAAGGTAGCACTCGAAGCCGGTCTGCATCCCTTCAAGCTCTATTATTTTGAGGACTATATGGGTCAACAGCTCGAAGTCGGCGTGTCGTCGCTCGAAATCGAAGAACAGACCATACCCTCGAATATGCTTTATACCGGTAAGAAATAAGCAAAAACACTAAAATAGACAGCGACCGGCTCTGGATATCAGGGTCGGTCGCCATTTTTTTTGTACTTTTGCAAAGCATATCGGACCTATGATTCAGTTTTGATTTCAAGATATGCGTTGAACATAACTAATCCATCATTAATCACATGAAACGTATAGCCTTCCTTGACTATCTGCGTGTGTTCGCATGTTTCCTCGTAATTCTGGTTCATGCGAGCGAGAATTTCTACGGTGCCGGCGGAGAATCGGATATGGCCGGGCCGATGTCTATGCTCCAGAATGAGGCCGACCGCCTTTGGGTATCCATCTACGACGGCTTTTCGCGTATGTCTGTCCCCCTTTTCTTCATTGTCTCCGCTTATCTTCTGGCTCCCATGCCCGAAGGACAGACCATGGGACAGTTCTACCGTCGCCGCTTCCTGCGCATTCTGCCGCCTTTCTTCTTCTTCATAATCCTTTACAGCACCTTGCCTGTTCTGTGGGGACAGACGAGCACTGAGACTATGTGGACCGACCTTTCGCGTATCCTGCTGAACTTCCCGACGACAGCCGGACATTTCTGGTTCATGTATCCGCTCATCAGCATCTATCTCTTCATACCCATTGTATCGCCATGGCTCGCAAAGGCAACGGCAAAGCAGGAGCGTTTCTTCATCCTGCTCTTCCTTCTTTCGACCTGTATGCCCTATATGAACCGTTGGTGGGGTGAATTATGGGGTCAGTGTTTCTGGAATGAATATCACCTCTTGTGGTACTTCTCAGGCTATCTCGGTTACCTTGTCCTGGCCCACTATATCCGAGTGCATCTAACATGGTCACGCAGTACGCGCATGAAAGTCGGCTGGCCGTTGCTGATTGTCGGTGCGCTTGCGACAATATATTCCTTCTATGTCCAGGCCGTGCCCGGAGAGATACTCGTCACGCCGGTTCTCGAAATCGGCTGGGCTTTCTGTACGCTCAACGTCGTAGTCCTCAGTACCGGTGCCTTTCTGCTCTTCACCTGCATACGCCGAGAGGCCCCGGGCATAGTGGTAAGTGCTTCGAAACTCAGTTATGGTATCTACCTTATGCATATCTTCTATCTCGGCATGATGGTAAGTGTGTTCAAGGTTCTTTATCCCCTGCCTACTGTCGCTGCTATCCCGGTGATAGCGGTAACGACATTCATACTCTGCTACGTCACTACATGGCTAATATCCCGTGTTCCCGGCAGCAAGTGGGTCATCGGCTGATGCTGTAATTACTCTACGATATGAAAAATGCCCTTGTCGTCATCGGCGGCAAGGGCACTTTTTTCAGTCATCGCTACTAACGGAGGCCGAGAGAAGCGAGTATTTCGACAACTTCGGTGCCGGTCATCGAACGGCGCCTGGTGAGTTCCTCGGAGAAGGAGTCGGCAACACGGCGTATCCCGGCATGACGGAAAATACGGTCCACGTAGCTCATGCAGGAATCGAAGAGACGGTCGGCCTCGTCGGCCTCGAGAGAGCATTGGGTGGCGGCATCTTCGCGGACTGCTGCGCGTACCTTGGCCGAATCAGAAGCGTCTATGCCCTTATGAAGCAATACGTATCGGCGGCAGGCGAGGTTGCCAAGTATCATCGAAGTCGAGAGACGGAGTTCGTTGACGCTCTGCTCCCATACGATTTTTGCCGACATACGGGGATTCCCTTTGAGGCCGTATTCGGGCGTGAGGACTATAGTCTCGCCGGGGTCGGCATCAAGATGTATTGCTGCGAGGTAGTTCTCGCCGTCGAGGGCTACCATGGTGATTGCCATGCCTGCTATGCCATAGCATTTGTCGCGTTCGTCGCTATATCCGAGAGATATTTTGCTCATAGTAGTTTCAGTTTACAATCATGATTTTGGTTACTGCGCCTTTCGAGCCGCTGTCGCCGTTGCTCGACGCGAAGACGAGATAGACACCTGTGCGGACGCGCTGTCCGTCGCGGCTACATCCGTCCCATGTCACCATGCCTCCCTCCGAACGACCCTGGAAGACGACATTGCCGGCAATATCGGCAATCTTGACCAGAGAGTCCTCCATGAGTCCGGCAATCGTTATCCAGCCTGTATATTCCGGACGTACCGGGTTGGGGTAGGCATAGACTTCGGAGTAGTCCTCGGCTGCCGGGGAAGAATCGCCGTCGTAGACGATGAGGCCTTCGGGAGTGCCGAAGAAGACCTTGTTCGAGGCCGGGTCGCAGGCTACACTATAAACAAC
The DNA here is from genome assembly GCA_958436175.1 of uncultured Muribaculaceae bacterium. Lineage (GTDB taxonomy): Bacteria > Bacteroidota > Bacteroidia > Bacteroidales > Muribaculaceae > CAG-873. The sequence continues at coordinate 74,688 of CAUBJF010000004.1, forward strand.
ATTGGATGTCATAGGACTGTTCTCTGAGTCGAAATGCCGCAGGATGGCCGTGCCGTCTTCGTTGACGAGATAGACACCCGAAGTCTCTGTCGCTATCCATTTGCGGTTGGAATGGTCGACAGCGATGTCGTAGACAATCTCGCCGTCGAGGAGGTAGTCGCCGTAGGCAGTGCCGTCGTTGCGCGCTACGATAGGGCGACGCAGACGCATGGTGCTGCTCATGCCAGTCGACAGATCCTGAAGGACGAGCACTCCGTAAGGTGATGCGAACCACAGCTGGCCGCGGTTGTCTTCGGCCACGTTGATGAGTCGCGAGCCGCTCATGGTGTTGCCGTCGTTGTCGGTGAGCTGGGTATGATGCACGAAGGTGTCGTCGCCGGTGTCGGAAGTGCCTTTTGTGTCGAGGACGAGGAGACCGCCGTCGTTACCCTGGCTGAACACGGCGTAGTTCGATTTGCGGCAGAAGTGCGAGAACATGTCGCGGTTGCCGGTGTAGGTGCTGGGGGCTACCACAGGTATCCAGTCGCTTCTCTCGATGTTGGCGAGCTTGCTGCGTCGCTTTTCGGCAGGCAAGACGTAGTAGCTTGCTTCGGGAGCTTTCTTGTAGCCAACGCCTATCCAGAGGTTGCCGTGACGGTCGATATTGACATCATATCCTCGGGAGATGGCCGCGATAGGTGCGTTGGTGTCGTTTATTTCTTTGACAACTTCGCCGTCCTTGATGGCAAAGAAACCGAAGTTGTTGGTGCCCTGGTAGTACAGTCCTTCTTCGTCGGGGTCGGCAATGAAACGCGTCGGGCCCCCGGGAAGACCTTTCCAGCCGGTCCGGTTCTGCTGTCGGACGATAAGAGGGTTGGTAGTTTCGTAGTTTACTACACTTACATCGCGTATGGCACCTGTGCGTGGGTCGACCTCATTGAGAAGCTGGGGATTGTCGAAATCGTCGCCTCTGCCGCCGTATAGGTTGTGGGTAGGATGAAGATTGCCGATGTATAGGCCGTCGCCGGATGTATTCCAGCCCATGTAGGCTACTTCGGGCATGGTCACAGCCTCGGGAGAGAAAGGCTCGGAAAGCACCGTCACGGTATTGCCGGAAAGGTCGTAATGCCCCAGTCCTGCTCCTGTATCGATCCAAACGGACGATAGGTTGCCAGAGGTGAAGGCATTGCGGCCTGCAAAAGCTTCAGGCAGTTCAGCGGTGGTGATATTACCCTCGCTGTCGATGAAGACAAGTTTATTGCCCGACTGTCCCCATACTCCTCCATCGCGGTTGCGGTATAGGAGGCCGTCGATGATAATGCCGGGATTTGATCCTTTGTAAGTACCGGCATCGAAATCGAATGTAAGCAGCCAGAGGTCCTTACGTGTCTTGTGGGTGTAGACGAACAGATTGTCTCCGAGGTTCCGGAAATTCAGTCCCCACATGTTGGGATGGATGATGTCGAAGGAATCGAGGCGTACGTGGCGGTCCGTTTTCGGTGAACAGTAGACCTTGTTGCCCGTGGTGATGAGAAGGCGGTCGCCGCTTACCTCGATGTTGTCGATACTGACATTGTAGATGCCGGATTCGATGACCTCATGGAGCTCGTCGTTGTACACGACGATGCCGAATTCCGTAGCGAGATATATACGGCCGTTGTCGAAAGCCGCGTCGTTGATACGGTGACCGGTGGAGAGCACCGCATCGCGTATTTCGGGCATGGCGAAGGAGCGACCGTCGTCATAGACGAGATCGAGATTGCCGTCAGGGTAGCACACAAGGAGGTATTCACCTTCGGGATTATAAAATATCTTGTCGATATCGGTGCCCGAAAGCTTGTTCCCGTAGGTATAGGCGTAGAATTCCTGGTCGTCCTCGTCGCGCGAGAAGAGGTTGCCGCCGGTGAGCATATAGACTTTGGAGCCTGTGTCTTCGACCGACTCGAAGTTATAGCCCGATGTAGGGAAGACAGTCCAGCTGCCCTCATGCGACTGAGAGTAAGTGCTGAGAGTTGCTACGACGCTTAGAAGGCAGATGGCGAGGAGATGTTTTGCTGTCATTCGGTAGAATATAAATCTGGAGGTCAATCAATAGAGTCGAAGAAGGCTACGAGCTCGCGCACGGCGTTGCCGCGATGGCTGCAGGCGTTTTTTTCGTCTGGTGTCGCTTCGGCAAAGGTTTTGTTCCATCCTTTCGGACGGAAAAGGGGGTCGTAGCCGAAGCCGCCGGTACCGTGCAGCTCTGTGAGAATCTCGCCTTCCACGCTGCCGTGGAAGAAGCGAGGTTCGAAGCCTTTGCGGACGAGAGCTATCGCAGTGCGGAAACGTGCGCTGCGGTCGGTGACACCGTCGAGGGCGCGGAGGAGCTTGGCATTGTTGGCCTCGCTGTCGTGTCCGGCGCCTGCGTATCGTGCGCTGAATACTCCGGGAGCTCCACCGAGAGCGTCTACTTCGAGTCCTGAGTCATCGGCGATACAGTCGTAGCCGTATCTTTCGAGAACCCACATGGCTTTCTGCAGGGCATTGCCTTCGAAGCTGTCGGCGGTCTCCGGGATGTCGTCATGGCATCCTATGTCGGAGAGGCTGAGCACTTCGAAACGGCCTTCGAGAATCTGGCGGAGTTCGCCGACCTTGTGCTTGTTGTTGCTGGCGAATACTATCTTGTCCATTGTCCTATAACGTTGTGTTTTGGCTATTTATTGCCTATCCTACAACGATGTTGACGATCTTGCCGGGTACTACGATGACCTTGCGTATGGTCTTGCCTTCGAGCCATTTTGCCGCTGCGGGGTCGGCGAGGGCTGCTTCCTGTGCTTCCTGCTGCGAAACACCGGCCGGAAGGGTGATGTTGAAGCGTGCCTTGCCGTTGAAGGACACTGCCATGGTTACCGAGTCTTCGACGAGCTTGCTTTCGTCGTATTCCGGCCACTGTGCGTCGCATACGCTTGTGTCGTGACCGAGCGCGCTCTGCCAGAGCTCTTCGGCTGCGAAAGGAGCAAAAGGAGCGATGACGACAGCGAGGGGTTCGAGAATCTGGCGCGAACGGCACTTCTGCTGTGCGAGTTCGTTGATGCAGATCATGAAAGCCGCTACGGAAGTGTTGAAGGAGAAACCGTCGATGTCGCCGGTGACCTTCTTGATGAGCTTATGGAGCGACTTCAGGTTGTCCTTGGTAGGCTCGCTGTTGTCTACGAGGAGATCGTCGCTCTTCCAGTAGAGGCTCCACATCTTCTTCATGAAACGGTATACGCCGTCGATACCGTTGGTATCCCATGGCTTGCTCTGCTCGAGCGGACCGAGGAACATCTCGTAAAGACGCAGGGTGTCGGCTCCGTAGCGTTCTACCATATCGTCGGGGTTGACGACGTTGAACATCGATTTCGACATTTTCTCGACTGCATGGCCGCAGATATATTTACCGTCTTCGAGCACGAATTCGGCATCGGCGAATTCGGGTCGCCATGTGCGGAAGGCATCGAGGTCGAGAACGTCGTTGCTTACCATGTTGATGTCGACGCGGATAGGCGTGGTATCGTATTTGTCCTTTAGGCCTTCGCTGACAAAGGTGTTTGTGCCGTTGATGCGGTAGACGAAGCTTGTACGGCCCTGTATCATGCCCTGGTTGATGAGCTTGCGGAAGGGTTCGTCCTCGCATACTTCGCCGTAGTCGTAGAGGAATTTATTCCAGAAACGGCTGTAGATGAGGTGCCCTGTGGCGTGTTCGCTGCCGCCGATATAGAGGTCGACATTGCGCCAGTATTCGTCGGCTTCCTTCGATACAAGGGCTTTTTCGTTGTGCGGATCCATGTAGCGGAGATAGTAGGCCGACGAGCCTGCGAAGCCCGGCATAGTATTGAGTTCCAGAGGATATCCTTCTTCTGTCTTCCAGTTCTTGGCGCGTCCCAGCGGAGGTTCGCCGGTCTCGGTAGGCAGATATTTGTCGATTTCGGGAAGTTCGAGAGGCAGCTTGTCATAAGCAGTCGGGATACCGTCGACATAGCAGATAGGAATAGGCTCGCCCCAGTAGCGCTGGCGGCTGAATATGGCATCGCGGAGGCGGTAGTTGGTCTTGACGCGGCCAATGCCTTTTTCTTCGATGAATTTCTTTGTCTTGGCAATGGCTTCTTTGACGGTGAGCCCGTTGAGGTTCAGTCCGGGACCTTCGGAGTTGGTCATGATGCCTTCTTTGGCATCGAAGCTTTCCTCGCTGACATCGGCACCTTCGATTAGGGGGATAATCGGCAGCCCGAAGTGCTTTGCGAAAGCGTAGTCGCGGCTGTCATGTGCCGGCACGGCCATGATGGCACCTGTGCCGTAGCCTGCGAGGACATAGTCGCTGATGTAGACGGGAATCTTTTTGCCCAACAGCGGATTGATGGCGTATGAACCGCTGAAGACACCGCTGACGCGTTTGTCTATCATTCGTTCTCGCTCTGTGCGGTGGCGTATTGTTTCGAGGTAGGCATCTACCTCGGCTTTCTGTTCGGGAGTGGTGACCTCGGCGACGTATTTGCTTTCAGGCGCGAGCACCATGAAAGTGACACCGAAGACTGTATCGGCACGTGTTGTGAAGATTTCAAGCTCAAGGTCATCGCGGCCGTCGATTTTGAAGCGCATCTCGGCACCTTCGGAGCGGCCGATCCAGTTGCGCTGTGTCTCCTTGATCGAATCAGACCAGTCGATTTTGTCGAGACCCTTGAGGAGTCGTTCGGCGTATGCGGAAACTCGCAGACACCACTGCCACATTTCTTTCTGTACTACGGGATAACCTCCGCGTACCGACAGGCCGTCGACAACTTCGTCGTTGGCAAGCACGGTGCCGAGTTTCGGGCACCAGTTGACCATTGTGTTGCCAAGGTAGGCGATGCGATAGTTCATGAGCACGTCGCTGCGCTCCTTGTCGGACATGGCGTTCCATTCGGCGGCTGTGAAGGTGAGCTCCTTGGAACATGCTGCGTTGACACCGTCGGTACCGTTGGCTGCGAAATGCTTCTCGAGATCTTCGATTGGCATGGCGCGCTCGGCGGTCTTGTCGTAGTACGAACCGAACATCTTCAGGAACGCCCATTGTGTCCAGCGGTAGAACTCGGGGTCGCATGTGCGGATCTCGCGGTCCCAGTCGAAAGAAAATCCTATCTTGTCGAGCTGGCTGCGGTAGCGTGCTGTGTTCTGGCGTGTGGTTACTTCTGGATGCTGACCTGTCTGGATGGCATACTGCTCTGCCGGGAGACCGTAGGCATCATATCCCATGGGATGAAGGACGTTGAAGCCCTTGAGGCGTTTGTAGCGTGCGACAATGTCGCTGGCTATATAGCCCAGGGGGTGACCTACGTGCAGGCCTGCTCCCGAGGGGTAGGGGAACATGTCGAGGACATAGTATTTCGGACGGGAGTGGTCGATTTCGACGTGGTAGATATCGCGGTCTTTCCAGTATTGCTTGACGCGGCTTTCGATGTCTTTATGCTTGTATTCCATTGTTCGGTATGTTTCTGTCGTGTGGGGTGGTCACTTATCGCGAGAGTTCGAGCATGCGTTCGATGGGTCGTAGGGCACGTTCGGTCAGCGCAGGGTCGATGTGTACTTCGGGCAATTCGTTGACGAGACAGTCGCGGAGTTTCTGGAGCGTGTTGAGCTTCATGAACGAGCAGTCGTTGCATGCACAGGTACTGTCAGACGGAGGTACGGGGATGAAAGTCTTGCCGGGTGCGCCGAGACGCATTTTGTGCAGGATGCCGCTTTCGGTGGCGACGATGAAAGTGTCGTGTTCGCTCTTGATGGCGTAGTCGAGCAAGACGGCCGTGGAGCCGACTTTGTCGGCAAGGAGTATGACAGGCCGCTTGCACTCTGGATGTACGAGCACGGGCGCGTCGGGATATTGTTTTTTGAGTCGGGCGATGGCTTCGGCCGAGAAACGTTCGTGGACGTGGCATGCACCGTCCCAGAGGAGCATGTTGCGGCCTGTGACGGAGTTGATGTATGATCCTAAATTACGGTCGGGACCGAAGATTATTTTCTCGTCGGCCGGCAGCGATTCGATGATTTTGCGAGCATTGCCGCTGGTGACGAGTATGTCGCTGAGAGCCTTGACTCCGACGGTGGTGTTGACGTAAGAGACCACAGTATGGCCGGGATTTGCCTTTATGAAGGCTTCGAACTCCTCGGCAGGACAGCTGTCGGCGAGGGAGCACCCGGCGGTGTTGTCGGGGACGAGCACTTTCTTGTCGGGGCACAAGAGCTTGACGGTCTCGCCCATGAAGTTCACGCCGCACATCACCACTATATCTGCGCTGGCGGCGTTGGCAGCAGCCTCACGTGCCAGCGCGAGGGAGTCGCCTACGTAATCGGCGATATCCTGAAGGTCGCCGTCGACGTAGTAATGGGCCAGGATGATGGCGTTCTTCTCTTTCCTGAGGGTGTTTATTTCTTCGATAAGAGCGGCTTTTCGGGCATCAGCCGCCGACTTGCGGGCACATTCTTCCATAACCTTGTGGTTTGTACTTTTTCAAACTACAAAGATAATACAAAAAATCCGTAGTTCGACAACCACACCCTCCGGCACCTATATTAAAACATAATTCATAATGCAAAAAGCAAAATTTCCCAAATATCCCAAGAGCATCAAAAATCCTGAAATCAAAATTTTTATGCCGGATACAAACCTGACACGACAATGTCCTAAAAAAGAACGGATACTATATATCCAGCGCACATGCCAATCAAGCTGAACTGATTTCTGTTTTTCAACATAATATCTAAGCTATAATATGTTTTTTAGCCATTGTTTTGACAGGTTCAAGGCCGTATCTTTGTAAAAAATAACTGTGAAACCATTATCTCTTTTGCTATGTCTGCTGTCGACGTTTGTGACCGAGGCTTATACTGTATACAGATATGATAGTTGCTTTTATCAAGGTAATGTCAACCCGTATAATCTGTATCCGTATTAGAAGATGAAACGACTTGTGTACATTGTATTGTTTGTTGTCCTATGTCTCGGGGTGTCGTCGTGTGTGCTTTTTTATAGATATCCTAAGGAAGTCAAAGATTGTAGAATCAAATACTCTGGCAAGTATAACCCTGACTCATCGAATAAAATCAGGAAGGATGGTTATTATATAGAGGAATCAACTGATACAAATATATGTTATTTCTACGAAGACGGAACGGTCCTGCTCAAAAGCCGCTTAAGAGATTCAAGGAAATTTGAATTTTGGGGTCTGTATAAAGTAGAAGGAGACAGCATAATGATTGAATATTATTTCAACGATCCTGTTCTATTCTTGGATTTTCGTCTTTGTGATGTATACAGTAGAATTGAGAAGAAATTCCGCATTATGAAAAACGACTCGCTAATGGAAGTAGATATATCAGGCAAGAGATTTCTAACACTTTCTCCTTTACCTGTTTCTTACTATCGATTTGAGGCAAGCGACGAAATCCCTACTCCTGATTCGCCCGTCAAAAAATGGAGATGGATGCATAAGAAAGATAAGTAAGTATTCATTATATCTACTATGAAGAACCTGTTTTTACTCGTATTTATATGCTTGGTATCGCTGGGTGTCACATCCTGCTTTATATTTCCCAAATATCCCAAGAGCATCAAAAATCCTGAGATTAAATTTTCAGCCGGTTATAATCCAGATCCCGACAATGTCCTAAAAAAGAACGGATACTATATATCCAGCGCACATGCCAATGCTCTCTATGGAGATGGTTCGGGGGTTGAAACAGTAACGGATATGATGTACTTCTATCCGGATGGTACAGGCTATAGCAGGCTATATCGCGGAGGAATGATGGGTGAGGTATTCGGGATATACAAGGTCGTGGATAGTGTTGTCTATATCAATGACTATATTGAGAATCCGGGCCTGCCGAATGCTCCATACCAATGTGTACCGAAGGTACTCTGCATCAAGGGCGACAGTCTGATAGAGCAATTTACCGACGAGATACTCAACGGGCTTTGGGCTGCCGGGTTCCTGGATATTGACAACGGGTATAAATTCGTGCCTTGCGACTCAATCCCGCCCCTCCCTGACTCTCCTATCAAAAAATGGAAATGGATGAACGAATAAATCACGGTCAGATATTGTCGTATGAAGAAAATCTGTGTTGCCCTTTTGCTTGTCGCTCTGTATGGGCTTATCTCATGCAGTTCTTTCTCGCCGGTAATAGCGAAAATTCCATCGGATTGGACAGCTCCAACCGATATGGGACGCATTCGGACGGATGGGTTCTATTCCTATCGCTGGCGTTCGGAATACCCCGACACCTTGTTGGTGCTATATGCTGACGGCAGTGCATGGTGCGACGGATATGCATTCCGTTACGATGTCGTCGGTGATACCCTGCGTCTGTCTTCGTTAGTCAAAAAGAGAAAAGGACCGGTAAAGGAAGAATACATTATCACCCCGGACTCCGTCTTGAATTTTCTTTATAGAAAACGACCCGACATCAGCCGCGATGCAAAATTTATTAAAGGCCAGACACCCCCGTCTCCCTTTCAAATGCCAGAGAAATATTGGAAGTCGCGTATGGCAATAGATTTCAATCTGGCCGATATCTTCCCGTTCTGTTCTCTCTCTCAAAAAAATATAATACCGAATGCGACACTGCAAACTTGCTCCGCAAGGATGGTTTTTATGAACGTAAACTTTATGCTCAAGGCAACAATGCCTTAGGGGACAGCGTTTCCGATATCTACACACTGGAAAGGCTCTATTTCTCGCCCAAAGGGATTTATTGTTTCATGAGCTATCGTTTCGGCGAATTAGATTGGGCTGAATCTGCGTATTACCAAGTGGATGGCAAACACATCTGTATTGACGGCAGAGAATATAAAGTCATGCAGGTCCTAAATGATTCAGTTGTAAGAGATTATTATATTGAAACGACTGGGTTGACCCGGGCACATGAATTTCCAGACATAAAGGAATACTATGGACATGCCATCTATAATGAAGTATTCCGGTTTGTCCCTGCCGACACAAACGGCATAGATCGTTTTGTCTACAGAAAACTGTGACGTCAGCAGTACTATGCATTGCGCATTGCCCATTAAGCATTGCGCATTATATAGAATGGGGGCTCGACGAGGCTATGTTCCATAACCTTGTGGTTTGTACTTTTTCAAACTACAAGGTTACGAGTAAGTAGAGATTAAAAGCAAATAAACTTTTATCTCCACGCAGTTTGTGGGTGTTTAGACCTTGGCTAAGTATGATCTCCTTATTCTTTTCGGTCGTACAGAATAGTTTTCTTTTTTTACTTTTGGTTCAGCGTTTTCCACTCCTTCGCGATTTCCGTTAATCGATATTTCTGTTTAGGATGCTTGGGTTGTCCTGGATAAAGTCGTTCTATTGTGCCGTCCGAGATTGCCGGATTGAGATAATTCTCTCGAAATCGTTTGACACTCTTTAAATTAAATAGTGCCATTATATCCTTGAGAGCCATATAATCTTCATCCATCAATTCTATTAATTGTGCTACTTGGACTTTACTTGGACCGTACTTAAGTCGTGCTTGGGTCGTGCTTGAATGGATTTTGACGCCTGAGACTTCTCTTTGTATTTTATGTCACTTGCACTCAATAGGAATTTCTATAATCTATAGAAGCCATTCTAATTGCTTCTTCCTCATTCCACGAGTTCTCAATGAAATCTTGTGGTAGATATAAGTCTGTTGGAATACAACCATAATCATCAAACAGACGAATTATATCTAAACAGATTTTCGGGTATTTTATGATTTGACGTTCTGAGAAACGAATTACACTACAATTATTCTTTGTGAAATATTGATTACGGTTAAAATCTCCTCCTTCTAAAGAATGTGAGCAGTGTATGGGCTTTTTTGAGTCGGCAGCATAGGGTTCATCAATTTCAACATCGATTATAAGACCACGAGGGGTAATCACAATGAGGTCAGGATAGAAGTAACTAAGTCTATGGCTCGAGAAACCAATAAGCATTATTGATGCATCAAAATAGAACTCAAAATCATTAGAAATTAGACCTTTTCGGACAGACTCTAATATATAATCTTTAAAAAAATATTCACCACGACCCAACTTTGGATTTTTTGGTCCATTTATTTCAAAAAAACCTTTAAATCTCTCTTTAGGCTTATGACTCATAAGGAATTGTTTCCGTTGTGAAAGTCGATAATTGTGGATGTCTTGAGGTGTTTTAAGTGTGTCTTTTAATAAGTCATATGCTTCTTTATCCTCTTTGTATTTTTGTAGAAGTTTATTATATAAATCCAATGCTGATTTATAATCATTTATCGCTTTCTCATAGGCGTTTAATCTCTTAGAATATGTCTTAGACTCTTTGAATGAACCCCAAGATTTATATATAAACACTCCACTACATGCAAATGAAACAATTAGTACTACAAATATTAAAGGATTGTAAAACACGTGCGCGATACCAATAGATATGCATAATATCAAAAGGCTTATGATAGAATATTTTAGATTGTTAGCTAAATTCGGGCGTTTTGAAGGAGCCTTCCCAATAACAGTGGTAGGCATTCTCGGCTCAACAGGAGCATGAGGATATTCAAAAGATTCTATTATCTCTCGTGCTGGATATATTTGTGGGTATTTATCTTGTTGTAAGTACATATTTTGTGTGATCTTATTCCATATTACCAAAGCTGAAAACTTAAATAAACTTTTTTGTTCTTCTATAGGATAGGTTGCGTCGTAGATTTCTTGTAGGTTCGTGTCGTTGAAGCTTCTGTCTAATTAATCTGTTTATTTTCTTTGTTTTTCCTACTATTAACATGGAGAATTTTTCGATGTTTTTGCAAAGAAGCAAAAAATAATTGATTCTACAAATAAAATATGTGTGGAACATACTGTTTGCAGATTGTATCTTGGTCATGAGTGTATATAGAAAATGGATGCACTCATGGCCATAAAGCGTTAGAGAACAAGAGGAGCTGTGTGCTTGGGGAATAACGGATTTTTGGACGATGATATTACTTCAGGATTTCGGTGACGGGGCGGCCGACCCAGGGCTGGGGAGGAGTAACACCTAAGAGGCGGGCGACGGTACCGGCTACGTCGTACTGCATCATGGCCGACTTGAATTCGCCGATATTCCTGATGCCGGGACCTGCGATGATGAAGGGTGTCTCCATTTCCTGAAGGGTGATCCCTCCATGTCCTTTCTCTATGCCTCCGTGGTCGGCAGTCAGGATAAACACTGTTTCGTCGTAAATACCGGCTTCTTTGGTCGCTTCGATTATCTTGCCTATCTGCCCGTCGAGATACTTGAGGATGGCGTAGTATTCCGGTGTGTCATGACCGTCACTGTGGCCCACATGGTCGGGATTGTCGTAGATGAAGGCTGCGAAAGCCGGTTTACTTTCCTTGATGTACTGCGAGGCGAGCTTTGTCAGAGGACTGCTGTCGTTGTTGTCGGCGACAGGGACGTGACGGTGATAGCTTGTGGCGAGAGTGTCGACAAGGTATCCTATGCCGTCCCATTCGTAGAGAATTCCGGTTTCAGCATCGGGTCGCTGGTCGCGGATGACGCGGAATATCGTCGGGAAGATGCAGTCGGGTGAGCTGCTGAGGGCTATGGATGGTATTTCGGGATGCTGGCTGCCCCACTGGGTATAGCCGTGACCTTCGGTGCCTACCCCCATGAACATCGAAGCCCAGTTGATAGCGCTGCTCGAAGGAAGTACGCTTCTCTTCTTCATTGTCCAGGCTCCGTCGGCCATCATGCTTTTCGCGTTCGGCATATCGGCCTTGGGCATGGAGTAGCCGCCCCAGCCATCGAGACCTATGAGAATTACGTGTTTGGCTTTCTTTGCTTCCATGTCGAGAGACATAGAGCCGAAAAGCATTAATAGAACTGCAATTAAAGTAATAGCTTTCAAGGATTTCATAAGGTCATCAAAAGTTTTAGGGTGATTGTGTTTTATATAAAGCAAACCAATTGGTTTCCATCGCAAAAGTACGGAATTTCTATAAGTCAGGTCTCTTCGGAGTATTAAAAAACATTAAGTCCATGTGAAATTGGCGCCCCCGGCTGCGAGCTGGAAATGGAACTTGGCTATGCCGAGGTCGATGCCGGTATAGCCTACGAGGGAGAACTTCTTCTCTGCTTTCACTTTGGCTTTTTCGCCGGGACGCGAGGGCGCTATGTACCTGAAATAGTATTTCTGCTGGTTTATGGCGCTCGGAGCGAGCCGCATGGCTTCTACTCCGCCACGGAACCATTCGGGCGTGTCGGCTCCGACATTGCTCAGGGCTTCGACTGTCTTCGTTTTGTGTGCTGTTCCTTGTGTCTCTCCGTAGCCGAGAGCTATGTAGCACAGAATCTTTTCGCCTGCCTCAAGTGTGTATGTGTTGGCTATCTTGCGGTAGCTGAGTCCGACCCAGCATGTGTTGAGCCCGAGAGTCTGGGCGTAGAGCACAAGTTCTTCGCCATAGTAGCCGGCACGTTCGTCGAGGCCTTCACCTTTCGGTCCGGCAACGACCAAGTAGTTTTCCACGCCAGAGAACGAGCCGTAGGCGAGGATTCCTTTGAAGGCGGCAGGCTCGTTGAGGATCAGCTGTATGTGAAGCCCGGCCTCTTTGTTGGTTTCGAGGATTTTCTGCCGGAGTTTGGCGACAATGTCCTCGGGCAGCGCTATGTCTTTGTATCGACGCACGGAATGGCGCAAGGGTATAGCTTCGAGTAATGTCATGACTGAAAATTAAGAGAGCGTCCCCCTTGCGGAGGACGCTCTATGGTAAGGGGTTAAATTCGATTACTGGATGTCGAGAACTTCAACATCGAAAACGAGCATCTCGTTGGGGCCGATGCCAGCCTGGGGCTGACCGTTGGGTCCGTAAGCGAGGTCGCCGGGGAGGTAGAGAGTGGCTTTGCCGCCCTTGCCGAGAAGCATGAGGCCTTCACGGAAGCCTGGAACTACGCCCTGAAGGTTGAAGGTGGCGGGACCGCGGTCGCTGGTGCTGTCGAATACATCGCCGTTGATATGACGGCCTGTGTAGTTGACGACAACAGTGGCGTTTTCACCGGGTTTGTCGCCTTCGCCGGGGAGTTCGATTTTGTAGCTGAGGCCGGAATCGGTTGTCTTGATGTCGGCATCCTTAGCCTTGAGGCCGGAGATATATTTGTCGGCGGCAGCTCCGTTTTCGACGGCTTCCTTGCTCTCGGAAGCCTCTTTGTTAGCTTCTGCCTGCTTGGCTTCGAAAGCTTTGTTCATGAGTTCGCGGAATTCCTGGCTGTACTTCATGATCATGTCCGTATTGGCTGAATCTACGAGGAAGGCAGCCTTGAACTGGTTCATGGCTTCGGCGCGGTTGAGGTAGATTTTCTGTTCGTCGAGCTGGTTGATTTCGTTGCACATCTGGAGCGCTACCTGCATACCGAGGAGAGTGTTCTCGTCGTCACCGGCACCGAAGATGATCTGCATGCCACGTAGGAATTCCTTTTTGTCGGGGTTTTCTTTATTCTGGAATTCCATGTTCAGGCTTGTGCCGGCATATCGGCCATAAGCTTCTGATAGGGAGTCGTTGTAAACTTTTGCGCTATCGTCGCTGGTCTTGTTGCAGGAGATGGCAGCGACGGCGAGGATGGCGGCGGCTCCAAGAATCAATTTCTTCATGATCTTTGTTTATTTGTTAATTTTAGTTTGTTACTTCAGGATATCGACAAGCTCTACTTCGAAGCGTATGGGAGTGTCCGGCGGTATCACATCTCCGGCTCCGCGGCTTCCGTATGCGGTCGCCGACGGGAGGGTTATGCTGTAGCGTCCGCCAGCCTTCATGTGCGTCAGTGCCTCGGTGAAACCTTTCACAAGGCTGGAAGCCGGAGTCTCCATAGGGGCATCCTCGGGCCCGATGGAATCGAAGACAGTTCCGTCGGGCAGCATGCCGGTATAACGCATCGAGATACGGTCGGAGGGCTGTACATTGTCGCCGACACCTTCTATGAGTGTCCGTATCACGACACCTGACGGAAGCACTGTGGCTCCGGGCGCTTCGGCCGCCTTGGCAAGGAAATCTTTCTCGACTTTTTCAGAACGCGAGCGCACGGCGTTGCTTATATAGGCTGCCGAAGCACGGTGGGCGGCCTCGTCGTAGGGTGTCGAAAGCTGAGCCTTGACAGCTTCAACGACGGAGGTACTGTCGAGCTTCAGTCCCTGCGAGGCAAGGTTGCCCAGGACCTGTTCTATCGCTGTCTTGACGTTTGAGGCAATGAAAGTGCCGACCTCGAGAGTCAGTGAGTCGGCAGGCTCGGCTGCCGATACAGAAACGGCGCCGAGGATACCGACGGATACTATGATGTTGCGGAGTGTTGTCATTTGCCGACAACCTCGATGAGGGTGACGTCGAAAATAAGGGTCTGGTTCGGGCCGATAACACCACCGGCACCCTGTGGGCCGTAGGCGAGCTGCGATGGGATGAACAGACGCCATTTCGAGCCGGCGTTCATGAGCTGAAGGGCTTCTACCCAGCCGGGGATTACCTGTGTGACACCAAAGGTTGCGGGCTCTCCGCGGTCTTCACTCGAATCAAAGACTGTGCCGTCGATGAGTTTGCCGGTATAGTGGACAGTTACCTGGTCGCCGGGCCCGGGCTTCGGTCCTTTGCCTTCTTCCAGAACCTCATACTGTAGGCCGGAGGGGAGTACATTGACTTCTGCCCGCTTGCCGTTCGCATCGAGGAATTCCTGGCCGGACTTGGCATTGATTTCGGCCATGGCCTTGGCTGCTTCTTCCTGCTTGGCCTGAAGACCCTGGAAGAATGACTGCACTTCGGCTTTGGCTTCCTCGATAGTCATTTTAGGAGCTTCGCCATAGTAGACTGCGGCTACGCCGTCGGCGAAATCCTGTACACTTATCTTTTCGATGCCGGAGGCGCGGAAGTTGTGCCCCATGCTGAGACCGAGAGCATAGCTCAGGCGGTCGAATTCTTTAGTATCCATTTCACTTAAATTTTTTCCGGTTGCAAATTTAGCGTTTTTCCGCTATTTTACCAACGGAATAACAAACAGCTAAGTCGGAAAGTTCATTTTACATCCCCGGAGGCGGCCCCATGGGTCGGCGTCCGCGTCCTGGCGGTGGGCCGGGGAAGTTATGTCCGTCAGAATTACGGTCTTTCGGCTGATTGCCTTTGCCAAAGGTGTTGAACTTATAGCTGAAGGATACCATGACGTAGCGTGTGAGCGAGTTGTAACGCGAATCATCGATATAGTTGGCGGTTACGTTGCGGCGTACGTTGGAGCGCTGCCCGAGAATGTCGTAGGCGCGGAGAGTGATGGCAGCGTTGCGTCCGCGGAGGAATTCGTATGCTACAGATGCGTTCCACATCCATGTCCTGGTGTCGTAGCCTGCAGAGTAGCCCGATGTCGCGGAGTAGTTGATGTCCGTGCTCAGGGTAATGCCTATAGGAGTGATATAGGTCGCGAAGAATGAGCCCCCGTAGCTGTGGACCGTGCGGTTGGCACCGGTCTGGACGCTATTGTGGACGGTCTGGAGGTTGTAGCGGGGACGTAGCTCGAATTCGAGATTGTCGGGTCGCCAGGCTATGCCCGGGCTCTCACCTATCATCAACGAGCCTGAGCGGTTGCGGAGCGAGTTGTTGTAGCCGACGTTGCTCGAGTAGGAGACGAAGAGATGGTTGTTGAAGGTGAATGCCTTGTTCCGGAAGGGGAAGGATATCATGTTCATGCCTCTTGCGTTCCATACGCCGTTGACATTCTCGTATGTCGTCGTCTGTCCGCCTGTCTCGCGGTCGAAGTCGGTACGCGATATGATGGAATTCTGCTGGTATTGTATGTCGACCATTGCCATTATGGCGCGTTGTGCATCCTGGTTGAAGTCCTGGAAACGGAGACGTCCGTTGTGGGAGAAGGTTGGTTTCAGCGAAGGATTACCGATTACAACCCGGAGGGGGTCCGATCTGTCGGCGACAGGCTGCAACTGCGACATCGAGGGCTGCGAGGTGCGCCCGTTGTAGTCGATGTTGATACTGCGGCTCTTGCTCATCTTCATGCGGTAGCGCAGGAATGGGGCGAAGTTGAGTACGTTGCGCCGTGGTATGTTCTTCTCGGAGTTTATCAGGTTGACGGACTTGGAAGTCTGCGGTACGAGCGACACGCCGACATTCAGTTGTCCTTTCTTGGAAACATGACGGTAGCCGAGTCGGATATCCTGACTCATGAAGTCGTTACGGAAGCGGTTGGAGAGGTCTTCGTTGAATACGAGGTCGGTGCCGACTACGGGTTCTCCGTCCCAGCCGTCGGGGAAGCTGACGGGATGGTCGTAGGTCATCTTGTCGGCATTGTTCCAGCGGTATTGGAAGCTGTAGGCAAGTGTAAGGAAATTGCCCTTGGTTACATCTCCGATGGGTTCGGTCCAACTCAGTCGTGTGTTGATGCTGTTAGACCATGTATGGTTGTCGGCGTATTGGTCATAGAGGTCGACAGAGTCGTTGAGAAGGAAGAATTTGTTCCAGGAATATGTGTCGGAATTCTCCCGGACATTGCTGAAGCGGTAGTTGGCGAATACGGAGAACGCACGACCCGGGCGTGAACGGAACTTATGGTTGTATATGAGTCGGCCTCCGAATTCCACGGAGCTGCCGTCGGAGCTGCTGTTGTTGAGGCTACGTGTGACGACTTTCGGATTGCGGCCTCCGGCGTATGTGGCTGAAGAATCGGTGCTGTACGAGTCGTTGTAGTTCAGCGATATGTTGGGACGGAACTCGAATGTGTTGAATGAGTCGGGGTTCCACTGTATGCGGAAATCTGCCCTGAAATTATGACCTTTGTCGATTGAATATTTGTCGGAGTTCGTCGTCGAGGTAGAGTCCTCAAAGAGGTACTGACGGTCGGAATGGGTACGGGTGTTACGGTCGGTGTGGCTGTACATCACGTCGCCTCCGATGCGGAATATTTCTTCTTTGCCAACATTGAAGTTGACGCCGAAAGCCTGCGACGAGGTGATGCCGTTGTCGCCTCCGAAGCGGCGGAAGCGGCCGCCGGCACCGTCGGCGAAGCCCGGCTCGTTGATGTTGTTGGCTCCTCCGAGGAAGGTAATCTGGTTGCCCCCCCAGAAACGGTTGACTGTAAACGTGCCTTTGTAACGGTCGTCGGTACCGTAGCCGAATTCGGCGTTGCCGAACCATCCGTTCTTCATGTCTTTCTTGACCGTGAGGTTGATGACGGTTTCTTCCTCGCCGTCGTCGACGCCCGTGAGACGTGCCAGGTCGCTCTTACGGTCTACGACCTGGAGCTTCTCGACAATGTTGACAGGCAGGTTCTTCGAGGCAACTGTCGGGTCGTCGCTGAAGAATTCCTTGCCGTCGACAAGTATCTTGGATACAGTCTTTCCATTTGCTGTAATCTTGCCGTCGCTGCCGACCTCGACACCCGGCAGACGCTTGAGAAGGTCTTCGACCACGGCATTGGGCTGCGTCTTGTAGCTCTCGGCGGCGAATTCGACTGTGTCCTCCATCACCTTGACAGGTGTGCGTATGCCCGTGACGGTGGCCTCTTTCAGCATTATGGCGCTTTCGGATAGCTCGAAAGGTTCGAGACGCATGTTGGCATCGCGGAGCGTGATGTCGCGGGTCTGAGTGGCAAAACCTACATAGGATGCTTCAATGATGTACTTGCCGGCCTTGAGGCCTTCGATGGTGTAGTCGCCTTTGTCGTTGGTCACCGCGCCTTTGATGAGAGTGCTGTCTTTCTGGGCGAGTACGCGCAGGGAGGCTTGTATCAGGGGTTCTTGTGTTGCCGCTTCGAGGATGCGGCCGCGAATTGTCGCTGCCGGAAGCATCGCACTCCCGAACAGCGACATTGCAACAAAAACAAAGATGTATTTAATACCTATTGGATTCATGTCGCAAAATTAAACAGACTATGTCGAAGCGACAACAGAGCCTCTACATAAAGGGGATGACAATAGAAAAACGCCCCGATTTTACCGATAAACGCTCCCGGCACAGCTTGCGGACAGGCAGGTATTGATTATCTTTGCAGACTCAATAGAAGAATCATAAGATATGGATATCGATTTCACTCAATGGCCCGGACAAGTGAACTGTGCCATCACTGTATGCGCTGCCGACGGCACAATAGTGTTTATGAATGAAAAATCCCGTGAGGTTTTCGCCTCGCACGGCGACCTTATCGGGAAAAATCTTTTTGAATGTCACTCGGAGTCTTCGGTCGCTAAGATAAAGCATATGCTCGCAACGGGCGAAAGCAACGCCTACACCATATCGAAGAGGGGCCAGCGCAAGATGATATACCAGACACCCTGGCGTGTCGGTGGGGAGATTGCCGGGATGGTAGAGATATCCATGGTAATCCCGGAAGAAATGCCGCACTACATACGCTAATCAAGCCAGCCCTTGGCTTTGAAGACGGAGTCGACCTTAGTGGCTGTTTCGCGTAGGTCGAAGTCGTTTCTGTTGGCGAAAATTACGTAGCTGACACCTTTTTCGGGGTATGAGCTTTCAATTGTGGCAAAGCCGCCGTTGTTGCTGAGATGGTAGACTTTGCGGGGATAACCCGGCAGCATCTTAGTCGCTATTCCGAGTCCATAATATGAAAAGGGAATTGTCTTTTCCATCGCGATAACAGGCTTGCATAGCTCGTCGTAAGTCTTGCGGCTTATGATTCTGCCTCCCTGGACGGCTCTTATAAAGCGCATGTAGTCGCGTGCCGACGAACAGGCTGCACGGTCGGCCTTTGTGAGGAAGAATTCCGTCTCTCCGAAGTCTTTCTCATCCCATTTCCCGTCGCTGCTCCTGAACGTGACTGGCTCTTTTGCCGGGTCCGCACGCTCGTAGCCGTGGGCAAGACGAGGGTTGTCGGTTGTGAGTCCGTAATAGAAGGTGTCGTGCATGCCGAGTGGTTCGAAGAAATTGCGGTACATCCAGTCGTCGTAGTTCTCGCCGGTCACACGTTCTATGATGGGGACCAGCAGGAGGTACGAGGCATCGTCACGGTCGTAATACTCGCCGGGAGCATGGTCGACAGATGCAAGGTGATTGAATATGTGCATATATTCCTTGACGGTACCGTAGAGACGGTAGTCGGGGCTGCAGTTGAATACGGAGAGGTTCTGGTCGAGGTATTTGTCCCATTCTTCTTCGTTTCGCGGACGTAGGTCGGGGAGTCCCGAGGTGTGCGACAAAAGGTGACGGATTGTTATTTTTTTGAAGAAAGTATCGGGTAGGTCTGGAAAAAAGTCGGTGATAGTGTCATCGAGACTCAGTCGTCCTTCTTCAGCGAGCTTGGCAATCGCCGTAGAGGTGAACAGCTTGGTAGCCGCTGCCAGGTTGTAGATTGTGCTGTCGGTGGAATGGAGGTGCGTATCGAGATTGGAAAGCCCGAAGCCACGGTCGTACACGACAGTGCTGTCGCGGGTCACCATGACGATAGCACCAGGCTCGTTGTCGGCGAACATGCTTGAGAATAAGCTGTCGAGGGGTGCCGTTATTTCGCAGTCAGGGATGCCTGCGCTCTCGGATTGCCCGCAACTTATGACGCAGACCAGCGACAAGACTATGGCGGCGATATCTGTATATAATGGGAATGTACGACCTTTCGCACGGTTCCTCTGATTCTGTTTCCTTTCCATTGTTCTACAAATGTATGTCAATGTTTGTCCACAGGCAAGCTCTTAACTCAATCTTGCACGGTTTGTGTCTGTTTTGTCAAGCTTGTTTTCGTTCTGTGACCGATGCTACAACTAATAGAAACATTATACGCATATGGAGGGGGCAAATATCAAATAAATTTGGATTTGCGCACGACTTGTTCGTACCTTTGCGCAATAATAGGGGTGCGTCCGTTGGCCTCCAGGGCATCGGAAGCTGAGATTACACCCTCGAACCTGATCCGGTTAGTACCGGCGTAGTGAAATATTGAAATGAAAAAATTGATCCCGACGGGTCTGGCCGCAATAATGACGGCTGCCCCTCTGTGCATTCAGGCACAGGAATCGGAGAAAGCCGATACTGCGGCTATAGTTCTCCGGAATGTTGAAGTAATTGCAAACCGGGCTGATACAAAGACTCCTGTCAGCTTCTCCAACATGACAGCTTCGCAGATAAAGCGTGTCAACGACGGCCGCGATGTTCCCTTCCTTCTCGAATCTATGCCCTCCGTGATCACCACCGGAGATGCCGGGGGCGGTATCGGTTATTCGGGGTTGCGTGTGCGCGGCACGGATGCCTCGCGTATCAATATCACGGCCAACGGTGTCCCTATCAACGATTCTGAAAGCCATAATGTCTACTGGGTCAATATGCCCGACCTTGTGTCGTCCGTTCGCGACATACAGCTGCAACGAGGTGCCGGAACTTCGACAAACGGTGCGGGCGCTTTCGGCGCGTCCGTCAATATGATAACAGACGCTCCTTCATTCGACCCCTTGGCAGAGATAGGTGTATCGTATGGCTCGTATAATTCCAACCGCCAGACTGTCAAGGTACAGTCCGGTACCATGGGCGACCACTGGAGCGTCGATATGAGGCTGAGCCACATCGGTTCCGACGGTTACATCGACCGCGCCTATTCAAAACTGTGGAGCTACCTGGGTCAGCTTGCCTATACATCGCCGGGCACCTCGCTACGTCTACTCGCATTTGGCGGCAAGGAACAGACCTATATGGCATGGGACTATGCTTCCAAAGAAGATATGGAGAAATACGGGCGCCGCTACAATCCCTGCGGCGAATATACGGACGACAAGGGTAATACGGCATACTATCCCGACCAGTTCGACCATTTCGTCCAGCACCATATCCAGGCTCTCGCGGCTCAGAAGCTCGGTGACAAATGGCGGATGAACTTCACGCTTCACTACACCAAGGGCGACGGGTATTACAACCAGTACAAGACACGCCGCACACTCGTCGAATATGGCCTGAAGCCTTTCGAGAATGCCGAGGGAGACCTTGTCGAAAAATCTGACCTTGTGCGTCTGAAGTACAACGATAACGATTTCGGCGGAGCCATGCTGACGGCAAATTACAGCTACGGACGCATCGACGCGACTCTTGGAGCTGCCGCAAACTGGCATCGCGGCAATCATTTCGGCCGTATCGGCTGGGTGCGCAACTATGTCGGACCGATCAATCCTCTCCAGGAATACTACAGCAACGTTGGCCGCAAGTTCGATACCAATATATATGGTCGTGCAAACTATGATATTGTCAGCGGGCTTTCGGCATTCGCCGACCTCCAGTTCCGTCATATCCGATATACCATCAAGGGTGTCAGCGACAATTACGACTGGGACACTGAAGACATGGCACGGCTGGGCATATACCGCAACTACAATTTCTTCAATCCCAAGGCCGGTCTGACATATATCAAAGACGCGCACCGCGCCTACGCGTCGTGGAGCGTGGCTCATAAAGAACCTGTACGCGACAATTTCACCGATGCCGACCCGAATCACTATCCTACCGCTGAGCGACTCTTCGATTATGAATTAGGTTATCAGTTCGCCAATCGACTCTTCGACCTCGGCGTAAATCTCTATTATATGGATTATAAGGACCAGCTCGTTGTCACGGGTCAAATTTCCGATACTGGTAATGCGCTGAGTGTCAATGTGCCCAGATCTTATCGCACGGGTATCGAGTTCCAGGGTGCGCTCCGTCCGCTGGACTGGTTCGACTGGCAGCTTAATGCCACACTGTCGCGCAGCCGCATTAAGGATTTCGTGCAGTATATCTATGAGGAAGGCTGGGGCAATCCTATCACCCGGAATCTCGGCAATACACCCATAGCATTCTCGCCCGATTTCATTCTCCATAATTCGTTCAATTTTCATGCGGCAGGATTTGAAGCCTCTCTGACCTCGCGCTTTGTATCATCGCAGTATATGGACAACGCCCGTACAGAGACGGCCAAACTCGACTCGTATTTTGTTTCAGACCTCCGCTTGGGATATACATTCCGCAACATCCCTTCGGTAGAATCGCTTCGTCTGGGATTCACTGTCTACAACATTTTCAACGAGAAGTACTGCAACAACGGTTATGCCGGTACGGAGTACTATGTAGGTGAGGGCGGAGAGAAAGTTGTCTACAGCTATGCCGGATTTGCCGCTCAGGCGACTACCCACGTCATGGGTACTGTAAATGTCATATTCTGATATGGATATGGTACTTGAAATAGCCGGATTCCTGATCGGTATCCTATATCTGTGGTGGGAGTATAAGGCCGATTCCCGGCTATGGCTCGCATCGCTGATCATGCCGGCGATCTCTATGTGGATATATTTCCGCAAAGGGCTGTATGCCGACTTCGGCATCAACATCTACTATCTCCTGATAGCTGTCTACGGCTATTGGACATGGACACGTAAAAAAACTACGCATAGCGAGGAAAAAGAGACACTGCCCGTGTCACATATCTCCTTGAGGGTGCTTGCCGGGTCTGCGGTTGCTCTGGTGATGATATGGGTTGCGATATATTATATCCTGGTATCATTCACTGACAGCACCGTACCCCTTGCCGATGCTTTCACTACGGCATTGAGCATTGTTGCCATGTGGCTGTTGGCGCGTAAGTATGCCGAGCAGTGGATAGCCTGGATAGTTGTCGATGCCGTATGCGTAGGTCTCTATATCTACAAAGGCATATATTTCTATGCGGCACTCTATGCAGTCTATACTGCTGTAGCTTTCTTCGGCTACCGGAAGTGGCTCAGGATGATACCTGCAGGCCGATAACTCAGTACTCGAGGGCTACGTTGTCGACCCAGAAAACCATCCCCGGGGTACCGACATAGGGCTTGCCGCTGCCCGACGAGAACATCAGCAGCATGTGTGTAGGGGTCGCCGACGGGTCGTCCCAGCCCACTTCCTGCACCGGCACCATCTCGCCTTTTGAGTTGCGCGCCTGATAGACACCGTCGCCGGTAAGGAGCCCCATGTTGGACTGGAAATACGGTTCGCCGCTGATATCGCCGTAATGCACCTCTAATCTGTGGCCGTTGACCCATCCGGGCGTACTTTTGCCGAGAAGTTCGCGCCCTGTGCCGACACGTTTGGCATATATATTCCCGTCCTTGTCCTCCCAGCGGCGTTGCAGGAAGATGAGGACATCGGCCTTGTCTGTACCATCCCACGTTTTTTTCTTGCCGAATCCGCTGGAATAAAGCATTTTGCCGTCTTTAGGTACTTCCAGCCGGTAGTCGTAGACAAGTGTCGTGGGACGTTTGGTGAAAGGAATGCCCATCTCCATCTTGCCGTATGGGTTAGAAGTCGATTTGATTGGCTCGTACATTCGTCCGAGGAATATGGAACCGGCAACCATGACATCTATGTTGATGAGTCCTATGGCATGGCAGCGCTCTACTATCGAGGTCATTTTCACACACTTGTTGCCCGGTTCGCGCTCATCGGGATAGACGGCGTTGCTTGTCTTGGTGATGCCGACGACTTTAGCCATTACGTTCGACGTAGCCCATGGCGAACCGCCCTGGGGCTCATATGCTTCATCTCCGTTGATGGTCTTGGTAGGACCTATCTCGTAGACTTGACGAGTCTCGCCGCCGATGATGCGGCTTTCCTTGATGTTGCGTGTAATCCACTGGCTGAAATCGCCGTATGGCAGAACTTCCCTGTCAGCAGAGAATCCGGCGAATGCCGTAACCAGGAATATAATCGTTGGCAAAATGTGTTTCATAATCAATGTCTTATAGTTGAAGCGCCTGTTTTGTTCCTTAAAAACTTCGGAACCTTTTCTGTCTTTGAATAACTAAAAAACAACGTATGAAAAGACAATGTTTGTACAAGTTGTGTGCCTGTTTTCCCAAATACGCCACAATTAAGCAAAAAAGACGAAGTCCATATCACTTCGGAATATAATCTTAGTATATGGCGGCATGAACATAAATGCTGCTATTTCAATCCTATGCACTTAAACCTCAAATAAATTTGGATTTGCGGCCGACTTATTCTATCTTTGTAGAAACCTAACCACAACTCTGACGGAAATGAAATTTGCCGAGAAAAGCTACAAAATTTTTGAAGACAGCGTTGCCGACTACCATATCGACGATGATGTGGACGCGGCAAGCCGCCAGCCCTATGCTCCCGAGAGTATAGTAGGTATTCTCTACGCTAAAAACCGAGTTGATGCCGTCCAGTGGCATCTCGAAGACATAATCCGGGACCCTGAAATCGACCCTGTCGCCGCTCTCGCCCTCAAACGCCGTATCGACAAGTCCAACCAGGTGCGTACCGACATGGTGGAGGAACTCGACACTTACTTCCGCAACCTCTACTCTTCGGTCAATGTATTGCCCGAGGCTACTATCAACACCGAAAGCCCGGCCTGGGCCCTCGACCGCCTATCGATTCTGGCTCTCAAAATCTATCATATGCGCCAGGAAGCAGAGCGTGCCGATGCCGGCGAAGCTCACCGTGCCAAATGCGCCGCCAAGCTTGAAGTGCTCCTCGAACAGCGCAAGGACCTCATCGAGGCTATTGACACCCTTCTCGACGATATCGCGGCAGGAAGAAAATATATGAAGGTGTACAGGCAGATGAAGATGTACAACGATGCCGACACCAACCCCGTCCTCTATGGTTCGAAATAAAGGCGAAGAAGCCATAATCAATCCACGCGGTTATTCGTCAGTGCTGATTGCGCGGTTTTCGGCTCTGGGCGACGTGGCGATGACAATTCCGGTGGTCTACAGTGCTTGCCGCTGTTATCCTGACATACATTTTGTCATGGTGACACGCAAGGCAATGACAAGCCTCTTTGTCGACCCTCCCAAAAACCTCGAGCTTGTAGGGCTCGACCTTAACGAACACTACAAAGGTGTGCATGGCCTGCGGAAATTGTCTGATGAACTCATCGGCAAGTACAGGCCCGACATATTTGTCGACCTTCACAATGTGCTGCGCACCAAGATACTGTCTTTCTTTTTCCGGCTCAAAGGAATCCCGACAGCCCGTCTCTATAAACCCCGGGCCAAGCGGCGTGCCCTGACGCGTCGGCGCGACAAGGTGATGCTGCCACTGACATCGCAGCGCTCCTGTTACCGCGAAGCCTTCTATAAAGCGGCTCTTCCCGTGCAGGACAATTTCGACGGACTGTATTCCGGCCGTGGCAAAGCCGACACGTCGGTATTCGCCTCCATTACTCCGCCAAAAGCCAAGGGCGAACGATGGATAGGTATTGCGCCCTTTGCAGCCCATGTCGGGAAAATCTATCCTCCGGAGAAGATGGAGGCCGTGGTAGCGTTACTCCAGAAGGATGCCGACAGCGGACAGCACATCAAGCTTTTCCTCCTGGGAGGGGGCAAGAAAGAACAGGAGGTACTTGAGGACTGGGCGCAAAAATACCCTGTAGCAAGCTCTCTGGCAGGGAAACGCTATGGTTTCCTTGTCGAGACGGCACTTTTCAACCATCTCGACGCACTGGTGACGATGGATTCTGCCAATATGCACATCGGGGCCATATGTTCCACGCCGACAATCAGCGTATGGGGAGCCACGCATCCCTATTGCGGGTTCAAGGGATGGCGACAGACCGATGAAAACACCGTCCAGCTGCCGCTCGACTGCCGCCCATGCTCCGTGTTCGGCGACAAACCTTGCTTCAGGGGTGACTACCTGTGCCTTAACGCCATACGTCCCGAACTGATATACAATAAAATAATCTCTATCCTTCCGAAGGAGAAAGACCATAATGACTGACGAAGAAAACTTCGATATACGCCGACAGGCAGCCGCAAGCACCTCGGAGACAGACTATGAGAAAGCTCTGCGTCCGGGACGCTTCGAAAGCTTCAACGGCCAGGAGAAAATCATCGAGAATCTGCGCGTTTTTGTGCAGGCTGCACGTATGCGTTCGGAAGCTCTCGACCACATTCTTCTCTTCGGTCCTCCAGGACTGGGCAAGACGACCCTCGCCGGTATCATAGCCAATGAACTGGGAGTAGGCATCAAGATTACCTCCGGCCCTGTCCTTGACAAGCCCGGCGACCTTGCCGGTATCCTTACATCACTCGAAGAGAACGATGTGCTTTTCATCGACGAAATCCATCGTCTCAGCCCCGTGGTCGAAGAGTACCTGTACTCGGCTATGGAGGACTACCGCATCGACATCATGATCGACAAGGGTCCCGGGGCGAGGAGCGTGCAGTTGTCGCTCAATCCCTTCACTCTCGTCGGGGCTACCACCCGTAGCGGACTCCTGACATCGCCTCTGCGGGCACGTTTCGGTATCAAATGCCATCTCGAATACTACGACCACGCCGTGCTCAAACGTATCGTGGCACGCTCGGCGGCTCTCTTAGGAGTGCGATGCAGCGACGAGGCCGCCGGGGAGATTTCCATGCGCAGCCGAGGAACGCCCCGTATCGCCAACGCCCTGTTGCGACGCGTGCGCGATTTCGCCCAGGTGAAAGGAAACGGCGATATAGACCTCGACATCGCTCGTTTCGCCCTCGAGGCTCTGAATATCGACCGCTACGGTCTCGATGAAATCGACAACAAGATACTACATACCATCATACGTAAATTCAAGGGAGGTCCTGTCGGACTGACCACCATTGCGACAGCACTGGGAGAAGATCCGGGTACCATCGAGGAAGTCTATGAACCCTATCTCATCAAAGAGGGTTTTATAAAGCGTACACCCCGGGGCCGTGAGGTGACACCTCTCGCCTATGAGCACCTCGGCGAATCGAGGGGCGACGACCTCGGTCTTTTCGGATAAACGGACACGACAATGGCAAGACATGAGAAATCTGCCGAACTGAAAGAGAAAATATCCATTCTGCCCGATACCCCCGGTGTCTATATGTACTACGACGCTGCCGGGACGGTGATCTATGTGGGTAAGGCCAAGAACCTCAAACGGCGCGTGTCGTCGTATTTCAATCGCACCCACGACGTGCTGCGTACCAATATTCTGGTGCGCAACATAGCAGATATGAAGTATATCGTGGTGCCTACGGAGCAGGATGCCCTCAATCTCGAGAACTCGATGATAAAGGAGTACCAGCCGCGCTACAACGTACTCCTGAAAGACGACAAGTCCTACCCCTGGATAGTGGTTACCAACGAGCTTTACCCTCGTGTATTCCTTACCCGTCAGCATGTGCGTGACGGCTCGAAATATTACGGGCCATATACCAACACGGGCGTGGCACGCACGGTGCTCGACCTTATCGGCGACCTTTATCCCATCCGCACATGCCGCCTGCCCATCACTCCCGAATACCTCGCGAAAGGGAAAGGGCGGCATTGCCTGCAGTATCACATCAAGAACTGCAAGGGCTGCTGCACGGGAAGTGTTGACAGCAAGACCTATGCGGAATACATAGACCGTGTACGCCAGATTCTCAGGGGGGAGACCCAGGAGCTCTTGAGCTACCTGCGCGACGAAATGGCGCGCCTCTCGTCAGAGTTGCGTTTCGAAGAGGCACAGGAACTCAAAGAGAAGTACCGTTTACTCGAAAATTACCGCTCCAAGAGTGTCATTGTAAGCCAGACTATCAACGATGTCGACGTGTTCGGTTTCGACGACGACGGTAGCAGCGACGTGTATGTCAACTATATGCACGTTCGGCGTGGTGCCGTGGTGCGCAGCGTCACTTTGCGCTACCGCCGTAGCCTTGAAGAAACACGCGCCCAGCTTCTCGGATATGCCATGGAGGAAATAAAAAGCTCCTTGGGGGTCGAATATGCTGAAGTCGTGGTGGCCGAGGCGCCGGAAGTGGAGATGACGGATGTGACGTTCACTATACCGCGTCGCGGCGACAAAACCAAGCTTCTCGAGGTGTCGGAACGCAATGCCCGGCAGAACCGTATCGACGACCTCAAGCACCTGGAGCGCCATAATCCCGAGGAGCGTACCGAACGCCTTCTCGAACGCATCAAGGCCGATTTCCGCCTCAGCGAGCTGCCCAGACATATCGAGTGTTTCGATAACTCCAATATACAGGGTACGAATCCTGTGGCATCATGTGTGGTCTTCCGAGACGGTCGCCCCAGTAAGCGCGACTACCGACATTTCAACATCAGGACCGTTGAAGGCCCTGACGATTTCGCATCAATGAAAGAAGTCCTGACTCGCAGGTACACCCGCCTTATGCAGGAAGGCCAGGAGCTGCCGCAGCTCGTCGTCGTCGATGGCGGTAAAGGACAGCTCAGCTCTGCCGTTGAAGCTCTCGACGAGATGGGTCTGAGAGGCACCATCGCCGTCGTAGGCATCGCAAAGCGTCTTGAAGAGATTTATTTCCCGGGCGACAGTGTGCCGCTTTATATAGATAAGAATTCCGAGACGCTGCGTGTGGTCCAGCATCTGCGCGACGAAGCCCACCGTTTCGGTATCACTCATCATCGCGACCGCCGCAGCAAGGGGCAGCTCGTCGGCGCTCTCGACGGCATCAAGGGAATAGGGCCTAAGACTGCCGAGACGCTTCTCCAGACATTCAAAAGCGTGAAACGTATCCGCGAGGCATCGCGCGACGAGATAAAAGCCCTGATAGGTCCGGCCAAGACCGATATACTGCTTAAAGCTCTAATGCCTGACGACAGAAGCGACAGTCAGTCAACCATATCGTGCAATGAAACGTTGTAATGAAATAAAAGCTATCCGGAATTCAATGAAAATAATTTCTGTTGTATTCGCTGTCCTCCTCGCGGCCGTATGCTGGTCGTGCGGCGACTCTCATTATTCATCGGACTATGATGCCGACCTATGCAAAGAGCTGGCTGTTAAAATAGATACCGGTGCGAGCCTGACACAGGCTGACTATACGGCCATGATAGGCCAGAACGAAGCCATTCTTAAATATCTTATAGAGAAGAGCGATAAAATCGACCATATGCCCGACAGCGCCCACTACGGTGCTTGGCGCATACTTCTGGCTGATCCCGAGTACATGGAACGTTTCAGCTACATGTTCACCCTCGGTTCGGCGCTATATGAGGCCCACACAAATAATAACCTTGACGAAGATAACGCCAAGCTGTATGACGGGCTCGACAAATACAATGAGGAGCTTGCAGCCATCTCCGACCGCAACTGACAGGAATTCAAGATTTACCGAGTAATTTTGATAAGGCTTTTTTCATAGTTCCGGATGGCTCTGCTACGAGCTTCGCGAAGCGCATGAAGTTGCAGTTGTACGAAAGAGGTACCATGATTCTGTTTCGCCTGTATCGTCCTGCCACTTCGCCGTAAGGCTGGACTATGCGCACAGGGTTGGCTGCGATGTGTCCCAGAAAATTTTCAAGGCGGTTGTCGAAATCTTTTGACGTTTTCTCAAAACCGTTGGCAGCGCGGAGCATGGCAAGATATTCGCTGTCGTTGCTGTCGATGCGTCGCAGGGCCGCCAAGAACGAATCGGGTGAATCGTAATCGCCGACATTGATATAGGATTCGGGATTGAAGTCATTCTTTACGGCCTTATCGCCCCAATAGATCGGCACTGTGCCGGCAGAGAAGGATTCGAGGATTTTTTCGGTGACATATCCGGGCATGGATGAGTTTTCAAGTGCCAGATTGAATTTATAGCGACCGATAAAGTCCGTCTTGTCATCTACTCGGCCTCCTGTATTGTTGCGGAAAGCTCCTCCGTAAGCTATTGGCTTATAGCTTTCGACAGTATCTATGATTTCAAGACGGCGAGGGTGGCAGTTTGCCGAGTTGCTCATCACAAGACTGCAGAAACCGCGTCGGGTGGCTTCGATGTCGGATTGGTCCCGGGGATTCAAAGCGTTGCTGCGGTCGTAGTGCATGAAGAGGGGATAGCGCAAGTTTCGTCCGCCGCAGTCATAGGGGTAGAAGGAGATGGCATAGTCGCACTCATTGAAATCCGGGAAGTCGTTCTCCCCGGTGTAGTAGATTTTCAGGCAATCATACCTGTAATGCTTTCCTTTTCCGCACCGGGAATAGAAGAGTATGTCGGGAATATCGTCGGAGTCTCCGGAAATGACGCGCACGTTCCTCCGTGTCCGCAGCGCAGTCGTGAACCTGTTTTCCTCAGGGTCGAATCCCGGCCAGAAATCCACGAAGCCGACAGAAATCTCACTTGTCATAGGTACGTTGTAAGTCGACGAAACGGTATTTCCCTTCTCCGGGGACGATTGAGGCGACAGTGTAGCTGTCGAGATCGAGGATGGGGAAGAAAGTATCTGCATCGGGAACCTCGTCGTCGATGACAGTGAGGTGCAGCATATCGGCGTAGGGCAGCGCGGCGCGGTAGACTGTGCTGCCGCCGATGATAAAGGTGTCGCCGGGACCTTGGGAGGCCATGCGGAGCGCAGTGTTGATGTCGGGTGCCGTCTCGATGCCGGGTGCAGTATATTCCGGATTGGATGTCAGGACTATGTTCCTGCGGCCGGGGAGCGCACCATTAGGCAGCGACTCGAAAGTACGGCGCCCCATGACGAGGGTGTTTCCCATAGTCATTGTCTTGAAGCGGCGCAGATCTTCGCGGATATGGAAGAGGAGGTCGCCACCGCGGCCGATTGCTCCTTTGCGTTCTATTGCGACTATAAGGCGTATCATACTGAGACTTCTGCTTTTATGTGGGGATGCGGATCGTAATCTTCGAGAGTGAAATCGGAATACTTGAAATCGAAGATATCTTTTACGTCGGGGTTTATCATCATTCTCGGCAGGTGTCGGGGTTCGCGGGTGAGCTGCAGGCGTGCCTGGTCGAGATGGTTGAGGTAGAGATGGGCGTCGCCGAGAGTATGGACGAAGTCACCGGCACGGAGACCTGTGACCTGCGCCACCATCATCAGCAGGAGCGCATAGGAGGCGATATTGAAAGGCACACCGAGGAAGCAGTCGGCGCTGCGCTGATATAGCTGGAGGCTGAGACGGCCGTCGGCGATGTAGAACTGGAAGAAGGCATGGCATGGCGGCAGATTCATGTTCGGAAGGTCGGCGACGTTCCATGCGCTGACAATGATGCGGCGCGAGTCGGGGTTATGTTTGATGGTCTCGATAGCCTCGCGTATCTGGTCGATACTGCCGCCCTTGTAGTCGGGCCATGAGCGCCACTGATATCCGTAAATATGACCGAGGTCGCCATTCTCGTCGGCCCATTCGTTCCATATCCTCACACCGTTCTCCTGAAGATAATGCACGTTGGTGTCTCCTTTGAGGAACCACAACAGTTCGTGTATAATCGACTTGAGGTGCAGTTTCTTGGTTGTGACCAGAGGGAAGCCGTCGTCGAGGTTGAATCGCATCTGGTAGCCGAAGGTCGAAAGAGTGCCCGTGCCGGTACGGTCGCCTTTGATGGTGCCGTTTTCGAGGATGTGGCGCAGAAGGTCGAGGTATTGTTTCATTTCGTAATATTTTTTGCACTTGATGTAGGCTGCATAAGGGGGGTGCGCACCCTGTGGCGCCCTGTGCGATATATTATCGCGTTGTTGGGGCAGACCGCCGTGCAGTCGAAGCATACGACGCAGCGTGAAAGATCGACGCTCTTGGTGTCCAGGTCTATACATTCGGCTTTGCAGACACGTTCGCATTCCCCGCAGTTGATACAGCGGTCGGTGTTGATGTCGATATGGAACACTGCATGACGCGATGCAGCGCCGAGCAGTGTGCCGACGGGGCATACGCTGTTGCATATGATACGGCCCCGGCGCCATGAGCACACCGCTATGACTATGGCGGTTGCAGCTGCTATGCCGGTGGCACTCAGCGAGAAGATCACACTGTCGGGCTGTAGGCCCAGGGGCACGACGATGAGCTGTGTCACCATCCTTGCATATGCCGAGTAGGGGTCGAGCAGAGCCGGGATTGTAGCGCTGCCGGTGAGCATCAGCGCAAAGGCGATTATTACGAAAACGATGCGTGTACGTCCCATGTCGGGACGAAAAAAGAAATTCTTTCTGCGTCCGCCGACTCTCATGATGGCCGCCGTGCAGTCCATGGCGGTGCCGAGCGGACACACCAGGGAACAGTATATGCGACCGTAGATGATTGTCACGGCAGCCCAGAAAATAAGGCATACCGCGGCTCCGGAGATG
Source organism: uncultured Muribaculaceae bacterium (assembly GCA_958436175.1). Classification (GTDB taxonomy): domain Bacteria; phylum Bacteroidota; class Bacteroidia; order Bacteroidales; family Muribaculaceae; genus CAG-873. The sequence goes on from CAUBJF010000004.1 coordinate 106,696, forward strand.
AGGGCTGTCAGAATCTGCATGCGTACGAAGACGCTGTCATAGCCGCAGATTAGTGCCCATGTGGGCACCGCCATCGCCAGAAGGGCGACAATTATGCGGATAATACGGATGGTTGCGTACATGGTGCAAAATTAAGGAAAAATTTGCTTATGAGGTGGCTTTATTCGTATCTTTGCAGTATATACATCGAAATAACTTGTGTTGTGAAATCCCCGAAGCTGTATCTCTATTTGCGTAAAACCCCGACATGGGCGTGGCTACTCATTGTCCTGGCGATAATAGTGCTGTGCTGCTGGGCCTTGGCCCGATGGCCGGTCCTTGTGTCATCCGGACAATACGTAATGCCCCTGCTTTCGTTCATCCTCGCATGGATACTTGTGACGCTGCCTCGGCGCTTCGTGGAGCATAAGGGCTTGCTGGTCATTATGTTCCTTGTGCTTGTCTGTCTCGGTATTTACGTCTACAGCCGCAAGGAGATGATAGGCGATTATCCTTTGACGGCTACCCGGCTGCTATATCCGGTCACCAGCGCTCTCAGCTCCTTTTTCCCTTCCCGAGGCGACTATCAGGCATGGAGCTGTGACGTTGACGGTACTTTTGTGTTCTGGTACTATCTGTTCCACTATCTGTCGTACTTCTTTCTGGCATGGATGGGCTTTTCGTTGTTTGGACGTCAGATGCTCAACCGTCTTTCGGAGACCCTGATGACTTATCGAGAAAAAGATTTCTTCTGGGGGTACAGCGAGGGCGGTAATGAACTTGCACACGACATTATCAGGAAATATCCCGACGAAGAGCCTGTCTTTCTGCTCGATGACAGCGACAAGGCCGATCATGCCCACAATTCGAAAGTGATAGCTCATCTCGGCAACAGCGGAATCGTGGCTTTCAATGTCGACTTTGACCGTCTTGTGACAAAGCCAAAGTATTTCCGCGGAGGCAACCGCCTGTGGAAGCGTCTGAACCGTAATGGCCGCTACTTCGGGGGGCGCCGTCATTTTTTCATCACCGAAGACCAGGATTTCAATGTCAAGATGGCACTGCTGGTACTCCGTCAGCTCAAAAACGAGGTGCCGAACATCCAGCACCGCACTATCCTGTATGTGCGTAGCGAGCAGCCATATATCGATGCTTTTTTCCAGAACGAACTCGACAGCGATCCTGAGCTGAAACAGAAGGTAGCCTTCAAAATATTCAGCCAGTCGGACCTCACGAGCCGCCGCTTTGTCCAGAATCATCCTGTCCTCGAACTCCGCAACAGGCTGCGGCCCGACGGCTCGGAGATTATAAGTCTCGACAGCGAGGAGTGTGTCGTCCGGGGGCATGTCAGGATGCTGATGCTCGGGCTTGGATGGACCGGGATGGACCTCCTCAAGAAAATCGTCGCCGATGCTGCCTTCGGGGATGGCTTCAAGCTCGACATCACCATCATCGACGATGACTACCGCTATAAACACGGGCATTACCAGAATGTTATCGACGAAGCCAACCGTCATGGTATAGGTATAGTTGTCAATCCTCATGTGTGGGTCAACGATGACGATGAGATAGTCGACAGAGGTGCTGAAGGAGCTCGACGTCGATCCGTTCATGTCGTCAACAGCACACTTTTTTACAGCTGGCTTGCCAGCAAGGAAAGGATTCTCGACTTCGACCGTATTATCGTGGCCCTCGGCAATGACGAGCTCAACATCAATACGGCATTGCAGCTCAACCGCTTCCGCCTCAACTACCTCGGGCCGCAGCATGCCGGTCAGGATTCGAGATGTATGCCGGAAAAAATCATGGTGCATGTCCGCGACCGTGACCGTTACAGCTACTACACAACGCAGTCTTCGCCGATTGTCACCTTTGGAAGTATAAACCACATTTATACCTGCGATGTGCTTTTGGCGGAGAATATGGACAAAGTCGCCAAGCTCGTAAATCTCGTATATAATAAGTCTGACGTGGAGATAGTTCCGCGGGAGGTGATGCTTCAGGCACTTGGTCGGAAAGGCTGTGAGGGTGAAGCGGATCTGCTATGGAACACATCGATATTCAATAAGGATTCGAGCCGTGCCGTGGCCTTGAATATCAATAATATAATGACAATCGTCGGTGGGACGGATAAATTCGAAGCCCGGATTGCGAATCCTGCCATTCTCGAACGTCTCGCAAATCTTGAACATCTGCGCTGGTGTGCATTCCACTGTATGAACGGAGTCAAGCCGTGGGCCATAGAGAAAGTAACTACCCCTAACGGAAAGCTTTGTTTCAGGAGCATAAGTTCGCCGGCACGACATGCCTGCTTTGTACCGTTCGACGAACTCGACAAGGTGGCAGAACGTGTCAACGCGATTATCGAGCAGGAAAACCGTCGGACAGGAGAACACAGGAAAAAACAGAATTATAAGGCTACCGATCGACGTATCATACGTCATTTCAATATTTTCAATACTATTATTTCGACTACAGACGGTCTCGACTGCTCAAAATAACAGTTAAAAATAAGATATGTCAATGACAGATAAGGATATAAAGAAATACCGCCTCGCAGTGTTTGTCAACGCTGTGCTGTTGCGTACCGACAGTCCTGATGTGTCGCGGCTGTCGAACATGATGTACAAGGAGCTGATGATCAGCAATCCCGACAGTTTCGCCTCTATCGGCACTATGGCAGAGAAAGCTTTTCAGCAGATTATGGCCGAGGAACTGCCGTCCTCGATATTGGATGGTAATGACAATAAGCTCCCCGAAGGCCTCCGCCCCTCAGTACGCGAGAGAGTAGAGGCAAGACTCGAGATATTTCTCGCGTCCAAGGAAATGGAAGATAAACAGGCCCGTTTCGAGGATGCCGCGCGCAGGCTTCTCGATCAGGTAGGCTGGCATTATGGTATCATCAATCTGCCGGAAGCTGTCGACGCGTTGCTCAACAAGCTGCGCCGCCAGATCAAGGTCTATGAATGTTCGATGAACCTGGCGAACCATTATATAGATATCGAGCCACTGTATGAGGAGGCTAAAAAGATCTCCCTTGGCGAGAAAATACGCAAGGACAATGGTAAGGATGTTGCCGAATTCTATACGGCGCTGTGCGAGAATACACGGACTTCATGTACGAAAATCATAGCTCGTTTCTCACGCGACCTTCTTAAATCCATATGCGAGAATCCCGGGTGGGTCAAGCTGAATGAATCCAATATCAAACTGCGTGAAAACTGTCGCCGCTTCGTGGAGCAGTTTGATATTCCCGAGGATTATCTTGGTTTGTTCTCGAATCCGGATGTTTCAGATATAGAGGAATATATATGAGCCAGTATATCCCAAATCCTATCGATACGCATGATGTGGTTCTGCCTCCCGAACTTATCGCTCTCGGTGAGAAGATCGCCGAAAATGTGCATGAGGCATGGGCTGCCGGACGATACGCTCAAGGATGGCGGTATGGCAAAGAACGCGACGACCAAAGGCGTCTGACACCTTGCATGGCCCCTTACGACCAGCTAAGCGAGGAAGAAAAGGACTATGACCGCACTACGGCCATGGCTACTCTTCGCCTCGTCTGCAAGCTCGGTTTTGAAATCAGGAAAGCTGTCGACTGAATGACATATCTCGACTCTCTCAACAAGGGGCAGCTTGAGGCTGTCGAAACAACGGAAGGTCCCGTCCGGGTCATTGCTGGCGCGGGAACGGGTAAAACCAAGGCTCTCACTTCCCGTTTCTGTTACCTTGCCGATGCTCTCGGTGTTGACCCCGGTTCGATACTTTGTGTCACGTTTACCAACAAAGCTGCCGCCGAGATGAAGCAGCGCATACGGCGTGCCCTCGGTGACTTCGACCTCGGTTATATCTGCACTTTTCATTCTTTCTGTGTTCGCCTGCTCAAAGAGGATATACATGTCCTTAACTATCCTTCGAACTTCATTATAATCGACGAGGACGACCGCACGACTCTGCTGCAAAAGGTCTATAATGATATGGGCCTGACGCTGAAGGAACTCCCTATAAAGCGTGCTGTCGAATACATAGAACGTCGTAAAGATGCCTCGGACGACTATCTCCGTTACATCCGCGAGTTCGACAACGAACAGTTGCTGCTTCGCAGCGTGCGCAATGCCGACCGCTTCGACGAGATTTTCCAGCGTTATATCTACGAGCAGAAGAAGAACTATGCCTGCGATTTCGACGATATAATAATCTTTACGGCCCACATTCTCCGCAACAATCCGCAGATACTTGGCAAGTGGCAGCAGAGGATGCAATATGTGATGGTCGACGAATTTCAGGATGTCAGTCCCCGGCAGTACGAGATTGCCCGCATGCTCTCGGGCGAGCACCGCAACCTCTTTATCGTCGGCGACCCTGACCAGACTATCTATACCTGGAGAGGTGCCGATGTGAGAATGTTTCTCGATTTCCCAAAGCTTTATCCCGACCAGGTTACAATAGAAATCGGTCTCAACTACCGCTCGACACCTGAAATCGTAAGTCCCGGTAATGCCCTTATTGCCCATAATGCCAACAGATATCCTAAATCCTTGAAGGCCGTCGGTCCTGCCGGGGAAAAACCTCTGTTCTATCATGCATGTTCCGAAAAAGACGAAGCAAAATGGGTTGCCGGAGCCATTCGGTCGCTTGTGGAAACGGATGGCATCGCACTCCATGACATAGCTGTGCTCTATCGCGCCCACCATATATCGCGTCCACTCGAAGAAAGACTTATTAAAGACGGAATTGCCTATAAGATATATAGTGGAACGGCTTTCTATGCCCGTCGTGAGGTCAAGGATGTGATATGCTATCTGCGTATGCTCCTGACTGCCGACGATATGGCATTCGAACGTACCATCAACACTCCTCCGCGAGGTATAGGAAAGAAAAAAATGGCTTTCCTGCGCTCGGAGGCGGCCCGTACGGGCGAGACCCTGATGGAAACTCTGAGCGCCAACATATCCAGTCCCATGTTTGCCCATACCAAGGCCGCGGCCTATATCGGTGCTATCGGCGCAGTAAAAGAGCTCGTCGCTACGCTGCCTTTGGGTGATATACTACAGAAAATCCTCGATCTCAGCGGTTATGAGGAGTTCCTGCGCAACCTCAGCGAATGGGAGCGGCTCGACAATCTCGCCGAACTCAAACGTGCCATCGAAGAAGCCGGTCATGACGAGGATGCTACCCTCGAAGACTTCGTATCCCGCGTGGCATTGCTGACGAATTATGACGGCAGCCGCGACGAAACCGACAGCCTTCGCCTCATGACCGTACATACGGCCAAAGGCATGGAATTTCCATATGTCTTCGTCTACGGCATGAATGAGGGGGCATTCCCTTCTCGGCGTAGCTCCAGCCCTGAGGAAATAGAGGAGGAGCGGCGACTGGCATACGTGGCCATTACCCGTGCCGGAAAAGGTCTGTTCATGAGCGACAGCGAGGGTTTCAACCACGATAATACCGGCAAGGCGACCTCACGTTTTGTCTACGAGATGGGACTCGAAAACCTGCGCTTCGACCGTCCCGTCCCGCCTCAGCCGTCGATTCAGCCTCAGCCGTCGAATACGTCTTCGAAAGCACGGTTCCGCAGCGGCGACACTGTGATGCATAAGGTATTTGGCCGCGGAATGATAATGGAAGTCGATGCCGGGCGAGAAGTATATACCATACAGTTCGATAAACTGACAACTCCGCGGACACTGCGTTTCGCAGCTCCGCTGGAGCCTTATGACCCTGAAAAGTACGAATGAAGACTCTCTATGTTTCCGATATGGATGGAACGCTTCTTGGTTCCGACAGCCTCGTATCTCCCAGGAGTGTAGAAATGCTCAACCGTCTGTCGGCCGGCGGGGTTCTGTTCACTGTTGCCACCGCACGTACGGCAGCTACCGTCAGGACGCTTCTTTCGGAAGTCGATATGCGTCTTCCGGCAGTCGTCATGACCGGGGCTGCCTTGTGGAATTTTCGCGACAAAAGTTACAAGGATGTCAAATTTATGCCTGTAGATCTGCAGAAGAGGGCCGAAGAGGCGTGCCATCGCTTCGGCGTATATCCCTTTATCTATGCCATGGGTGATGATATGGCTACGCTCGATGTCTACCATGCCGCCCCAAGGATGAACAAGACCGAGGAAGGCTTCTATCTTGAACGCAGGAAACTCAAACGTTTTCATCTCGCCACGGAGATTCCCGATGAAAAACGCAGCCGTGTAGTACTGATGTTCGCCACTGGCGACAAAGAGCGCATAGCCAGTGCCGGAGAGCTTGTCGGACGCGACGATTTATTCTCTTCCTGTTGCTATCCTGATATATTCAGTAAGGAAGTCGCTCATCTCGAGATTTTTAACGCAGGCGTTTCCAAGGCTGCAGCTATCATGAAACTTAAAAAAGAACTTGGTGCGGAGCGTCTTGTCGTGTTCGGCGACAACCTCAATGATATTCCGATGCTGTCTGTTGCCGATGTTGCTGTTGCTGTTGACAATGCCTCATCTCAGGTAAAGGAAATCGCAGATACAGTGATAGAACCGAACTATACCGATTCTGTGCCGCGTTTCATCTTAGAAGACAGCAAATTGCTTAAACATTGTTAATTTCTGGCGAGGCGAAAGGATTTTCGACTTCGGGCGGTTTTATCTTTGTATATTTACTTTGAATTTCCCATAAACGGTATGAAGATATCTTGTTTGAGATTTTTCGCCCTGAGCCTTATCTGTGCTGCGACGACTTGGAGCGCCTTCGGCCAGACATCGGATCGTACAATCACGGTGTCCGCGCTTACGCCATATATTCTGAAGGTCGACAACACTGCCGAAGGAGAAGCTCCCTCGGACGTGCAGTCGGTTCTGCCATTGTCGGCTGTCGACAATCCTGTAATGGTTGTCGGGGGTTCAAGCGGCAATATGACGGGCTCGATCTGTACTTCGGCAGGAATCACGGCATCATATTCCGACGGAGTACTGACTATCGAAGGAGGACGGACCGGCACAACTATTTTAGACCGTGGTTATCGCGGACATCCAGGAGCTGAGGAGATTGTACTTGAAAATGATGGCCGTGGCTCCTTCTACGGAACAGGAGAAAGAGGGCATAAATACAACCTTCGGGGCGATACCCTGGTGATGTACAATCGCCAAAACTATGGTTATACCGGAGACGATCCTCGTATAAGCCAGATGAATATCACTATGCCGCTGTTTCTGTCATCGGACGGCTATGCTATCGTATTCGACGACTATGCGGCTGCCGAGCTTATCCTTGGCGAACCGATACGCTATATATCTGAAAGCAAAAAACCGATTTCATATTACTATGTCGGAGGCGTCACTACCCTTGCCGAGCTGACCGAACAGCTGAGTACACTGACCGGGCGCCAGCCGTTGCCTCCCCTGTGGTCGCTTGGCTACATAACATCGAAATACGGCTATCGTACCCAGGAGGAAGCCGAAGGTGCTGTCGATACGCTCAAAACGGCAGGATTCCCTCTCGACGGTATTGTCCTTGACCTGTACTGGTACGGCAAGGAGGAAGACATGGGCCGTCTTGAATGGGACGAATCTCAGTGGCCCGACCCCGAAGGCATGTTGAGCAGCCTCAACGACAAAGGTGTCAAGACAGTAGCGATATCTCAGCCTTACGTGCTCCGTAACGGGCGAGGTGTCGAGAACTATAACGAGCTTATGTCCAAGGATATGCTTGTCAAAGACACTGTCGGCAATCCTCTCGAAGTCAAGATATGGGTCGGCAGAGGCGGTATGCTCGATGTCGCCAATCCCGATACACGAAGCTGGCTCGCCGACCGCTATGCGTCGCTCACAGACCGCGGCATGGGCGGATGGTGGGGCGACCTGGGCGAACCCGAAGTGCATCCCGACAGCGCTCTCCATGCCAACGGCCTTACTACGAGGCTATACCACAACAAATACGGCAACGACTGGAGCGAGATAATCTATAATCTCTATCGTGACCGCTACCCCGACCGCCGGCTCATGACTCTTATGCGAGGAGGCACTACGGGTCTTCAGCGTTACAGCGTATTTCCCTGGAGTACCGATGTTTCCCGTTCGTGGGGAGGCTTCGAGCCGCAGGTGCGTATAATGCTCAATTCCGGCCTAAGCGGCATCGGATACATGAGCAGCGACCTTGGCGGTTTCGCAGTCGGAGAGGAAGCCTACATGCCGGAGCTTTATGTCCGCTGGGTCGAGGAAGGCTTGTTCTCGCCGGTGTTCCGCACACATGCTCAGCAGTATGCCGAACCATACCACTATCCTCAGTACGAGGAACTTCTTCGTAATCTCGTCAAGGAACGTTACCGCTGGCTGCCCTACAACTACACCCTTGCCTATGAGAATGCAACAAAAGGGTGGCCGCTCGTGCGTCCTCTCGACTTCAATATGCCTGGAAAGGGTGAATATGATGATATCTCAGACGAATATCTATGGGGTAGCGAGGTGCTTGTAGCTCCGGTGATGAAACCGGGTCTGCGTTCGCGGAATGTCATACTTCCAGCCGGGTCAAGGTGGATAGACTACCGAAATACTGTCTCCGTCTATCCGGGCGGTACGATGGCGGCTGCATATCCGGCACCGCTGGAAGTAGTGCCTCTCTTCGTGCGTGCAGGTGCCTTCATCCCGACAGCCGACTACCCGATGGAAAATACGGGCGACTATCGTTCCAACTTGTTTACCATCAACTATTATCCTCTCGTAGGTGTCAGGAGCGAATATACACTCTACGATGATAATCATATCTCGCCCTCAAGCCTCGAGAAGAAAGAGTTCCGGCTGATAAAGTTCCGTGGCGACTGTACCGAGAGGCATACGGAAATCAACATAAGCTCCGAAGGAACTTATCCCGGTGCTCCGGAGACCGTCGAACTTCAGTTCGCAGTCAACTGCATGAGTCGCGCACCCAAGGCTGTCGAGGTCGACGGCAAGAAGACTCAATACCTCTACAGCCCTACTAAACGAACCATCGACTTCACCGTCAATTTTGTGCCCGGAAAGGATAACACGGTGATAATAAAATACTAACCCATAAAACACATTCAGCAAATATGTTCTCAGGAATAGTAGAAGAAGCAGCAACAGTTGTTGCCGTCGAACACAAAGGAACAAACGTCGATCTTACCATAAAAAGCAGCTTTGCCGATGAGCTGCACATCGACCAGTCGGTTGCTCATAACGGCGTATGTCTGACTGTTGTCAGCCTGCATCCCGACAAATGCTACAAGGTGACCGCCGTACAGGAGACGCTCGACCGTTCGAATATCGGCCGTCTCAAACCGGGTGACCTCGTCAACCTCGAGCGTTCCATGCTCATGAACGGCCGTCTCGACGGCCACATCGTGCAGGGACATGTCGACACCACAGCAGTGTGTACGAATCTCGAAGAACTTGACGGAAGCCGGTACTATACCTTCCGCTATGAAGTGTCGCCTGAACTTGTCGCAAAAGGCTATATGACAGTCGAGAAGGGCTCTGTCACGGTTAACGGTGTCAGCCTGACAGTATGCGACAGCACACCGAACAGCTTCCGTGTCGCTATCATACCCTACACATACGAACACACCAATTTCAAGACCATCGAACCCGGCACTGTCGTCAATCTCGAATTCGATATCATAGGCAAGTACCTCGCCCGTCTCACTGAGCTTCGTTCCCTCTGATATTAACTGAGCTTCGTTCCCTCTGATATTATTAGTTCAGGGCCGTGGAAAAGCTGATGCAGTACGTATGGCAGCATCGCCTCTGGATGCCTTCCGACATGAAAACTGTCGACGGGCACCGGATCGATGTCGTCGACCCCGGTCTGCTTAATAAAGATGCCGGTCCCGATTTTTTCAATGCTAAAGTCTGCATTGACGGAAATGTCTGGGCCGGGAACATCGAAGTGCACGTACGGGCCTCCGACTGGTACCGGCACGGTCATGACCGCGACAAAGCATATGATAATGTAATCCTTCACGTCGTCGGACAGGACGACGGAAGGATCTATCGTCCGGACGGGCAGGAGATTCCACAACTTGTCATGCCCTGTTCTCCCGAGTTCAGTAAACGTTACCATGCGATGGTCAATAATCCCACCGTCGAGCTTGCGTGCGCAGAGGAAATCAAGTCGCTCCCTTCGATATATATGCGCGACTGGCTTACGGCCCTGGCTATGGAGCGGCTCCAGGCCAAGGCCGACCGTGCGGCGTCGCTGGTAGAGCGTTTTCAGGGTGACTGGCGCTCCGTCATCTATGTGATTCTTGCCCGCGCTCTCGGTTTCAGCACCAACAGCGATGCTTTCGAAAGGCTCGCCTTGTCGATGCCCTTGCGTAGGCTTATGAAACACAGCGACTCGCAAGTGGCTGTCGAAGGTATGCTCTTCGGGCAGGCCGGTTTTCTCGACGATGCGTCTGTCGACGACGGCCCCAACCACTATGTGGGCCGTATGCAGGAGGAATACCGTTTCATGTCGGCCAAATACGGGCTTGAAAGGCCTCGTTCGCTTGGTTGGAAGATGGCGCGTATGAGACCGCAGAATTTTCCCCACCGTCGTATCGCCACTCTTGCGGCGATGATAGCGTCGGGATTCCGCATAGGATATGACTTGTTTGCCGTTGACTCTGTCGAGGCTGCACGTCGGCTCTTTGATATCGAACTGACCGGATACTGGAGCCGCCGTTTCAATTTCGGACCTCCGGCATCACGAACGGTCAAAGCCTTGAGCCAATCTTCTGTAGATACGCTTATAATCAACGTTGTAGCCCCGATCCTGTATGCCTATGGTACGGCGTATGCTGAAGAAGAGCTACAGACGAGGGCCATGGAGCTTCTGGGGGCTTTGAAGGCAGAACGTAATTCGATAGTGGAATTGTTTGTCGCCGCCGGGATTGAATGTCCGGATGCTTTTACGAGCCAGGCCCTTATAGAGCTGCGCCGCGAGTACTGTATGGGACGGAAATGTCTATATTGCCGTATCGGTCACCGGTTGCTGGCTGCCAAGGTGCGCCCGTAGTACAGCCGACGTACAAACTGTACGAGTTTGGCGAGGATGAACACGCCGACCATCAGCAACACTATCAGCGCTGAGCACGGTACGTCGATGACCGTCGAGAGGAAAAGTCCGCCAAGACCGGTCAGCATGGCCACGGCAGCCGAAGCCGCCATAATAGAGCCGAAACGGCGGAAGAAGACTTCGGCCGTTATCATCGGCAGAGAAAACATCGACATCAGCAGCATGATACCTACAAGCCGGATTGTCAGGACTATACATATTGCCACGAGCACTGTCATTGTATAGGTTACAAGCTTGACTGGCAGGCCTATGACAGTCGCGAAATCGCGGTCGAAGGCTACCGCGACTATGTTGCGGTACTGCCATGCGAAAAATGCTGCCAGGACAATGGAATAGATGGCAAATGCGATGAGATCGGAAGATGATACAGTTAGGATATTGCCGAAAAGGAAGGCGTTCAGCTCAGGCACATAGCCGGGCGTAAGGAATACGAAGAATACGCCGAGTGCCATGCCGAGCGCCCATACGACGGCTATCGCAGAGTCCTCGCGAAGGCTGAAGCGACGAGCAAGCCACTCTACGCCCAGTGATGAGCCTATGGCGAAAACGCCTGCCATAAGTATGGGGTTGATACCCAGGAAATAACCGAGCCCGAGACCTCCGAAGCAAGCATGAGTTATGCCGCCGCTGATGGCAACAAGGCGGCGTGTGATGATATATGTTCCTATGACGGCTGCGCATATGCTGATGAGCACAACGCCGTAGAGTGCCAGGCGGAAGAATGAATAGTCGAGGTATTCGAGCATATCAGGAAGCTGTACGGGCCGCACGTGCTTCGGCCACAATCATTATCAGTTCGTCGCGTACCGGCTGAGGCATCGTTATGCCCCTGAGTTGGAGACTCCGTGCCCAGGCTGCTATCTCATCGGTCTTTGTTGTGAGGAGTACGTCGCGGAACTGCTCTATTTCGTCCTCGGTATATTCGTCGGCGCCCCGTCCGGCAAAGCGGTCGAGCTCTTCATCGTCGAAATACTCAATTTCTTTCGAGACCGAAGCAAGGAGAGAGTCGCGCTCGCACGTGATGTGCATACCGCAACATTCCTCCTGAGGCTCGACGGGTGCATCGTCGCCCGTGACGGGCTTGCCGTCGCTTTCGGCGTTTTTTTTCTGTCGTGCGAGGTGCAGACGGTGTTCGGCATAAAGTCCGGCTCCGACGAACACAATAGCTGCGAGAAGAATAAGAGCAACAGTCATTGTCAGGGTTCGGCGAATTTAAATCCGGCGTTCTGGAGGTCTTTCCAGAAGTCGGGATAGGATTTTGCCACGACATCGACATCCTTGATGACTATACCGGGCATGAATATCGATGCACCGGCGATGGCCATAGCCATGCGGTGGTCGCCATGTGTGTCGAATACCGGTATTTCATAGACAGGGCGACGGCTGCCGTCCCACTGAAGGACAGTGCCGTACACCTCGGTCTCCAGTAGGAATCCAAGTTTGCGGAGTTCGGTTGTCAGGGCTTCGATGCGGTCACATTCTTTGTGATGGAGGGCACCGACACCGCTGAAACGGAATGGAATTGAGGCCATGCAAGCCGTAACGGCGAGAGCGGGTACAAGGTCGGGGTTGTCGGACATGTCAGCCTCGAGTCTGCTGAACAGATCCGGGGTTGCAGACAACTCGGCACCTTCGTCGGTGAACTCTGTCAGCACACCTAATTTTTCGAAGAGGCTGCGACACTCCGAGTCTCCCTGTATGGAGTCCTCCCTGAGGCCGGGAAGGGTGATCCAACCGGCAGTGAGAGCAGCTATTTCGTACCAGAAAGCAGCCGCGCTCCAGTCGGGTTCGAGGTCTGCGCTGCTGTCGTAGCTGCCATATGGAGTATTGTCGATTACGATAGTGTCGCGTTCGAATTCCACTCGTATTCCTCTGCGGTTCATCATCTCGGCAGTCATGCGAATGTAGGGCTGTGAGGTGACATTGCCTCGCAGATTGATTTTCAGCGGCGACTCCAGCCGTGGCGTGACCATCATAAGAGCCGAGATGTACTGTGAGCTTTCGCCGGCATCAACGCTGATTTCGCCTCCGTGCAGCTTGTGGCCTTTGATATGCATGGGAGGGAAGCCTTCCCTGCCGGTATACGTGATGTCGGCACCGAGCTGGCGCAATGTATTGACGAGTATGCCGACCGGACGTTCGCAGAGACGTTGCTGCCCTGTCAGTTCGAGATCAAGGCCGGGAGTGGCCGCCGCTATCGCGCACATGAAGCGCATTGCGGCTCCACAGTTGCCCAAGTCGATACTGCTTCCTGACGGAGCGATAAGGGCTTTTGCGAGTGTCACGACATCGGAGCACAGGCAGATCTCAGGGTTCGGAGTTTTTCCTGCAAGGAAATCCATGGCTATGACGCGCATGGCTATGCTTTTGCTGGGAGGCAGCTGTACGGTTGTCTCGAGTATTTCTTCAGGAGGGAATATGCGTAGATCCATTGTGTCAGGCTTTGTTGCAGCAAACGGTAGATACAGCCGTGCGCAGGCTTTCGAGGGCACGTGCGAGGACGGCACGGGGAGTACCGACGTTGAGACGTGCGAATCCGTCGCCCTGGATGCCGAAAGTAGCACCGTCGTTGAGGGCGAGGTGTGCTTTGTCGAGCAGTAAGTCCATTATCTGGCGGTGGCAGAGATGCATACCTCGGAAATCAAGCCATACGAGGAATGATGCCTGCGGACGGACGATCTTAAGCTCGGGAATATATCTGTTTACATAGTCTGCGACGAAATCTATGTTGCCCTGCACGTAGTCGAGCATCTCGTCGAGCCATTCTTCGCCGTTGTTGTAGGCGGCTTCGGCACCGATGGTCGAAATCATGACAGGCGCGCTGAATTCGTTGACTTCCAGCCAGCCATAGTATCTCTTCCGGAGCTCCGGATTCTTGACGACCATCCAAGAGCTGACGAGACCAGGGATATTGAAAGTCTTCGAAGGGGCGGCGAGCATCACGCCTATGGCCTCCGCATCGGGTCCGGCGGAGAGGAACTGTATGTGTTTACGGCCCTCAAGCATCAGGTCGCCGTGAATTTCGTCGCTGACGACTATCATACCGGCTTCACGGGCGATGGATGCCAGTTTGGCAAGCGTTTCGCGGTCCCACTGTATGCCTATGGGGTTGTGAGGATTGCATAGCACCATCAGTTTGGGCTTCTCGCGCTCCACGACTTCACGCAGTCCGTCGAGGTCCATAGTGTAGCTTTCTCCGTCGAAAAGGAGCGGGTTCTCGACGATACGGCGCTTGTTGCCTTCGACGACAGTACGGAAGGGAGTATAGACAGGAGGCTGGATGAGGACAGCGTCGCCCTCGTGGGTAAAGTAGTTGACAGCGTAGGCAATACCTTTTACGACACCGGGGATGAAAGCGAGCTCTTCGCGCGATATGCGGAAACCATGACGATGCATGTTCCAGTTGATGATGGACTGCCAGTAGCTTTCAGTAGCATCGGAATAACCCAGGACAGGGTGATTCAGTCGGTCGGTGAGCGCCTTGGTAATCTCCGGACAGACTGCGAAATCGAGATCGGCAATCCAGAGAGGAGTAAGGTCGTGGCGGCCGAAAACGGCATCGAGACGTTCGATTTTGGCAGCTCCTGTGCCTCGGCGGTCGATGATGGTGTCGAAATTGTATTTATTCATGGCTTGGCTGTATGATTTCTGCAAAATTACTGAGAATTATGTTCACGGCAAATAGCATTGGTATAAAAACTTGATAATTGGTCAATGACTTATTGTGTTGCGGGTAGAGGTGGCACGGAGGAAGAAATAGAGGTATAGGACACCGGCGAGCAGGAGGCATACCGAGAAACTCAGCACTATGCCGTAGAGCCCCATGCCGAGGGGGAAGGCGAAGAGATAAGTGCACGGAATTCCTACTACGATATAGCTGACAAAGGCGATATAGAGCATGGGCATAGCTTTAGAGGTGCCTCGCAGGGCGTTGGCGAAGCTTATCTGTGTAGCGTCGCCAAACTGGTACATTATTAGCGGGAATATCAGGCTTACGGCGAGAGCGACAACTTCAGCGTCATTGGAGAAAAGCCCCATGATATGTTTTCCCCCGAAGAAGAACACGGCTGAGGTTATCATCATAGCGAGGAGAATGAGATGGTAGCCACCGTAGGCTATACGGCGCATGGACGCGTTGTCGCACCTTCCGGCGGCATGGCTGACAGGTATTGCCATGGCAGCTCCGATGCTGTAGTAGATGCAGAAGCCGAGCATGCCGCTGATGGCGATAATCTGGAAAGAAGCCAGAGATATGGCACCGAGCCATCCGGCCATGATTGCGGAGCCGGAGAACGAGGCTGTCTCGAAGGCCATCTGCATGGACACCGGGAAGCTCGTCTTGGTAATCTTTCTGGCGAGCAGTTTTCCGCCGTGTCGTGCGGCATGGAATCCTGCGAGGTAAGGACGGCCCATAGGCCTGAAAAAGAAGATGTATATGATGGCAAGAGCGCAGACAATACGCGCTATCAGGGTGCTTATGCCGGCTCCGGTCAGGCCGAGCTCGGGCATTCCGAAATGACCGAAAATCAGGATATAGTTGCCGACTATATTGAGCGCGTTGGCCGACAGTACTATCCACGTCGGCAGCGAGGTGTTGTTGATACCGAAACTCCACTGTGCCAGGACGTTGAAGATAACGACGGGTATCATGCCCGAAAGTACGATGAGGTAGTAGGGACGGATGAGCGGGAGGAGCTGTTCGGGCTGGCCGAGACGGTCGAGGTTGAAATATACGAGGGTCATGACAGCGGTGACGATAAGGGCGAAGATGGTGTTGACTCTCAGGCCAATGCGCACGGCGCGGCCTATGTCGTCCTTCTCCTTGCGTGCAAACATGGCACCGACGATAGGTGTCAGGCCGTAGGAGAAACCCACACAGGCGAATATGGCGATATTGAAGAAGTTATTGACGAAAGAAGCCGAGGCCAGGGCTTCGGTGGAATAGTGGCCCACCATGATATTGTCGGCAAAGCCAACGGCTATGTTCCCGAGTTGGCCTAAGAACAGAGGAAATGCAAGGCGGCCTATGGTTCTGTAGACGTCTATGTATCTCATGATTTACTTTTGGTCGGACGGTAAAATGAGGATGCACTTACTTCCTCGGCGGAAGAGTGCATCCTCGTATCTTTTGCAGAGCTGTGTCAGTCGCGGCTGCTGCCTCCGAAAATGCGGAGAAGGAAGAGGAAGAGGTTGATGAAATCGAGGTAGAGGTTGAGTGCGCCGATAGTGGCGAGCTTGCCGATAGAGTCGGCCGGAGCCATGGCTGCAAGCTGCTTGACCTGCTGGGTGTCCCATGCGGTGAGACCTACGAAGATGAACACGCCGACGATAGATATGATCCAGTCGAAGGTGCTGCTCTTCATGAAGATGTTGACTATCATCGCGATGACGAGTCCTATCAGGGCATAGAACAGATAGTTGCCTATCTTTGAAAGGTCTGACGATGTGAAGTAGCCGTAGATTGTCATGGCACCGAATGTGGCGGCAGTGATGAAGAATGTCTTGACAATTGCCTGGGGGCTGTAGGCGTAGAATATGGTGCATAGCATAAGGCCGTTGACTACGGCAAAGAGGTAGAACAGCAGTGTGGCTGTGGAGCTGCTGAGACGGTTGATTGCGCCGGAGATGGCGAAAACAAGGCCGAATTCAGCGATTATCAGCACCCACATGAACCAGCTGTGGGCAACGAGGAAGTTCATATATCCGGGGCTGCTGGCAGCAAAAAGCGAGGTAAAGGCAGTGACGAGCAGGGCGAGGGTCATCTTTAAGTAGACGCGCTTCATCGTCTTCGATACCGTAGTCGTGAGGTTGCGCGAGTCCTCGGGACGAAGTTCGTACCGTCCGTAGGGATCGCCATTGTAATTGTTCTGGTACATTGTTATTCTGTTTAATTATTACATGCGTTCGGGCACCTTGATACCGAGGAGAGCCATTGCCGATTTGACGGTGCGTGCGGTAGCATCCGAGATGGCCAGGCGCAGGGAGCGGACAGCGGTGTCTTCTTCGCGGAGGATCGAGTAGTCGTGGTAGAACTGGTTGTATTCTTTCACCAGGTCGTAGGCGTAGTTTGCAATCAGGGCCGGGGAATAGTTGGCAGCTGCATCGGCAACTACCGAGGGATAGTCGGCAAGGCGCTGGATGAGGGCTGTTTCCTTCTCGTTGGGAGTTACGTCGGCGTAGGATGCGCGGTCGTAACCGGCCTCGTCGGCACGGCGGAGCACCGAGCGGATACGGGCGTAAGTGTACTGTATGAAGGGGCCAGTGTTGCCGTTGAAGTCGATACTTTCGCGAGGGTTGAAAGTCATGTTCTTGCGAGGGTCGACTTTGAGGAGGAAGTACTTAAGAGCTCCTAGGCCTACAGTCTCGGCGATTTCGGCGATTTCGGATTCCGAAAGTCCGTCGAGCTTGCCGAGCTGCTGCGATACTTCCTTGGCGGTGTTAACCATTTCCTCCATGAGGTCGTCGGCATCAACGACGGTACCTTCGCGGCTCTTCATCTTGCCTTCGGGAAGCTCGACCATGCCGTAGCTGAAGTGTACGAGGTCCTTTCCCCACTTGAATCCGAGGCGGTCGAGAAGGATGGAGAGAACCTGGAAGTGGTAGTTCTGTTCGTTGCCTACGACGTAGATCATCTTGTCGATGGGATAGTCGTCGAAACGCTGCTTGGCGGTACCGATGTCCTGGGTCATGTAGACGGAAGTGCCGTCGGAACGGAGCAGGAGCTTCTCGTCGAGACCTTCGCCGGTGAGGTCGGCCCATACGGAGCCGTCTTCGCGGCGGTAGAGAAGACCTTTTTCGAGGCCTTCGAGTACTTTCTGTTTGCCGTCGAGGTATGTCTTGCTCTCGTAGTATATTTTGTCGAACCCGACACCCATGCGGTGGTATGTTTCGTCGAAACCGGCGTATACCCAGGAGTTCATCATTTCCCAGAGGGAACGAATTTCCTGGTCGCCTTCTTCCCATTTGCGGAGCATGGCGCGGGCGTCGGCCATGAGGGTAGAAGCTGCTTCGGCTTCTTCCTTGGTCATTCCCTTAGCCTGAAGCTCGGCCAGTTCGGCTTTGTAGTGCTTGTCGAAAGCCACGTAGCAGTCGCCTACGAGGTGGTCGCCCTTGATGCCGGAGCTCTCGGGTGTGGCACCGTCGAACCAGCGCTGCCATGCGAGCATGGACTTGCAGATATGAATGCCGCGGTCGTTGACGATGTTTGTCTTGACAACTTTATTGCCTGCAGCTTTAAGGATATTTGAAAGGCTGCTGCCTAAGAGAATGTTGCGGAGGTGTCCCAGATGCAGTGGCTTGTTGGTGTTGGGTGACGAATATTCGACCATCACCAGAGGGCTCTGGTCGGTCAGAGGTATGGTGCCGTAGTCGGGATTGTCCTCGATGTTCTTGAGAATGCCGTTCCAGAATGTCGGAGTGATGACAAGATTTAGAAATCCCTTGACTACATTGAACGACGATACGGCGGGTTCGTTCTCGACGAGCCACTGTCCTATATCATTCCCGACAGCTTCGGGCGATTTGTGGGCCGCTTTGACCCAGGGGAAGACAACGATGGTGAGGTTGCCCTCGAATTCCTTTCGTGTTGCCTGTGGTACGATGCTCGAGGCTTCTGCGTCGATGCCGTAGAGTGCTTTTACGGCTTTGGCAGTAGAGCTGGCTATTATCTGGTCTATCATTTTTTATGTTGTGGTTCTCTTATTCGTATTTGTCGCCGAACTTCAGCTTCGCGTCGGTGACCATCTGTTTGATTTTCTGCTCGCGCGCCTTGGGACATATCAGAAGTACGCCGTCGGCATCTGAAATGATGTAGTCCACGAGGCCGTCGACAACGATGAGCTTCTCGCCACGGATGGCAAATATGTTGCCGTGCGAATTATAAGCCAGTACGTTGCAGTTCTGTGTCACGTTGGCCTCGCTGTTCTTGGGCGAGAGATCGTAGAGGGCGCTCCATGTCCCGAGGTCGTTCCAGCCGAAGGACACAGTCTCGACATAGACGTTGTCGGCTTTTTCCATTACCGAGAAATCTATCGAGATATTCATGCATGTAGGGAATTCGTTCTCGATGAAGGCTGTTTCCTCGGTTTTGTTGAGGTAGACTTGCGGCGTTGCACGGTCGAAGATAGCGGCCATATCGGGGACATATTTGTAGAGTGCCTCGCGGATGGATTTCACCGACCATAGAAAAATACCCGAATTCCAGAAAAATTCTCCTGTGGCAAGGAAAACTTTTGCAAGTTCGAGGTCCGGCTTTTCGGTAAATGTCTTGACTTTGCTGAACTCGCCTTCGATGTGTTCGCCTATCTGGATATAACCGTAGCCTGTTTCGGGGCGTGTCGGCGCTATGCCGAGAGTGAGCAGTGCGTCGTGCTGCTCGACGAAGTCGAAACCGGCGAGTACGCTGCGTTCGAATTCTCTTTCGCGTGTTATGACATGGTCTGACGGAGTCACTATCATGCTCGCTTCGGGGTCGCGTGCCGCTATGTGCCATGTTGCCCATGCGATGCAGGGGGCCGTACTGCGGCGTGCCGGTTCGCAGAGGATCTGGTCGTCGGCGATTTCGGGAACCTGGCGGCGCACTTCGTCGCGATAGCGTTCGTTAGTGATTATGAGGATATGGGAAGGGTCGATGATGTTGCGAATACGGTCGAAGCTCATCTGGAGCAAGGTCCTGCCGGTGCCTAAAAAGTCGATAAACTGTTTGGGCATCCGTGTGCGGCTGTAGGGCCAGAAGCGGCTTCCGATGCCGCCGCACATTATCACGCAATAACGGTGGTCTTTCTTGTCCATGGACGGGAAAATTGATTATGTCCTGCTTTAGTTAATAGTTCTATCCATTCTGTCGTGTCAACAGTCTACAAAATTAACAATTAAAACCGAGAAAGACAAGCTATTGTTGTCCTAATTATACGAAAGAGACAAAAATGAGGCCTTTGCCGGCACAACACACCTGGAGAAAGGGTAAGTCGTGCCGGCAAAGAAAATTTCTTAGCAGATGGGTGGATGAGAGAGTATTGATGCCTTATGTTATCTGTCGAGCATTTCTTTTTGGAGGTCGATGGTGACTTTCTTTCCGTTGACGGTGAGAATCACCTTGCAATTCTTGAAGACGGTAAGGCGTTTGAACTTCAATTTGTAGGTGGCAACGCCATCGACCACATCGCAGCGAATCTGTTTGGCCTGATACTCGCTCCCGTCGTTGGAGAGTATCGCGTCGGTAATTTTAACATTGTCGGGAGCGTTCTCATCTACAAGGACGATGTTGGTGCCTTTGATGTTGTTGATACTTCGGTACTTGATTTCAGCCGATGCAAGGAGTGCGGCAAGGCTGAGGACTGTCATTAAAATGAATCTTTTCATACGAGGTCTGTTATTAAGTTTGACGCTGCAAAAGTAGCTGCAGAAGCCCTCCCTGCAAAGTAAACCGGGGCTAAAACAGTCCTCATTTATACAGCTAAGTTATTGATATCCAATATGAAGAATAATCTGCAATTCCTCATTGTGAAAATCAGCGACTTATGGCTACATTTTAGACACGAAAAACTCCTTGTCGGGGGCATCGGAGGCAAGGATACGGTCTTTGAGCCTGCTGCGACGGTTATAGAAATTCTTGATCTTTATATCGGTGAATATACATATCGCCCGTGGGGAGAATCCGGCATACAGGTAGGTCAGGAATATCAGGTCCTTTCTACCGAGTTCCGGCAGCTGTTCTTTGACCTTGACAAGAATATTGTCAAGGAAGCTGTTGACGACACTTTCGAGATCCACGATGCTCTTTGAATCTCGCAAAGCCAGTATGTGTCTCTCAACCTCATTAAAGAGAGTCATCTTCATCCTTTCGGAATCGCTTCGTTCGAAATATTCGTTGCAGAGCATATTCAGGGTGTCGAGGCGGCTCCCGTAGAGAGCATCGACCTTCGCTTCCAGTTCATGATTGCGGTCGGTTCTTTCCGAGATGAGCATGGAAAGCTCTTCGATCTCTTTATGTTTAAGGATCAATCGGCGCCTAACTCCTATAAAAAACAGACATGCTGCTATGACAACACATGCCAGCGTGACATATAAGGCAGTCCAGGCGTTCCGAGAGCTTCTTTTGGTCTGGTCAAGCTGATTCTCATAGTTATTGCGGATGATGTTGATGGATTCCTTCAGTTCCCCTTCTCTCGAGGTCGGGCATCGGACAATGCCTTTATCGGTACTTAGTATCAGTACGTCGCTCTCATCAAATTTGTCGGAAAAGGGAAAGTCGAGAGAAATATGCCATTCTGTACTTTTACCGGCGACTTCTTTTGTCTGTGCGATGAGTGAGAAAGAGTCCAAAGGTTCAATCACACTGTCGCAGTTCACCCATCGGGCATCGTATATCGTGAATGGAACATTGGCACTTCTCAGCTCAAACGATACCCTAACCCTGTCAGCTTCATTGGATAGGCTCTTATACTCCATTTCAAGCTGTTCCGATGATGCATCGATACTGTCTGAAACAGTGGAGGTCACAATATTGACCGCATGAGATACAAGACAGGGCAACAAAAGGAACATTATGCCGAGCAAGCGATTGATACTGTTTGGGAGACGCATATTTGCAGTAATAGGACGATTAGACCAACGGAACGGATTTGAAGGCACATCACCTCAGCAAGGCTTCGGGTGGGGAGATGAGATAGAGATGGCGCGTGGCTCGAGTCACAGCTGTGTAAAGCCAGCGGTATAGAGTCATGCCAAGGGCATCGGCAGGGATATAGCTGAGGTCGACGAAGACGTTCTCCCATTGTCCGCCCTGTGCCTTGTGGCAGGTGACGGCATAGGCATATTTGACCTGGAGGGCGTTCCAGTACGGGTCGGTGCGGAGCTGGGCGTAACGGCTCTCGACGGTGAGGTTGCCGAAACGGTCATTGTCGGCCATGATGGCATAGTAGAGCTTTTCCCATTCGGCACGTGGAAGGACAGCCTCTTCGATCCTGAGAGTATCCAGCATCACTTTGGTGTCGAAAACTACCGGCTCTTTGTCGTCCGGGGCATCTGCCGGTGACGGGAAGGACAGCTGTACGTCGGCGAAGCGCATGCCGTAGCGCAGTTCGGTACCGTAGACACGCTCGACGGTCAGGATGTCGCCGTTGGCTATGAAGTCGATGCCTTTAGGTTTACGGCCGCTGAAGTAATGGTTGCGAGCCACGATGAGCATGTCGCCGCGTGTGAGTTCCTCTTCGCGATAGAGCACCGAGGAGCGGATGCCGGCATTGAACTCGGCGGCACGGCGGTTGCTGCGTGTGATGAGTATGGAGTCGGCCGGGCCGTTCTCCGAATGGTCGTAGACAGTGGTGATGATTTCGGGCAAGTCTTCGCCGCTGACGATAGAGACATCGTCGAAACCGGAAGTCTGGAGCTTGGGTATCGGCAGCTCTTCCGAGCCTTTCGCGGCAGCGATGCGCGCCATGACGCGGCGCAGGCGTGTGGCATTGAACAGAATTCCCGACCCTGCTGCCTGACGTGCCGTCTCGGTCATTGTGGCGTGTGTCACTTTCAGTCCGTAGGCTCGGAGAACGTCGGGGTTCATAGCCGGGGAACGTTCCTGTCCCACAGGTGGCAGCTGGGCAGTGTCGCCGATGAGAATCATGCGGCAGTTGTCGCCGGTGTAGACATAGTGTATGAGGTCGGCCAGGAGGCTGTTGCCGCGTTCGTCATCGCCTCCTATCATAGACGCTTCGTCGACGATGAATATGGTGTTTTTGAATCGGTTGTCGGCCGGGACGGGTAAGGAGGGCGAGCTGACGGCACTGCCGAATGCGTGACGGTAGATTTTACGATGGATGGTGAAGGCCGCATGGCCGCCGCTGTTTGCACTGAAGACTTTGGCGGCGCGTCCTGTTGGGGCGAGGAGGACTACATCGCGTTTATGTCGTTCGAGCGTGCGCACCAAGGCTCCCGTGAGAGAGGTTTTGCCGGTACCTGCGTATCCGTTGAGGACGAATACACATTCGGGCTTGGCGAAAGGTTCGCAGAAACGCGCAAGGGCGGCTACGACCTGTACCTGCTGGTCGTTAGCTTCGTACGGGAGATCAAGGAGGACTTCTGCGGCAAATTCTTTTGAATCCATGGTCGTTGTTATGATAATGCGGCTTCATATCAGTAACGTCTGAGAGAGACTTTTTCTTATATATTGATGTGTGGGAAATGGTTCACGGGAAGAAGTTAAAGATTCTTTGCGGGACCTAAGTAAACTGTTACAAAAATGACACAATTGGGCAGTTTGTGTCAAATTGCAACAAAGATGTAACAGTAGTAACGACATTTAAAATATTGTATATCAGGTAAATATAAAATAATTAAACTTTAGGTTGGTGATTGAACATATTTTAACATTAAAAAACTTGACAGGCCGGGAAAGGTGCGTAATTTTGAATCGTCGGAACGAAAAAACGACATAACGAAATACAGAAAAAACTAAAAAATCATCATAATTATGGCATCGACAGCTTTTCAATCAAACCTGATGAATCTCGAAGCAAATCTGCTTAATTTCGCATACATGCTGACATCGAACCGCGACGATGCCTACGATCTCCTCCAGGACACTGTCCTCAAGGCCCTTGACAACGAAGACAAATACGCAGAGAACACCAACTTCAAAGGCTGGGTCTTCACCATCATGCGCAACATCTTCATCAACAACTACCGTCGGGCCAGCCGCGCAGCTACTATGGTCGACACTACCGACAATCTCTATCTCCTCAACCTGAGCCAGGATTGCGGTATGGAAAGCCCTGAAGAGACCTATGGCGCAAGCGAAATCTCTGCTGCAATCAACGAGTTCTCCGATGAATACCGTATACCCTTCTCGATGCATGTCCAGGGTTACAAATACAACGAAATCGCCGAAAAGATGAACCTGCCCCTCGGCACCGTCAAGAGCCGCATCTTTTTCGCCCGCAAGAAGCTCCAGGAACGCTTCAGCGATTACGTTGACTAAGATATATGAAGTGATTAAGGTAAAAGGTTATTTAAAGTTAGGCCCGCAAGGGCAATCAAATTCAAGTATAAGGTATTAGGTCGTTTTCATGGTACGACGACTAAGGTAAAAAAGATTGTGAACCAAGTTCAGGTACTGAATTAATTGATAATGATAATGAGCATTGCGCCCTCCTTGCCGAAAGGGGGGCGCAGTGTTTATGGGGAGGGACGAGGGAGACAGAGCCCGAGTCACCGTCACGGGAGTAAGTTGTGAACGATAACGGTGCTCATGTACATGATGCTGCGATAACAATGAGTTAAGCCTACGCAGCGGCACATAATGAGGGGGGTCGACGGTCGCCCTCGGGCCTCCGTCGCCCTTGTCCCTGTTCTATATTAGATCGACCGTCCAGTTGAGCTGCTGTAGGGCAACGTCGGTCTCACGGAGTTTCTTCGACAGTTCGTCGACTTTTTTCTGTGTCTCGGCGACATTGATTGTACTGATGACGCGTATCTCGGACAGACGGCTGCGCGAGGTCAGGTTGCTGGCGGCTTCGACGAGGTCGCGCATCAGGCCGACGTGTTGCTGGAGCACATCGCGGCGCGCTATCATCTCCGTGAGCGTGGTGCCGTCGCTGTTGGTGGCTCGGCTGTTTGTCAGGTTGATGCGCACGATCAGTTCTTCTTCCTGCTCGAGCATTCCTTTGAGCTCCCTGAGAAGTTCATTCGGTTTCTCGGCCGGGTCGGAACCTTCCTGGACCGTTGCGTTGTTGCACAGTCGTGTGCGCATCTGGTTTATGCGACGCTGGAGGTCGGCTCGTATCTGTAGGGCTTCTGCTAATTTCATGTCGAGTTGTGCTTTCTGTGTCAGTACTTAGTTAACGCAGAAGATGGCGCCATGTTTTGTGCGGCAGGCAAAAATAGAATAAGCATAGGAAAAAAGAGTTTCGGGTTTGGGAAAAAATGTGTAAATTTGAGCCTGGCTATGAAAGACGTTACAGCGCGGAACATCGGAATATTTATAGTGGCGGCAACGGCGGTACTCGTCGTTGCCGTGGCTGCTGTCCGTCTTTTAAGGGAGCGGCTTCCCCATGTCGAGGTCGACAGAGAGATGTACCCGGTCGCAGGGCTGGATCTGTCGTCGCACAACGGTGTGCCCGATTTCGATTCTATCCGCCAGGCCGGAATAGACTTTGTCTACCTCAAGGCCAGCGAGGGCAATACTTTCCGCGACAATGCCTTTGTCCGCAATTATTCCAGCGCCCGGCGTGCCGGGATAAAGGTGGGCGCGTACCATTTCTTCCGCTTCGACCGCGAGGGGACACGCCAGGCTGCCAATTTCCTCGATGCCATAGGCCCGCTCAAGCTCGACCTGCCGCTGGCCGTAGATGTCGAGGAGTTCGGAAATCCTGCCGGTATTCCGACGGAACTGGTCGCCGAGCGACTCCGGACTATGATTCTTGCCTTGCGCAATGAAGGACGGCGGGTCGTCATCTACACAAACAAGCAGGGGCTGTCGCGTTTCGTGCGTGAGATTGTCCGCGAGGACGGCGGCCCTGATTTGTGGATTTGTTCTTTCACCAATCCTCCTCTGTCGCACGAAGACTCTCGCCTGTGGCAGCATAGCCATGTAGGCACCGTGCCTGGCATCGAAGGGTATGCCGATATGAACGTATTCTGCGGAAGCAGAGAAGAATGGAACAAGTGGCTCGACTGTTCGCTGACACAATAAGCAGGCGTTACTCTCCGTTATATTATCTAAGCTTCTCACAATATTTTATGAACTTCCGATATCTCTCTAATATAATCACTGCCCTTGTATTTCTTGCTGCGTCCTCCCTGCCTGTCTGCGTTTCGGCGCTTCCTAAGGAAAGCTACGCCGAAAACTCGCGTCTTGCCCAGGGCTTATGGATGAAAGTTGCCGTAGAAAAGTCGGGCATGTATATGATCCCGGCTGCGACGCTGCGGTCCTGGGGCTTTTCCGACTTGACCAAAGTGCGCGTCTACGGCTACGGAGGCCGCATGCAGCCTCTTTTGCTTGATAATACAACTTATGTCGACGATATCCCGGAAGTGCAGTCTGTCATGACACAGCGCGGGCTCGTCTTCTACGGGGTAGGTGCCGGTGAATGGACCGGGTCAGATCTCAACCATGTACACTATGAGCATAACGTATTTTCGACCAGGGGATATTATTATATCGGTGAGAGCGAAGAAGCGGGTCGGGAGATTGAAAGTGCAGGACGCCCCGGTGCAGACAACCCGACTACGACTTTTATGTCGCGTCTTCATCATGAGCGAGACCTTGTGTCGCCCGGCGAGGCCGGTCCGGCTCTTGTAGGCGAGGATTTCAGATATACCAACACCCGAGACTTCTCTTTCGAAATATCGGACGCGGTACCCGGCGGTGCCGCATGGCTCGAATGTTCCTTCGTAGTCGACATTCTCACCACCGGCTCCAGAATGAACATAATGGCCGACGGCGCGGAAGTGGGCGGCTTCAATGTTCAGCCACGTATCAACAGCCGCTATATACATGGTGCCGAGACTGTCGGGCGAATGCCTTTTACCATGAGTACCAGCCCGTCGCGGACCCTGAAGATGACCCTGTCCTATCAGGGAGGTGGTTCTGCCAAAGCCGCATGGCTCAACTATCTCAGCGTTCTCTATAGCCGCTACCTGTCTATCCCGTCTTCGGGGGTGCTCGAATTCGACACCCAGGATGCCGCGCTCGCTCTCGGCGGTGCGGACAGCGATACGGAGATATGGGATGTCACAGACCCGGCGGATGTAAAGAAAATGAACGTCGCCCTTGAAGGCGGCATGGCAATATGGACCAACAAGGCGAGGCGTTCTT
The DNA here is from genome assembly GCA_958436175.1 of uncultured Muribaculaceae bacterium. Lineage (GTDB taxonomy): Bacteria > Bacteroidota > Bacteroidia > Bacteroidales > Muribaculaceae > CAG-873. The sequence continues at coordinate 133,537 of CAUBJF010000004.1, forward strand.
ACGTGGCGTGGAAGCCCACTGCAACATTCCCTGCACCGTCGGCTGTCGGTTTCGTCCCGAACCAGAACCTCCATGCCACCCCCTCGGTCGACATGGTGATTGTGACCCCTTCCGAATTCTACGACCAGGCAGTGCGTCTGGCGCAGTATCATAGCTCCTCCTCCGACAGCCTCAAGGTCCTTGTTGTAGAACCCGGTTTGATTTACAACGAATTCTCGTCCGGTGTACCCGATGTCGGCGGTCTGCGTCGTTTCTTTAAGATGTTGTACGACCGCGAGGACGGTACACGTCTGCGCTATGCCGTGCTTTTCGGACGTACCACTCTCGACAACCGCAGCATATCGACACTTGCGCCTCTGTTCCCGACTCTTCCGTCGTGGATGCCTACGAGCATGAGGGCTTCCCTGTCGGACAACGAGGGATACTGTACCGACGATATCACCGCCATGCTTGAAGACGGCAGCGGCAGCATCCTGGGTTCCGACAAACTAAGCATAGCCATCGGCCGTATCCCTGCGACAAGCGCGGCAGAGGCCCGTTCGATAGTCGACAAGGCCATTCAGTATGCAGCAGGAGCCCGCAAGACGGCTTGGAAGCAACGTTTCCTTTTTGTCGCCGACGATGAAGACGGAGGCGAGCACCTCAAACAGACCGAAAATATGATTGGCGGCTTCGAGGACGACAGCCATCAGCAACAGCTCGTGCGCAAGGTCTATGTCGATGCCTACAAGCTCGAAGGCGGCAAGACCCCGGGTGCCAAAACGACGATGAACCGCTACCTTGACGAAGGCGTCGTCTGGTGGAACTTCATCGGTCATGCCAATCCCCACAGCTGGACCAGCGAGGGAATCCTTACTTATACGGATATCAACAATATGTACCTGCGTCACTGGCCATTCATCTACGCCGCCACATGCGATTTCCTCCGCCTCGACGGCAATGAGGTCAGTGGTGCCGAGACCCTCTATAAGGAGCGTTACGGTGGTGCGATAGGCGTTGTCAGCGCTGTGCGTCCGGTGATTATCACGAACAACGGCTATATGTCGTCGGCCATGGGACGTATGCTTTCCAGACGCGACGAAGCCGGACGGCTCCTGCCACCGGGCGAGATGTACCGTCTTGCTAAGAATGACCTCAGGGATAAATTCGACCGGCCCGTCCGTGACGAGAACCGACTGCGCTTCACTTTTATCGGCGATCCGGCTCTGCGCCTTGCCACGCCGTCCAACATAGTGCGGGTCGATTCTATCAACGGCATAGAGCCTACGGAAGAAACACAGATTACTCTTGCAGCTCTCAGCCAGGGTGTCATATCCGGCACAATCACAGACCCTCAGGGCAACCCGCTGAACGACTTCAACGGCATCCTGATGCTCGAGATTTTCGATGCCGAGCGTTCCGTGACCACTCTCGGCCACGGGAAGAACGGCACTAACGATGTTTTCGAGGAATACGGCGACCGTGTCTTCTGCGGATCTGCGACCATTACCGGCGGACGTTTCACGGTCAATGTCGCGATGCCTGCCGAACTGTCGCAGAACTTCCGACCGGCAACTATGTCGCTCTTTGCCTACGACACCAATGATGACGACGAGGCTGTAGGACTTTTCCGCAATTTCTTTGTCTACGGCTACGACGAGAAGTCTGCGCCGGACACCAAAGCACCACAGATTGAAAGTCTGGTATTGAACCACAGCAGTTTCAAGAGCGGCGACGCTGTCAATTCGACTCCTATGCTCATAGCTTCTATCCGCGACGACATAGGTATCAATGTCTCGACAGCCGGTATTGGTCACCAGATGACAGCCCTTCTTGACGACAAGACAAGCTTCAGCGATCTTTCGTTCTATTTTACGCCCTCGGGCGACGGTTCGCCTTCCGGTGTCATCAACTATCCATTCGAAACAATCCAGCCGGGAGCTCATAAGCTCAAGCTCCGAGTGTGGGATACATCCGGCAACTCAGCTAGTTCAGAAATAGAATTCTTCGTCAACGAGAATATGCCTCCGAAGATCTACGAGGTCTATACCGATGCCAATCCGGCTTCGGATCAGGCCAACTTCTATCTCAGCCACGATCAGCCTGACGTTATGGCAACCGTCTACATTACTGTCTACGACCTTATGGGCCGCCAGCTCTGGAGCGATTCCGCACAAGGCCGCAGCGACATGTTCCGTACTGTTCCCGTCACATGGGATCTTTGCGACAGAAGCGGACGTCGCGTGCCGAGAGGCATATATCTCTACCGTGCCGAAATTACTACCGACGGGCAGACTTATCAAACATCTTCACGCCGTATAGCGGTAACTGCTCAATGATTTGTGTCTGTTTGACTTTTAATGTTGAAAAATTCGGCTTTTTTGGCTAAATTTGCAGGATGAACGACAAAGACACAACACAACGCGCTAAGCAGCTTCTGCCGGAACCGACGCTCAGACGCCTGCCATGGTACCTTGCGTATGTGTCTATGCTGAAGAACAATGAGGAGGCATACATATCGACGACGCGCATAGCCCAAGCCCTGCATGTCGACCCCTCGCAGATTGCCAAAGACTTGTCTTTCCTCGGAATAAGGGGTAAGACGCGCATTGGCTACGAAGTGACTGCCCTCGAACATACCCTGCGCGAGTTCCTTGGTTTCGATATTAGGCACAATGCAGTCATGGCCGGTGTCGGCAGCCTTGGGGCAGCTCTCGTGGCAGATTCAGGCCTTCAGCGCTATGGGCTTAACATTGTGGCGGGCATAGATATAAATCCGGCCATCATCGGAACATCTATCGGTGGTGTCAATATTTATGCACCCGACAAAATAGGACAGTTGGTGGCCGATTTCGATATCAAGGTAGGAGTTATCGCCGTCCCGGTAGAGAGTGCTCAGGATGTTACGGATCATCTTACTTCTGCCGGCATACGCGCCATCTGGAATTTCACGCCATCACGCATACGTGTGCCTGAGAACGTAGTGGTAACCAATACTTCGATATATTCCCATCTTGCAGTGATGTACAACCGTCTGGCATCTCTCGGCCTATGAAAATATTGGTTGTATATGGCAGTCCTAAAGACGGTCTCAAGGTCGTTGCCGGAGCCGATTCAGCTATCCTGCGCCATGGCGAACCTGTTTTCCTCCCCGAAGATATTTCTTCCTGGGCATCATTTATAGCACCTGTGGTACGCATTTCGCGACTTGGAACTCATATTCCTGAAAGCAAATGCCGGGCTTACTATGATTCCTTCTCATTCTTCCATGTCCTGAAACCCGAAGCGGATACTACTTCTGTACCGTGGACGATTTTCGACCGTACTTTCTCGCCGGGTGCATATTTTGATGTGCCCGACAAAGCTATGGACATAGATATATGTCTGTATTCTCTCACAACACGTCATCCTTCACCGGAAAAGCACTTTTCCCAAAGACTCGATGTGCCCTCGATTGATATCGACAGCATTGTCAGCAGTCTATCCCGTTACTGTACGTTTAAAACAGGCGATTTGCTCCTGTTTGCCGACTACGCGGTCTGTCTCGGACAGCCTCAGGCAGATACGGGTCTTAAAGTCGAAGCAGGTGAGGGTACATGTCTCGATATAAGATTGAAATAAATCCAGGCCGTCCTGCTTTCTGCCTGCTTTGGCTTCTTGTCCTTCTCCTGACAATTGGAGAGGCCGAAGCTCTGCCGACGAGTTGTTTTGCTAATAGTTCTGTCCTTTCGTCGGGTCATTGGGTGAAAATACGTGTCGATACCTCCGGTGTTTACCGCATCGGGAAGGCTCAGCTTGCAGCCTGGGGATTCGATGACCCTTCAAAAGTGGAAATCTATGGATACGGCGCGTGCACGGCGGCAGACAACCGTTTTTCGGTAAGTTATCCCGACGACCTCGTCCCGGCTCCGTTTGTTGTCTCCCCTGACGGTGATGCCTTTTTCTATGCCCGTGGGTCTGTCGAAGCATACTCCGAAGATGGCTCGACGGTGACATACAAGCGTAACAGCTATGATTCGTATTCCTACTATTTTATAGGAGAAAGTGAGGACCCTCACGTGCTTGAGACAAAGGATTTCGAGAGCAATACTGATGCGGTTGACCATCATCTTGCCTCTCTACTTATAGAACGCGAGGTGCAGAATCCCATGCACGGGGGTGCATATTTTCACGGCCATAAGCTGAAAGTCGGCGAGGCTGAATCTTTCGACTTCAATGTGACGGATATGGTGGAATTGACGGAAGGACGTGTCCGTTATTATATTGCGGCCGGTTCGGATTCGTTTTTCAAACCTACAGTCACTCTTAGACCGGAAGACATATCCGTTTCTGTGGTTTCCGAGAATTGCGGAGGCAACGACCCGAAGACGTTCTATTCGCTTGCGACGGGTATTGCCCGTTTTGCTCGACCTGAGGATGAGGCGTTTTCCATCTCGCTCGGGGCACCATCGGATGCTGATGTGGACTATGCCGCAGTGGACTATGTCTGTGCGCTCTATAGCCGATACAACAGGATATGTCCCGGATTTGCCCTCCCGATGCGTTTCGGACGCGATGTCGATAGAATCAGGCTTTTCAATGCCGATAAAAAGACTGAGATATGGGATGTGTCGGATGTGGAGACACCATTCCGGCTGAATGTGGATCCCGAAGGTTTTGTAGCTCTCGAGAACGGACGGAAGAAGGAGCTTGTGGCTTTCCGAATGGACGGGGCGATGCCATCTCCTGAATATGTGGAAGAAGTTGCCAACCAGAATCTTCATGAGCTCGCGACTCCGGAAATGATTATAGTCACCACGGACTATCTAAGGCCACAGGCTGAAGAACTGGCCGCAGTCCATCGTCGTGTGCAGGGCCTTGATGTCGCGGTAGTAGGGCAGGAGGAGATATTCAATGAGTTTTCGAGCGGAGCCCGGCATCCTTCGGCTATCCGACGTTTTGTCAAGATGCTCTATGACCGCAATCCGGGCAGACTTAAGAACCTGCTTCTCTACGGGTCTGCGACCTGGGATCCAAGAGGCTTGCAGATACGTCTCGGCGAGACTTTGCCGAGTTTCGAGGCCGAGATTATGCGTGATGCCAGCAACATCAATGTCAATTATTGCGCAGACCAGTACTACGGTATGCTCGCTGATAACTTCAATCCATATCAGATATATCGAATGCCGATGGATATCAACGTTGGGCGTATCCCGGCTTCCTCCAGGTCTGAGGCGAAGGACGCTAATCGTAAGATAACCAGAGCGCTCACAGATAAGTCTACCATGGCTCGCTTCTACGATGCTATTCTTTTCAGTGACAGAGGCGATGACTTTTCGCATCTCGAACAGAGCCTGATGATTGGCGACACTCTTCGACGATATCTGCCATCGGTCAATATAGGGAGAGCTGATATATATCTCGATAAAGTCGAGGGCTCGACGGCGCTTGCCGGTCGTAAGCGTATAGCTTCTTCTTTGGCCCGTGGCTGCGGCTTCATGTCCTATTGCGGACACGCCCTTCCGAAGACACTGACATCATATCGCTTGTGGGATTTAGCTGCAGTCCGTCGTTTCGGAGGCGAGTACAATCCCTTCGTCCTTTTGGCGACATGCGAAACTTTCGTCATCGATTCTTCCACGCCCGATATCGGTAAGGCTATGGTTAGCAAGTCCGACGGGGGCTCCATCGGACTCATAGCTTCGGCACGCAAGGTGTACCTCGACCATAACCGTACGCTTTCGGCGGCTGTGGCACGTGAGTATGCCTCGCTTCGACCCGGCGATACCTATGGCGACATCCTGCGTCGTGCCCGTAACAGACTTGTAAAGGCCGGAGTGGAGCCGACGGAGGGTGCAAATATCCTTTGCTATAATTATGGAGGCGATCCGGCTGTCCCGGTTATTGCTCCTGATGTCATTGTGTCCGATATCACGTTGAATGGCAAGAATTCCGACTTTGTATTCAAGCCATTTGAGTCCGTGAGGCTTCAGGCTTCTGTGAAGGGTGCTGATGGCAGTCTCTTCGACGGTCTTGCCGAAATCAGTATCTACGCTCCGCCTTTGGAGCGGACTACGGTTCCAATTGTGGCAAAGCAAGACACCGAGAGCCGTGCCGTTCTCTGTGACGGCGAAGTTCTCTATCGCACAACGGCTCCGATAAGCAACGGGAACATTGATTGTCAGATTATTATTCCTGAGGGCGTTGACAGAGAAGGCTCTTGCCGACTTACTATCGTTGCCATCAGCCAAGAGTTCGGCTTTTTGGGTGCATCCGGTGCTGTCGAAATTACTATTTCGGGTTCTGGTACTGTTATGCCGGAGCAGGCTCATCTCGAAATAGTTGAGGCATATATAGACGAAGAAGCAAATCCGGAGCCATGTTTTGTGCTTGTCGCTAAAGGAGCTGTCGATTTTCGGGAACAACCGGGCAGTGGCCTGACGATCAAGCTTGACTCCAAAACCGCAGATCCTTTTGCCGCAGACTGCTATCATTTTGACGATGAAGGCCGTATCATCTATAGTATTCCTCTTGGCAATCTCGCCGGAGGCCGTCATATCATCAATTATAGTCTACAAGGTATATACGGGGCTCCGGTTCATGGTTCATTAAGTTTTATAGCTTCGGGAGGCTCGTTGTCAGGCCGACTTACTATGGGTCAGCCGAATCCTGCCCGGGCGACTGTTGATTTAGATATAGATTCATGGCCAGAAGGCGCGTCCGCGACTTTGCTCATCTCATCGGCCGACGGGACTATCATCTACCGAAGAGAGGACAGTATTATGCCTTTCACGTGGGACTTGCGGAATAACGAGGGTAGAGATGTGGCCGACGGATGTTATCGCGCATGGCTGCTTTTCGACAGCGACTATGCCGTCGGAGCCAGCAATGCCGTCGAAATAGTGGTTATACGTTAGCTCAAAGGCAATAAAGAGACTTTTATAGAGTTATATCATTAGCGCGTCAACAATTCTCTCTGGCGTGCTTATAGCTATGAACAATATAACCCGTATAATAATTCTGCTGTGCGCCCTTGCCCTGATGCCTTTCTATGCTTACTCGCAGGCCGGCAAGAACGAGTTCAACCCTATCGAGACCGGTGTGACCTCTCTCGGCATCGCTCCGGATGCCCGTGGCGCTTCCATGGGCGACCTCGGTGCCGCTACCGATCCTGATGCCAACTCGCAGTTCTGGAATCCTTCGAAGTATGCCTTCGCTTACAGCCAGGCCGCATTGTCGCTCAACTATACGCCTTGGTTGCGCAAACTCGTCAACGACATCTTCCTTGCCGATGTATCCGGCTACTATAAGATAGGTCGCGACGACAATCAGGCAATCAGTGCGTCGCTGCGTTATTTCTCCCTTGGCGAGGTCACTACTTCGCCGGGTGAAGGCCAGGTCGGTGAGTCGCTGAATCCCTACGAAATGTCCTTCGATGTCGGTTACTCGCGCAAGCTCTCTGAGAAATTCTCGATGGGCGTTGTTTTCCGCTACATATATTCGGCCCTCGGCTTCTCCGAATCGTATGCCGGTGACCAGAATACGGGAGCATCCGCTTTCTCGGCCGACATCTCAGGTTACTATACCACATATCCTATCATAGGCCGCAACGAATGTCAGTGGTCATGGGGCTGGAATATATCGAACATCGGTACGAAAGTATCCTACGAAGGCGGCGAAAATCCAGCATTCCTTCCAACCAATCTACGTCTCGGTACGACGTTCATGTTCCCCCTTGCCGACTACCATACTCTTGCACTTAGCCTCGACCTCAATAAACTTCTTGTTCCTGCCCGTCCCCGTCGTATCGATTATCCTGATGGTATAGAGGGAGATGAGGAATATATCGACAAACTCGAGGATTGGAAAAATATGAGCCCTATCACCGGCATCTTCAAGTCGTTCAGCGACGCTCCCGGCGGCATGAGCGAGGAATTCAAGGAAATCAACTGGTCGCTGGGTGCCGAATACGCCTATAACAACCAGTTCTTTCTCCGTGCAGGTTACTATTACGAGAGTGCGCAGAAAGGCAACCGTAAATATTTCGGCATGGGGGCCGGTTTCGCGCTCAATGTGCTCCGTCTCGATGCCTCCTATATGCTTGCAACAGCCCAGACTTCGCCTCTCGACCAGACACTGCGTTTCACTCTTACCTTCGATATGGACGGTCTGCGTGACCTCTTCGGCCGCCGTCGCTAAATCTCAGTAATTATGGACTGTCCCTTCCGTATCGGAAACGGTTTCGATGTTCACCGCCTCGTCGAAGGCCGTCGTTGTATCGTCTGCGGTGTCGATATCCCCTACGAAAAAGGTCTGCTCGGGCATAGTGATGCCGATGTCGCTCTCCATGCCCTTTCTGATGCCCTTCTTGGTGCTTCGGCTCTTGGCGACATAGGAAAGCACTTCCCTGATACAGATATACGCTGGAAGGGCGCCGATTCGAGGATGCTCCTGCGCAGAGTTGTAGAAATTATTGCGGATAAGGGATTTGTACCTGTCAACGTGGATGTTACCATCATTGCGCAGGCACCCAAGATGCGTCCGCACATCGACGCTATGAGGGCTAATGTGGCCACTGACCTCGGTATCGATGTAGACAGTGTAAGCGTCAAGGCTACTACTACCGAAGGTCTCGGCTATACTGGTCGGGGCGAAGGTATAGCTGCACAGGCTACCGTCTTGCTCGCAAAAGTTTGATTCTCAATTTTTATAAGTTTTAAGTGCTGCCTCCAGCTCGCTTCGCATCATCGCACGTAGCTCCGGAGGTTCCAGCACTGCTATGCGCGAGCCATAGCTCATAAGCTCGTCGACAAGGTCAGGGCTGATGCGCATACGGTAATAGAAAATCGAATAGTCGTCATGGATGGTCTCTTCCTGTGTGTGATGCAGCGGGAGAGCCCGGAAATATTTGGCCTGACGTGTATCCGTTCGGATGGCAATATGCTTTACTTCGCTCTGTGTGAAGACGATGCCGAAGGAATATCGGAAATATTCCTTTGGGTCGAATGTGGGGTCGGGCTCGAAGGTGTCGGGCAGTATCTGCAGATGGCTCATTCGGTCGAGGGCGTAGGTCTTGATTTTGTTTTCGTCGACGCGCCTGCCGGTTATGTACCAGCGCTGCCTGAAGATCTTGAGGAAGTATGGTTCGAGTGTGAGCCCTACTGTCGGTATGGTCCGGGAGTAAGGAAGATAGTCGAACCGTATGGGCTTGTTTTCGCGTAGGGCATCGATGACGGGGGCGAGATGCTCGCGGGCCGACGGTACGTCCTCGACAAAGATACGGTCGGCGACGGCCTGTGAGTTGGTCAGCAAGTCGTTGACGGCTGCATTGTTGAGAAGCCAGTCGCTGATACTTCCCTGCGAGCCGTCCTGTTCCATCTCGATATAGTATTCGAAGCTCGACGGGTCGCACTTGATGTCGATGTTGAAGAGATCCTGGATGGCCTCACGGTAGTTGTAAAATGTACGGCGAGCCAGGGGCCGACCTTCTGAAAGAGGACTCCTCAACCAGCACTCGTTCAGCTCGCGGCGCGAGATGCGTCCGCGTCGCCGGATTGTGTCGACCATCCAGATATAACGGTTGAAGAGGTTCTGGCTCATGCTTTTGCCTGCATTTCAGGTTTGTGACCTATCGAGAGAAGACGTAGACCGATAACTGTCAGCAGCGCGTTCATGATGAGCAGCTCGAAGCTTGTCTCATATCCCCAGACATGGTTCAGGATCCATTGTATGCACCATGACAGACAGGGGGCGGCCACGCACACGAAGGGCACGAGACGGTCGCGGACAGGTTTTTTCCAGAACATGCCGTAGACAAACAGTCCTAAAATAGGACCGTAGGTGTAGGAGGCGAGGGTATAGACCGCCGAGATGGCATCCTGGTCGCTCAGATAATAGAATGCAATGATTACCAGGCCCATGACTGCCGACATGATGACATGCACTCCTTTGCGTGTCCGTGTGAGCTTCTTTTCGTCCTGTTTCTTATGGGCACGGAGTATATCGACCGTAAAGGAAGTGGTGAGCGATGTCAGTGCGGATCCGGCGGCGGAGTATGCTGCCGCGATGAGACCCAGTATGAAGAGTATGCCGACGATTACAGGCACGTCGGGATGCGTCGCTACCATAGCGAAGATATCGTCGCTCTTGGCCGGGTGTGCTATGCCTTTGCTGTCGAGGAAGATAATGAGCAGTGTTCCCAGGAGGAGGAATAGGGCGATGACAAAGAACTGCGTCACGCCGCTGACTATCATATTTTTCTGGCTCTGGCGGAAATCCTTGCAGGCAAGGTTGCGCTGCATCATGTCCTGATCAAGGCCGGTGGTGGCTATGGCCATGAAAATGCCGGCGAGGAACTGTTTCCAGAAATAGGTGCCCTCCTTGGGGTTATCGAAGAAGAACATACGCGAGGTATGGTGCTCCTTGATTGCCGAGGTCATTTCGCCGAAGGAATAGCCCAAGTTTGTTGCGACGAAGTATATGCAGAGCACTACCGACATGATGAGGCAGAAGCTTTTGAGTGAATCGGTCCAGATGAGGGTCTTGACGCCGCCCTGGACGGTATATAGCCATATCAGTGCAATCGTCACTATGACATTGAAGACGAATGGTATATGCAGCGGCGAGAACACCAGGAGCTGAAGGACGGCGCAGACGACGAAGAATCGCACGGCAGCTCCGAGCATCTTGGACAGGAAGAAGAACCATGCGCCGGTTGAATATGTACCGGTGCCGAACCGTTGTTCGAGGTATCCGTAGATTGATATGAGGTTGCGGCGGTAGAACATAGGGACGAGGAGGAATGCGATGACAAAGTAGCCTACGATGAATCCGAGCACCATCTGGAGGTAGGCATAGCCTTTGGCCTCGACCATGCCGGGAACGGAAATAAATGTGACACCCGATATGGCTGCACCTATCATGGCGAAGGCAACAACCGGCCATGGGGCGCGACGGTTGCCGGTAAAGAAAGTGCTGTTGTCGCTGCCGCGGCCCGCGAAGTACGAAATACCCATCAGCAGCAGGAAGTAGGCAGCGATGGTGATAATGATTATGGTCGGTGTCATGGTCTATTCGGCGTAAAGGAGATAGGGTGCGCGTTGTTTCTTGAATTTGGCGACATCATCGGCCCATGTGGCTTTGATTTCGTCGGCACTCTTGCCGCTTTCGATCATATAGCGTATGTCGCCGCGACCTATTAGTTTTTCGAAGAAGGAGCGGAAGAACTTGTCGCCCATACCGAGGTCGCGGTATGCGTCGATGACATAATCCAGATTGATTCCCTTGGCTATAATCTCTTCATCGTCGAGGTCGCGGAGGTCGACGCCGTAGCATTTCTTGCCGAGCTGTGGTGGATTCTTGGCACCGGGGACGCTTTGTGGTGTAAAATCGAAGCTGCGGTTCTTCATATCGGGATGGCCGTAGACTTCGAAGGGGATGTCGGTGCCGCGTCCGAGGCTTACAGGAGTCGCTTCGAAATAACATGTAGAGGGGTAGAGGTAGATAGCTTTCATCGTCCGTAAGTTGGGCGACGGTGGAATGGGCAGCTCGTAGCGTGTCTGGTGGGTGTAGCCTTCGATTGGTATTACCGTGAGATCGACACTGCGTCCGTCCTTGAGCCAGCCTTCGCCGTTGACCATCAGGGCCAATTCTCCGAGAGTCATGCCATGGACCACAGGGATAGGAAGTCGGCCTACGCCGGATTCATACTTCATGTCGAGAATCGGGCCGTCGACATACATGCCGTTGGGGTTGGGACGGTCGAGAACGACGAATTTTTTGCCTTTGGCGGCTGCACGGTTCATGAGTTCGACCATGCTGCAATAGTATGTATAGTAACGCAGTCCGACATCCTGGATATCGGTGACGATGACATCTATATTATCCATGACTTCGTCGCCTGCTGCTGTCTTGTCGTAGAGCGATGCTATGGGGATGCCGGTGACGGGATCGACGCTGCTGCTGACATGTTCTCCGGCATCGGCCGTGCCGCGGAAGCCATGTTCGGGCGAGAAAAGAGTCACCACATTCAGCCCGTTTTCGAGCATGATGTCGAGTGTGTGCTTGTCGCCGACCATGCCTGTATGGTTGGAAAACAGCGCTATGCGTTTGCCCTTGAGGTCGGGGATGTAGGCATCTGTTCTTGCCGCGCCCACGGTGACCTGCGCGCTGACAGGAAAGAGACCGGCCAGGATGAAGAGGAGGCTGAGGAAAAAGTGAAGTTTCATGGACAATATATTATGGGTATTGATTATTCAAGAGTGATTTCGAACTGGTCGAAAGGAGCAGTTCGGTGTGCCAGATGGCGTGTGGAGGGCGAAATGCCGAAAAGAGGAGAGTAGGTCTTTATTCCGAGAGTCTTGCCGTCGGGTTTGAATTCGAGTATACGCAGCCAGCCATCACCGCCGTTGCCTTCCCATCCGCCTCCGAGAATCTGGACGTTGAACATCATCTGATGGATGTCACGACCGGCAGCATTTTTGTCTACTCTGTAGGCTACAGAATCTTCGAAATCCCCGGGAGTGCCGGTGTGTCCGCATATGGCGAGGGCGATATTAGAGGACTTGGACAGAAGCTTGTCCCAGACCTGCTGCCCCCAGTTGGCCGGGGTTATGGAGTAGCTTTCGTTGTCGGTACGGGCAGCTGTGCGCTCCTTTAGCAGCGAGTGAGTCATGTAGATTACTCTGTGGTTTTTGAAGCGATCGCTGTTAATCATGTCGGACGTCCACTGAAGGACTTCATCGCGAGGTGCGAATTCGTTGCATACCACGAGAATCTTTCCCCATGCCGGCAGTTCGAATTCGAAAGCCGCATTCTCGAGCGATTCCACGCCGTTGCGGTTGGGGTAGACGGCTACGGCGCAGTCGTACCATTCCTTGTTACGCTCTATTGGGAAGTAATGAGGAAAATTAGTGTTGCCATTTTCGGAGCGACGGTAGCCATACTCATGATTCCCTGTGGAAATGATGTAGGGAACCTTGTTGTCGAGGCGTTCGAAAGCTCGCGATACGCATTCCCACATTTCGCGGGAGGTCTGGTTGAGCATACCGCGGTTCATCACCAGATTGTCGTTCTGCTCCACTAAGTCGCCGGTACATAGGACGGCCTTAATGTTGAGGTTGTCGATATTATCGGCAATCCATGCTGTCTGAAGTTCGAAAAGGGGCTGGTTGATGTCGTATTTTATGTAACCTTGCGGGTCGCCGAGCAGAATCATGGATACAGATTCCGGGTCGTCGAGCTGCTGCCTGTCGGCACGGTCCTGAGCATGAATTCCGAAGGCAGGAAGTGCAAGCAATGCCAATGCGAGAAGTTTATTCATTCTTGAGTTGGGGGGTGCGGCTGTTTTGTCGGTAAAGATTTGTTGGCTTTGTTCGTTTAGAAACACAAATGTAGCATTAATGAAGTGAAATGGCAAATAAGTAGGGCAAAAATGTTGCACGATGTCATGTATATTGCTTTATTTAAGTCTATTTTGGAAAATAATGTGTAACTTTACGAATCTTTTAAATTATCATACCTATGAAAAGAACTTATGCATTGGCAATAGCCCTTGCCTTGGGCATGGCATCGATGACCGCAGGAACAGGCGGTCACGTCGGGAAACGCATTGCAGCCCTCGGCGACTCTCTATGGAATTGTTCGGAATGGATTTCAGTTGTTGACGCTCCTGTTGTGAAAGGTCGCATAGAAGGAGCAAATGGCCGTGCCGCCGACGGTGCGAGCTGGTTCGTGTCCAAAGTTAAGAACGACAAGAAGGTCGTCGATGCACGCTGGATGACTTCCGGTCTGGGTGTTTACTACCTCTATGTCAACGGCCGTCCCGTCGGTAACGAAATCCTCAAGCCGGGTTTCACGCATCACGACAAGACCAAACTGTCGTTCACTTATGATATTACCGATGCCTTTAATAAAAAAGCCGGTGCTGAAAATGAGCTGGCCGTCCAGTCCACTCCCGGATGGTGGGGCGACAAGATTATCACTCCCGGCGGCCACGATGGCATGATAGGCAAGAAAGTTGCCTTCCGAGGTGTCCTCGAGCTTACTTTCGATGACGGTACTCGCAAATGCTACGGCACCGATACCGAGAACTGGAATGCCGGTATTGCCGGTCCTGTGAAGCATGCCGCTATTTTCGACGGCGAGGAGTTCGATGCCCGCGAACCTCTCGGATTCGAAACTCCGGAGAAACTGTCCACCCCTGAGATAAATACAGAGTTCAAGGGTCAAATCTTCCCTTCCAACGGTGCGGAAGTGTACTATCGCGAGGACCTCGCGCTGAAGCCCGTTAAGGCCTATGCATGGAAAGGTGTTACCGGCGCGACTGAGGATGCCTACGGTAAGGTTGTTGTCGTCAAGGAATTCAAGCCGGGCGAAGAAATCGTTGTACGCCCCGGCGAAACCGTCGTAGTCGACTTCGGACAGAACTGTGCAGCTGTACCTTCGTTCGAATTCAGTGCCAAGGAAGGAACGCGCCTATCTTGCCTTCCTGCCGAGCTGCTTAATGATGGGAACGGGGCTAAGAGCCGTGGTATGGATGGTCCCGAAGGCAGCACCCATCGCCTCAACCTGCGTATACCCGACATAGGTATGTTTGTCAACTATACCTTTGCCGGTAAGAAGGGATATGAAAAGTATACTCCGCAGTGCACTTTCTTCGGTTACCGTTTCATGTCGCTTCTGTCGGACGGAGAAGTTCGCATCCGTTCGCTCCGTTCGGTGCCCGTCACCTCTATAGCCGACAATATCGAAACCGGTACGATTGAAACCGGTAATGACCTTGTCAACAAGCTTATTTCCAATACTGTGTGGGGCATGCGCTCCAACTATCTCTCCGTCCCGACCGACTGTCCGCAGCGCGACGAACGTCTCGGATGGACGGCCGATACACAGGTATTCTCCGAGACCGGCACATATTTCGCCAATACATCGCGTTTCTTCCATAAATGGATGCGCGACATGCGCGACTCGCAGCATGAACTTGGCGGTTTCCCAGGTGTGGCTCCTTTGGCGCAGTACGGCGCCGAAATGACCCGTCTTGGTTGGTCGGATGCCGGTGTGATTGTGCCCTGGGTGGTATGGAAGCAGTTCGGCGACACCGAAATTGTCAACGAGAACTGGGAATCCATGGAGAAGATGATGAACCACATCAACGAGACCAAATACAACCATCAGGCACTCCGTGGCGAGAACGGCGACTATCAGTGGGCCGACTGGCTCAGCTATGAGCCTCTCGAGAGCTGTGGTGGCGGTAAAGACTATCAGGACGAGAACGGTCACTGGGCAGTGCGTCCGGAAGCATACGAATATTGGAACTACCTCTGTGCCAACTACTGGCTGATGGATGCCGAGATGATGGCCGATATGGCTCGTGCAACAGGCCGCGATGCCGCACGCTACGAATCTATGGCCGCCGACGCACGTCAGTATATTCGAGATAATTTCATCAAGGGTGACGGTACTTTCAAGACCGAGATTCTCAACACGATGCAGACCCCGGCTCTGTTCGCGCTCCGCAACGGCATCGTGGAAGGTACAGCCAAGGATGATATGATCCAGCGTCTGCGTCGTAACTTTGCAGAGCACGACAACTGCCTCCAGACAGGCTTCCTCGGCACATCCATCCTTATGCCTACGCTTACGGAGAACGGCATGTCGGACATCGCCTACGAGCTTCTTTTCCAGCGTAAGAATCCGAGCTGGCTATACTCGATTGACAACGGAGCAACGACAATCTGGGAGCGCTGGAACAGCTATATGATTGAGCATGGCATGGGTCCGCGTGGTATGAACAGCTTCAACCACTACGCTTATGGCTGCGTATGCGAATGGATGTGGGAGACGATGGCCGGTATATCCACCGATGTATCGCAACCAGGCTTCCGCAAGATTATAATGAAGCCGGTGCCCGACAGACGTCTCGGGTTCGTTAAGGCCGAATATGCTTCCGCCGCAGGCAAGATCAAGAGTCACTGGAAGTTCGAAGGCGACAAGTGGATATGGAACTTCACTGTACCCGAAGGCGCTGTTGCCGAAGTCACACTTCCAGGCGAGACGGTGTCGAAGACATATACTTCCGGCTCTCATTCTGTAGTCAAGACAATCTGATACGATTATTTTAAAAGGTAGTTCTTTCTGCCTTCAGCCTAAAGAATGCTTTTGACGGCGATGGTTTCATTGCCTCAAAAGCATTTCTTTTTCTATGAGGACATGGGAATCATTGTTAAAATATGTAATGTCTGAGCAGAATTATTAGGCGTTTTTTGGCTGGCACAAAATAAATGTCTAAATTTGCAACAGAAAAGGGGCACTAGCTCATCCGGCTAGAGCGCGACACTGGCAGTGTCGAGGTGAGCGGTTCGAGTCCGCTGTGCTCCACTGATAAGGCGAATTCAGGACAAAACCTGAGTTCGCCTGTTTGTTATATGATTATTAATGACTATATTTGCGAGCGTATGAAGCTGATAGAGATGAATATCGACAAGATCGTAGCCTTGTGCAAGAAGTACAAGGTTGCGAAGCTGTGGGTTTTCGGCTCTATCCTTACCCCTCGTTTCAATGATGACAGCGATGTCGACTTCTCGGTGAATTTCGATGCTGAAAGTATCAGGCGTGAAGGTCTTGACTGGGCTGACATCTTTTTCGATTTTATGCATGAACTTGAGGAGCTGTTTGGCAGGCGCATTGACCTCGTTTGCGATGACGCTGTGAAAAATACAGTTTTCCGTAAAGAGCTTGATAGTACAAAACGACTGATCTATGGATGAATCGATAAAGAAATACCTCGAAGATATGCTCCAGGCCATCTTTGAAATTGAAATGGCCGAAGACAGGTTTGGCCGTCAATATGAAATCTTTGAGAATGATATAGTTTTCCGAAAATTTGTTGAGCGCAACATAGAGATTTTAGGTGAAGCTATGAATCGCATTCTTAAAATTAAGCCGGAAATCAATATTACGTCAGCCCGGAAAATTGTCGATACTCGGAATTACGTCATTCATGCATACGATTCATTAAAACCCGATATCCTTTGGGCAATTGTTATTAACCATATCCCAAGACTTAAAGCTGACATCCTAAATATTCTTTGAAACTTTATACCTTATTAATTTAATCTTACGAGCGTATGAAGCTGATAGATAGGGATATCGACAAGATCGTAGCCTTGTGCAAGAAGTACAAGGTTGCGAAGCTGTGGGTTTTCGGCTCTATCCTTACCCCTCGTTTCAATGATGACAGCGATGTCGACTTCCTTGTCGATTTCGATGAAAAGCATATCGAGTCGCTTGACTATGCCGACAACTTTTTCAACTTTGTCCATGAAATAGAGCCTGTTGTGGGTCGGAAGGTCGAGATGGTAGTGAACAAGTCGATTAAAAATCGCTTCTTCCGAGCTGAAGTAGACGAAACACGTAAGCTGTTATGGAGCGTGCAGTAAATAAGATACTTGACGATATCCTGAATGCGATTTTGGAGATTGATTCTTTCTTTGAGACTCGCACTCGTCGCTACGATGTATATCTGTCGGATGTGTACCTGCGTCGCGCGATAGAACGAACATAATTTGAATCTATGGAATAGTAGTTGTTGCCGAGCGATTGAAAGTCATTAGCATTTGTAAAAAGTAAGGATAGAGACAGTCTACAATCGGATGTTTTTATTTGGAATATCGGGATTGAATGTCTAATTTTGAGAAATATTAATACTATCATATTTTCATCTTATATTTATTTACCAATGAAAAAGTTATTGCTTGTTTTGGTTCTTATCCTTGTCGGAATAAGTGCCCGTGCCCAGTTTTATGTCGGGGGGTCTTTGGGATTGAAAGTGGAGAAGGTTAACCAGGGTTCCTCATCGGAAACCCAGACATCCTTTATGGTTACTCCGGAATTCGGTTATAGCTATGACAAGACATGGTCTTTGGGCGCGCAGATCGGGTTCAATATCGTTTCAAACGATGGCGATCTTAAGACTTTTACAGCCATCCCCTATGTCCGTTGTGCGTTCGCCCGTGCCGGCATTGTGGATTTCTTAGGTGAGCTTGGGGTCGGCTATGGTCATCAGTCTTACAGAAGCAATGGTGTCAGCGGTCTCATTGCGGCCTTGCGTCCAGGCCTGGCCATCAACTTTACTCCGGCCTTCGCGCTCATCGCCCGTTCGAATCTTTTCCGCTATGAATACTGGGACGGAGTCAAAGGCACTACTTTTTCGGTCAACGATGGCTTCGACCTTGGCTTTCAGTTCAAATTTTAAGTACGAAAATTACGATTTCTTGAAGGTTACGACCCGGTTGAACACGAAGTTGGCGAGCGTATAGACAACGTTGCCGAGCAGTGTCGCGATGCCGTAGCCGGAGATGACGATGCCGAAGAAACGGAAGTCGTATTCGCCGAATGGAGAGGATGTCAGCATCCATACGAGGAAGAGCTGCAGGCCATAGCAAAGGATGAAGCCGATGGCAAAGCGCACAGCCTCACGACGGTAGTCGCCGTCGCTTTTGAATGTCCACTGACGGTTGCATATGAAGGAGTTGATGAGTCCGGCAATGTAGCCTATGGCGTTGCTGACATAGAGATTCATGCCGAGCATCGACTTGCAGAGATAGATTACTGCAAGTGTGATGATGGTGTTGAGCACTCCTACGACACAGTAGCGAATGAACTGGAGTATGCGGTCGGAAGTTCTTTCGGGGGCCGTTTCAGTCATTGTCGTAATCTTTTGGAAGGTCTTCCGCCGGTACTTTCAGTATTGGTAGCGACCAGTCATAGTGTACGGCGGCGATGCGGAGCCCTATCACGGTGACTGCGCACGCAATCTGCGGTATATACTGGGGAATAGAAGGTATGTAGTCTATGAGCCAGTATGCTACGCCGCCGGCAAGGCAAGCTGTGGCATAAATATCCTTGCGGAAGAAGAGTGGTTTTTCGTTTATTAGGATGTCGCGCGTTATGCCGCCGAAGGAACCTGTGATGATGCCCATCACTATCGATACCCATGCCGGATAGTCGACTGCAAGAGTTTTCTCTATTCCTACTACAACGAAGAGGGCCAGACCAATGGCATCGAAAAGGAATAGCGTCCTCATACCTCCGACAAGACCTTTGCGGAAAATGATTACCGCAGCCAGGGATACGAATGTAACGGCAAGGAACATACCGCTCTGCATCCAGAAAACAGGTATGCCGAGAAGGATGTCGCGCAAGGTACCACCGCCGATGGCAGTGACGAGTCCGACGACGTATGCCCCGAACCAGTCGTAGTTTTTAGCTGCCGCCAGGCGTATGCCCGATATGGCGAAGGCTATGGTGCCCACGACTTCGATTATGTAGATGAAGAGATTGCTTTCGTCCATCGCTATTCTTTGTATTCGGCCGTTCTAAGAGGCTGAGCAAGGGCTTTGGCTTTTTCCTCCATGCGTTTCTGTCGGGCATCCTCGCGCTGCCTGAAGCGGCATATGTCGGCGAGGAAACATTTCTGGCACTCCGGTTTGCGCGCCTTGCAGACGTACCTCCCGTGGAGGATGAGCCAGTGATGTGCCTTGGCGATAACTTCTTCAGGGATGTTCGACACGAGCTTCTTCTCGGTCGACAGAGGCGTGCGGCTGCGAGTAGTGAGCCCTATGCGTTCGGCAACGCGGAAGACGTGCGTGTCGACAGCCATAGTGGGCCGGTTGTAGACTACCGACAGGATGACATTCGCAGTCTTTCGTCCCACTCCCGGCAGGCTCATGAGCTTGTCGATATCGTCGGGTACTTGTCCGTCGAAGTCAGCGATGAGCTTCTTTGCCATGCCTATAAGGGCTTTGGTCTTGTTGTTGGGGTAGGAGACGGATTTGATGTACGGAAATAGCGCCTCGGGGGTCGCAGCAGCGAGCGCTTCCGGTGTGGGGAAGGCTTCGAACAATGGTGGGGTCACAATATTGACCCGCTTGTCGGTACACTGTGCCGACAGTATTACCGCGACAAGGAGCTGGAAGGGGTTCCTAAAGTGCAGTTCGGTGCTCGGTGTCGGCATCTCGGTCTTGAAACGCTCGATGACGGCATTATAGCGGTCCTGCTGTTTCATTTCTTGCCTGGATGCTGTTTATCGTGCGCCTTTGAACTCTTCGAGGAAGCGGACATCGTTCTCGGAGAACATGCGGAGGTCTTTGACGCGGTATTTGAGGTTGGTGATACGCTCGATACCCATGCCTAAGGCGAATCCGGTGTATTCCTTAGAGTCGATACCGCATGCTTCGAGGACATTGGGGTCTACCATGCCGCAGCCGAGGATTTCTACCCAGCCCGTACCCTTGCAGAACGAACATCCCTTTCCGCCGCAGAGGTCGCAGCTTATGTCCATCTCGGCCGACGGTTCGGTGAATGGGAAGTACGACGGGCGCAGACGTATGTCGGTCTGGGGACCGAACATCTCGCGTGCGAAATAGAGAAGGGTCTGGCGCAGGTCGGCGAAAGTGACGTTGTGGTCCACATAGAGAGCTTCAACCTGGTGGAAGAAACAGTGGGCTCGTGCGGAAATGGCTTCGTTGCGGTAGACGCGTCCGGGGCAGATGATGCGGATAGGAGGTTTCTGCGAAGTCATGACGCGAGTCTGGACGCTCGACGTATGTGTACGGAGCAGTACTTCCGGATTGCGGCCGATGAAGAATGTATCCTGCATATCGCGTGCGGGATGATCCGGTGGGAAGTTGAGGCTTTCGAACACATGCCAGTCGTCCTCGACCTCGGGACCTTCGGCGATAGTGAAGCCAAGACGGCGGAAGATGTCGATGATCTGTTCGCGGACGAGCGACAGAGGATGCCGTGTGCCGAGGCGTACGGGAGCTGCCGTACGTGTGAGATCCAGGGCATTTGCATCGGAGGCTCCGGCTGCTGCGGCTTCGCGCAGGGCGTTGATAGTGTCGGTGGCGAAAGCCTTGAGCTCGTTGAGAGCCTGTCCGAGATCGCGTTTCTGTTCTGCCGGGACGGTACGGAAATCGTTCATCAGCGAGGCGATGGCACCTTTCTTGCTGAGATATTTGATGCGCAATGCCTCAACATCGGCTTCGTTCGATGCTGTCAGCTTCGAAAGCTCTGCACGTAGGGCGTTTATCTTGTCTATCATTGTGTTCCTTTATTTTTGTGCAAAAATACAAAAAATAATCCGGCTGTCGAAACATACTGACTGTCGAATGTCGGCAATTCAGGGAATTGAGCCGGAAATTGATTATTTTTGCATAAAAATACGTGCTATGAAATTTATCCCTACCGAATTTAAGGATTTATGGATTATTGAGCCCCGGCGTTTTTCTGATGCGAGAGGCTATTTTTCCGAAACATTCCGTCGCGACCTTTTCGAAGAGGCTACGGGTCTTCGTGTCGATTTTGTCCAGGACAATGAATCGGTGTCCTCGCGCGGTGTCGTCCGCGGTCTTCATTACCAGAAAGGCGAAGCGGCCCAGGCTAAGCTTGTGCGCGTCACTGAGGGAGTGATAGTCGATGTCGCAGTCGATCTCAGGCAGGATTCTCCAACCTTCGGGCGGCACATAGCCGTAGAGCTGTCGCAGGAAAACGGGCGCCAGCTTTTCGTACCGCGTGGCTTTGCACACGGGTTTGCCGTACTAAGCGATCGTGCTCAGTTTCTGTACAAAGTCGATAATTATTATTGTCCCCAGGCTGAGTGCTGCATACGTTTCGACGATATGTCGGTGGGCGTGCGGTGGCCTGTCGCTAAAGCCGATATGGTATTATCCGAAAAAGATTTACGTGGTCTCAGCTGGGACGAGTCGGAAAAGTTCTAACTCTTTACCGGCCGGTAGTGCAGCGTGACAAACGGTCGACGGTTGAACAGCTCGTCGGCAGTGGCGGCAATATCGTCCGGGGTAAGTATGCGGCGGTCGGTTACAGTCCGGTTGAGGTCCTCTCCGTGCATTTCCGCCTGGGCGAGATTAGTGGCCCTGGCCAGGTATCCGGCGTTTGAGAATCGGAATGTGGACTCGAATTTATTGAGGCACCGCTGTAGCTCATGGTCACTGACGTTGCCGGGCGAAGCTAACTGGCGCGCCTGTCCAAGCAGCATCTCGGTAGCACGGCCGATATCTTCGTCTTTATCAGAAGCCAGACGAGCTGACAGAAGTAGCAGACCTGGCTGTTCGCTGCCTATGATGGACGCATCGGCCTGCGCGAACAGTCCGGGCACGGGGCCGAAGACAAGGTTGCGCATAAGACGCGACGAACGCCCGACGGCAAGAATATCGGTGATGGTGTCTGCAGTGAAATATTCTTTTTCGCCATAAGCAGCCATGGGAAATGCCATGACTATATGGGGCTGTGGTACGTGTCGGTAGACAGTCTCGGTGATATTTTCTTTCGGGAATTCTTCGTCGGGCAGACGGCGTTCGGCTATCTCACGGCGTGGAATGTCGCCGAACCAAGTCTCGGCAAGCTCAACAGTCTTTTCGAAGTCGACATTGCCCGTTATGGCGAGGATAGCGTTGTTGGGAGCGTAGTGGGCGTAGAACCATTCGCGTACGTCGTCCATCGTCACTTTAGCTATATGCTCGGGTTCGAGACCTATGGTAGGCCATGAATAGGGATGGTTTTCGGCATAGGCCAGATTTCGGATAAGGTGGGATATATCTCCGTAGGGTCGGTTGAGGCAAGTCTGCTTGAATTCCTCGATGACTACCGAGCGTTGAACCTCAAGACTCCGAGGATTGAAGTCGAGGCTGAGCATGCGGTCGCTCTCGAGATGGAAAGCCGTCGAAATGTTTTGTGCCGGGACTACATCGTAGAAATTCGTGAAGTCCGTGCTTGTCCAGGCGTTGCTGCGGCCACCGGCGGCCTCGAGCTCGGCATCGAAATCGGGCACATGTGCCGAGCCTCCGAACATGAGATGTTCGAAGAGATGTGCCATGCCTGTCAGGCGGCGGCTTTCGTCGCGCGAGCCTACGTTGTAGAGAATGTTGACCGCCGCCATGACGGTGGAGCCGTCATAAGAATGAACCACACGCAGGCCGTTGGCGAGCGTGTGGCGTTTTATGCAGATCTTTTTCAGGCTCATTTTTCGAGCACCTTCATCTTGAGGATGCGTATGTCCTCCTTGGGGCGGTCGGCGGCATCTGTCTGTGCTTTTTCGATTTTGTCGATCGTGTCCATGCCGTCAATAACTTCCCCAAAGACAGTGTACGCTCCATCGAGGTGTGGCGTGCCGCCGACGGTGGTGTATGCTTCCTTCATTTCGGGGGTCATGCCGGGCGCCGGATTGGCGGCTGCTTCAGCTTCGGTCTGCTTTATGAGCGTGTCCTGGAGAGCCTGGAGACCAGCGCGGTCGCCGCGTTGCTGCATAGCTATGATGCTGTCGCGCTGAGCCATGGCGAGACGGTTGAAGATTTCCTGCTTCTGGTTGTTCTGTATGTAGGCATCCATCTGGCCGGCTTCTTCTTCGCTTAGTTTCTTGCCGGTTACGATATAGAACTGCGAACCGCTGCTCTGTTTGGTGGGGTTCACCTGGTCACCCTGGCGTGCCGCAGCGAGGGCACCGCGTTTGTGGAAGTGCTTGGGGTAAACGATTTCAGCATCTATTTTGTAGTCGGGGCCGCCGGAACCGAGCCGTTGTCCCGGAGCTGCCTTCTTCGAGTCGGGGTCGCCGGCCTGTACCATGAACTCGTTGATGACGCGGTGGAAGAGGGTGCTGTCGTAGTATCCTTCTTCGGCGAGGCGCAGGAAGTTGTCGCGATGTTTGGGGGTGTCGCCGTAGAGGAGGACGGTAAAGTTGCCCATAGTGGTCTCTACCAATACTTTGGCCGGAGCCGAGGCTGTAGTCTGTTGTGCCATGTTGGTTGTGTCGTTGTTGTCGGCGTTGCTTTCGGCATTCTGGGCTTTGCAGGCGCACAAAGCAAGAGTCATGCCCAGGAAGAGCATGAGCACGCCGCGAGTGATATGTTTCATATTGTCGAAGTGGGATATAGGCGCTTGTAGATACGGCGGAAGTTATCGTCAGAGACGCATAGTTGCGCAGCCCGATCGGCATAGTCGCTGCCATAAAGACCCTGGAGCAGGTCGGGAAGATAGCGGTGCTCGCGGTCTTTGTCGATAGCCGCAGCCACAAGGCGGCGTATTGCCGGTGCGTAGCCTTCAGGGTCGATGGCATGGAGGTAGCGCGCGGCGCTGGCAAGGAACTGACCGGATAGGTCGACACGCTCCATGTTGTCGATAAGACTTTCTATCTCAGTCGGTTCGCATTCGCCTATGTGGTTGGCGAGATACTCATAAGTGAGCAGCCCGTCGGTATCCTGTCGTAGGTTCTTTATATCGTGTTCAGTCATATTCTTATTCTTTTATGCGCAAAGATACGAATAAGTCTGTCGTATAAGCAAATTTAATTCGCTATCTTTGCACAAACCAAATCTTATGCCTATGAAAATCGTCCATAATTTGCTTGCTGCACTCTCTATTGTCTTATTCTGCTTACCGGGAGCCTTTTCGGCATCGGCAAAATCCGACGGCGAGCCTCTGCGTATTGCTGTGTCCGGTGTGGCCCATGGTCATCTCGGCGAAGTTATCAGGCGTGTGGACAGGGGCGACTTCCGCATAGTCGGTGTCTATGAGAAGGACGATGAACTACGGAAGAACAATGGTTTGGTACGTCTTATTGGTGATTCACTGTTCTTCTCAGACCTGGGCACTATGCTCGACGCTGTGCAGCCCGAAGCCGTGATAGACTACGGTTCTATCTACGATCACATGGCGACGGTCGAGGCATGTGCTCCTCGCGGCATCCATGTGATGGTGGAAAAACCGCTGGCAATGAATATGAAACATGCTCGCCGGATGGAGAAACTTGCCAAGGAGAACAATATCCTCCTGCTCACAAATTTCGAGACAAGCTGGTATGACACCAACCACGAGGCATATCGTCTGGTGAACGAAGGAGAAATAGGTGACATCACGCGTTTGATGGTCTACGACGGACACCAGGGACCCTTTGAAATAAGATGTGGTAAAGAATTTACCGACTGGCTTACCGATCCGGAGAAAAACGGTGCCGGAGCGATAGTCGATTTCGGTTGCTACGGTGCCAATCTGGCGACGTGGATTCTCAAAGGACAGCGACCCCTCAGCGTGTATGCAGTAGGCAATCACCAGAAGCCCAATAAATATCCCAAAGTAGAAGATGATGCCACAATAATAGTTCAGTATCCCGATATGACGCTACAACTGATGCCTTCCTGGAACTGGCCGATGAACCGAAAGGACATGTATATCTACGGTTCGAACGGATTCATATACCAGAAAGACGGGAAACACATGACGCTGTACAAGGACAATAAGGAAAGCGAGATAAAACCACAGCAACTTCTTCCTCCATACAATGATTCTTTCCTATATCTCAAGGCCGCTGTCCGGGGTGATATCGAAGTCAAGCCATATGACTTGGCCTCGCTGGAGAACAATATGATTGTTGTCGAGATTCTCGATGCGGCTATCAGGAGCGCAAAGACCGGCAAAGCGATAAAACTTAAATAAACCGCAAGCCGGACTGTCGCAATGCAAAGCTCAAGGTCTGCCGTTTGCATATTCGGTGAGCTTTAGCTAATTTTGCACTTGTGGCAAACCTATATGAACTACGCCGCTACGGCAAAATAGCATTCCTCACCGCGACAGCTCTCGTGGTAGGAGCATTCCTGCTGTTTTCCGACAGCCTTATCCGGGATCTGTCTGCCCAGGAACGCGAGCGCATGGAGATATGGGCTGATGCTACCAAGCAGATTATTGCAGGAACCTCGTCCGAGTCGGGGTCTGTGCCGACTGATATCGATTTTCTTCTCAGTATCATAGAGCGGAATACCACTATTCCGGTAGTACTTACCGATGCTGATGGCAACATACTGCAGCATCGTAACTTCCGTCTGCCGTTCCCCTCCGACGACAACGATTTCGGCGAGCCATCCGATTCTCGCAACGCTGAATTCCTCCGTTCGCGTCTCGAAAGTCTTCGTAACGGGCCCAATACCATTCGTATCGATGTCGCTCCGGGACTGACCCAGTACCTTTACTACGAGGATTCGACCCTTTTGCGGCGTCTCAGCATTTTCCCGTATATTCAGCTGCTTGTCATGCTGGCTTTTATCGCTGTGGTCTATTTCGCCGTACTGTCGACGAAGAAAGCCGAACAGAATAAAGTGTGGGTGGGCCTTTCCAAGGAGACAGCGCATCAGTTGGGCACGCCGATTTCTTCGCTCATGGCATGGATGGAACTCTTGCCGGACATGGGTGTCGATTCCGATACTCTCGACGAGATGAACAAAGATGTCAACCGTCTGAGTACCATAGCCTCGCGCTTTTCTAAAATTGGTTCCGAGCCTAAGATGACCCAGGAGAATCTGGTTGATGTCGTAGGAGGTGCCGTTGACTATATGTCGACGCGTATATCGCCTAAAATCAGGCTTACATGGACTCCGCCTATATCCGCCATACCTGTACTTGCATGCCCTCCCTTGCTTGAATGGGTGATAGAAAACCTTATAAAGAATGCTGTTGATGCCATGGAGGGTTCAGGGCGTATCGATGCATCTCTCGCAGCTGAAGATCATATGGCTGTCATCGAGGTCTCTGACACCGGCAAAGGCATAAGCCGCAAGAACTTCAAGAATGTCTTCAATCCCGGCTATACAACAAAGCGCCGTGGGTGGGGTCTGGGCCTGACACTGGCTAAACGTATTATCGAACAATACCACAAAGGACGCATCTTTGTAAGCCGGTCGGCTCCCGGACAAGGCACAACATTCCGCATCGAGCTCCCGATGAGATAAGAAACAACGGACTACACCAATACACAGAACTGTACTTCGCTAAATCATATAATGATGAGACTGAGACACTTTTTTATGTTCTTGCTCATGCTCTTAGGCTGCTTCGCGGCTGTCAGGGCGGCAAGTGTTAGGGTAACCATGCCTCCGACGGCACCTACCATGACGCTTGTCGACAGAGCTACAAATGAACAAATAAATATCGGAGCCCCCGAAAGATATGTCTATAGTTTCGATGCGGCCCCGGGTACTTACGTCCTCACAGCTTACGGGAGGGATGGTGAGACCGTCAACGGTACTATAGGGATGACTGTCGAAGACAAAGCAGAGACTCAGGAATTCAGCGTCCTGATTGTAACTCTCTATGCTACGAATAGGAATGATGACGGCTCTTTGTGGACGGTAGAAAACGGCGACTATTCTATAGAGGTCAGTGTCGTGTCGGAAGAAGGAACAGAGCAGAACGTCGCTCTCGGTAACAGCACTACGCCCGGCCGCAAGACTGTGCCGGTCTATGAGGGTAACACGGTCAATGCTCGATTCATACCATCCGCTACCCTTCATCCCGAATATCTCGCATATACCTGTTCTGCCACAGTGACATCGAGTACAAGCTTGAGCGGTTTGATTCCTAAGGGTACTATGTGCCCTATTACTGTTCCTAAGGATGCCGAACTGATCATAGGCCCTCAGATTGCCGAGTTTGTCGATGTCGTGCCTGCAGCCCCGTCGAGTATCGTTGAAAACGGTGACACGAAGACATTTAATTTCTACCTGCCGGACGGAGCCAATTACGATATCTGCACGTACATGGAAGGTAAGCTGACCCAGAAAGGATACTTTATAGTATCCGACAAGGGCTTGACATTTCCTATGTCGGACTACGAAGCCATAGATCCAAAGACTGTATATCACGATGTAAATTCGAACAATGGCTATGAAACGGGAGATATCTTTGTAAACATCAATCATCAGGGTCATTTGAGGCTCGATGTAGGAGATATCTTCCACGCGCATGGAATGCGTAGCTGGGAACTTACAGACAACGTTGTGAACAATCATTTCATGGAGCCCGACTTCCATTATACCGTCATAGGTCTTGACGGCGAGCCTTGCGACAACGTGATAAGCGTCAATCAGCAGCCGGGCAAAGCGTGGGCTGAAATCAAGGCTGTAGGGGAGGGTACGGCCATCGTCCTTGTTACCTATGATGCCACTGCCGTAGCCATCTACAGAAACGGTACGGTGTCGCCTTTTGACGGCGGACGCTACTGGGGGGCTATCTGGCCGGAAAACACGGCTGCATATGTCGTCACGGTGGGCCAGCCGGAATCGACTGTCGTACCCAATATGTTTATCAACGAGAAATACAACTTTGATACGCAGAAACTTGCAGGTATGTGCGTCGATGCCGAGCACGACGTGTTCTATTATCTTGACACAGAGGAAGGCGCACACTATACCTTCAAGCCTGACGGCGTAGAAGACATCACGATAGCCTTTCCGCTTATCGGTGATCATATGGCTACTTACTCCGGTTTCTCTTCCGAAGGCATTACAGAGAATGAAGACGGTTCGTACACGCTTCACCTCAAAGAAGGACGACAGATTGTCCGCATGACAGATGCCGCCGGAAACGCCGTATATCAGGTTCTTACGGCTAAAACATGCCATCGGGAAATATCCAATAATACCCGGCCCGGCAGCAGTGTGTTTCTGCCCGGCGACGAGGTCAAAGTCCGGTACAGCGGCCTTCGCCATCCTGCAAACAAAATGGGTGCAATCTATAACATGTCGGCCTATGTGACTTACAATGACACCCCGAACGGTACATCGCTGATTCAAAGTCCTAACCAGTATAAATTCGGCTCGTCGGAGAATGCTCAGACTATGACTTTCATCATCCCTGAAGACTATGATGTAGAAGCTAATCCGGAAATGGTATTAAATGAAGGTGTGATCCAAGTCAACGGCTACGGCGACCCGATAGGCAGCCATCGTTCCACGGACTACATGAAGGGACGTTCGAAGAACTTCGCCTCGGTAGCGCATAAGACCTATTTCGGTTATCTGCCCGAGATCAGTATTAACTTGAAAGAATCGGGCATCGGCCCTGTAGTTGTCGACGGCAGCACTATCGCAAGCTACTATAATCTTGAGGGGTTCCGTTCGGACAGACCCTTCAGGGGAATGAACATTGTACGTTATTCTGACGGTACGGCCAGGAAGGTCTATGTCAAGTAAATTCTTTTCATACTGATTGCTAAAGGCGACGTTACTTCAGCAATTCAGACCTTTTTCAGAGTTTCCTGCAAGGATATTTTGCCGTATGAATTTAAAGCTGTAACTTTGCCGCGAATGAGAGTTATACCATCGAAAGACAACTCAATTAATCAATCATGTTGGACAAAACGAATATAAAAGTTCTCGACAAGGTAGTGGTGCGTTTCTCGGGCGATTCCGGCGACGGAATGCAGCTTGCAGGTAACATCTTCACCAACGTATCTGCCGGTCTCGGCAACCAGGTTTCGACCTTCCCGGACTACCCTGCGGAGATCCGTGCGCCCCAGGGATCGCTAAGCGGTGTATCCGGTTTCCAGGTGAGTGTCGGTACTGGCGTTCATACCCCCGGTGACAGTTGCGATGTGCTCATCGCCATGAATGCAGCGGCACTGAAGACGAACCACAAGTTCCTCAAGCCTGGAGGTGTCATTATCGTCGATATCGACTCCTTCCGCGAAACAGACCTCAAGAAAGCTCAGTACCAGACAGCCGAACCTTTCAAGGAACTCGGCATCAAGGCCCAGGTCGTCGAAGTGCCCGTTACCACGATGACCAAAGCAGCGCTTGCCGACAGTGGCCTGGATCTCAAGAGCGTCATGAAATGCCGCAATATCTTCGCCCTGGGCCTGGTATGCTGGCTTTTCGACCGTCCGCTCGAGAGCGCTCTGCATCATCTCAAAAAGAAATTTGCCAAGAAACCGGCAGTCTACGAGGCTAATGCCAAAGTACTCCAGGCCGGTTACGACTATGGTCATAATATCCATGCTTCGGTAAGCACCTACAAGATAGAGACCGAAGATCCTCGTCCAGGTATCTACACAGATATTAACGGCAATACCGCTACGGCATGGGGCCTTATCATGGCATCCGAAAAATGTGGACGCCCCCTTTATCTGGGCTCGTACCCTATTACCCCGGCTACCGACATCCTCCACGAACTTGCCAAGCGTAAAGATCTCGGTGTCAAAGCTTGCCAGATGGAGGACGAAATTGCCGGCGTATGCTCGGCCATTGGTGCTTCCTTCGCCGGTAACCTTGCCGTTACGTCGACTTCCGGTCCCGGTCTCGCTCTCAAAAGCGAAGGCATCGGACTTGCAGTCATCGCCGAGCTGCCGCTTGTAGTCATCGATGTTCAGCGTGGCGGTCCCTCGACAGGCCTTCCGACCAAGACCGAACAGACAGACCTCATGCAGGCTCTATATGGCCGCAACGGTGAGTCGCCTGTTGCTGTGGTAGCCCCTGCATCGCCGACCGACTGCTTTAACATGGCTTTCGAGGCATGCCGTATAGCCGTAGAGCACAGCACTCCGGTCATCCTGCTCAGTGATGCTTTCATCGGCAACGGTTCGTCGGCTTGGCGAGTTCCCGAGCCTGACGAATATCCCGATATAAAGACTCCCGATGTTCCGGCCGAAATGCTTTCCGCGCATAGCTGGACCGCTTACACACGTCGCGAAAACCTCGGCCGCTACTGGCCTGTAGCCGGTACTGAAGGTGCCACACATCGTCTCGGCGGCCTCGAGAAAGATGCCGTGACGGGTGCTATCTCGACAAATCCCGAGAACCACGAGAAGATGGTTCTCCTCCGCCGCGAGAAGATTGCACGTATTGCCGAAGATATTCCTGCTCTCGAAGTGCTCGGCGATGACGAAGCCGGTACCTTGTTGATTGGCTGGGGAGGTACCTACGGACATCTCCGCACGGCAACCGAAGAGCTCTGTGCAGCAGGTCACCCAGTGGCATTTGCCCATTTCCGCTATATAAATCCTCTGCCGGCAAACACATTCGAAGTCCTGCGCCGTTACAAACGCATCATTGTAGCCGAGCTCAATACAGGCATGTTCGCCGACTATCTGCAGAGCCGTTTTGACGGACGACAGATACTGCGTATAAACAAGATACAGGGTCAGCCCTTCTCTGTGGGCGAACTCGTCGAGAAAACCATCAAACTTATGGAGGACTAATCATGGAAGAACTTACATATAAAGCAAGCGATTTCAAAAGCGACCAGGCGGTACGCTGGTGTCCGGGATGTGGCGACCACGCCATCCTCAATACCCTCCACAAGGCCATGGCAACGCTCGGTATCGCGCCTCACAAGACTGCCGTCATCTCCGGCATCGGCTGTAGCTCGCGTCTGCCGTACTACATGAATACATTCGGTTTCCACACTATCCACGGACGTGCGGCAGCTATAGCGACAGGGTACAAGGTTGCGCATCCCGAGATGATGGTATGGCAGATTTCGGGCGACGGCGACGGTCTCGCCATCGGCGGCAACCATTTCATACATGCCGTACGCCGCAACATCGACATCAATATCGTCCTGTTCAACAATAAGATCTACGGTCTTACCAAGGGACAGTATTCTCCGACGAGCGCGCGCGGTTTCGTGTCGAAATCGAGTCCTTACGGCACTGTCGAGGATCCATTCATCCCTGCGGAACTCGTGTTCGGTGCCCGTGGCAACTTCTTCGCCCGTTCAATCGACGTAGAGCTTCAGACTTCGCAGGATGTACTTGTCGCTGCTGCCCGTCATAAGGGAACATCCGTTGTCGAAATCCTGCAGAACTGTATGATTTTCAACAACGGTATCCACAACGATATCACCGATCGCGAAGTTCGTGCCGACCGTACTATCCTTCTCCGCCATGGCGAGAAGATGATCTTCGGCAAGGATATGAACAAAGGTCTCGTACAGGATGGCTTCCTGCTGAAGGCTGTCACCATCGGCGAGGACGGCTACACTATGGACGATGTACTCGTTCATGATGCTCACACGCCATCTAATTTCCTTCATCAGCAGCTTGCAATGATGGATGGTCATTCCCTGCCGCTGGCTCTGGGCGTTATCCGCGATGTCGCTGCCCCGACATATGAGACCGGCGTTTCCGAACAGGTGGAAGAGGTTCGTGCCAAGAAAGGTTTCTCGACCCTCCGCGAGATGATTCTCGCAGGTGATACCTGGGAAGTAAAATAAAGACTAATAGAGACACAAAAAAACGTCCCGGAAGCTGTTGCGGCACTCCGGGGCGTTTTTTGTATTTATGTTTCGCAGACTTATCTGCAAATTCCGTATCAGAGATATTTAGCGACTTTCGAGGGTAGCTCGGCAGGGTCGATGACACGTTCGGCGATGGAGCCGCGACGGTCGATGATGAATGTTGTCGGGAGAACGCCG
Source organism: uncultured Muribaculaceae bacterium (assembly GCA_958436175.1). Taxonomy (GTDB): domain Bacteria; phylum Bacteroidota; class Bacteroidia; order Bacteroidales; family Muribaculaceae; genus CAG-873. The sequence continues at coordinate 165,748 of CAUBJF010000004.1, forward strand.
ACGTTGTAGTTCACCAAGGCAGTCGTTCCGTCCGTAGGAGCATTCCACACGGTAATCCAGGGAAGGTTGACAGCGACGTTCTTCCACTGGAGTTCGTCCTCGTCGAAAGCTATCTGGTAGATTTCGAGACCTTCGTTGTGGTATTTCTCGTAGAGCTCGTTGAGAGCGACGTTATATGGGAGTGAGGCTTCTGCTCCGTACGTTGTGAAACTGAGGAGTATCACTTTGCCCTGAGAGGCGAGTTCGGAAAGGGACTGACGCTTACCGGCATTGTCGAAACGGTCGATTTCGATGACACCGGTCTCAGGCACTTCGATTACTGTCTGGGAAGGCGCGGCATATCCGAGAGCCTGGCGCCCCTGGAAATAACGCGACTTGAGCTGCTGGCCGCGCACATCTGTGGGGCGATATAGGCTGAATACCTGAGCGGCAGCTCCGTAGACGCGGTTGCCGAAGCGGTCGTCGGGGTTGAAGAGCGGTTTGCCGTCGATAGTCTTGCCTACAGTGTAGTAAGCCACTATGCCGGTAGTGTCGGAGATTATGTAGTTTACGAGCTGGCGCGACAGAGCCGAGTCGGCGGCTGCTTCGGAACCTTTTGCTGCGAGGGTGGCGGCTACGAGGCTGTCGACGCTGCATATCTGTTCGGCAGCCATGGTACCTGTCGCTCTATAACCTTTGGAGAAGCTCGAGGCAGTGGTCTTTATGTTGACCTTGTCGCACGAGTCGATAGGGAAATATATAGCACCGTCTGTCTGGTCCATGGACAGGCGGTAGATTTCAGGAGCCGGAGCAGGGACATCGGATTTATAGGCGAATTTGCCGTTAGACCCGAGCTGGAGGGAGTCGATAAGGTACCAGATGCCATTGTTATAGCCTTCGAGTGCTATCTTTCCGCCGTCGGCACCTTCGACGGCACCTTCGACGCTCCATCCCTTGTTGCCCGAGCATGAGGCCGCGAGGACTGTCATTGCGCAGGCGGCAGCGAGTTTGCTGAGTATACGGGATGTTTTCATTTGAAGTTGGCGGCTATGGCATCGGCGATTTCTTGCATGCGCTCTGCCGGGAATGTCAGTTTCTGTTTACGGAAGTCCATGTCGGCCTCGCTGCGGAGAGGCACGAGGTGGATATGAGCATGAGGCACTTCAAGACCTATGACGCAGGTGCCTATCCTCTTGCAGGGGATGGCTTTCTCGACGGCGGCAGCGACACGCTTGGCGAAAAGCTGCAGCTCGAGGTATTCCTCGTCGCTGAGGTCGAAAATATAGCTTACTTCCTTTTTTGGTATTACGAGGGTGTGTCCTTCGGCAACAGGGTTGATGTCGAGGAAAGCGAAATGCTTGTCGTCCTCAGCCACGCGGCAGGAAGGAATCTCACCGGCGGCAATGCGTGAAAAGATGGTCATCGCAGTAGGGATTAGATACCGATTTCAAGAATTTCGAAGCTTACTTTTCCGGCCGGGATCGTGATTTCGACGGTTTCGCCTACCTTGTGTCCCATGAGACCGCGAGCGATAGGTGTCGACACGGCGATGCGTTTTGCCTTCATGTCGGCTTCGGAGTCGGCGACGATGGTGTATTCGGCCTCAGAACCGGTGGCGGTGTTGCGGATGCGGACGCGGTTGAGCATCTGGACTTCGTCGGTGCCGAGTTTGCTTTCGTCGATGATACGTGCGTTGGCAACCATGTCCTTGAGTTGTGCGATCTTCATTTCGAGCATGCCCTGGGCTTCCTTGGCGGCATCGTATTCGGAGTTCTCGGAGAGGTCGCCTTTATCGCGTGCTTCGGCGATAGCGCGGCTGATTTCGGGGCGCTTGATGGTTTCGAGATAGGAGATTTCCTCCATCTTGCGGTCATAACCATCTTTGGTCATATAAATTATAGCCATATTTATTCTTTTTTTAGATACAATAAAAAAGGAAGAAACTCCGGCGGATTCCCGATAGAGTTCTTCAATAAATAACTTCTTGATGTGGATTGCAAAGGTAGTACCTTTTTCTTTCGAAGTCAAGTCAAAGTTCTTAATATTAGTTAAATCATGGCTCTGCGACCCTGTAGGTCGGCCATATGCTGTAATTTTGCAGCACTTATGAATCATAGTGTTACACCTGTCAGCAGTCTTCGCGAACGAGCCCATGCCATCCTTGGTCGATTCTATGGCTACCATAGTTTCCGGCCGGGTCAGTACGAGGTAATCGAGGCCCTGATGAACGGTCGCGACGCAGTGGTACTTATGCCGACAGGCGGCGGCAAGTCGCTGTGCTTCCAGATCCCGGCTCTGCTGTCGGAGAGGGGCTGCACCGTTGTTGTCTCGCCGCTGATAGCCCTTATGCAGGACCAGACACAAGCCCTGATTGCCAACGGTATACCGGCTGCCGCAGTCCATTCAAATCAGGACGAAAGCTACAACCGGCGTGTCCTCGACTCGGCCGTACAAGGTAAAATAAAGCTCCTCTATATATCGCCGGAACGACTTTTGGCATCTCTTCCCGAGTGGTCGCATCTGCGTATAAGCCTATTTGCCATCGACGAGGCCCATTGCATATCTCAGTGGGGTCATGATTTCAGACCCGACTATACAGCGCTCTCCCAACTCAAAAAGCTAAGGCCGGAAGTACCTGTCATAGCCCTTACGGCCACTGCTGACCGCCTGACTCGCGACGATATCATTCGTCAGCTGTGCCTCGTCGACCCGTACTGTCATATCGGTTCTTTCGACCGCCCCAATATTTCGCTCCGGGCTTACCGTAATCCCGGCGTGGCCCAGAGAGTCCGTTTCATTGCCGGCCTTGTCCGCAAATATCCGCAGGATTCGGGTATAGCATACTGCCTGTCGCGTAAAGGTGCCGAAGACCTCCATGCTGCCCTCCAAGCCGCCGGTGTACGTGCTGTTTGTTATCATGCCGGGATGAGCGCTCCCGACCGCGATGCCTCAATGAAGGCATTCCTTGACGGACGTGCATCGGTCGTATGTGCGACGGTGGCTTTCGGAATGGGTATCGACAAGAGCAACATCCGCTGGGTTGTCCACAACAATATGCCCTCGAATATCGAGAGCTACTATCAGGAGATAGGTCGGGCAGGCCGCGACGGTCTTCCGGCGGAAGCCATCCTTTTCCATTCCTATGCCGACGTGGCCACGCTGCGCTCTTTTGCCGAGGAGTCGGGCCGCAAGGGTATCAATATGGAGAAACTCGAACGCATGCAGGCATATGCGGAAGCCCGTGTGTGCCGCCGACGCATATTGCTCAGTTATTTCAGCGAGGAACGGAACTGCGACTGCGGTAACTGTGACGTGTGTCTTTCGCCACCACAGCGCTTCGACGGCACCGTGCTGGCACAGAAAGCCCTGAGCGTGCTTGCCCGTACGGGTTGGACCAAGTTGGGCATATTTACTGTCGTCAGTATCCTGCGCGGTTCGCGGCGTTCTGATTTGCTTTCCGAGGGTTACGACCGAATCAAGACTTTCGGTGCCGGGTCCGACCTCAGCCAGCAGGAATGGAACGACTATATGTCGCAGATGGTACAGCTCGGAGTCTTTGAGATTGCCTACGACGATGCCAACCATCTCCGGGTCACCCATTTCGGGATGAGGATACTTCGTGGCGAGGCAAAGCTCACCCTGTCGCGCTATGAGCCTCCGAAAGAGACTGCCCGTGGTCATGCGAGAAAAGCAGAGGAAGCACGCCGCTCGTCCGACCCCGTGCACGACCTCTTCGAACAGCTCAAGACTGTCCGTACAGACCTCGCCCGTACGGAAGGTGTTCCGCCGTATATCATATTCAGCGATTCCACTCTCCTCGATATGGCGACGCGCCGTCCGGCCGATATCGAATCGCTTATGCAAGTCAATGGTGTCGGCGAGAAGAAGGCCGTGCGTTACGGCCGACGCTTCCTGGCGGCTATACGCAAATTCGAAGGTCTCGGAGCCGGAACGCCGCAGGGTGAGAGCCTTAAGGCCACGCTGATCCTCTATAATGCAGGACTTCCACTGCCCGAGATAGCTTCTACCAAAAATGTCAAACTCGCAACTGTCTATTCTCACATAGCCCAGCTTATCGACCACGATATGATAAGCACCTACGGAGGAGTCATCACCCCGGCCATCTACCGGGATATTATAGGGACACTCTCCAAGAATCCAGATACAGCCTACGACATCCTGAATGAGCGATATGCTCCCGGCATGGTAGCAGTCGCAAAGGCTATCCAGCGAGCTGTCGAACGCCGAAAAGCCCGAAAGGAGTCGTAACCGTAACTATAAGCATAATAAGTAATAAACCTGTGAACCACATTCCAACGATGAGAAAATTTGCTGCTGTCGCGATATGTCTCTTGCCCCTTTGCGGCATGGCCGAGACATATACCAATCCCGTTATCAATCAGAGCGCCCCCGACCCGACAGTGATACGTGCTGACGACGGTTCGTACTATCTTTACGCGACTGAGAACACGCGTAACGTACCTATCTTCCGTTCATCGAATCTTGTAGACTGGGAGCTGATCGGTACGGCTTTCACTGATGAGACACGCCCTGAAATGGTACCCGACGGTAATATTTGGGCACCTGACATTCAGCATATTGGCGATAGATATGTATTGTATTATTCTAAGTCGCGTTGGGGCGGCGAATGGGAGTGCGGGATAGGTGTCGCCACTGCTGAGAGACCGGAAGGACCCTTTAAGGACTGTGGAAAACTATTCATCAGCAGCGAAATAGGGGTGCAGAACAGCATAGACCCTTTCTACTACGAAGAAGCAGGCCATAAGTATCTCTTCTGGGGCAGTTTCCGTGGTATCTATGGGATAGAGCTTACCGCTGACGGCCTCGCCGTGCTTCCCGGCACGGCTCCGCGACGAATTGCCGGGACGCTTACCGAAGGAACTAATATCATAAGTCATGACGGCTATTATTACCTGGTCGGTTCGGCCGGCTCGTGCTGCGAGGGGGAGAAAAGTACCTATCGTGTCGTTGTTGCACGTTCGGAGAATCTCTTCGGCCCGTACGTCGACCGTCAGGGTATGAAAGCACTGGATAACGGCTTCTCGCTGGTGATGGAACGCAGTGAGAAGGTGATAGGTCCGGGCCACAACGCCAACTTTGTGACCGACGACGCAGGGCAATGGTGGATGCTCTATCACGGCTTTGATACCGCCGAGCCTGAAGCGGGACGCAAGGTTTATCTCGACAAGATTGTTTGGGATGAAGAGGGCTGGCCGACCATCAAAGACTCAAAACCGTCATCTTCCGCCGAGGCTCCTGTTGTAAACCCTCGCAGATGAATAGTACATCATTTATTCTTCATGTGGTTTCACATTTAATTCCCGGACTGAGATAAGGTATTGCTTAGTACGGGGAAAAATCGTATCTTTGCCCGATTATTCATTTCTTGAATGGCCTTATGGGCTACTTTCCGATATGGCTGAAATCCGAATAGCGGGGATAATGCGGGCAGGTGCCTATTCTCCCAATCATATATGTAACGATGCCGCGATATTCAATATCGTGGCCGAACAGCTCCGCAAACGTGGCTGCGAGGTGAATATATACAGCGAGGAGCAGTTCATTGCAAACGGAGTCAAGGATTGTGACCTAATACTCAATATGTGTCGGGAGCCCCGTTCTGTAGAGATGCTCCAGAAACTCGAAGATAATGGCCGGCTCGTGGTCAACTCGGGTTATGGCATAGAGAACTGTATTCGCGAACGCATGGCTCGCATACTTACAGGCTGCGGTATCACATATCCTGAGAGTATTATAGTGGATACCAACGAATTTGTCCGCGACCGCCTCAAGGGTGCCGGTATAAGTAAATGTTGGATCAAGCGAGGCGACTATCACTCCAGGCATAAGGAAGATGTAACATTCGTACGCCATGCCGAAGAGGCCCAGGAAGTGCTTCAGGAGTATTTTCTGCGCGGGTTCAGGCGTGCTGTCATCAACCGTCATCTCGAAGGCGACCTTATCAAGTTCTATGGTGTGGCCGGCACTCCGTTCTTCTACTGGTTCTATCCGCTGATAGACAGCTACTCGCGTTTCGGCAACGAAGCACACAACACCCCGGCTGTCGGCACGCATTTCGACATGTCGAAGTTTACAAAAATGTGCGGCGAAGCCGCCGAAGCACTTGGGGTTGTCGTATATGGTGGCGATGCCATCGTTACTTCCGACGGGGAGGTGAGCATTGTCGATTTCGACGACTGGCCAAGCTTTGCTCCTTGTCGTGAAGAGGCTGCTCCCTACATAGCGAAATATGTTCTGGCCGAGGTCAAGGCACATTTAGGAAAAAACCGTTTGTAATATGTCGTTCGATTATAAGGCCCGATGGCCAAAACCGATACCAGGCTCCGGAAAGTTTCCCCTTCTGCCCAGGCTGATTGCCACATCCTGCGGCTTCGGCTATCTTCCTGTAGCCCCCGGAACATGGGGCGCGTTTTTTGGTATCATTCTGTGGCTGCCCCTCTATCTCTGGGCTTCACCGCTTGTCGGTGTACTCGTCACAGCCCTGGCCGTTATTGTCGGTAGCGTGGCCGGGACATGGGCCAGCTCCATATCGGAGCGTTACTGGGGCAAAGACCCGGTGGTGGCCTGCGTCGATGAGACCGTCGGTCAGTGGATTTCCCTGCTCCCCGTGGTCTGCGGCGGTGTCTGCCCATGGTGGGAAATACTTATGTCGCTGGCACTCTTCCGTTTCTTTGATATTTACAAACCACTCGGCATACGACGTATGGAGTCATTGCCTCGGGGCTATGGTATGATGGCCGACGATATACTTGCGGGTCTCTATAGCGCTTTTATTCTTATAGTATTGAATATCATAATACTGAAGTGAGATGGGAACAGGACATGCCATCGCCGACAAACTGCTTAAGAGCGACAATATCGTTTTTACCTATCTGCGCTCTATAGTGTCATCGCAGTCAGCTTCCTGGATAGACATGGGCCTCGGCTTCGTGCTTTTTGCATGGGTGGGCCTTTTGCCATGGCTTGCGACAGCTATAGGTGCTGTTGTCGGCGGTACCGTCAACTGTATTATAAATTATCGTTTCACATTTCGTGCCTCGGGCTGTGACTGGCGTGCCGTGGTGGTCAAATATGCTATGGTTTGGCTTGGCAGTCTCGCTCTGAACTCTTACGGGACGCAGGCTGTCTATGCTCTTTTCAGCAACTGGCACTGGCTTGAAACTATAGGCTTTCGTCCCGACGGTTATTTCGCCGCAGCACGACTTTTTGTTTCTCTGATGGTTTCGTGGTTTTGGAATTTCGCCTTGCAGCGTTATTTCGTCTATCGGCCAAGGCGTTTCGACCATTTCGCCGTGAATTTGGCGAGAGCTGTCGGATTCAAGGATAAAAAAGATTAGAAATTATGGATATAAAGAAAAATTCTCTTGAGGCTCGCAACTGTCTGCAACAAGGTATTTATGTTGTCATAAACCCCTTTGTGCGCTTCTTGATACGCTCGGGTGTGACCCCGAACATGGTGACTACCATCGGTATGCTCGGAAATATAGCCGCAGCTGCAATTTTTGTCTGGGCCGGCATAAGGGTAAACTCTGGAGAAGGGGACTTCGGACTGATAACGCTTGCAGGTGCTTTCATAATCGGCTTTTCGCTTTTCGATATGCTCGACGGCCAGGTCGCACGTCTCGGCAATATGGTTTCGCGTTTCGGTGCAATGTACGACTCAGTCCTTGACCGGTTTTGCGAGATGTTCACACTCGGAGGCATCGCCTTCTATTTCCTGACATACGGGAATGTCATAGGTGCTCTGATAACGTTTCTCGCCATGGTCGGCAGCATCATGGTCAGCTATGTCCGCGCCCGTGCCGAGGGTCTCGGCATTGAGTGCAAGGTCGGCTTCATGCAGCGTCCGGAGCGTGTAGTGGTAACGAGTCTTGCGGCTATCGCTACAGGTATAGTGGGTCAGTGTCAGGAACCTGAGTCAACTTTCGACCCTAACCTTATTCTCGAATTAGCCATGGGATTCATCGCCATTTTTGCTAACCTGACGGTTTTCGCACGGATATCTCACTGCCGCCGCGAGCTGTTGAAGACAGACCGTCCGTGAAACGCTCCTTCCCAACAACGCGCGAATCCCTGATTTGTGCCGCAGCTCTGGCCTTGTGGCTGTTGGTAACGGCTCTGTTCGTTGGTTTCCGTCCCGAACATCTGGTCATGGCTTTCCTTATTTTCGGGCTGTTCTTTTTCAACGGGATTACGCGCCGTCTTGTTGTGGCCCTTCTGCCATTCTTCGTTTTCGGAATATCTTACGACTGGATGAATATCCTGCCGAATTATAAAGTGAACCCCGTCGACGTAGAGGGTCTTTACAATACAGAGAAAAGTATTTTTGGAATTGGTAGTGCGGCAGGGCTGCTTACACCCAATGAGTTCTTTGCGCAGCATACATCGGCTGTCATGGACTTCATGGCAGGCATCTTCTATCTCTGCTGGGTGCCTCTGCCTATATTCTACGGTCTTTGGCTCTATTTTACAGGCAAGACCGAGGGCTATCTTCATTTTGCAATGGTGTTCCTGCTTGTCAACCTGCTCGGATTCGCCTTCTATTATGTGCATCCGGCTGCTCCCCCCTGGTATGTTGCCCATCATGGCTTTACGGCTGTCGAGGGTACTCCGGGCGAAGTTGCAGGTCTCGGAGCTTTTGACAGGATGACGGGGCTCGGTATCTTCCATGGCCTCTATGCACGTAATTCCAACGTCTTCGCAGCTTTGCCTTCGCTCCATTCGGCCTATACGCTTGTAGCCTTCATCTATGCTTTCCGCTGCCGCTCGTCGGTGGCCTGGAAAATCATACTCGGTGTAGTCACGGTAGGTATATGGTTTACAGCAGTCTATACTTCTCATCATTATATCATCGACGTTCTCGGAGGGATTCTGTGCGCCCTCGTCGGGTTTGTTCTCTTCGAGTATGTGCTGATGCGTATTCCCGGCTTCGCTTCCTTCGTGCGTACCTATGCCGGATATGTCCGTTTTCGAAAAAATTGATATGGAAAACAACAATAACAATCCTCTGTGCGACGTACGTCCCGACGTGTTAAACTACGACGATCTACGACAGATGGTGCCTGCTTTCGACGGGCATCCCAGGCTCGTCAATTTCCTGCTTCACTTTCTTTCTGTCGACAAGGTCAACGAGATACATGCCCGTTTCTGCGATACGCCGGGACCGGAGTTCGTCCGCCGTCTTCTGTTCGAAGGTTTCCATATCCGGCTTCGCATCGACAACGAGCAAGTGCTCGATCATCTGCCCGAAGGTGCTTTCATAACCGTCAGCAACCATCCATTCGGCGCTCTCGACGGCATAGCCCTAATCTATCTTATTTCGTCGCGCCGTCCGAAGTACAGGGTCATGGTCAACATGATTCTCAATAAAATCAGTGCCATGCGTCCTAACTTCATAGCTGTCGACGCATGGGCTTCCAACGACCCTGCCAAGAGGGCTGTCTCCGTTGCCGGAATACGTCAGGCCATGCGTCAGCTTAAGGAAGGCGAGCCGGTCGGTTTCTTTCCTGCCGGAGCCATGAGTAAGACGACGCTTCACGACGGCCTGCAGGACCGTCCCTGGCAGAAATCCATTCTCGAAATAATCAAAAGGGCCAAGGTGCCTGTTATTCCAATATTCTTCCACGGCAGCAACAGCTGGTGGTTCAATATCCTCGGACATATCTGCTGGCCGGCTCGTTCGCTGCGCCTTCCGGCAGAAGTATTCCGCAAAGCCGGAAAGGAAATGCACATCAGTATAGGAGACGTAATCTCTGTGGCTGATCAGGAAGCACACGGTGCGACTCCGGAAGAGCTCGGAGCCTACCTGCGCGAGAAAACCTATGAACTGAAGAAGTATAAATAAGCTGAATAGTCGGTTTGAGCCTCATTAGGATATATTAACAATTAAAGGAAGTAAAAGCGATAAATTTAGCGTATGTAAACATATAGTCGATTTATTTTGACTATTTTGAAGATTTTTCACCTAAGTTGTCCTTAAAATATTTTTGCATTTCGACAATGCATGTTACTTTTGTGCGCTTTTCCGAAGGACACAAGTCCGATATAACATGGAATAGAAAACAATTAACGCATAAAAGATAAAGACATGAGCAATCCAAATGTAAAGGCCGCCGCCGGCAAACTCGGCGTCATGGTAGTAGGCCTCGGAGCCGTTTCCACAACATTCATGACCGGTGTCCTTATGACACGCAAAGGTCTCGCCAAGCCCGTAGGCTCCATGACACAGTACGACCGTATCCGTGTCGGAGAGGGTGAAGACAAGAAATATCTCAAATACAAAGATATAGTGCCTCTGGCCGATCTTAACGACATAGAGTTCGCCGCATGGGATGTATATCCTGCCAATGCCTACGAATCGGCTCTCAATGCCGAAGTGCTCAAGGAGCGCGACATCGAACCCGTCCGCGAAGAACTCGAAGCCATCCGTCCTCTCAAGGCTGCTTTCGACCATAACTATGCAAAGCGCCTCACCGGCGACAACCTCAAGACCGGTACTCGCTGGGAACTCGTAGAGCAGATCCGGGAAGACATCCGCAACTTCAAGAAAGAAAAAGGTCTCGACCGTGTTGTTGTCCTTTGGGCTGCTTCGACCGAGGTCTATGTGCCCGTCGACGAAAAATACCATTATCATCTGGCCGACCTCGAGAAGGCGATGAAGGATGACGACAAAGAACACATCGCTCCCTCGATGTGCTATGCATATGCAGCACTCACAGAAGGCGCTCCCTTCATCATGGGCGCACCCAATACCACCGTCGATATACCTGCCATGTGGGAACTTGCCGAAAAGACAAGGATGCCTATCGCAGGCAAGGACTTCAAGACCGGCCAGACACTTGTAAAGTCGGGCTTCGCTCCTATCATCGGCACACGTTGCCTCGGTCTTTCAGGCTGGTTCTCGACCAATATCCTCGGAAACCGCGACGGCCTCGTGCTCGACGAACCTGCCAACTTCCGTACGAAGGAAGTTTCGAAACTCTCGACACTCGAAAGCATCCTCGTTCCCGAAGATCAGCCCGATCTCTACGGCGCCAACTGCGGCGGTGCCGAGGAAGGAGGTCATCAGGGCTACTACCACAAGGTACGTATCAACTACTATCCTCCGCGCAACGACAACAAGGAAGGCTGGGACAACATTGATATCTTCGGTTGGATGGGTTATCCCATGCAGATTAAGATCAACTTCCTCTGTCGCGACTCAATCCTTGCCGCACCTCTGTGTCTCGACCTCGTTCTCCTGAGCGACCTCGCAGCCCGTGCCGGACGCTACGGCATTCAGCGCTTCCTGAGCTTCTTCCTCAAGAGCCCGATGCATGACTATACAAAAAATGAGGTTCCAGTGAACCATTTGTTCCAGCAATACGTTATGCTGAAGAACGCCATCCGAGAGATGGGCGGTTATCCGGCTGACGAAACTATTGACTGACAAAACATTCTTCTCTATAGCATCTCTCTCATAACTGACTATAAAACACATAAAAACAAAGACGGACCCCACTTGAGGCCCGTCTTTGTTTAGTTGCTGTAGGTTGAGGTTCTTATTATGCTGTCAGCGTGACCAGAGTTCTGCTATCACGGGTTCCTGACTGTAGCCGACGGGACAGGCTTCGCTGCGGCGAGCCGCACGATAGTTGCCGCCAGTCTCGTTGGGACAGGTAATCATTCGCGTGCCGGGCATCTCCAGGTGTCCGTTGGAATCGTTGTCGCGCAGCCACTGCCAAGCATAGCGTAGCCATTGGTTGCGGTATTCCTCAGGTTGCTGGGCGAACCAAGAGATTTCGTCCCAGCCCCATATGAAGTGCGATTCAAGATTGGCCTTGCCCGGCTCTTTGCTGATGCCGAAATTGTCGAATTCCACCAGGTAGGGAAGATGCTCTGCGCTCCATCCCGACGGACTCTTACAGCCCATGCTGCGGCCATAGAGGCTGTCGAGGTAGCCTTTCTGCAACTTGCCATGATATGGCGTTTCGGGAATCTCACACACTCTTAGGGGGAATGAATTGAAGTCAAGCAGGCTTACTCCATCTTTTACCATTCCGAAATAGGGAGTATGTGCGTCGAGCAGAACCCATCCACGGCGTGCTTTGTCATGGGCAATCGCTCGGATATGGCCGATAACATCAGCCCAGTGTTCGCGTTCGGGGTCGTTCATTCCGATAAGCTCAATCTGGCCCAGGTGGAGTGCTTCGACACCAACTTCCATATATGCTCCAGCGAGATAGGTAAACCATAATTTCGTTTCAGGACGCGAAATGTCCGGAACACTGCAGCCTGTATGCCAGTGGTCAACCAGCTTGCCATCGGTATTCAGCATGGAATCGTAAGAGAAATTACGGTTCTCGACGGGTAGTCCGAAATGCTCGAACACCCATGCCGGAACAGGAACATTGTTGACAGCCGTAGTTATGATTTCGAACAGGCATCCTTGGAGAACGATATCTGGATCGGCGCTATGCAGGTCACCGGCGATCTGCCGGGCACGAGTCCAGAAATTAGCCTCGTTAAGCAGACTTTCACCGCCCCAGCGGTAGATTGTCCTGCCAAGGAATTTGGCACCGGTTTCTTTGACCATTCGTACGTCGTCATTGTGATATGAGTAGATACGTCGGCCCTCAGGCTTGTCCGGCATGAGCAGATAGACCATCGTGATAGATTTGTCAAGATAGTTTTCAAGAACATTGCGGCTCACGCCGGTGCTGTCGATAAGATAATCAGAAGACTGTGACCATGTTGGCATTATGATCGAAATCGCCAGTGCTGCTGAAAGAAGGAATTTTCTCATGGCTATTGTTTTGGGTAAAAGTCAATGCCTGCGATGCTTGCCAATGACTCAGCAGCTAAATTAACAAATTCCTTCTATGTAGCAAAATAAAAAGCTCGACAGGATATTCGACGTTGGTTTTCCCGCCTTTTTCCAAGGTAGATTAGGCTACATCGAAGCCGGCTTTGAGGATGGCTTCCTCGACGGCTTTGGGGGCGACGTCGCCGGTGACGGTTGCGCAACCTCTGGCGAGGTCCACTTCTACCTGTTCTGCTCCTGGCAGAGCCGAGAGGGCTTTTTCGACAGTTGCTTTGCAATGAGGGCAGCTCATGCCCTTGACGGTGTAAGTTGCTGTGTTCATATCGTTTTGGATGTTATGATGATGCGGATGACGGCGCTGTGCAACAGCGGCGTAAATAAGGAGTGCTACAAGCACTACAGTGCATATAGTATCGAAGATGCCGAAAGCATGGTGGCAGGATTCTCCGGCTGCGACACCCGGTAGTGCGAACCATGAGGCCGGCAAAAGAAGGTCGATTATGAGGCCGAACATGATGGAGGTTACAACCACCGAGGCCACATAGATGAATGTTGCTTTACGCCCCTGTGTACGGGCAAGTACGAGCATGGATGCGAAGTTGACGGCAGGTCCGGCCATGAGAAGCACGAAAGCGATGCCGGGCGAGAGACCTTTCATCATCAGCGACAGCGCGATAGGGATGGACCCCGTAGCGCATATATACATAGGCACTGCGATAGCCACAACCGCCAGCATGGCGAGGAACGGACGCGAGCTGAGGGCGACGAAGATATCATCTGGTACGAAAACCGTGATGAGGGCTGCGACGACGAGTCCTATGACGAGCCATTTGCCGACAGATGCTACCATATCCACGAATCCGTAGCGGACAGCTTCTTTCATCTTGCCCCAGAAAGTAGGCTTCAGCTCGGAAGTCGCCGAACATCCGCTACAGTCGGCATCATATCGATTCTCAGGTGCAAAACGCGAAACCGTCCAGCCACCGGCGACGGCACCGACAAGTGCTGCGATAGGGCGTATGAGCGCGAATGGCAGTCCTAAGAGGGAATATGTTGCGGCTATGGAGTCAACACCCGTCTGCGGAGTGGCGATGAGGAAGGATGTTGTCGCTCCCCGTGAGGCACCGCTGCGCCTGAGCGAGACTGCTGTCGGCAGTACGCCGCATGAGCAAAGCGGAAGAGGTATGCCGAAAAGAGCTGCCTTCACTACCGGTCCGAAACCGGGGCCCGAGAGATGTCGGCTCATAGATTTATTGCTGACGAAAGCATGTAGGAGCCCTGCTATGAAGAAGCCCAGCAGGATATAGGGCGACATTTCCTGCAGGATGTGCAAAAGGGATGTGAATATGCTTGATATATCCATTGCTTTGTAATTTTTTTCTGATGCAAAATTACAAAACGAAAAGCCTTCCGGCGTTACATGCTTTCGGGTGCGGCTTGCATAATTCCGGGCTATACGGTGTCGAGGCTGCGGCGTAGCCCCTGCGTATTCTTGAGATACTGCGTCGGAGTCATGCCTGTTACTTCCTTGAACTGGCGTGAGAGATGGGCGGCACTCGAGTAGCCCGTCTTGTCGGCAATCTCTGCCAAGGTGGCATCGCCATAGCCAAGCAATTCCTTGACGTACTCTATCTTCTGGAGGATGCTGTAGCGTTCGACGGTGCGCCCTTCGAGGCGCGAGAATATTCGGCTTGCCTGGTCGTAGCTCATGCCGACATGTTCCTCGACGCAGGCTGAGAGGTTCAGGCGGCACTCATGTTCGTCGCGTAAGTGATGCAGAACGGCCGACTTGATTTTCTCCACTGTCGCGGTGTCGCTGTCGGTGATTCGTTCGAAGCCCAGGGCTTGTAAGGCCGCATCGATGTCGTGCAACAGGGAATTATCATCTACCGAGGAGGGAACAGAGAAGCTCGCACGGCCCAGTTCGACCACCACATCTGTGAATCCGAGGTCTTCGAGGGCGTGACGTACGGCGGCAACACAGTGCCGGCACACCATATTTTTTATCAGCATCTCCATCAAAGGCCAAAATTAGTGAAAAAACTTGGAGTATGGGGGTTCTCAACAAAAATTTGCTTAATTTTGTTCCTTAAATAAGTGCCGGGATTTTTGTCCCGGCACAATCAACTGTTTATTTCGCGAATGAAACGATTTGCATATATATTGATTGCCCTCGCTGCTGTCGGTGCAGTGTTATGCGGGGCTTCGTCGCCTACATCGGCAAAGAAGGACGAGTTTGCACGTAAGCTTCATACTTTCAACTCTATAGTGAAGGAACTGCAGGCTAATTATGTCGATACCCTCGATGCCGTGAAGATTATGGACAAGACCATATCGGCCTTGCTCTACCAGATCGACCCGTATACGGAGTACTATCCGTCGGGCAATCAGGATGAGCTGTTGTCCATCTCCCAGGGCAAATATGCTGGCATAGGTTCCATAATCCAGAAACGTGGCGACAAGGTCATCATCAGCGAACCACAGTGGGATTCCCCGGCGCGTCGAGGCGGTCTTCGTCCCGGCGACGAAATCCTGTCGGTCAACGGCGATACCGTGACTCCCCAGACGGATATCAGCGATGTCAGCCGCCGTCTGCGCGGACAGGCCGGTACGGAAGCTGTCATAGAAGTCAAACGCCCCTACGTAAAGGATTCTCTCCTGACTTTCCATATCACCCGTGCCGACATAAAAGTCAATCCGCTACCTTATTACGGCGTGCTTCCCAACGGCATCGGGTATATCCGGCTTACGACTTTCAACGAATCGAGCGCGCGTCGCGTCAAGGAAGCGGTGCTCGATATGATGCACGATCCTAACTTGAAAGGAATAGTCCTTGATCTTCGTGGTAATGGCGGCGGCCTGCTTGAGAGTGCTGTGCAGATAGTCGGCAACTTCGTACCAAAGGGTACCGAGATTGTTCGTACTAAAGGCCGCGATGCCCGTGAAGAGAAGAACTACAAGACTACCCAGAAGCCTCTGGATACCGACATTCCTCTGGCCGTGCTTACCGACGGCGGCACGGCTTCGGCCTCTGAGATTGTTGCAGGTTCGCTCCAGGACCTCGACCGCGCTGTGATTGTCGGCGAACGTTCCTTCGGCAAGGGTCTTGTGCAGAGCACACGCCCTCTGCCTTATGACGACATCATGAAGCTGACAGTGGCCCGCTACTACATTCCTTCCGGCCGCCTTATCCAGGCTCTCGATTACAGCCACCGCAACCCCGATGGCAGTCCGGAACGTACTCCCGACAGCCTGACTCATGAATATGCCACCAAGGCAGGACGTATCGTCCGCGACGGTGGTGGCATAACACCCGATATCACCGTCGAATTGCCCGAGACAAACCGTCTGCTATACAATATCATGGCCGATATGTGGGCCTTCGATTACGCCAACAAGTACTTTGCAGCACATCCTGATTCGATACCCGTCGATTCCTTCCGCGTAACCAACGAAATGTTCGAAGATTTCAAGAAGAGCATCGATCCGGAACGCTTCAAATATGACCGCCAGTGCGAGACAGGCCTTCAGTATCTCCGCGATGCTGCCAAGACCGAAGGATATATGAACGATTCGGTAGCGGCGCAGTTCGATGTCCTTGCCGCCATGCTCAAGCATGACCTGAACCAGGATCTGGATATCAACAAGATGGCTATCATCGACATTCTCGACGGCGAACTGGCCTCTCGCTATTATTCCGATGCCGAAATCGTCCGCCGCAGCCTCGACGGTGATACAGTCCTTCAGTCAGCCATGAAGGTGCTCCTCGATTCCACCGAGTATCGTAAGCTTCTCAGTCCCAAGAAATGACCCTCAGCGATATATGCTCGCAAATCCTGAGCTCCTCGCGAGAGAAGGCACTCAGGTCGCTCGCGGCAAAGAAAGAAGGACTCGTCCGCGGCGTTGCCGGTTCGTCGGCAGCCATAATGCTGTCGGGCCTTCCCCGTTCTCGTAGCGGTGCGCCGGTAGTGGTAATCGGCGACTCGCTCGACGATGCCGGTTATCTCTATTTCGACCTTTGCCGTATCGTCGGCGAGGATTCCGTCGCCATGATGCCATCCGGTTTCAAGCGCGATATAAAATACGGCCAGGTCGACCCTCCCAACCAGATTCTGCGGACCGAAGCCCTGAACCGTGTCAAGGACGGAAGCCTGCGCTTCATTGTCACCTATCCCGACGCGCTCGCCGAGAGCGTGGCTTCGCGAGAGGAACTCGACACCAGAACACTGCATCTGGCCAAAGATACTCCGGCCGATATGAAAAAGGCTGAGAAATGGTTGAAAGACAATGGGTTCAAGGAAGTGGACTATGTGTTCGAACCCGGTCAGTACGCTGTACGCGGCTCAATCATGGATATTTTCGGCTATTCAGACGAGCTCCCCGTGCGCCTCGACTTCTTCGGCGACGAGATAGACTCTATCCGCTCTTTCAATGTCGAGACCCAGCTTTCGGAGACGCGCCATGACTCGGTGTCCATCACAGCCAATGTCGCTCATCGCGGACAGCTCAGCTCTTTCCTCGATTTTATCGCTGCCGATTCGCTGATTGCCATGCGAAACGAGCAGTACACCCTCGAACGCATACGTGCCATAGGGGCAACGGAAGTGTCGGCCTTTACCTTGCTGACTGAGGAAGGTGATGCCGATGCACTCGACCTCGTCGTCGATGCCGAACTCTTCGCCTCGAAACTGGCCACTTTCCATCGCCTGTCGTTCACTGCAGCGACGAACAGTGGCGAGAGCACTGTCCCGACTCTGGACTTCGACTGTTCGCCACAGGGCATATATCATAAGAATTTCGATCTTATCAGCGAGTCGTTCACACGCCTGATAGCCGACGGCTACCGCATGTGCATCCTCTCGGACAACGAGAAGCAGTTCTCCCGTCTGCGCGAGATTTTCGCCGACCGTGGCGACGATATACCCTTCGAGGCCATCGAAGGTACGCTCCACGAGGGCTTTGTGGACCAAACGGCCAAGATATGCGTCTTTACCGACCATCAGATTTTCGACCGCTTCCATAAGTACACCCTCAAGAGCGACCGTGCCCGTTCCGGTAAGCTTGCATTGTCGCTCAAGGAGTTGGGACAGATAGAAGTAGGCGATTATATAGTCCATGTCGACCATGGTGTCGGTAAGTTCGCCGGTCTGCTGCGCACCAACATCAACGGCAAGATGCAGGAGGTGATAAAGCTCGTCTACCAGAACAACGACATCCTGATGGTCAGCATCCACGCCCTCCACAAGCTCGCCAAATACCGAGGCAAGGAAGGCGTGCCGCCGAAAATCAACCGCATCGGCTCCGGAGCATGGCAGAAGATGAAGGACCGTACCAAGAGCAAGCTCAAGGATATAGCCCGCGACCTCATCAAGCT
The DNA here is from genome assembly GCA_958436175.1 of uncultured Muribaculaceae bacterium. Lineage (GTDB taxonomy): Bacteria > Bacteroidota > Bacteroidia > Bacteroidales > Muribaculaceae > CAG-873. The sequence continues at coordinate 183,945 of CAUBJF010000004.1, forward strand.
CTATGCCGCCCGGCGCGACGAGAAAGGCTTCGCCTTCTCGCCGGACTCCTACCTCCAGCACGAGCTCGAAGCATCGTTTATCTACGAGGACACCCCCGACCAGCTTACAGCCACGCAGGCCGTCAAGACCGACATGGAAAGCGAACGCCCCATGGACCGCCTCATATGCGGCGACGTGGGATTCGGAAAGACCGAGATTGCCGTCCGTGCGGCTTTCAAGGCCGCTACCGACGGCAAGCAGGTGGCCGTGCTCGTGCCGACAACGGTGCTCGCATACCAGCATTACCATACTTTCTCCGAGCGTCTAAAGGACTTCCCCGTCAGGGTCGAATACCTGTCGCGTGCCCGTTCGGCCAAGGATGTCAAGGAGATACTTGCCGACCTCGAAGCCGGTAAGATAGATATCGTCATAGGGACGCACAAGCTCATAGGCAAGGGCGTGAAATTCAAGGATCTCGGTCTACTGATAATCGACGAGGAACAGAAATTCGGTGTCGCTGTAAAGGAAAAACTCAAGCAGCTCAAGGTGAACATCGACACGCTCACCATGAGCGCGACTCCGATACCGCGTACCCTTCAGTTCTCACTCATGGGTGCTCGCGATCTTTCGACGATAACGACCCCTCCGCCAAACCGTTACCCCATCATCACGAGTGTAGACGCGCTCAGCGACGATGTCGTTGCCGAGGCCGTCAACTTCGAGCTGGCGCGCGGAGGTCAGGTTTTCTTCGTCAACCACCGTATCGAAGGGCTCTACGACCTCGAGGCCATGATACACCGCCTCGTACCGGATGCCCGAACCATTGTGGCACATGGCCAGATGCCTCCCGAGAAGCTCGAGAAGGCAATCAACGACTTTACGGCACATGATTACGACATTCTGCTGGCTACAACCATTATAGAGAGTGGTATCGACATGCCTAATGTCAATACGATCATCATCAACAATGCCCAGAATTTCGGCCTCAGCGAGCTGCATCAGCTTCGCGGACGTGTAGGCCGCAGTTCGCGCAAGGCATTCTGCTATCTCATGGTGCCGCCCGGGCTGCCCCTGTCGCCCGATGCACGGCGCCGACTGCAGGCCATCGAAAGTTTCTCCGACCTCGGCTCCGGCATACATATCGCCATGCAGGACCTCGACATCCGAGGGGCCGGCAACCTTCTCGGGGCGGAGCAGAGCGGCTTCATCGCCGACCTCGGCTATGAGACATACCAGAAAATCCTCCGCGAGGCCGTCGTCGAGCTGCGTACCGAGGAGTTCCCCGATATCGCCGACAATGCCGCCGACAGCACGTCGGAAGGTGAGGATTACGTTGCCGACTGCGTCATCGAGAGCGATCTCGAACTCCTCCTGCCGTTCAACTACGTGCCGCAGGAAAGCGAGCGCATATCGCTCTATCAGGAGCTCGACAGCATAGAGCGCGAGGACCAGCTTGCAGCCTTCGAGGAGCGGCTCGTGGACCGTTTCGGACGCATACCCGATCAGGCGCGCGAACTCCTGCGTGTGCCGCGTCTGCGCCGACTGGCCCGTAAGCTCGGCATCGAGAAAGTCGTGATGAAGCAGGGATCGATGTTCCTCTTCTTCGTCGACGACAGCAACAAGGCATACTACCAGAGCCCGATGTTCGGCCGTCTGCTCAACTATCTGCAGCAGAACCCGGAGCGTGTTCGTATCCGCGAGAAGAACGGTCGCCGCAGTTTCGCCATCGACCATGTCGCCACCGTCTCGCAGGCCGTCGAAATCCTCAAACAGACCCTCGACCTGCCGTCTATTTAGGTCGGAAGTGTCGACGATTCGGCTGTTTGTCCACAAAGAAGCCATACCGCGCTGATATCGCAAATCTTAAAAACATGTTTTCCGGCATTTTATAGTGTCGGAAAGATATGTTTTTGTACATTTGTAGAAAATCCTCCTCCCATGAAAAAGCATCTTCATTCAGTGCATACCATTGGCCGTATTCCTCAGGCCACGACGGAAAGATACGCGGGGCCGCATGTGGGAGCCATGGCGGCGAACGCCGTCCCGGCGGTGAGCAGGAGCTATTTCGAGGGCGGATATTTCGACGGCTCCGACAAGGCTCACTATCTCGTGGAGGATTATCGTGGCAACATCGTGCGCGATTGTCGGGCCGACGGTACGGTTGTGGCATCGACGGAATACTATCCCTACGGCGAACCCCGTACAGAGCCTGCGGGCGATAACCGTAAATGGACGGAGGGCAACGAGCGGCTTTCCTCTTCCGGCCTTCCGGTGACCGACTACGGCCCTCGTCTGATGGATCATGCGCGTATAGGATGGTCTCGCCCTGACCGCCTTCTCGAGTCGACCCCATGGCTATCTCCATACTCCTACTGCGACGGAAACCCCGTCGCCCACTCCGACCCGTCAGGGGATTATTTCTATCTTTGTGTCGCTGGGAGTACTTATATTTACCAAGATGGTGATTTCGGTTGGGATTTCTATAACGATAGGGGCGAACGATGCCCTCCAACAGTGTTTTATCGTAACATTGTTATCGCTTTTGATATAATTAATAGCTCATTAGTCGGGAGAACATTACTTTCTATTTTAGCTAATAGTGCTACTGCAATAAAGCTTGAAAATAGTGATTTTTCTTTTTTTAATTCTAAAGAAGCATCTATCCATTGGCAACCTTTGAATTCTAATAAGTTTGATACTCATTGCGTTACCCCTTGGGGCGATGTGTATCCAACATATGTGAATAGTGTTATGGCATTGGTTCACGAAATGTTCCATGCAGAAAGTTATTTATATGGATATGAATATAAACCAGAAAATGTGTGGTTCAGTTATAAAGATAAGGATGGCAAAGATCGGAATGTGTACACTGACGAAATATGGGCAGTAAAAGGAGAAAATTTTGTCCGATCGGATTTGAGCCTTTACTTGAGGGCCGGATACGGATATATTGAATCAACAGGAGATTTATACATGCCATTGTATACATCGGTTATAGAGAATCGATTCACGTTCAGCAGCCCTTTTAAGATGGCTAATTATCTGTATGTAAGAGCTAAGAAGCATAAAAGATAAATATAACTGTATGAAGTATTTAGTGGCAATAATAGCGGCTGTTATGCTTATGTCTTGTACACGTCCCAATCCAACAAAAAGGGAAACGACAAAAGAGATAATGGAGCAAGATGCGACGACGGATAGGGGTATTACGGCAGACAGTAGGGTTTATTTATCTCCCATCCTCAGGGTTGATAGCTTCAAACATGTTGTTAATGGCTTTTACCCAGTTGATAGTCTTGGCTTTGAGATGAATCGTTTGCTCAAAGACTTTTGTAAGTTGGATAGTAAATCTGTATTCGGAAAAGAACCAACTTTTTGGATAAACGAGATAAGTAAAGAACGTAATGACACCGTGGTCGCTACCGTGATAAGAGACTTGGTGAATAAAACTACTTATCTAAGACTTTATAGTTCAAAAAACGCAGAGAACTATATATTCGACAATTACTCCGATTCAAGCGGTTTCACATTAAATAAGGTAATTAAACCTATGCCATATCCTTCAATAGACACTTATTGGGATGATCTGGTCAAGGTGGATAATACATTGTTGTCGCTATCCAAAAGTGTGTCTTCGACAGTCATTGCAATAATAAATAATAGAAGGGTATCTGAATTCCGTGCTGCTAAAACTGAAATCGAATTATCCGACGGCATTATGTATCCCTTGGATTCTATCACAAATCAAAAGCGTCCTGCATATCTCACAGAGCCACTGATATATAAAAATGAAATGGAAACTTTCTATTTTAAAAGTAAAAAGGACTATGATATCAGGATAGACTCAGTAGATGTAGTGCCTGCTAACAGAGAAGGAAACGGTGACATCGATGGGTTCATATTCAGACGGCTTAAGAGTCTGCCCTATTTTGACAATGCGAAGTTCTCGGAGTTTATCAATAGGTTCAAGTTTACTGATATATTGGCCGAGAATGATACACTGGTAATAGATGTGAGAATTCATCCACACGCTGATTTGGACATAATCTATTATACGCTCGAGGCCGAGACTGCAACTAGTTTAAAATGCTTACGAGCCGCTCTTTTGGATAAAGAAATAAAGAAATTTGACATTGAGCGTTTCCGGGGGAATGAGCGGTGGAATGCAAAGAAATCAATGCCGGGCAGGGATACTTTAGATAGTCCGTTTGAAGCCGGTATGTGTATGATCCTTTATGTCAATGCCGGCAAGGTTTACCGATATCGCCTTATCGATAACCTGACCATCGGAGCGAGGAAATACTATGAGGAGATGGCGAAGCGTACACGTTTATAGGAATTATTATTAAAGAAACATTAAAAGTAACATGAAAACCAGATTTATATTAATGATTTTCGGAATGCTGTGGGCTGTTACAGCTAAAGCTCAGATTGAAATTGTCGACACTCCTGGGATATCCGATTTTGGTCTCCATTTATTCGAAGATAGTGTTATCTTTGAACAGCCGCAGGATATGCACAATCTTGGAGATATTGTCTACAAGACGATAAAATCAAACTGTAGGCAAGATTGGAATTTAATTTATAAAGTTTCGCCAACTACAGAGATTGACGCTATTCCCAAAAACGATAATGACACTATTATTGTGCAAGTAGAAGGATTTGCTATAGATATTTGGAGCAAATCGACAAAATACCATACCAGTATACCACATTATACAGGAAATGACACAGTCTTCGTATCTCATTCCTACGAGCCGGAAAGTGATACTTTTACATCCAAAGTTAACGAATTCCGGACGTTGATAGGCAACCTATTCATGGATGAGAAGTGTCTTGTCGCTGTAATTGTGGAGGGAGGAAAGCTTTCTTCCATGAGGATAGTGAATCTCTATAGGAAGCCATTGTGTTCTGAGTTAGCAAATGAATTTGATATAATTCTGTTTGCGCCTAATTCTCATGAAGTCGAGTATAATAAGTTATTTTGTCGTTTAGAAGATTTTAATAAAGAGGTCGACTCTACTAATATTATTTATGAAAACGCTATTCCTGTTTCCGAACTGGATTCTCTCTACAGGAAGCCATTGTGTTTTAAGTTGGCAAGTGAATTTGATAAAATTGTGTTTGCGCCTTATCCTCATGATGTCGAATATAATAAGTCATTTTGTTGTTTAGAAGATTTTAATATAGAGGTGGACTCTACTAATATTATTTATGAAAATCCTATTCCTGTTTCCGAACTGGATTCATTAGTTAATACTTTGATGAAAAACTCTGGCTATTTCAGTGATTCTCAATTTACATATAAGCCAAAAGGATTGTCGCTAAAAGATTTTATTCAAAAGAATGATACTGTATATGTTTGCTTTAGAAGACAATGTACAAGAGATGCATACTTCTGGACAACTGAGTTCAGTACGGCCTGCGGAGCGCATATCCTCAGGAGGGTAGATAATGACAGTTGGGGAAATATCACGATATCTAAAAAAGAAATCTATAATCAGTATAATAGACAAAGCTATCGTAAAAAATTTAAATTCAAATATAAAATTGACTTTGAGCCACGGTATACAGGCCGTTTAGGGCAACTGAAATTACCCTCTGTTTTATGGAATAATATAAAAGAGTCCAACCAGGCCAATAGATTTAGTTTATCATGCCCTCTGGCGTTTGAATTGATGTTGGTTTTTATCGTTAAGGATGGTAAGATTGCAGAACTCCGTACTATCGATAATTTGACATCTGGTGCACGCAAATACTATAAGAGCATTGCCGAGAAATAGTAAGTCATAAATAACGATTGCATATGAAACGGACGATGATGATAATAATCGTGATGGCGGCGCTTGCGGCCATGGCGCAAGAGGAGAGGAGGGTGTTTCCGCTGGAGCTCAGCCCCTTTGGCGCAGCATTCTCTTCTACGCCGGATGAAACGACTCGACGATTCGAATGATTGTTCACAAGTAACTCGACACATCGCCGATACTGGAAAGTATAAAAACATGTTTTCCGGCATTTTATAGTGTCGGCAAGATATGTTTTTGTACATTTGTAAAAAATCCTCCTCCCATGAAAAAACTTCAGCCTTATTTCGTCTTTAAATCGACAATAGCATTGGTAATTGCTCTCCTTTGTTCTTCTATCAGTCTCAGCGGGAAAGAACCTAATGGCTATAGAGATTTCCCTTTGGTCAGTCTAAAGGATAACGAACTTTCGCAGTTTATGAAAGACATAATCGTACCCTTGGCTAAGAGTAACAACTATGATCCAATGTCTGATAAAATAGAGCTCAGAATATTTAAGACCGATAAAGGCTACAAGGCAAGGATAATCGTCGACATATGTTTTGATTTATATCCTGTTTATGACAAAGACAATACTTATTATTTATCCAAAATAGATGGTGTGCTTATCTTTATTGGAGGCGATGCAGCACGGATGATTTTGGGCGATAGGTTGGGTTACATCAGGGCATATTCGAAACCTTTACTCTTAGCTGTTTGTGATGACGAGGCTCAATGGACCTTTGTCAATGAAGAAAACACTATTAAATTTGTTTGTTTTGAGGATTGGGGATTGACCTGGCTTGAGGGTGTGCCAAGAGAGTTTTATGATCCCGGGTTCGTACCGGTTAAAAAGCTCGAGCCGAATATGCCGGAGTGTATAGATCCTCGTTCTATCCCCGAAGCTCCAAGCACCTGTTTGCCAATACGCCAATAAAACCCATAAATACGGGGACGTACACCAGAATCGTCAAAAAGATAAAAAGCACATGAACCGAGTGATAAAACGATGGGATATGGTAAGGATAATCGGGCATAGATTATCCTTTGTTTTATGCCTGATGATGATCTCCATGACTGCGCATGGCGAACAAGTTGATTGCATGGTCAAATCCGTTGTGCTGTCCGGCGACGAGTTAACAGACAAAGACAGTATAGGGCGTTTCTTTAGAGAGACCTTAATAGAACATTGCGGTTACGATATCTCATCCGATATGGAATACAATCCGTTCGAGGAATTAGCCGGTATGTCTACGAACAAGAAAGACACTGTTCTTATATCGGTATCCTTTAATTTCGAGGGATGTTGCGACGTGTTTCGTATGTCGGCTGTCAATAGTGGCCGGAATATTTCGATAGAAAGGAGGGACGTATGTTATGAGCTTGTAAGGAGTTTGCGTCCCCCTCATATAGATTTGAGGCAAGTGAGGGAAGATATTACTGACATAGAATTTTCTAAAACAAGCGCAGAAAGCCATTACAGGATTTTTGTTTTTGTTGAAATCGCAGATTCGAAGATCGGGGACATCGAGTTATACACAAATTGTGGCGGAACCACGGAGAAGGCTTCAAGTATAAGCCCGACGAGACACCGTTTCCCTGTTAAGGAAGTAGAGCCCAAAGATTCCCGTAAGTCGCGGTCGTTTCCCTCATTAGAATCATTTAAACATGATATAGATTCGTGTAGGATTGTTTATAATCCCGGTATACCGACAGACTCTTTGAAACAAACAATTCTTCGTGAATTGAGTAAATATAAATGTTATGATTCGGAAAGCTTTGCAAAATCTTTTAATCGACATACTCTACCCAAAGCAGCAAATGATGATACACTGTTTGTCCGTATTCTCACCTATCAGACAGAGGAAGGATTTTTCCGTTATATCATCCGATCCGGAAGCAAATCCAGTGCAAATAAAAAGTGGCTTGGCACCAAGCTGTGGGGCCAAGAGAGTGCGATGGATGGGAAAACAGACCATTACGATACCTTTGCAACAGTCATGCTTATACATATTTCAAATGGCTTGATTAGCAGTATAGATATAATGCACAATTTGAGCAAAGGGTGGAGAGCTTTTTTTTATATGGAAAAAATAGATGGCATAAATTAAAAAGCATATGACGCATACGATATCGAACCTCCGGGTAATATTAATACTTGTCTTCCTGTCCGTGTTAGCGGATAGTTGTACCAACTTGAAAAGCGACAAGGCATCTCCGGTGCAGGACACGGAGGAGGCCGGAATGATGCTGCAGGAAAACACGAGCATTTTGACTCCGCCCCGGCCCGTCAAGAAGCTCGACTCGCTGATACAGTATGAGCTGGAGCATTTCTGCGATATCGATGCCGACAGTGTGTTTGCCGACAATCCGGCTGAAGCTGTGAACTATCTTGATATCGCGGCGAACGATACAGTGGTAGTAATTGCTGCAGTGGACAATAAAGGGATTGACTACATAGAAATCTCCGGACTTGCCAGCAACAGACGCGTAATGATAAGACGCCGGCTCAGTTTCGACTTTATGTCGGTATATCACGAAAAGATTCCTGAATATTTCAATTTGACAAAAGAGCAGGACAGATTAAGAAGCTGGGAAGGCGAGACGAAAATTATCGATGCAATCGCGAAAAGCCTCATCACATTTGTCATCCAAGATAATCATGTGGTTGAGGTCAGTTCAATCCGATGCTCTATGCCTCAAAGCACCCCCGCAGAACTTGCCTGGTTCGACAGCCGGACTGCACCCAAGAAAATAAGGATTAAAGAGCTCGAAGGCCAAAAGGAGTACGATAAATCTTTTAAAACCACTGAGGATTACAAATTTACGACCAGACATTGGTCAAAACGGTACAGTCCCTCTGTGTCGTATCTGGATATAGACTCGATACTGGATATTGAGTTAGACAACCGGCCATATCTGAAGGCAGCTAACTTCAGCCGATCTAATCGTGGAATAAGCCTAAAAGGTAAATTGAATCCGACGGACACATTCGCTGTCTATGTTAAGTATGATGTAATCAGGTACAGTAAAGGCAGCTTTATACCCCGGGAAGATAAACTCGCCGAGGGTAGCAATCCTTTCATAGAAAGGGACGTTGAAGAAATAAACCGGATAGTTAATAATCTGGAGCATGAGTATTACGAATCTGTCGAAACCTCCGGAGATTTGGAATGTAGCAGCTATAATGTGACAATCGAGTCAGTCAGTGATGTTGGTGAGATTGTCGATCACCAGATTGAACTGGAATTTCAATTTCTGGCAATCTTCTACATAAAAGACGGAAAGATTGCCAAGTCCTCATTCATCGACAGACTCACCACCGGCGCTCGCAAGTACTATAAGAGCATTGCCGATAAATAGTTAAGTCATGGTAATAGGGAAAAATATGCGTATGAGGTATTTGATTATATTTTTGTTGATGTCCCTGTTCTGTTCCTGTTCCAAGCCGGATTCCGTCAAGGATACCAAAAACGGAGGTGGTCATGGCGTAGGCTTTTTCTATGATTTTGCTCCGGAATTGGAGGCACTTAAGAGTAATGTGACGAATAATAATGATAGCGTCGAAGAGGTCAGCCGATATAGTTTGGTCTATAAGGTAGACAGCATCAGGACAGTTTTTAAAGAATCGGTGCCAATCAAGGATTTAGGAGTGAGGATGAACAGGATGCTTGAGGATTTCTGCGGTCTTGACTGTGAAACAGTGTTCGGACAGGATGCCGAAGCATGGATTGGCGGACTTCGTAAGGGATGGAATGATACCATTGTAGCATCCGTAAATAAAAATCTTGAGCTATGTACATCCTTTCTTCGTCTCTATAATACAAGTACGGCAGAAAACATTTATATCGGAGGCAATGTCGAGTCCCCTGATTTCGCTTTGTCCAAGGAAATAAGACGTATTGAGGATCCAATCAAGATGTTTTGGATGGATGTGGTCATGTGGGATGGAAGAAAATTGACAACTTCGAACATCGTCAATTCGACGGTTATAGCGTTTATTAAGAATGGCCGGATTACGGAACTAAGAGCCGCAGACACCAAGATAGAACTGCCCGAAGGGGAGTTTTTCCCTCTGGATTCTATCACAAACAGGAAGAATACGATGATGGGAAGCGCTTCAGGCAATAGAGCACCTAACACGATGGAACCACAATATCGGAGAGGCATAGGATATTATGACGATGGTATTGAATCTATTGAGCACCTGCCGGAGTTGGTGGTTAAGCCGGATTCATCAGCAAACGCCTCCAAAAGATGACAGTGATAAAAAAGTATGTTCTTCGGCTCCTAATCTGATGCTGAAAATATTGAAACATGGACATCTATAAGAAAAATATAGCAAAGTACGTATACATTGTACTGCTGAGTTGTATCCTTTGGAGCTGCAATCAGGGTAAAAAAGGATATGGGCAGAGGTCTGCTCTGCACGACCATGGAGATATCGCACTGCTTCCCGCCTACGATTTTAAAAACAGAAATATATCTACTGTAGCAGACTCTGTAGAAACATCAATCCCAAAAGATGAAATCGCAGCCTTTATTATCGATATGCTCATAAGCCACAGCGGAATAAGTCCCGATGATGAAATCTCGGGAACCCCTTCTGCTAAGTTGAACGAGCTGGAACTTCTTCTGGATGATACTTTGATGGTGATAGCAAGGAGAGACAATCACAGGCGTATTGAAGACCTGTGTTTTAGCAGCATGGCTACATGGCATACGATAAGATATAGAAGAAGTGCAGACGATTCATGCATGGTTTTCACGAACCATGTCTGTCCTCCACCGGTAGATCCGGACTACCTTGACGAAATCATGTTTAGACCTGACTCTATAGATGCGAGCGATGGGGGCGTTTTTGCCGCACTGACAGCCTATATCAAAGATGACACCCTTAAAGAAGTCCGGAGGATAGTTCAATGTCAGAAAAGCGAGAATTCGTCGCTTGGCATTGATAGAGCTATGCCTGTACGTAATATCGTAGACAAAGATGATGCGTTTTTCTCTTCAAAAAACGATTATCGATACTATGTAGACTCGATTGTTCGATATTGTTCCGTTCCGCTGACTACGAGTTCTGTTGATAGTCTGGTAAAAGTTACTTTAGAATCGGCCGTAAGTAATTTATGGGAATTTCACTGCGATCGTAGCGCTACCGATACTTTAGATGTTGCCGCGATAGACACTATAACCGCTGTTTTCTCTAATTCTCTTGGGGACAATTGTCTCCGGTTTCCCAATTATATTAAATATAGTTCAGTTCATAAATCGGTAATTCCAAAAGAAATACCCCTCCTTGACAGTAAGGATCCCGACTACAATGGCGATTCATTCATAGAACAAATAAGAGCGAAAGAAAACACTCAGGGGCAAAGCCGGTCTTACTATCGAGCTGTTCTTACATTCTACGTAAGTAACCGTACTATTTATAAGATTAAAGCCATATACTGTATTCCTGTTGGAGTGAAAAAAGCATTGGACAAGAGGAGAATAACCGGGAGGCGGAGAATCTATAATAGCATTACCGATAAATGTTAGTCATAAATAAAGAATGCATATGAAACGGACGATGATGATAATAATCGAGATGGTGGCATGTTGCGTGGTATGCATTGCCCTGATTGGCTGTGGCAGGACTTACAGCGAGAAGTATGGAAAGTCGGTCGAGCAAACAGCCCCTGATCCGTACCGTTTCCCGTTTATAGTACAGGAAACGACGCGAACCTTCGAAGGCGGCAGAACGCCCGAAGAGCTTCCTGATCTTGTACGCGATGTTCTCAAAAAGGAATTCTCGTTCGATATTGACAGCATCTTTGAAACAGACCCGGCTGAGAAATTTTTTCCGAGACATGTATCAGCAGAGGACACGGTAATTATAGACATAGAGATAGACCATTCAGGCCTAAGAAAGATAGGAAGTTACAGTGTCGGGACAGGATACAGGACAACCCTCTATAGAGTAGCAGATACTGACAGCATGGGGCTGTCGGGAGGGCTATCTTTGGAAAAACATGATTATACTGAAAAGTATAGAGAAATCTTGAAGAGTGACGGCATGTTCTTGTCCAACAAGCGTCTGGACGAAATGATATTGATTTGTGCCATATCAGAAGGCCGGGCAACGGGTATCGAAGCGGCTCGACGCTACAGGGAGTCTGTCCATGAAATCAAGTTGAATTCTTTCTCGGGAAATGAAGATGCCGGCAGGATTTCGATTGTCTCCTTAGCAGGAGATACGGAATATAACCGGGCTTTCAAGTCCAGAGAAGACTTTACAACCCATGTTATGCGGAACAGTCATGTCTATCAGCATCCTGTTCCTGTAGAGGCGATTGACTCCCTCGTGGCAAAAGAATTTGAAGGGATTGGCTATTTCAAAGTCTATGGCAGGGACAAGGGTATCAACAGTCTCAAGGACTATGTTATGCAGAACGATACAATAGCATTTTATACACACTATGAAGGCAGTTATAACCGTAGGGGGTATTTCTTTGACTGGTGTAGGTGTATAGGCAAGGGAAAACTTGTAAAACTTTATGATAATGTCTGCGGTATTGAGGATTATGAACCGGGTAAAGACCCGGAAGAGTTTCGACAGCACATCGGAGGCAACTCCAGGTGTGGTATAAGTGAAATAAACGAAGGTCTTGACTACGAGGTCCTGGTGATATTCTATGTCAAGGAGGGTCATATATACAAAATGGAGCTCACCGACAGCATGACCGAAGGGGCTCGCAAATACTATAAATATCTTGTAGATAAATAGTCGGTTTAACAAATTGATGATATATGAGACGAGCGATAAAAAACAAATAAAACCATTATTTGCCAACCCCAATCTAAATAATCTTATATTCGGGAATAATGGGTGGATTTTGAATTATCTTAAGAACCTTGAACATTAAGAACATTTAAATATTGAAAGATATGTCAGGATACCGTATATTGAGAATTGTGTTTTTGGTCGCTCTTTTATTGCCGCTTGTTAATTGCAGTCGCAGCAAGGAGGAGCTGAGAAGCGGCGATGTCGAAACGGTGGGGCTCTCCAGATTATTTGACACTCCTCAGGATATTGAGAATTATTACTGTCCGCTAAACCATAAAATAGTGAGTCCAACTTCTTGAACGGCAGAA
>CAUBJF010000005.1 GCA_958436175.1 uncultured Muribaculaceae bacterium
GAGCACCATGGTCATTTTTCGTAACTTCATTTTTGATTGGTTAAGGAGAAAGGAAAATAATGTTTGGCAAGACAGAGCCTTAACTTGAGAAAGTAAGGGCTCCGTCTTGAGTTATTATCTGTGTTAAAAAACGGAATCTTTTCTAATTTAGCTTCTTATGATATCAGCTATGTTTATTTCTTCAGTGACTATGGATTATATAGCTTAGCGTCTTTCTTACAGGCCCAGTGTCACAGATATGTATTTAAAATTTCTATAGGTATGTTTTGTTGTTTCGAATACATCCCCGGAATACCAACCGTCATCAAGACCACCCCAACCCCATAAAATATGATTTTTTGAAGTCTCAAGGGTATAAGTTCCGGCATACTGCCAATTATACTGTATGGGGTTAGTAAGGACCTTAGGAACATCAGATTCATAGCGTGTTGTCACTGTTCTATAGTAATCGTATCCATCGCTTATCCAGGCATGGCCGCTCTTAGCTTTAGGATCTTTGCCGCACATCAATAACAATCCATGATCTATATAACGCATCGTGGTATAAGACTTAAATTCTTCCTCATTCGAAACTTTAAATTCAGGCATATACTTCTCTAAAGCCTTTTTCAAATCAGACATATCTGTCGATGTTCTATTAGGATTGTATTTATATTTAGCTTTCGAATCCATTCCTATTTGGCGGCAAAATCGGGCTATCGTGAGATGTGTCTTTTCCTTATCTTTTTCATAACAAATCGAGGAATGATATACCCCCTCTCTGTCGATATATCCAAGATGTTTGTGCTTAAAAAGTTCTTCCCATGTTATATCTTCATAGCCGATATCGTGATTGGGATACGTATAATTGATCCTTTCTATCTTGTGTTCCTGATATCGGAGATATGTTATTATGCTTGCAACAGCCAAAGGTCCACATCCGACAAGTCCATTATCGCAAAACTGTCCATAGAAATCATCTTGATTCCAATGGTGTGTATCACCCAACCTTGCTATACCTCCCCAATGAGTTATATTATTTTCAAACCTTACAAATTTCCCGTTTTCAATGATATATGGAGCATCCGGCACAGGAGTGATTTCTATCGCAGGCGCGGCCTTTACATAATCCTTGGCTGCGTCGAGGAACAGGTTGAAACCGGGATTGTCGGATCCAACTTCAGGATTGTAGTTGCCTTCGGGAACAACGGCGAGGACAGGATCTTCGCTATCACGGGCAGAGACGAGAGCAAAGCCTTCGTTGTCAGCATAGTTGACTACATAGATGAGAGTGTCTTCTCCGCCACGGGATGTCACTTCGGCGATGGAGTGAAGAGCATCCATATCAGGGATGCGGATAGCGGCGCGAGATTCAGGAGGACAGAGACGTTCCATTTCGGCATTGGCAAGGTCGAGAACTCTCTTGATTTTATGGTCGAGCTTGCCAGTGGATTCAGGTGCCTGCGGCTCTTCGAGCACGTTTGAGGAGCATGCCCCGAAAATGAATACCAGGACAAGCAGCAGTGATGCTTTAATGATTAGTTTCATGTTTTGATTAATTAAGGTGAGTAATTGGTTTATTCTCCGAAGAAATATCCAATATAATCGTTGCCGAGGGAGGTGCTTATTTCGAGCGAGAAAACGCCGACATTCAGCGGTGCCGAAAGCGTGATTTCTGCTTCGGTCGAGCCGACGGTAAAGGCGCAAACTTCGCCCAGTTCATCCTTGACGAAGACTTCCGCCATGCCTTCCGGCTCGTCGAATACGATAGTCAGGACGTTTTCCGAAATATAGGCATGGATATAATCGACGTAGATTCCCGGGAGATTAGGCTTATCGTTTTTAGTCTTCTCCTTCTTGATTGGTATAGGCTCTTTGATAGGTTCTCCTGCTTTAGATTCGAAGCCGACAAGAAGCAGAATCATGCTTAATAGTAAGATAATTTTCTTCATTTTTTATTGAATTTAGTTTGTTTGCAAAGGTAGAAAAACATCTTTGAAAAAGCCTAATTTTTTTCGTGTGCAAATGAGGGGTAAAACACTGATACACAATGCTGTTTGAAAATATTTCGTGTGCATGTTTTTGAGCCTTGTTTTTGGTCTTGGGAAAGGGCTATTTTTAGCCTCAAAAGCACTATTTTTGTACTTAGATATGAAAGCATCACTACACATATTAATAATACTCTTGATCCTTACAGGATGCAAGAATGAAGCGGCTTCTTCGCTTGGAGAAGTGGAAAACATGATGTCGCATAATCCGACTGAGGCTTACGAGAAACTACGAAGCATCAATTACGAAAGCCTATCAGAGAGGAACAAGGCGTACTATTCAGTGCTGGCATCACACCTCGAAGCAACCCTAAAATATCCTTTCAGTGATACTTTGAGAATGGCAGCAGCCGTAGCATATTATGCCTCATCTGCTTTCCCTGATAGAATAAAGTATATGATGGCACTCCATTATAACGCCGAAAAGAATTTTCAAAAAGAAAGATATCAGGAAAGCATGACTGAATGTCTTAAAGCTACTGCAATAGCAAATGATCTTGGTGACAAACTTTGGCTTGGAAGAAATTACAGACTATTGAAAAAACTGGATGAAAGCTCACTCAATTTTCCAAAGATGCAGAAAGATGCCCATATAGCCGCCCAATACTTCAGAGAGATTGATTCCTTGGGGCATTATCAATACGAGGTAATGGCCGAGGCTTTGGCTATGTCGAACCTTGGCAACCCGGAAAAAGCTCTTAAGCTTATCGACAGCTTATATACCGTAATACCGTATTACTCTCCTATGACGGAACAATTTGCAAATAATCTTCGAGCCGAGATGCTTCGCAGAATTGGAAAATCGAAAGAAGCCCTGAGAATATGGGAGACCTTACCCAATTACTATCGCGACGAAGATATCGACGATATAGTGACCTTCGGTAATATCCTTGTAGACAACGGTATGCTCGACCGATGCGACAGTCTTGTGCAGACCGTAGTGATGCGCGGCGACACGGCAGAGACGGAGCATCCAGACTTCCTCCGACTGCGGTACAGGCTCTGCAAAGAGCGCGGCGATTATAAGGACGCTTTAGATTACTACGTCCGCTCTGCTTCGGAGCTATACAGGCGAGTCGAGACAATGATGGGCAACAGCGCGATGAAGTACCGCACCGACTTCTACCGCGAGCAAGACGAGGCAAGGCAACGCGAATATGCGACAAGGCAGAGATGGTATGCGGCCGTCTTAGCCGCCATTGTCCTCGCGGCTTTGGGCACTTTGCTGCTGATCAGGCGCAAGGCGGCGCGACGACGGAAGGAATTCGACATCATGGCTATGGAGCTGTCCGACCTGCGGCGCGAGGCCGAGCAGAACACCGAGGAGATGACACGGCTACAAGAATCGCTCGCTTCCGAGACCGACATACGGTCGGAACGCGCGGCTACGATGAGGGCCGGATTCGATGCGCTGGCCTCGTCGCTCGGGTTCGTGATAACGGAGTTCGGCAACAGCGTGGAGAGCGAATCGGAAGCCTACCGTCGCGCACGTATGCAGAAGGCAGTCGTCTATATCAACTCGGACGAGAGATACGCGGTACTGGAGACCAGCATCGACTCGCTGACAGGCGGAATCTTCGGCGAACTGCGGGCTGCCGTGCCAGCCTTGAAGGAGGCTGAGATCAGGGTCTATCTCCTCCGTGCCGTCGGCCTGTCGCGACACGGCGTGGCGGCATACACGGGCACGAAATACTGGACTCTCTGCTCACGCATCAACCGCACCAACCCGAGCGTGTCGTCGTCAGACTGGCCGCGCAAGGACGAATTCTTCTTCCTCGTCGAAAACGGCATCAAGACATACCTCGAAAGCCGCTACGAGAGGTAAGCGGTACGGTTTTGGAGTTTTAGTTTATGGTTTAGATATCCGGAGTGGGGTCTGGCCGGGGATTAAAAAGAAATGGGGCTGCGCAGCGGAATGAACTGCGCAGCCCCAAATTTTATGACGGAAGAAGCGTCTATTATTCTTCGACGGCTTCGGCTTCCGATTCGAGAATTTCGGCGTTAGGCTTGATGTTGGGTTCTTCGAGACCAAGATGTTTCTTGCGGTCGATCACCTTGAGGACGAAGCCGAGTATGAGGGCGGCAACACCAAGGCAAGCGAGCATCACGAGCGGAGCCGTGTAATTGTAGCTTACCGATGCAACTTCCTCGGTCATAGAGCCGTTTGCCACCGCCTCGGCGATCTGGGGATTGGAACTGTCGAGCACCTTGCCGATAAGCATCGGGAAGAGCCAGAGTCCGATATTCTGTATCCAGAAGATGAGGGCGTAGGCCGAACCGATAATCTTGGCATCCACAAGCTTCGGAACGCTGGGCCAAAGGGATGCGGGCACAAGCGAGAAGGAAGCGCCGAGGACAAGAATGGTGAGGTATGCGACGCAGACCCCGCCGATAGTATTGCCCTTGAACATCGGGAGGATGAAGGCAAAGGTGAGGTGGCAGGCGATGAGAAGGAGAGCGCCGAGGACGAGCATCGAAGCAGCCTTACCCTTATAGTCGACATATTTACCGAGGATAGGCGTGATGCCCACGGCGAGGAGTGGGAAGACGGCGAAGATGGCGGCAGCGCTCTGGCGCATATAACCCATCCAGCAGTAAGCGATGAGCGAGGCGACAGCGAGGACGAGCATACCCATACGCATTGTCTTGCTCTTGCCGAAGTTGCTGGCGAAAGAACCGACGGCGACAAGAATCATCACGACGTACTGCCAGACAGTCACGGCATCCGTAGCCCAGAACGAATCGGGGTCGACCTCAGTGAAGGTGAGGTTGCACTGAAGCATGTTGACGGCGTATTTCTGGAAGGGGAAGATGGCGGAGTAATAGAGAACGCACAGGAGCGAGACAATCCAGAAGCCGCTGCTCGACAGAATCTTGCCGAGGTCGCGGAGACGGAAGGGGTCGTCCTTCTCCTCTGCGGCATGAGTCTGCTCGTCGAGCTTCTTGTCCATGAAGAAATAGACGATGAACATTATCAGGGCAATCATCAGTAGGACAACACCGAAAGCCACCGAGCGGCTGACGCTGATCTCACCGCCGAGATTGGCGAACATAGGCGAGAAAATCATACAGGTTGCAACGCCGAGACGCGCAAGGGCCATCTCGGAGCCCATAGCCAGCGCCATCTCGCGGCCTTTGAACCACTTGACGATGCCTCGGCTGACAGTGATACCTGCCATCTCGACACCGCAGCCGAAGATCATGAAACCGACAGCCGAGAACTTGGCCGATGCAGGCATACCCTTATAGAAGGGGCTGATACCGAGCTCGTCGAAGACAGGGATATAGTTGAGATGATTGTCGAACCAAACGGCAAGATTGCTCGAGAGGAACATATCGGTGAGGGCGTACCAGTTGATGGACGCGCCTACGAGCATCACCGCACCCGAGAGGATGGCCGTAAAACGAACACCCATCTTGTCGAGGATTATACCGGCGAAGATGAGGAAGAAAATAAATACGTTCAGGAAGGTCTCGGAACCCTGCATGGTACCGAAGGCTGTCGAGTCCCAGCCGCGCGTGCTCTGGAGGAGGTCCTTTATAGGCGACAGGATATCCATGAAGATATAGGAGCAGAACATGGCAAAGGCCAGCAAGCCCAAGGCCGTCCACCGTGCCCACGCCTTGTCGTTAAGAGCAAGATTGGTTCTTTCTGTCATAGCAAAATCTAATTTTTAAGTTGTTATGCCACAAAATTACGTAAAAAGAGCTAACTTTGAAAATATATTTGTCAACCAAACAGCAGAACGATGACAGAAAACAATCAAGATTCCGTCCAAGGCAGGCTCGAAAATGCCCGGAAACCATATACTTTCGACCGCGTGGTACGCCTCATCCTGACAGTGGGCGGCATCCTGTTCGCCGTATGGCTCATCGGAGTACTGAAGTCGGTATTGCTTCCATTCCTTGTGGCGTGGCTGATAGCCTATATCCTCGAACCCTTCGTACAGTACAACAAGCGGCTTCTCGGAGTAAAAAAACGCTGGCTGCCTATCCTTATGACCCTCTTCGAGACCGCTCTTGTCATCACGGCCATAAGCATTTTCGTTGTGCCGTCGGTCTTCAGCGAGATGCACCAGGTTGCCGCATCTATCAGCAAATATGCCAAGGAAGGAGCCTCGATTGCATTCCTTCCCGAAAGCGTCCACGAATATCTTCGCCACAATATCGACTTCGAACATATTTCGCAGGAACTCACCCGTCAGGATATCAGGACGATCCTCGACACGGCCGGGAAATTCATCGCAGGCGGATATGACCTGATAATGGGTATATTCAGCTGGTTCATAGTCATCCTGTACATCGTCTTCATCATGCTGGACTATGAACGGCTCATCGTTGCCGCACGCCGCCTCGTGCCTCCGAAATACCGCAAGGTGACCTTCCGTCTGGTCAACGACATCAAGGACTCGATGAACCATTACTTCCGCGGCCAGGCGCTCGTGGCCTTCATCGTGGGCATCATGTTCGCTATCGGCTTCAGTATCATACGGCTGCCTATGGGCATACTCCTCGGGCTCTTCATCGGTTTGCTCAATATGGTTCCCTATCTCCAGCTTATATCCCTCCTACCGACTACCCTGCTCTGCCTGGTCTACTCCGCCGACACCAACGCCGACTTCTGGCATATATGGTGGTCGTGTATGGCAGTGTATATCATCGTGCAGTGCATCCAGGACCTCGTGCTGACCCCGAAAATCATGGGTAAGGCCATGGGTCTCAACCCCGCTATCATCCTTCTGTCGCTGTCGGTGTGGGGAACCCTTCTCGGTTTCATAGGACTTATCATAGCCCTCCCTCTTACTACCCTCCTGCTGGCTTACTACGACATGTACATCACCAACCGCGACGACGGTGAGACACCTGAGGAACACCGACGCGATGAAGAAGCGTTCCGAAAATCCGTCGAGGCACCGGAAGACGAACCATGAGATAGCCTCGGATGTTGTCTTAGTAAACCAGAAAGACAAGACAACACACTATGCAATCCAATATACCCCAGAGACAGATACTTGTCGCGGAATGTCCTCCACAGCTTGATTTCCGACCCATAACACTTGCCGACATACCGGCAATCAATGCCATCGTCCAGCGCGAGAAGAGCCGTTCGTGCGATTTCTCGATAGGGGGCATACTGATGTGGGTCGACTTTTTCGAATACCGCTTCTGCATCGTCGACGACACGCTGTTCATCGAAGGACTGTGCGAGGACGGCTCGCGCCGTACCTCTTTCGCTGTTCCCGTCGGGCGTATGAGTCTGGAGCGGGGTGTCGAAGCCTTGAAAGCTTACTGCCGGAAGAAAGGCATAGAGCTCCTCTTTACTGCCGTCCCCGACGACAAAGTTGAACGTCTCGCGGCTCTCGGAGGCACAGTCACTCCCCTCAAAGACTGGGCCGACTATATCTACAGTGCCTCCGACCTCGCAACTTTGACGGGCAAACGATTCAACAAGAAGCGAAACCACGTCAACCGCTTCATCGCCGACAATCCCGGCTGGCATCTCGATCCGCTGACAGCTGCCGACAGCGAAGAACTGCTCGTTTTCCTCGACAATCTCGAAGAGGATTCCGACGAGCCTATGGCTATCTACGAGCGCCAGCAGTGCGCCGAAGTGATACGCAACTACGCGCTCTATCCTTTCGTCGGAGGTATATTGAGGCTTGCAGACCGCTCCATAGCGGCTTTTACGGCAGGGGAAATCATTGGCGACACCCTCATCATGCACATCGAGAAGATGCGCCACGACATCTCCGGCGCAGGAGAGGCCATAAACAAGCTCTTTGCCGAAAGAATGGTCGCCGAGCACCCGGAGATTTGCTTTATCAACCGCG
The DNA here is from genome assembly GCA_958436175.1 of uncultured Muribaculaceae bacterium. GTDB lineage: Bacteria > Bacteroidota > Bacteroidia > Bacteroidales > Muribaculaceae > CAG-873. Next base: position 7,859 of record CAUBJF010000005.1, read on the forward strand.
AGGACGATGCCGGCGACGAAGGTCTCCGATATGCAAAGGAGAGCTACCATCCGGTAACCCTCCTCGAAAAATTCAATGTAGATTATTCGGCCTCTTCGACTATCTCATCGACCTGCTGACCTTTGTAGGTGCCGAGCAGGTCGAATTTATGTACGGTGCCGTCTGACAGACCGATACGATATCCGGCGACACGCTTTTCTATCATCGTCACCTTCAATCCCTTGTAATTCTTGTTCAGGTAGCGGCGCACAGATTTGGGCACAAGCTCTTCGGGAACCTCGCGACCTTTGCAGTCGACGAGTTTCCATTTTCCGGCATTGCTGAACTCTATCATCGTACCGTTGACAAGTTTGACATCATAGTCTGTCTTTTTCAAAAGATGACGGTCGATCTTGATATTGCTGACCTTTCCCTTGGGGAAATAAGTCCTGAGCATTTCCTGAGCTTCTTCGGGCAGCTTGTCCCGGTCGATGGTATAGCTGTCGATAAATGCCGAAGCTGTTCCTGCCCCGGCGATAATAAGACCAAGTCCTAAAAGTAACTTTTTCATAATGCTTGTGTTTTTATTATCTAACCGTCTACCGTGGGCTTGGTTCATGTATCGGACATCTTTAAACTATAATAACGACCTTTCCCTGGCAGACTTTCAATCCAAATTATAGAATTATTTGTTAACTTTGCAAGTCATATACGCGACTTATATCAAAAGTACGGAACAATGAAACATCTACTCCCCGTGGCTGCCCTCGCAGCCCTCCTCGTCGCCGGCTGCACAGGCCGACAGGCAGCTAAAGACGCTAACGAAATCGAGACACTCGAAGAAGAGAACGCGCAGACATCCGTTCTCGGACCCTGGAACATAGAGAAAATATCTCTTGCAGACACCCTCGTCTTAGTCCCGACAGAAGTGGACTCAGACCTCACATGCAGCATCATCTTCCTGCCGGACAGCACTTTCGGCGCATCGACGAACTGCAACTCCGTAGGAGGCACTTACACAGTCAGCGGCAAGACAATCAAATTCGACCATCTGGCCACGACACAGATGTTCTGCCCCGATACACGACTTGAAGGCGCGCTCGGCACGGCACTCCCGGCCATCACCACCACTGACTACGTCAACGACAGCACTCTCGTCCTCCGTTCGTCCGACCCGGCTCTCTATATAGAGCTCAGCCGAAGCACCGTTCTGGAAGATGAGGCAGACATTTAAGTACTGGCTCGAAGCAAGCCGACTGCGCACACTTCCGGTGTCGCTCAGCGGCGTATTAGCGGCATGGGCCGCCGCCCTGGCCGACGGATGTTTCCGCTGGCCGGAAGCTGTCCTGTGCCTTCTTTTTGCCCTGCTGTGCCAGACAGCATCGAACTACGCCAACGAATACTACGACTATCTCGCAGGCCGCGACCGCCGAGGGCGTGAAGGGCCCCGCCGAGGTGTCACCGAAGGCGAGATAAGCCCGTCGGCGATGAAACATGCCACTTTCGGAGTCCTCGCCGCAGCAGCCCTCGTCGGGCTCGGACTGCTCCTTCTCACAGGCAAATTATGGCTCCTGCTCGCCGGTGCGTTCATCGGTTTAGGAGCATTGGCATACAGCACAGGCCCTTATCCACTGTCGACGCACTGCCTCGGCGAGGTCGCCGTCTTCTTCTTTTTCGGTATCATCCCCGTCAACCTCACCTACTACGTCCAGAGCCTGACGTTCACCCTCCCCGTCCTGATGCTGTCGTGCGCCATAGGACTCATGGGGGCGAACGTACTGATTGTCAATAACTACCGCGACATACCCGATGACTGTGCCGTCGGCAAGCACACACTCGCCACCCGATTCGGCCGTCGCGCCATGCTGATACTCTACTGGGTCAACGCCCTGGCAGCCACGGCGCTTGCCGTGCCGATGTGGACACGTCTTCCTATGGCATGGCTCGTTGTGCCGGCTCTCTATCTCGTCGCCGCGGCCCTCATAGTCAGGCTTATGGCACGCCGTACAGGCGCATCGCTGACACCGTGTCTCGGCATGACGGCGGTATCGATGGCCTTTTTCTCGCTCATGCTGCTCATCGCCATGTTATTCTAAAACTATCAAGCACATACGCAGATGGATTTCAAGCTCAGCTCACAGTACCAGCCCACCGGCGACCAGCCGCAGGCCATACGTCAGCTCGTCGAAGGTGTAAACGAAGGCCGCGAAGCCCAGACGCTTCTCGGCGTGACCGGCTCCGGCAAGACTTTCACGATGGCCAACGTCATCAAGGAGGTCAAGCGTCCGACACTCATCCTGAGCCATAACAAGACGCTCGCCGCCCAGCTCTACAGCGAGTTCAAGCAGTTCTTCCCCGAAAATTCGGTGCAGTACTTCGTGTCGTACTACGACTACTATCAGCCGGAGGCATATATACCATCCATCGACAAGTACATCGAGAAGGACCTGATGATAAACAACGAAATCGACCGTCTGCGTCTCGCCACGACCTCCGCCCTTCTCTCGGGCCGTCGCGACGTGATAGTCGTTTCGTCGGTGTCCTGTCTCTACGGCATGGGCAACCCCGAGGATTTCAACGAGAACGTCGTTACTGTTGAGAAAGGCATGAAGATATCGCGCAACAACCTCCTGCGCAAGCTCGTAGCCGCTCTCTACAGCCGCAATGAGGTCGACTTCCAGCGAGGCAACTTCCGCGTCAAGGGCGACACGATAGATATCCGCCTTGCATACGAAGAAATAATAGTCCGCATCGTCTTCTGGGGCGACGAAGTGGAATCCATCATCACCATACACCCGGAGGACAACGCCCATCTCGGCACCCACGACCGCTTCAACATCTATCCCGCCAATCTCTTCGTCACCTCTCCGGCACGTCAGGCTTCAGCCATAGCGCAGATACAGCTCGACCTCGGCAAGCAGATAAAATTCTTCAACGAACAGGCGCAGGAGCTGGAAGCACAGCGTATCGAGGAGCGCGTCACCTACGATGTCGAGATGATAAAGGAACTCGGATACTGCACGGGCATCGAAAACTACTCGCGCTATTTCGACGGGCGCCGTGAAGGCGAGCGTCCTTTCTGCCTGCTGGATTATTTTCCGAAAGACTTCCTGACGATAATCGACGAAAGCCATGTCACGGTGCCGCAGGTACGCGCCATGTACGGCGGCGACCGCTCGCGCAAGGTGAACCTCGTCGAATACGGCTTCCGTCTTCCGGCGGCCCTCGACAACAGGCCGCTCAAATTCGAGGAATTCGAGTCGATGACCGGTCAGGTGATATATGTCAGCGCCACACCGGCCGACTATGAGCTCGAACGCTGCGAGGGTATCGTCGTCGAACAGGTGATACGCCCGACAGGCCTTCTCGACCCGCTCATCCGTGTGCGTCCGTCGCTCAACCAGATCGACGACCTCATGGAAGAAATACAGCTACGCATAGAGCGCAACGAGCGTACCCTTGTCACTACCCTGACAAAGCGTATGGCCGAAGAGCTCAACGAATATTTCCTCAAACTCAAGATCAAGACCGCATACATACACTCCGATGTCGATACACTCGACCGCATCAAGATTCTCGACGGCCTCCGTGCCGGTGAGTACGACGTGCTCATCGGTGTCAACCTCCTGCGCGAGGGTCTCGACCTTCCGGAAGTGTCGCTCGTGGCTATCCTCGATGCCGACAAAGAAGGTTTCCTCCGCAGTCACCGCTCGCTGACGCAGACCGTCGGGCGTGCGGCACGCAACCTCAACGGCGAAGTCATAATGTACGCCGACAAGATAACGGAATCCATGCAGCAGACCATCGACGAGACAGAACGCCGTCGCGCCATACAGCTCAAATACAACGAAGAGCACGGCATTACGCCCCAGGCGATAGTCAAGGCACGCAACGCCATCGTCGGGCTGGAGAAAGAGGAAGTCGACATGGAGGCGACGGCTTACTCAAAACGTCCGGCAAAGCAGATGAACGCCAAGGACAAGCGTCATCAAGCCGAGAAAAAAGGCAAGAAGCCGAATATGTACGAGGAAGAATACTCCACGAGCGTCGACATTGCCGCCGACCCCGTCATAGCCTACATGAACGCCGACGAGATGCAGAGATCCATCAACAGGCTGCGCGGCGAAATGCTCAAGGCCGCCAAAGAGATGGAATTCATCACGGCGGCACGTCTGCGCGACGAAATAATAAAGCTCGAAATGCGGCTTGAGAAAATGAAAGCTACCGAAGCCTCATGAAGGATATCAAAGAAATAAACTATAACAGCCTTCGTCCGACCGACTGGCTCCCGACCTCCGTCAAAGAGATGAAAGCTCTTGGCTGGGACAGTGTGGACGTGGTTCTCTTCTCCGGCGATGCCTACGTGGACCATCCGGCCTTCGGAGCCGCCGTCATAGGACGCATCCTGCAGGCAGCAGGCTACAAAGTTGCCATCGTGCCGCAGCCGAACTGGCAGGACGACCTCCGCGACTTCCGCAAGTTCGGCGCGCCTCGTCTTTTCTTCGGAATAAGCCCCGGCGCGATGGACTCCATGGTCAACCACTACACGGCCAACCGCCGCCGTCGCTCGGACGATGCCTACACCCCCGGCGGAAGGCACGGCGCGCGCCCCGACTATCCTACAATCGTCTATTCCAGGATTCTTCGCGAACTATACCCCGACACACCCATAATCGTAGGAGGCATCGAGGCCTCGCTGCGCCGCCTGTCGCATTACGACTACTGGGAGGACCGTCTGCGTCCGTCGATACTCGTCGACAGCAAGGCCGACATGATTACCTACGGCATGGGCGAAAAGACAACGCTCGAGATAGCACGCCGCCTCGCCAAGGGAGAGAAGATATCCGAGATGACGGACATACGCCAGACCGTACTCCTCCGTCCCCTCGCCGAAATTCCGGAGCCGGATGCCGACAACATCGTCCTCTCGTCCTTCGAGGAGTGTCTTGCCGACAAGAAAAAGCAGTCGGCCAACTTCAGGCATATTGAGCAGCAGAGCAACCGCATGGACGGCGGCGCGACACTATGGCAGGCAACCGGCGACAAGGCTGTGAAAGCCAACCCCATGTACCCGGCCATGACCCAGGGCGAAATCGACGCGTCCTTCGACCTGCCCTATACACGCCTTCCGCATCCACGCTACAAAGGCAAGACCATCCCGGCCTACGAAATGATACGCCATTCGATCAACATGCACCGTGGATGCTTCGGCGGCTGCGCCTTCTGCACCATATCGGCACACCAGGGCAAGTTCATAGCCTCAAGAAGCAAGGAATCCATAGTCCGCGAGGCACGACAGGTAACGCATATGCCCGACTTCAAAGGCTACATCAGCGACCTCGGAGGCCCGTCGGCGAACATGTACGCCATGGGCGGCCGCGACCGCGAGATATGCCGCAAATGCATGCGGCCGAGCTGTCTGCACCCCAAGCCATGCCCGAACCTCAACACCGACCACCGTCCGCTTCTCGACATCTACAAAGCCGTCGACGCGCTGCCCGGAGTCAAGAAGTCCTTTATCGGCAGCGGCGTACGCTACGACCTCTCCATGCACCCCACGGGAAATCCGGAAATCGACAAGGCCAATCGCCGCTACAACGAGGAACTGATACGCAATCACGTGTCGGGGCGCCTCAAGGTCGCGCCGGAACATACGTCGGACACGGTTCTCGCCGTAATGCGAAAGCCCTCCTTCGCCCTCTTCCATCAGTTCAAGGACCTTTTCGACAGCATCAACAGCCGTTTCGGACTCCGCCAACAGCTCATACCATACTTTATATCCTCGCATCCGGGCTGCCGTCTCGAGGACATGGCAGAACTTGCGGCCGAGACCAAAGAGCTCCACTTCCACCTCGAACAAGTCCAGGACTTCACCCCTACGCCGATGACCGTGGCCACCGAGATATATTACAGCGGCTACCATCCATATACAGGCGAGAAAGTCTACACTCCTGTACGGCAAGAAGATAAGCTCTCCCAGCGTAAGTTCTTCTTCTGGTACGACGCAGACTACAGGAGTGATATAGTGAGAACACTTCGATCCATCGGACGGCCCGACCTGATCAAACGACTCTTCGGCACCGGACCCTCGACTTACCCAAAAGTCAGTAAAAAAGCACATTTTTAGTCAAAATGAGAAAATAATCGTGAAAAAGTTTGGCAAAAAGAAAAAAGCGTCCTAACTTTGTCTCAATAATACATCGGGACGATTGTTCGTCCTCCTGTATCGACATTGAAAGATTGAACAATCTCATTCTCTTCTCTCCATATTTGTTTGAATCCAAATTTTGTTTAACTAAAAAGCAAGTCAAAGAATGAAAAAACTCTACTCGCTTCTTTCCGCAGTTGCTGTATGCTCGCTGAACGCAGCCGCTGTAAACCCGGCAGTCGTATCGACAATGACAGCCAACAACAAGGTCCTCGCAGAAAGCACACTCGCACAGGCTCCTATGAAAGCTCCCGCAAATGCCCCCACAGGCGCTTGGAACGCTATCGGCGAAGGCACATGGCAGGACGATATTCTTCCCAGTATCAGTACCGTCTTCATGCCCGGCAAATCATGGAAGGTAAACGTTGAAGAAAGCGCAACCACTCCCGGATGGTACCGCCTCCAGGTCTACAACGAAAACAGCTACTGGTACGAAATCGCAGAGGCTGCCGACCCCAATTTCCTCTACATCAATGCAACCAATCCCGACCAGGTTTACTTCGAAGACTTCGTACTTGACGAAAGCTACAATATCATGCAGCGCACAAACAAGTCTGAGAATCTCGTGGCCCACTTCAATCCCCAGGCTTATACTCCCAACATGTGGGGCAAACTCAAAGACGGAATTATCTCCTTCGAAAAGAGAGGCATCTTCACATGGGACGGCGGACAGTACGCCAGCTATTCCAATCAGGACGGCCTCACAATGCTCGCTCTTCCCGGCCATGAAATTACTTCTGAATGGGCAGAATACGGTACAGCCACTTTCCAGAACGCAATCCTCGCTCCCTTCTTTGCTGAAACTAATGACCAGTTGACCGGAGAACTCGTTAATAACGTACAGGTTTTCAAAGGCGTAGAAAACACCAATGCTATGCGCTTTGTAGGCGCATGGAACGTAGGCGGTCAGGAATCCGAATGGCCCCTTACCATTGACGTAACCACACCCAACTTTGTTGCCATGGACATGCAGGGTACAGGTGTTGAAGGCGACGAAGGCCTTCTCAAAGTATGCGGTTTCTATACCTTTATGATTGACTATTCCGCACAACCTCTGACCCACGAACAGTTTATTGTCAGCGAATATAAGGACCAGGTTATTGTTTACGATGCAGCCAACGAGGTAGTCACCTTCAAGAAGAACGCTGTCATGAATAACTCTCCCGAAGGTGCCACACCCGACCAGTGGGGATGGTGGAAAGACGAATATGCATTCCCCAGCATTATGACCATCACCAAAACTAACGGCATCAGCAACATCACCGTCGACAACAGCAACGCCCCTGTCGAATACTACAACCTCCAGGGTATCCGCGTAGAGAATCCCGCTAACGGTATCTTCATCCGTCGTCAGGGCACTCTCACCTCCAAGGTATTCGTTCGCTAATACTCGATATCATTCCATACAGAAAGGCTGCCTCCGGGCGGCCTTTTTTGTGTTAATATAATTTCATCTAACTCTATTGCGGAATGTCGGAACTTTGACTATCTTTGTCTTGTTTTATAACAAAACATAGCTTATACTAAAAAGATGAAACTTTGCAACACGGCTTATCTTGGCGTAGCCATTGTACTGTTGGCTTTTGCTTCCTGCCATAAGACTGAGGATACGACGACAGGCGACAATTCCATATCGTTCAGCCTCGTAGAACATGAACATATCTATACCCTCGTAGGCTCTGCCACCGACTATGATTCCGAGAGCGACCTAACCATGGCCTGCCGCTCGGAACTCATGATGCCCGACAACATTCTCGGCCATGAGATCGGAGCGCTTCGCGACAGCATACTGCGCGTCGCATACGGATCCACCGGAACTAATACCGACAGCGTAGCCACGTCTTATTTCGTCAACAGCGTCAAGGAGATAGGCTACGACGTTAGCACCGATACAGTAAGCGCACTACGCGCCGACAGCCTTGCCGAAAATATCGATGCCGTCAACAGCTACGACGGCTATGTCTCCGTCCAGGGAGCAGTACAGACCATGACATCTGACATCATAGCGCTTTCAGTCACCAACTCGTCATACTATCCTCGTGCAGCCCACGGTATGTACACAACCTTCTATGTCAACTACGACGTTCGCAAGGGGCAGATAATCAGCCTCGAAGATCTCTTTACCCCGGACGGTCTCAAGGCGCTGACAGCAAGCATCAAGCGCCGCGCCCGTGTGATGAGCTCTATCCTCGGGCCGACTGAAATCAGCTCACTTCCGCAGAACAACAATTTCTATATAAGTGTCGATGGCAACATCGTATTCGTCTACCAGCCCTACGAAATAGCCAGCTACGCACAGGGCGAAATATCGATACCTATCGAACCCTATACCGTCGACAGCCTCCTCAGCACCTACGGTCGCAAGCTCCTCCTAAACGAATAAGATACTCTCGCTCGGTAATACTCAAATAAATTTGGTATTACTCTCGACTTATTCGTATCTTTGCAAAAAAATAGAGATGACGCGCAAATGGAACTACCCCAATATGTCGACCGAGGAACAACGTCTCGGAGCTGAGCTATCGCGTCGTTTTGCCAATTGCCCACCTGTCAGCGACTTGCTTGTGCAGCGAGGAATAACCACCATCGCTGCGGCCGAGAAATTCTTCCATCCCTCGCTACGCGACCTCCACGACCCCTTCCTGATGCCAGACATGGACAAGGCCGTCGAACGCCTGAACCGCGCCATGGGTTCCAAAGAAAAGATAATGGTCTACGGAGACTACGATGTCGACGGCACCACGGCCGTGGCTCTCGTCTACCGCTACCTCCAGAATTTTTACTCCGAGCTGTCATTCTTCATTCCTACACGCTACGAGGAAGGCTACGGCATCTCGCGTAAGTGCGTCGACGATATAGCAGCCCAGGGCGTTACCCTTGTCATAATCCTGGACTGCGGCATCAAGGCCAACGACGAAATAGCCTACGCCAAGAGCCTGGGCATCGACTTCATAATCTGCGACCACCACGTTCCTGACGAAGAACTTCCGGAAGCCGTCGCTATCCTGAATCCCAAACTCGAAAGCTCCACATATCCCTGCCCCCACCTGTCGGGCTGCGGCGTTGGCTACAAGCTCATGCAGGCTTTCTCGATCAACAACGGCATAGCCACGGCGGAACTCGAAAGCATGCTCGACCTCGTCGCCGTCAGCATAGCCGCCGACATAGTGCCTATGATCGACGAGAACCGCACCATGGCCTACATGGGCCTCAAGCGCCTGAATACAAATCCGAATCTCGGCCTGCGGGCTATCATCCGCACATGCGGACTCGGAGGCAAGGAAATCACCATCAACGATGTCGTTTTCAAGATAGGCCCGCGCATCAACGCATCGGGACGCATGCAGAGCGGCAGCGAGGCTGTCGAACTGCTCGTAGCCCGCGATGCAAAGGAGGCAGCGCGCAAGAGCCTCGAAATCGACCAGTACAACAAGGATCGCAAAGAACTCGACAAACGCATCACCGAGGAGGCCAACAACATCCTCGAAGCCCGTGGCGAGATGCATTCGCCCAAGAAATCTATAGTGATCTACAACAAGGACTGGCACAAAGGCATCATAGGCATCGTGGCCTCGCGCCTGACGGAGCTATACTACAAGCCGTCGGTAGTGCTAACCCTCTCCAACGGGCTCGCTACAGGTTCCAGTCGCTCGGTACAAGGCTTCGATATCTATAAAGCCGTGGAATCTGCACGCGACCTCCTCGAAAATTTCGGAGGACATACTTACGCCGTCGGCCTGTCACTCAAGGAAGAGAACATACCCGAATTCACACGCCGATTCGAGGAGTACGTCTCCGCCAACATCCTGCCCGAGCAGCAGACACCGCAGATAGATATCGACGCTTTCCTGTCATTCTCGGAAATCACGCCCGAATTTATATCCACCCTCCGGCTTTTCAATCCTTTTGGACCCGGCAACCGTAAACCGACCTTCTGCTCACGCCGCGTCAAGGACTTCGGCACGAGCAAGCTCGTAGGCCGCAACCTCGAACACATCAAGCTCGAGCTGGTCGACGACACATCGGGGCGTGTTATCAACGGCATAGCCTTCAATATGGCCTCTTACTTCGACCATATTCATTCGGGAAAGCCTTTCAACATCTGCTACACCATCGAGGAGAACAAGCACCAGAATACGACATCGCTACAGCTACTCGTCAAGCAGATACGTGCTGCCGTCGAATGACGATGGACGACATTCACTCAATCCTCAAACGCTACTGGGGCTACGACTCGTTCCGACCAGTCCAGGAAGACATCGTACGCTCGATCCTTTCGGGTCACGACACCATAGGGCTGCTGCCAACCGGCGGCGGCAAGTCCATAACATTCCAGATTCCGGCCATGATGAGCGATGGCCTGACACTCGTTGTCTCGCCCCTCGTGTCCCTCATGAAGGATCAGGTCGACAACCTGAAGAAGAGAGGAATACGTGCGGCCTGTCTCTACATGGGCATGAGCCGTGCCGAGCGCGACTACGCCTACGAACGACTCTACCAGCATCACGTCAAGCTGCTATACGTGGCTCCCGAGCGCCTTGGGTCGCAAGGATTCCTCAACCTCCTCGCGCAGTGGGACGTACGGTTTTTCGTCGTCGACGAGGCCCATTGCATCTCTCAGTGGGGCTACGATTTCCGACCGTCCTACCTGAAGCTGTCGGCACTTCGCGAACGTTTCCCGGACATACCTTTTCTGGCCCTGACAGCCTCGGCAACACCGGAAGTCGTCGAAGATATCGCCGACAAGCTCGACATGAGGCATCCGGCCATCTTCCGGCGCAGTTTCTCGCGCGATAATATATCGTTCATCGTCCGATTCTGCGAAAACAAGGCCGAAAAGCTCCTCAAAGTGCTGACAAACACAATCGGCCCGGCCATTGTCTACGTGCGTTCTCGCAAGAAGGCCAAGGAAATAGCCGAAATGCTCGGCAGCTTCGGACTCTCGGCGACATTCTACCATGCAGGGCTCGAATTTCATGAAAAAAGCGAGCGGCAGGACAGATGGAGCAAAGGCGAGACACGAATCATGGTTGCTACGACGGCATTCGGCATGGGAATCGACAAGGCCGACGTGAGAACCGTGATACACCTCGACATTCCGTCGACACTCGAAGAATACTATCAGGAAGCAGGCCGAGCCGGACGCGACGGCAAGCCCTCTTTTGCAGTAATCTTAGCTTCCGGACGCGACAAAGCAGTCTTCGCCAAACGACTTGCAGAAGCTTTCCCTCCTCTCGACTTCGTACGGCATACCTACGACGAAATATGCCGCTTCCTGAACATCGCCATGGGCGAGGGCTTCGGGGAAGTGTTCGAATTCCGTGCCGACGAGATGTGCGTGCGCTATAAAATGCCTCCAAGGCTCGTTGAAGGAGCTATCTCGATTCTTGAAAGGGCCGGATATATAGAATATACTCCTGAAATCTCGACAAGGGCGCAGGTGATGTTCAAGTGCAGCCGCGAAGAGCTGTATTCGCTCGACAGCGACGAAGCGACGGAGGATGTCGTCACAGCCCTTCTGCGTAATTATCCGGGACTATTTACAGATTATGTGGCTATCGACGAGGCTTTCGTAGCCCGTTGCGCCGGAATCGAGGAAGCGGAGGTCTACCCTATCCTCACCCAGCTGCGCCGCGACCATATCATAGGCTTCATACCCAAAAAGAGTACACCTTACATCTATTTTACCGCCAACCGCTATCCCGGCAAGGAACTTATCATCGAGCCGGAAGTCTATGAGTTGCGCAAGAAGAAGATGGAAGAAAGGCTCAAAGCGATGAAAGACTTCGTCTTCGGCGAAGACGGTTGCCGAGTACGGCATATGCTGGCTTATTTCGGAGAAGAAACTGCCTCCGACTGCGGACAGTGCGATATCTGCCGAAGCCGCCGTCATCAGAAACCGTTCGACAGCGAGGCTTTTGAGCGCCGGCTACCGGAGTTCTTCGGTATGATAGCTCCTGAAAAACGGCTCGATTTGCGCTCACTGGAGCCATACTACCCTGGCCATGTCGCCGAAATGGCGGAGCACATACGCCGTATGGCCGCCGAGGGCAAAATCGAAATCGACGGATGCTTTATTTCGATGAGATATTCGTAACTTTGCACAGTCAAAAATGAGACATATCTTGTATGGACGAATCATTACTGCATGATGCCTGGGACCGCGAACACCTGTGGCATCCCTATACCTCTACAATCGACCCTCTCCCGACATATAAAGTAGCCGGCGCACAAGGCTCCGTCATCACCCTTGCCGACGGCACAGAACTCGTCGACGGCATGTCGTCGTGGTGGTGCCAGATACACGGCTACAACAACCCACGCCTCAATGAAGCAGCCAAACGCCAGATCGACAAGATGAGCCACGTGATGTTCGGCGGTTTCACCCACGAACCGGCCATAGAGCTTGGTAAGAAACTCTTGGAAATGGCACCGCCGTCGATGCACAACGTTTTTTATGCCGATTCGGGCTCGGTAGCTGTCGAAGTGGCTATGAAGATGGCCGTCCAGGCTGCGATATCGGCCAGTGGCAGCCACAAGAAGACCAATTTCGCGACGATACGCAGCGGCTACCATGGCGACACATGGAACGCGATGAGCGTTTGCGACCCCGTGACAGGCATGCACGGAGCTTTCGGCTCGGCGCTGCCCGTGCGTTTCTTCGTTCCTCAGCCACGAAGCCGTTTCGGAGGAGAGTGGAATCCGGAAGACATAAAACCGCTGCGCGAACTCTTCGAAGCCAAGTCTGACGAGATAGCAGCCCTGATTCTCGAACCTGTCGTACAGGGTGCCGGAGGCATGTGGTTCTACAATCCCGAATATCTCCGCGAAGCCCGGAAACTGTGCAACGAATACGGTATTTTGCTGATTTTCGACGAAATTGCAACAGGATTCTGGCGTACCGGCAAGAAATTTGCCTGGGAACATGCAGGAGTAGAACCCGATATCATGTGCATCGGCAAAGGACTGACCGGCGGCTACCTCACTATGAGTGCCGTACTTACTACCAAAGAAGTCGCCGACACAATATCTCGCGGCGAGGCAGGCGTGCTCATGCACGGTCCGACATTCATGGGAAATCCTCTTGCTTGCGCGATAGCCCTCGAATCGGCCAAAATGCTCGAAGAGAAGGATATGCCTGCCGTCATCGGGCATATCGAAGATATACTCAAGGAGGAACTGGCACCGGCAACCGGGATGGAGAACGTGGCGGACGTACGTGTGCTCGGTACAATCGGAGTAGTCGAGATGAAGCGCTCTGTCGACGTCGGCAAGTTCCAGAAAGAATGTGTACGTCGAGGAGTGTGGATAAGGCCATTCGGACGGAATGTCTACGTCATGCCGCCTTACGTCATCACCGACGAACAGCTCCGCTATCTCTGCCGCCAAATGCTCGAAATAGTATCCGATGAGGAAAACTATTGAAGAAATACTCGGCAAGCTCGCAGCGGAAGGGAATCTCCGCAGAATCCCCCAGGAACACGCAGGGAAGGTCGTCGATCTGAGCTCGAACGACTATCTCGGGCTGTCGGAACGTCGGAGTCTGCGCGAAGAATTTCTCGATACCACCGACATGGCTTCCATCGAAATGTCGGCAAGTGCATCGCGTCTTCTGGCATCGCGACAGAGGCAGTTCGATAGTCTCGAAAACACGCTTGAAGATGCATACGGGCACGGGCTCAAAGCGTTGCTCTTCAACAGCGGATATCATGCCAATACAGGACTCGTCGGAGCTTTAGGCTCGCTGCCGGGGACATATATTCTCGCCGACAAGCTTGTCCATGCCAGCATCATCGACGGCATCAAGCTCTCCGGTGCCCCATTCGGACGCTTCAGACATAATGACTACGCACATCTGCGCAGGCTTGCCGAGAAAGCATCGGCTGAATATGACAACATACTCCTCATCGTCGAAAGCGTCTACAGCATGGACGGCGACAGAGCCGACATGGATACTTTACGGAACATCAAACGCGACTTCCCCAAAATATTCCTCTATGTCGACGAAGCACATGCCGTCGGAGCAACAGGAGAACGCGGACTTGGACTTAGTCGCGGTACTGCCGACATCATCGTCGGGACTTTCGGGAAGGCTCTGGCATCGGTCGGCGCATACGCGATGCTCGACGAAACGATGCGCTCCTTCATGGTCAACAAGGCTCGTAGTTTCATCTTCTCGACAGCTCTTCCGCCGATAAACATAGCATGGACAGAATTTATCTTCCGCAAGGCCTTGAGCATGGACGAAGAACGCCAGACTTTAGCAAAGCTCGGGCAGCAGCTCGGAGAAATCCTCTCGCGACACGGCTATACGGGTGAAGCAAGCCACATCATGCCTTTGCTGACCGGTGACCCCCGAAGAGCTGTAGAGCTATCGCAGAAACTGCGAAACGAAGGCTTCGAAGTTCTCCCTATCCGAACACCGACAGTTCCTCCGGGCACCGACAGGCTGCGTTTCAGCCTATCGGCATCCGTCAATCCCTCAGACATAGAACGTCTCGGCACAGTCCTTGACAAAATACTCGACTAAGCATGGCTGGTAAACGAGAAACATATAAGAAACGTCGTTCAGGAAGGAAGAAAAATCCGAACAAGATAACGCTTGCCGGAGTCATATCGTGCTTCGTGCTGCTTTTCGTCATCTGGGGTGCGTCATCACTGGGTTCATGGTTTAAAGGCGAAGAAAAGGAACGCTACGAGGGAGCAATTGAGGACTATAGTTGTCTCCTCGATGTCGCAATACCTGACGAGACAACGGAAATAAAGCTGAAATACGAAGGATTCGACATATCCTTCAATCCGGCACATCACGAGCCAAACTATGCGTCATGGGAACTGACTGCCGACAAAGCAAACGGCACCATGAGACGCGAATCGAAGTTCGCGGCCGATCCTGACGTTTTCGGCTGCCCTACCCTCGACGACTACCGCAATTCGGGCTTCGACCGCGGCCACATGGCTCCGGCAGGAGATATGAAATGGAGCAGGCAGGCGATGAAAGACTCTCACCTGCTCACAAATATGTGTCCCCAAGACCATGCCCTCAACGGAGGCCGATGGTCGACGCTCGAAAACAAATGCCGAGACTGGGCGCGTCGCGACAGCCTGCTTATCATCATATGCGGACCCGTATTGACCGACCGTATGCCGCTCACGATAGGCGAATCAAAAATCAGCGTGCCAGAGCGCTTCTTCAAAGTCATCCTGTCGCCCACGACTGTCCCACCACGTGCGATAGGCTTCATAATGCCAAACAGTGCACCGGCTGAAGGTCTCGAGGCTCTGGCTGTCTCTGTCGACCAAGTCGAGGAGATAACGGGCTTCGACTTCTTTCACTGTCTGCCCGACGATATAGAGGCTGAGGTAGAAGGCGAGTGCAACTTCAGGGCATGGAACAGAAAAAAGAAATAGACCGACTATGACGGACATCCTAAACGATACTATCTGTGCAATCTCAACAGCGCCTGGTGTCGGCGGCATTGCTGTAGCCCGAATCAGCGGCCCAAAGGCCATCGATATCTGCGACAAGATATGGAAAGGCAAGCCGCTGCGTGAAGCTAAGACTCACACGGCACACCTCGGCGAGATAGTCCTTGCCGACGGTTCTGTGCTTGACCAGGCTGTAGCAACGATATTTCGTGCGCCCGGTTCCTATACAGGCGAAGACACCGTGGAGCTTAGTGTGCACGGGTCGCGCTGGATCCAACGCGAGCTCATCAACCGGCTTATAGCGGCAGGAGCGCGACCGGCAGAAGCCGGAGAATTCACCCGACGGGCATTTGCATGTGGTCATCTCGACCTGGCACAGGCTGAGGCCGTAGCGGACCTCATAGCATCGTCGTCACGAGCATCGCACCGCATTGCTATGAATCAAATGCGAGGAAGCGTATCGTCACGTATAGGCGAGCTTCGGCAAGAGCTTGTGGAGATGGCATCTCTATTGGAACTTGAGCTCGATTTCTCGGAAGAAGACGTGGAATTTGCTTCTCGGGAGCGACTGAGAGTGCTGGCAACGGAGATATCGAAGGAGATTCGTCGACTGACAGACAGCTTCCGGAGCGGCTCGGCGATAAAGGACGGTGTACCCGTTGCTATCATAGGTCACACCAACGCCGGGAAATCGTCGCTGCTGAACATGCTCGTAGGAGATGAGCGAGCCATTGTGAGCGATATCCACGGTACGACACGCGACATAGTCGAAGACACCATAGAGATCGGCGACTATCTCGTCCGTTTCCAGGACACTGCCGGATTGCGCGAGACGGATGATAAAATCGAACGCATAGGCATAGACCGTAGCATCGATGCCGCCCGAAAGGCGGAAATCGTTCTCTATGTGGCGGATAGTTCTAATCCTCCTTCTGCCGGTGAACTTGACCAAGAACTCAATGATACTGACAAGGCACATACTATCTTCGTGCTTAATAAATGTGACCTCTCAGGCAGACAGTGTGTTATGCCGGAAGGGTTTGATACTGTAGAAATTTCAGCTCTCACGGGTGAAGGCTTGGATGCTCTCAAATCGGCAATCGAGAGGCATCTAAAAGATTTGAACGGGAATTCGGAGGACCACGTGCTCATAACCAATGCGCGACACATGGCATCCCTGACCGCCGCCCAGGATTCCATATCTGCCGTCATCTCGGGGCTCGATAGCGGTATCAGCACGGACTTCGTCGCCCAAGACCTTCGCGAAGCCCTCCACCATATCTCTACCATAACCGGCACCATCACCACCCAAGAAATTCTCACCACCATCTTCTCCAAATTCTGCATCGGCAAATGAAGCCCGATTAACAACAGTCAACAACAATCACAAATAAGTGTCAAGGCGTTCAATCAGAGCGCCTTTTCTCATATCCGGAAGTCACTATTTTAGTCGGTGGAACCCGTTTCCACCTATTATTCACTCCATTTTTGAACCATATTTGTTGCGCGTCTGCTACCTGAGTCAAGTCGCTCTACCCTGTAGTGGATGATGTTCACATACATTCATCAACATTCACGTTGGTTCGTGTGTGTTCGCAAGAAATAAATGGGCGGTAAACAACAAACAGGTTCAAAATGTCAACTTCCAAAATCAGAATCAGGAAAGTGTGCGCATGGTGTGGCAATGAGTTCGAGGCTCAAAAGGTCACGACTCAATACTTTTCCAAACGATGCGCCGAACATGCCTACAAAGACAGAAAGAGGCATGAAAAGAAAAGCTCTTTTGAGAGTAACCAAGAAAAGGAGCAAGAGAAAGCAAGTTGCTCAAAACTGGAAGGAAGAGAGTTCCTTTCAGTCGCAGAGGTTGCTCAACTTCTTCACGTCACATCAAGAGCGATTTATTATCTAATCGAACGAGGAGTTCTTCCAGCATCTCAGCTTTCAAACAGATGGACTATTGTCCGCAGAGCTGATATTGACGCTATGCTTGTTGCTCGTCCTTATGAACGCAAGCCCAAAACGACTGAGCCCGTTAGCGATGATAACGGAGAAGCTGTAACCGAGTTCTATACCACCAAAGAGATCATCGAGAAGTTTGGTGTAAGCAATTCATGGGTGTTCGCCCAAGGTAAGGCGCACAACATACCTAAAGTCTATCATCGAGGCAAAACACTTTGGAGCAAGGTGCATTGCGACCGAGTATTCACGGCTAAGCCGGAACCGCCGAAGGAGGATGACTGGATTCCGTATTCGGAGGTCAGAGCGGAATACAATCTCACGCATGACCAGATTCATAACTATGTGAAGTATCACGGTCTGCGCCGAAAGAAGGTCGGCAAGTACACTTATGTCTTACGCTCGGAAATCGACGCCATTCTGCGTCCGCCGACACGTTGAAGCTATCGGTTATTGGTTATCAGTCGGTTATATGGCTGATAACCGGATAACCAAACGATAACCAACTATTTTTGCCCCCAAATAAAACTCAATAAATATGGATATATGTACAAAAGTGACTTTACGTCAACGCCTGTTGCCGTCGGGAAAAATTACGCTCTATCTCGACTATTATCCGGCAATACGCAACCCCAAGACCAACAAATCTCAGCGCCACGAATATATGGGCATTTACCTTTATGGCAATCCGACTAACCGTGTTCAGCGCGACTTCAACCAGACCATGCTTGAAAAGGCGGAGATTATCCGCTGTCGCCGTCAAGAACAGGTAATCAATCGCCAGTTCGGGTTCATCGACCATACGCAGCAGCGAGAGGATTTCCTTGCCTACTTCGAGGAGATGACGAAGAAACGCTATCAGAAATGGAAAATCGTATATCTGCACTTCCACAAATTCACCGGCGGCAAATGCACCTTCGGCGACGTAACCGTGGAGTTATGCACGCGATTCCGAGAGTATCTTCTCAATGCAAATCAGTTGCGCCATAAGAAAAAGAAAGTCTCGCGCAACTCAGCTGCGGACTACTTCTCGACTTTCCGGGCCTTTCTCAAGCAAGCATACAAGGAACGGTTGCTCACCGAAAACATCAATGATTTCTTCGATTATATCGAATGGGAAGAAGTCGACCGCAATTTCTTAACGCAGGAGGAACTTATACAGCTGGCACAGCCCCCTTGCAAACATGACATCCTGCGCCGAGCATCTCTTTTCTCCTGTCTCACAGGTCTGCGAATCAGCGACATCGAAAATCTTCAGTGGAAGCATATACAGCCCGTTCCGGTTATTGGTCTGTGTATCGTCATCACTATTCAGAAAACGAAAACACCGGTCAAGTTGCCACTGTGTGATGAAGCCATAGAACTTATGGGCGAGCGCACAGGCGGCAAGGTATTCAAAGGTCTGAAAAGAAGCATGACAGGCAAGCCGTTGAAAGACTGGATTGAAGCAGCAGACATCAAAAAGCATATCACGTTTCACTGCTTCCGCCACACCTACAGCACGTTACAGTTTACTGCCAACAGCAATACTTACGCCGTGCAGCAATCGATGTGCCACAAAGACATCGGCACCACCATGCGTTACACACACGAAATACCGACCGCGCTCCTCGAAACTCTCGGCAAAATCACCATCAAGCCAAAGTCAGCAGAATAAAGCAATAAATACGTTTTTCATCTTCACAAATTTGTGAAGATGAAAAACCAATACCGAATTAGCCCTGTTGTTGGAGGCTGCTTTGGACATTGAGGCCGAGTTATTCTTGAAGTTGCAAAGCGCATATAATATGCAAGTCGCAAAATCAGACTCTTCATTTATGAATCGGCTTGCCAATATACGCAAAATCGCTGCTGTCCTCTGATTATTGAGGCGCGTTACTCGGGCAGAAGATAGTTGGCGCTGCGGCCGCCCTCTCCGCTGTCACGGAGCATATCCTTAGATATGAGGTCGTTGATGTCGCGGAGGGCCGTGTCCTGAGAGCAACTGCAAATTTTGGCCCACTTGGATGTGGTCAGTTTCCCATCAAATCCATCCCAAAGACGGTTGATGACTTTGCGCTGCCGTTCGTTGATTTCGACATCCCGAAACTTATCCCAATAAGCTGCCTTTTCCAATGTACGCTCGACAACTGTCGAAGTTCGTGTAATTGCTTTTTCAAGACAATTGAAAAACCACAGAATCCACTCGGTAATATCGAGATCGCCTTTCTGCGTGCGCTCCAGTATTTCGTAGTACGCCTTCTTGTTACGATTGATTTCTGCCGACATACTGTAATATCGTCCGGAACCCAAATCGAGACGGGCAAGCAGCATATCGGCAATTGTGCGGCTTATGCGACCATTGCCATCATCAAACGGATGAATGGTCACGAACCATAGATGGGCCACAGCTGCCATTATAAAGGGCGACTGGTCGGAACTGTTGCACCAATCGATTAGCCGCGCCATTTCTGCCGGGACATCTGCCGATGCCGGAGCCTCATAATGCACTTTTTCGTGTCCGAAAGCCCCGGAAACGACCTGCATAGGTTCTTCTCCCTTTCGCCAGTCGGCTACGGTAATGCTGTGCATGCCGCTTCGACCTAAAGGAAACAGAGCTGCGTGCCATCCGAAGAGGCGCTCGGCTGTCAAAGGTGCTCTGTAGTTATGCACTGCATCGAGCATCACATCGACAAGACCTTCAACATAATGGTCTTCAGCGAGCAATCCATCATCCTCCATTCCAAGACGCCTGGCGAGGCTGCTTCTCACTGATTTAGGATTGAGAAGCACGCCTTCAATCTCCGACGAACTAATCAACTCATCGGTCATTGCCGACAGCAATGATTGGCTTTTTTCATTAAAGCCAAGCATCGACATCCGGCCGTTCAGAAGTCCGTGTAAATGACTGAGGTGGCTCATGGGCTCAAGCAATGCCTCTGAATCCCATCTGAAATCCGGCCAGTTTTCTCGCTGCCAGATATAGCAACTATGTTCTTGCGTCTTTCTCATGTCGCAAATTTAATGTTTTGCGGCGAATCCGCCAAATATTCACCGCATTTTTGCGGATATTATTCAACTCTTTCACCGCAATCTTTTTTATTCGCCGGAGATAAATGCTCATCGACACAAAATTGATCCAAACACGGGCTCAGCATAAACCATTGTCTGCGGGCGATGGTTTTAATTTTATGGCTAACGATAGAAGCAATAAGGCATTGATATGGATTGCAGGAGCATTAGTTGTGCTACTGACCGGCGGCTTTGCATATAAGAAATACATTGATATGAGGATAGCAGGAGCAAGAGGCGGGGATGCCTTTCTGTTCATGGTGATGGTTTTCGTCGGTGTACTTGCAGTCATAGGCATTGCCGGAGGCTTCATCTATTACTATATGTTTCCAGAGGGGAGTAACATTTACAAGGGATAGAAACGGCTAAGGAAGAAAGAAACATCCTCGGAGCCTGAGGCTCCTGTTACAATCGAGATACCGAACCACGAGGAAGAGATTCGTCGGCAGAAAGCTGAACTGAAGCGCCAACGATAGGAACTGCTTTCCCTTCTATCCTCTTACGCTGAGGCCACTTTCAGAAAGATCTTGTCGCCGAGCCAAATTGATGTTCTAAATTCCAATATCCGAAAATTTGCCGAGGGAGATGATGATATCGTTGGAGTCGAAACTACGAAAAGCGAGTTTGTCACTCCAATCGACCTTTATCATTTCGCATGGAACATAGCCATACGATTGATCGCTGATGATAAGACAAGAAAATTCCGTATCTGCACGGCTTCTTTTGTAAAAGATACATTCCAGATTACTTTGGCGGATCATGCCGTCACAACTATCACCAGCAAACTTACCACAACTGACGGCAAATATACTCTTCGTCGGGTCTTGCCTAACGATGAGTTGACGGCCCACATCTTCCCCGGAACGGATAAATTAGCTATCAAAAGCGACTAATAATAGCCGGTTATTGGTTATTTGGTGGTTATCGAGGTTGTAACCGGGTAACCAAAGCATAACCTATCAACTTTGCGACGAGATGTTCAAATCCCCATCTCGTCGCAAGTATGAACACAACCACACTAAGTATCGAGGCAATGCCTCAGAACATGGCTCGACTTGAAGAAAAGATCGATGCCCTGACCGAACTGGTCGCAAAACTCTCGGCTCAATTAACCGCAGCCGACAAACCACCAGCTGAAGATTTTATCGGAACAGAAACAGCTTGTGAGATTCTGCATCTCTCAAGCTCCCGTATCTATGCCCTCGTGCAAGAAGGGCGAATCCCGTTTTACAAACCAGGCAAAAGTCTTCTGTTTCTAAAATCAGAATTGCTTGACTGGCTCAAACAGTCTCGCCGAAGCGGACAGCAATCTATCGAAGAACAGATGGCTGCCATGACAAAAGGTATGCGCAATAGTGCCAGCAGGAGGTGGAAATTATGAGCAATAACAGGACTGTGAATCTCTATCTCCTGATGCAGCGGTTCTGGCGGGAGAATGAGTACGAGGCATTCTCCACTGCGGAGATCGCGCTCTACTTCTTCCTAATCAACCGGGCGAATTGCCGCCGATGGCAGATGCCGTTCAAGTGTCCGACTTCGGTAATCAGTAGCGCAATCCAAGTGACACGACAGACTGTTGTGAACGCCCGTGAATCGCTTAACGCACGAAAGTTCATTACCTATACCAAAGGGACGGGCAAAGGTTCCCATCCACTGTATTCACTTATCTTGACTGATGGATTGACGGAATTTTTGTCGGATGAATTGACGGAAACATTGCAGGAAGGCTCGACAGTTGAATTGTCGGACAGCTTGACACCCTATAATATAGAAGATAGAAATATTAAAGATAAAATTTATTCTTCAAATAAAACAGGCGATGTGAAGTTTCTGAGTTTGGAAGAACTTGAGGCTTTGCTGGTTAACGACGAACCGTGGCTCAATGAAATCATTTCCCTTCTTTCTCCCTCCTGTCAAATCGAATTGCCGGAACTGAAATCGTATCTCTGCAATTTCTTCCGCTATCTCAGATGTCAGGGAACGAAAGGAAGGGAGGAAGATGACTGCCGAAGATATTTCGTAAACTGGATTAAAAAACAACCAATCAATAAAATCAAAACAACTCTTAAACCGACAACCCATGCAACAAATCAATCAGCCAACGATGCTCGCCGACCTGCTGGTGTCTCAGCTCAGTCGGCTAGCGACTACGAGGGAGCGTTTTAGGCTTCCGTTCTCAAAGACCGATACTGTCCGTGTACTTCTCGCCGGTATAAAGGCAGAAGTCGAACGACGCGACAAGACATTTGTAATGAGCGATGCTCTGTTGACGCAAACCGAACAGATTGCAGATTGGCTCACGGGCAACCACTCAAAATTCGGATCGATGCTGTGCGGCGGATGCGGCAATGGCAAGACCACCTTTGTGAAAGCCTTTCAGCAAATCCTCAACAGATTTGAAATCAAAGTTGATGATGATTACTCCGAGCGATACTCCATTCGGATTGTCAATGCCCGCGACCTTGCGAGGGTTTGCAAAGAGGACTATGACGAGTGGCGCAGTCTCTGTTATAAACGGATGCTTGCCATTGACGATTTCGGCACTGAGCCGCTTGAGGTAATGGATTACGGCAATGTTCTCTATCCGTTACCTGAGTTGCTGATGACTCGCTACGAGCGTCATCTGTTTACCATTCTCACGACCAACCTGACACCTCAGGAGATTCGTCCAAGATACGGAGACCGCATAGCCGACCGTCTGAACGATATGGTTGGCAAGGTAATCTTCGCCAATTCCACTTATAGGACGCCGTAGCCGGCAATATATCCGACTGCTACGAGGCTCCGCAATCGAAACGGAAGTGAAGATGGAGGAGGATTGCAAGGTTGTTTTTCATGTCCCATAAAAATTGGCTCGGTCAACCTTTCGGTTGCCGCACACGCCGTGGTCTTGAAATCATTCTGATTCCACTCAACCTATTGCCTCCTCCATCTTTCTTTCCTCCATTTCTACTTCCAAACAAATTCACAATGATACAGACAAAACCAAAATCCAAGCGCGGACGCAAGTCCAAACCGGAGTGGCAGCGGCTCCGCAATGAAATCAAGCTGCATCTTGATGACGGCAACTACGCCGTTGTAAAAGACATGGCCCGCGAATCCGGACTCTCGCTCAACAAGTTCATTACCCGTGCCGTCATGGCCACAACAATCCGAAAAGCTCTGACAGAAGAAGAGTACTCGATGGTCCGCAGCCTTCAGGGTATCGCCAACAACCTCAATCAGCTTGCCCGATGCGCAAACGGTATGGGGTTCTATTCGGTAGCGACTAAGGTCGATAGTCTGCTCACAAAGACGCTTGAGTTACTCTCCAAATTCTGTATGTGATGATAGCCAAATTCAAAAATAGAATTGATTTTGCAGGCCAGGTAAGCTATGCCAATGACATCAAAAGCGATGAGAAGAGAGGAAGGCTACTGTCGTATCATGGTGTCTGTGTCGTTTCCAACGAGACGATTGCCGACAGTTTCAACACACATCTGCGTTATCCCGACAGTCGTGGCCGAGTACATCATATCGGGCAACCGGTAAAGCATGTGTCAATCTCATTCTCGCCGGAGGATGCACATCTGTTCCCCGACAATGAGCAAGGTGACCGCTTCATGGCGCAGCTCGTCGATGAATGGCTTCGGGGCATGGGGATCACCAATGCCCAGTATATCGTGGCTCGGCATTTCGACAAAGCGCATCCGCACTGCCATCTGGTATATAGTCGTATAGACCTTGAAGGCAATGTAATTTCCGCATTCAATGAGCGTATCAGGAGCGCGAAAGTCTGCAAGGAAATCAAGCTGCGCCACGGTCTGACATTCGGCAACATGACAGGCGAGAAAGTTAACCGTGACAGGCTGCGTCCAATTCAGCAGTTGCGATTCGATATAAAGTCGGCAGCCATCGCCGCCGCAAACAGTTCATCATCATGGGCTGAATTTCAGCGTGAATTAGAGGCTCATGGAATAGAAGCATCTTTCAGTATCAACCGTTCCACGGGAGAAATCCGGGGCATTTCATTCGCCAAAGACAACTGTCGATTTGCCGGTTCTAAACTGGCCAAACAGAAACTCACCTATGGCAAGCTCGTCGCAAAGTTTGGAGCATTGCCAGTTGAGGTAGTGGACGTTTTGTTCGCCACTTCTCGGAACCATCGATTTAACTCTGAGGTGGATACGGGCAAATTGACCGTACCCTACCAAGAACAAAGCGATGGGATTGTCACTCTGCAGTCCTCTCCTCGGAATCAGCCGGTTACAGGCGAAGTACTTTCCAAAACGGAAACCCCTTTTGAGGGAGTGCTACCCAATAGCACTCCCTCTGAATCATCAGAAGTTAGGCTGATCCCCTTATCTGTAATCGTCAATCTCCTTATGGGTCCGGCTGTCGTAGAGTCAACCGGCGGAGGTGGCACTACCAACGACCTTTACTGGAACGATGAACGCCGTCGCCGTGAAGAAGCCCATGAAAATCAATACATCCACAAACCTTTCAAACGAAGAAGATGAGCAAACAGATTAGCGATTGTACTATGAAAGGAGTTAATGATTCCTTAATCCCTTCAAACTTCATTGAGGGAGTCATCGTTTTGATGACCCCCATTCGGAATCAACAAGTTAGAAAGAGAGGGTTTCCAAAATGGTAACCCTTTATAATGATAGTAAAGTATAATCATGCCATCCAAAGGAAGGGGTGTCCGTTTTGGTCACCCCTTCGAACAAGACAATATAATACACGAATGAATACAAACGATAAATACTATGTTGACCGACTGTATAATCAGCAAGTCAATGAATTAAACGAAATCAAGAACCGACTTCTAATTCTGGAAGGCAAAACGGCTGCCACGCCCGAAGGCAACATCCAGGTCGAAATCGACACCGAGAAAGTATATGAAATGTTTCTGAAAGCGTGTCATGACAGTCTGCAACAGCGGCAGGAACGTCTTAAGGAAGAAGACCGTAAAGCCGCAGAGAAACTCCGTCAAGAGTGCGAAGCGAAAGATGAACGCTATTTTTCCAACGTTCACGAATGGCGTGCCGCCATTGCCCGCGACTATGACGAGTTTTTTCGCAAGATGCTCGGACTCTTCAAAATCGCCGACCGTCGCTACCGCGACATCCGTTCCGCACTTCTGAAGTTGCTCGGTGAATCATCCACATCAACCAACGAGGCTTCAAAAAATTCTTTCATCTTTTCGAATCTACCCTCCGGCATCACGCCTAAACTCACCGAAATTCGGCACCGTCTCGCGCAACGCATTCACACCTATCTCTCCGGCACATTCACCCTATACAGAGGCTGGACTATACTCGCTGCCCTTCTCTACTTTATATTACTCATCGTCTTGCTATCGCTCCGTCTTACATTTTCTTTTTCGAGTTAATCTAATTAAAGCTATAATGTCATATATTTGATAATTAATCACCATAATTTTGTGATTTATCAAAAGTAATTGTTAACTTTGCACATATAATAAACTGATATGACTCAATCAGAAACTTGTATAGCAGAGAATCGCATTAAAGCTATCCTCGCTGACCAGAAGAGGACAAGCCGATGGTTAGCAGAATATCTTAATGTAAGTCAAAACACTATTTCACGCTGGTGCTCAAATAAGGGACAGCCATCATTGCCTCAGCTTGGAAAAATAGCGAGTGCTTTGAATGTTGACATTCGAGATTTATTAAGACCCACCAAGCAAGATTTATAGTCAATATTAAAATTTTATTGCCATGAAAACCTCAAAATCAGGATATGTTTATATATTGACTAATCCAAGCTTCAAAGAAGATTGGGTAAAGATTGGTAAAAGTTCTCGCCCGGTAGATGTACGCTCAAAAGAGTTGGATAATACCGCCGTTCCTTTGCCTTTTGAGATATTCGCAACGATGAGAACTTGCAAATATAATGAAGTTGAGAAACTGGTTCATAAAACCATTGACAGACTTACAGATTTACGCATCCGTCAGAACCGAGAGTTTTTCAATGTGGCACCTCAAATGGCACTTGATATTTTTCGGGATATCGCCATGACAATTGACGATGCCGATGTCATTTTATATCATGAGAACAAACCTATCACGGAGAAAGGTGTTGACACCCATACAAAGCGAGAGGTTAAGCGCTCCCGTTTCAAATTCAGCATGTGCGACATTAAAATTGGCGAATTCATTACGTTTATTCCTACTGGCTTAGTCGTAAAAGTGGCATCTGATGATTCTATCGAATATGACGGTCGGATTTATAAACTTTCTCCTTTTGTCGGGACATTTATGCCTGAAGATAAAAGAAACACCTCTGGTGCCTATCAAGGTGCAAAATATTTCTCTTACAAAGGGCGAATTTTGGATGATATAAGGAAAGAACGAGAAGCTGAATCTAATGATTTGGCTGACTGATACAGTTTAGTATAATGATTATACCTCAATCAGAAATATTAAGTACTACTCGTCTTGGCAAGATTTTTGACAAGACAGTAGCGACGTACAAATATTTCTGGTTCATATCCATTCTGCAAATGCACGCCAAAAAGAATAATCTTCGAATGGATGTATGGGATATTGTCATTAGGATGGTGGCCAACGCTTGGTATCCAATACACTATTTTAAGTTATCTTTCGGGAAAAGCGATTCGCTTTTCGATATTGTCATGGATTTGCAGCAGATAACCGGTATTCCTATTGATTCCGATATTGAGACTATTAGCGCTGCCCTAACCGACAAATTGGAGAACAGCGAGATAAAGAAACATTTGCGGATTTTAACTTTAAATGTTCCTTATCGTTTTCTCCGTCCATGGATCGACACATCTGACGATAAAGAAATGGTTCTTCGTTCTCAAAAAATGGAGAATGGTTGCTTATATTCTCTCCACAAAGATGACAATGCGAACTTTTATATAACCATCAATCCGAAATGGGATAGCTATCTGCATAATCACTACGGTATATTAATGGATTTTGCATACTGGAATTTGACACATTTCTTGCAATCTCGAAATCCAAATGTACCTGCCATTTCTAATAAGCTCATTCGGCCAGCTAAACGAAATCCGTTAACAGCTCAGCATAATTACTGGGATATGGCTATGGAAATCGGTGGTCCCATCCGTTGTATATACACAAATCAAGA
This sequence comes from uncultured Muribaculaceae bacterium, assembly GCA_958436175.1. Lineage (GTDB taxonomy): Bacteria > Bacteroidota > Bacteroidia > Bacteroidales > Muribaculaceae > CAG-873. The sequence goes on from CAUBJF010000005.1 coordinate 35,607, forward strand.
ACTTCATCCTTCGGAATACGATTTAGACCACTTCTTGCCTTGGAGTTTCGTCACACATAACTTAAACTGGAATCTGATTCCGGCAAATGACAGCATCAATTCTTCGAAAAGCAATAAGCTGCCTGACCTGTCTATATATCTTCCCAAATTAGCAGTAGTTCAGCACGATTCTTTGAGAGTATGCGTCAAAGCCAACAAAACAGCAAAGATTCTTGAAGACTATCTTTCGTTAGGATATACTCCACAAGAATTGGTTGAAATGGATGAAGTCCATTTTCTTGAAGTATACGAACGGATTTATAAGCCAATAACTCAGATAGCTATTAATATGGGTTATGACATATGGAAATCTAACTAACCATGGAAATAGAGAAGATCAATCACCCATACCTTACAGCCATAAAGCGCACAGATATTTCTGTGCCAACACGCTATCTGCTCAAAAATGGTCTGTTGAAGGGACGTATACTCGATTTTGGTTGCGGCTTTGGATTTGACACAGACGAGCTCAAAAATCAAGGACATAATATTACAGGTTATGACTACTACTATCGTCCAGACTTCCCCGAAGGAAAGTTCGACACTATAGTTTGTAACTACGTCCTCAATGTTTTAGAACCTTACGCACAAGCAGAAGTCTTAATGAATGTAACCAACCTCTTGCATCCCAAAGGCACTGCCTACTTTGCAGTGCGCCGCGATTTGGAAGAAGAAGGATTCCGGCTTCATGCGATTCACAAACAATATACATATCAATGCAATGTAAAATTGCCATTTAAGAGTTTGATATGTAATAGGAGCTATGAGCTTTACCAGTACAACCATTTCAACAAACTTCCGCGCATTGAAGGCGAAAACTGTCCATTCTGTCGCTTGTCTCGACGTGTTGAGATAATCTGCGAAACAGCTACATGTGTTGCATTTTATGATGGCTACCCAGTATCACCAGGTCATGCATTGATAATTCCTAAGCGTCATGTTGCATCGTATTTTGACCTTTCCAATCATGAAAGAGAGGCAATGAATGTGATGTTACAATATGTCAAGCAGAAAGTCGATGAGCGTTACCACCCCGACGGCTACAACATCGGCATCAATGTAAATGAAGCCGCAGGTCAGTCCGTATTCCATGTTCACATGCACCTCATACCCCGTTACAAAGGCGACGTGCTAAATCCCAAAGGCGGCATCCGAGGTGTAATACCCTGTAAACAAAAATATTAAACAATACAACATTCAATATATACTCTAATCCATAGGCCTATCTATGATAATCTACTTTATTATATGGAAATTGAACAGTCAAAACATACAGTAGATAGTATCCGAGCATATCTTGAATCCCAATATCAGACCAGGGACATAAATTATATTCTATTTTCCGACATATCCTCTGATGACGAATTGGTATTGAAAGAAATGGGTTATAATCGTTTCCTATTGAGCGAGAATTTTGATAAAGTATGGGAAACGGCAAATTTGGATGAACCCACAAAAAATGATGTCATTGCTTATTGTACCCGACGGCTAATAGAGACACTGAACCAACATCTATTAGCAAGATATAATCATGCCTTATTGGTTATGACAAAAAACAATTTGTATGCCAATGGATCTATAGAAGCGTACTTTAAGGTCGCGGATCTATACCTTAAGGAATCAAAAAAGGATACACAATTAGCCTTTGAGTTCCTCAACACTGTAAAATGTCTTTTGCAACTCTGTATTTCGTATAACAAAGCTAAGATTGCCGGTTTAGTTGCATATCTTCAAAAAATACTTGACCAAAATTATTCCAAGAAACTCAAAACGGGCGTTTTAGGTATCCTCGCATGTGAAGGGGTATTCAAAGCAAAAGACATACAAAGTTTACCTGATAAATGTCTTGAAATCTATGATGAAATCGAGGATGATAATGGGAAAGGAAGAGTACTGGAAATAGGCCTGACATTGAGCCAGCGTCTTAATGACAATGAAAAGATACATGTTTTTGCCGAACTGTTAGGCGATATTACACTGTTGGATATTCAGGAGTATGATGGAGTAAATATGGCCATTTCTCATATGAATGAAATAGTTTACCAAAAGGCTATCACTTATTATAAATTGGCAAAGAATGAGGATAAAGCTAGAGCAACAACATTAAGATTGGAAGAAAATCGAACTCATCACCAATATCCAAGAATTCCAATCTATACAAAAGCTGACAACCGAGAGCTGTTTGTAAAGTCTCTTAACCAACTTGTCAGAGGAACTCTTGAAAAGAGTTTATTGGAAATCTTATATCCAATTTGTAGATTTAACCAGTCTTCTTTGCTTATAACTAATGAACAAATTGAGGACTTTGCGTCCAAGACCGATGATTATTACTATACCAGTTGTTTTGAAGCTGTGAGTGTCGATAAGTGGGGGAACAAACATCCAACTACTCACAAGGCGGTTTGTATACGTGATTCATTCTGTATATGGTTTAGACAATCAACATTACTGTATATACCGATTTTACTTTGTAATTGTATGAAATATAAAAAACGAAATATCAACCAATTTCGTGGAGCACTGAAGAAATCAGGGCTATTTGTATCCATTCCTGTAAAGCGTTCAGGAGGTTATGTCCATATTTCCTTATATGATATTGTAGGCAGAGGACTTGAAGATTTTATTAGACAGAATAATGAGTCGTTCAAAGACAACCCAAAGGCAGATTGGAGATTTAGTATCGATTTCCTTACCCCAAAATTTGAATTCATAATCGAAGTATCGCGAGTATATTGGATATCCCTGTGGTTAAAACTCAGAAAGACGGAGAAGTACAGTTTATCACAATAGAGAAAATCCTATCAGACCCTAAATTAAAGGATGTTTTCAATGATGATGACATCTTACTTTTTAAGCATACATTTACCAAAGATGGCATGAATGTGAGAAATAACGTTGCCCACGGTCTATATCTCCCTGAAGATTACACCAAGGAAATAGCCGTGTTGGTTTTCTTGAGTGTATTACGTTTATGTAAATATACAGACTTTATTGTCACACAATATAATGAACAATCAGAAACTGCATCAGAAACTGTCGACAAAGACGCTTTGAACAATTGAGCAGTTTGTGAGAAATCACGATTTATAAATATCTCAATATGTACAGAGTCATCTTAATTTGGAAATTATCATGTACTTGCAATCTCATAAAACGATGCCATCTAAATGCTTTTATGAAGATATTTCAGTTGGATAGTAAGCATATCAAAGGCGACATTATTATAGAAAAGATTATTGGAATTTGTTATGGCTAAGAAGTTAGAGATCCGAAACAGTACGGCGGAGTTCTTGACTTTCATTTTAGAAGGCAAGGAGGATGGTGTGCAGGTGGCTTATAGAGACGAAACAATCTGGGCGACGCAGAAGGCTATGGCACAACTGTTTGATGTAGGTGTTCCAGCTATAAACAAGCATCTGAACAATATATACTCTGATGGAGAACTATCTCAGTCTTCAACAATTTCCAAAATGGAAATAGTTCAAATGGAAGGTATCCGTGAAGTAACGCGTCAAGTAGATTTTTACAATCTCGATGCGATTTCCGACTTCGACATCTTCAACAACAGCTACCTATTACCCTTAAACATCGAATAATACGACTATGGCATACGAGGAGAGATATAAGGAGTTTGAGCAGTATCTCGCTTCCGGGGAACCGAGAGTGGAGGAACGTGCGCGCAACTGGTCGATGGCTATCGGTTTGCAGGATGTTGACCGGTTGAAGCCGTCGGAGTTTCTGCTTGAACAGGCTAAAGCTAATATTGAGGGGAAGATTTCGAGCGAGGAAGTCGGCAAAAGACTTGAGGAGTATTATAATCAGAAATCGGTTCGAGAGAAAGCTGAGGCCGACGGAACCTTTGAGGCAGACCGAGTGGCAGACCGAATCAATCTTCTTTTGGCGGAGAAGGCTTTTACATTCTCCCCTATGGAGTTGTCGCGCATACATGGCTTTCTTTTCAAAGGTGTTCTGCCCCATGCCGGACAGTTCCGAACATATAACATTACTAAGAATCAATGGATTCTTGACGGTGATACAATCAGCTATGGCAGCGCGGACTCTTTGTCGGAACTTCTGAATTATGACTTCGGCGAGGAAAGGAAATTTGATTATGGTACCGTTTCTTCTAAGGACGCTATCAAACATATCGTACGATTCATTTCAGGCATCTGGCAGATTCACGCTTTTGGCGAAGGTAACACTCGCACGACTGCGGTATTTCTTATAAAGTATCTCAAAAGTTTCGGCTTCGAAGTAAACAATGAGAGTTTTGAAAAGCATTCATGGTTCTTCCGCAATGCTCTCGTCCGTTCACAATACGAGAATATCCCCAAAGGCATTCACCGGACATTCGAGCCATTGGAGCGATTTATGAATTTCACTGTTTTCTGTATTCCTGCAGACCTCCGCAATCGCACACTACATATCCGTTGGACTGAGCCATTGCGCCAGGATGGCGTTTTAGAAGAAGCTAAACGCCAAAATGACGTTTCGGAAACGCCAATATCCTTAAACGAACGATTGTCGCTAAAAGAAATGGCGGTCATGCAATTGATAATGGCAGACTCTAAAATATCCATTGCTTCTATCACATCCAAAACCGGACTATCAAGACGCACCGTAGATAGAGTCATTGCTACGCTTAAAGAAAAGGGTATACTCGTCCGGCAGGGAGCAAAAAATAACACTACTTGGGCTATTAATTTTCCAAAACAATAATGCAATATAATCCTTATATTGGATAGCGGATTATCTTTAATTTAACCATCAATATATAGGTTTTTTAAAGTTGAATGTATGATTTTTTCAGGTGAAGACATGCCTAGAAATTTTGGCGATGAGTATGACAATCATAAAGTTTTCTCATATCTAAAAGACATAATGGCATTCTATGATACTTTGTCATATAGCAATTATACCCCTGTAGATTATGCATCTCTATCGCATCAAAAAGTAAAATACTAAACACACTCCATATATCTATAGCTCATTGGCTGGTACGATTGAATCAATTTATGTCTTGCTACATAATGGAAGATGTAATGACGCAATGTCGCTAGTGAGATAATATTGTGATTCCATAATATTGGAAATATATATCCGTTTTTTAGTCAAAGAAATTCGCAATAAAGTCCTTGAAGAATCATTTTTAGACTATATTCAAAATAATGCAATAACAAAATGGATTGACGCCGAGAGCCGATTGCTTGATGAAAAAGATATGAAGACTGTATTTGGAAAGATATCAACCTCATTTCCAGCGTTAACCGATCTATTTCAGTTAAGGGATAGCAAAGCATTATATCGTAAACTCCGAGATTTATGTAATGACAATCTGCATAATAACTATCTGTATACAATTATAGCAAACGATGCTGAAATGATTAGAGGGCAAAAAAGGCTAAGGTCAGTTATGATGAACAATATTTTCAAATCACTGAGCTTTTTCTTCTCTATCCATTTTGCATTCATATATTGTGGAGATTCTAATTACATGATGTCATCCGATTATATTGACTACCTGGATTGCGGCTCACAGCCACCAGAAGGAAGCGAAAGATGGGTCGCACCATCTGTAGCTACTGCATTTGACATTGTAAAGAATACGGTTCCCAATGTTGCAGATTATCTCATTGGCCTAGATATAATGGATTTATAAATTCGTAAATGTCTTGGAATTTCGACGATTTCTTGTTACTTTTGTAGGTGAAAGTAGCAGCGATATGGCTGCAGAAATGGAGGCTGTGACAACCTCGGATATGAATAAAATGCTAAAATGTTTACTTTCAATCACTTTCAGCAAGTGAGGTTGAACCAGTTAAACATCAAAGTCTTGACACGCAAGCGGTTGTTGAAACTGCATCGGCAAGTAGCCTATTGGTGACAACTGGTGAAATCTTGTGTAAAACATTGAAAAGTCGCTTGTTATCAGGCGGCTTTTTTCATGCTCATACCTCTTTATAACCGCTTTTCATCCCTTTTTACCTGTGTTTTTGTACCCGATTTGTAGCAAGTCGGTCAATCCAGTCAATGCGTGCCGCAAGGTCGTGGACGATTTGCACATGGTTGCACGCCATTGCACGCGCTTGCACACTTTTAACAAAATATTAACAGAATTAAAACGTAAAAGGATGAGTAGCACTATTGAAATCACCAAGACTTGCGAGTGGTGTGGCAACAAGTTCATCGCTCGCAAATGCACAACGCGATATTGTTCCAAGCGTTGTGCAGAACACGCTTACAAAGATGCCAAGCGAAAGGAGCATGTAGCCAAGGAACAGACGAAAGCATCCCAGCCTAAGAATATTGAGGAAAGCCCTTTCATGACTCCGAGTCAATGCGCTCTACTATTAGGAGTAAGCCGAAGGAGCATCTACAATTATCTCGCCACAAACGCTATCCCCTGTTATCAGTTCAAGGGCAAAACCCTTATCAGCAGGGAGAGCCTTAATGCTCTCTTTGACGGCTCTCATCTCTATCAGTTGAGACCGGCAAAAGAGAAACAGCCGATAACAGAGTTCTACACTACAAAAGAAGTGCTTGAGAAATTCGGTATCAGCAACTCATGGCTGTTCAAGGCAGCGAAAGAAAACAACTTTCCGAAAATTACCCAACGAGGCAAAACGCTCTGGAGCAAATCACACATCGACCGATTCTTTGCCAAGTCAGCCCCGAAAGAAGAAATTACCGAATGGTACACGGCAGCAGAGATACAGGAGCGTTATGGCATGACGCTCTCGGCAATCTATAATCTTGTGTCGAAAGAGAATATTCCGAAGAAGAAGGTCGGATGCGAGGCAAGATACTCAAAATGGCACTTTGACAAAGCCAAAGGTGTTGCCGTCGATGAGCCGGACACCTATACCATGCAGGAGGCAATGGCAAAATACAGTATGACACGCGACCAGCTTTACCATTATATCAAGACCTACGGCATAAGTAAGGTTAAGGTTGGCAGAATCATCAAAATATCCAAGCAAGAGCTTGATAATCTGTTTGCTCCGCCCACGATATGATGCGGTGGATTTGTGGTGGACTGTCGGTGGAAATGCCCCGACACCGGGTGTCTGAGTCCACTGTTTGAACACTTCCTACCTTCGTATCAAATCTTTTAATTCACAACGCACATGAATACATGCACCAAAGTTTTCCTTCGCAAGAAGGCTATATCGGGTGGACGCATCTCGCTCTATCTTGATTTCTATCCTGCCATCCGTAATCCCCATACCAACCGGATGAGCCGCCGAGAAACCCTTGGCATCTATATCTACGCCTCGCCCAAGAACGAGCGCGAAAAACAATTCAACGCCTCTATGGAGGAAAAAGCGGAGGCTATCCGTTGCCGACGCTTCGAGCAACTTCTCAACGAGCAGTTTGACTTCCTCGACAAAGAGAAGCTGCGCATGGACTTCCTCGCCTACTTCAAGCAGAAGTGCCGTCAGAAATACCAGAAATGGGATTGCGTTCTGCGCCACTTCACTATCTATCGTTCAGTGCGCTCGCGCATCAATGGCTCCTATTCAGAGTTTATAACCGGTATGGAGAAGGAGATTCTATCCGGCTCCGACGAGCAACGCGACAGCATAAAGACTGAGACCGTCAAACGCGAAGAAACGGGGATACCGTTCCGCAATTTCCAACCGCATGACCACTGGAAACCGGAGCCGCCAAAGCCCAAGACTGAAAAACCTGACCCCCAAAAAGAAGCCGAAATCGACAGATTCCCGCTACCGCATCAGCGAAAATCAAGGCTGACACCCGGCGAAATCCAAGCCATCAAGGATATGAGAGCCAGCCCGAATATCCCCGAAGACGCCAAGCCGGAACTGCCCGAAGGATACGAATAATATCCCCTGAGCAACAGCTCACAATCCCTAAAGACAGGCAACCTCGACATCACTGCCGAGATTGCCTGTCTTTGTTTATGTATGATTAAGCTGTTTCTTACTTACTGGATGGCAACAAACCAGCCGATTTGACCCTATCAGTAAGTTCTGTCATTTCGGTATCTGTCAGTTGTCGCATGGATGTATCACGCTTTACTGAATTTGTATTATGTTCTTTACTTACACTTTTGCGAAGTGCCTTTTGTTCTCTCTGAAATTCTGCCTTTTCGCGGAGATATTCTTTTTTCATTTCGGAATACTCTCGGCGCAGTTCTTCCTGTTCAACTTCCAGTTCGGCCTGTTCTTCGGCTAATTCTACCTGTTCGCGCTCGAATTCAGCCTGTTCTGTTGCGTAATCCGAATCCGTGTTATTGCAATAGATGAAGCATCTTGCCATCATTGCGAATATTGTTATAAGTATTGCTTTCATATTATCTATTGTCTTTGGTTTCGTGATAATCCTGAATACCGTCCACTACGTTTACATCCACGTTCTTACCACCGGATAAATTCCAAGTAAGCGAGAATCCGATGTATTGCACGGGAGTGGTGTACTTATATGACACCTTGTTTGCTCCGGCTTGTCGGTCAAGTTTGCGGCGGTTGCCTAATGGAGTAAAGTCCAATGCAACTTGGAGATTGTCGCCGAGAAATGTTTTATAGACTTGTCCACTTACATTATAAACTGCATGGTAGGTACGGTCGAGAGTGCGATAGGTAGGCTCGAAATTGGCATTGAGCATGCCACCCCAGCCATGACCGAATCGGAAATTGTTGTTGAAATAGAAATACTCCTTGAAACGGGTCTTGTTATAATGTATTCCGTCAAGCATTGTGTTCTCGGGAGTGATTTCAATTCTCCCGGAAAGTTTGAAACGCCACCATTTTGCAGGTGATTCCATCCATTCCGCTCCAAAGCCCCAGACGCCTTGTCCATTGATATTCACAGGCTTTGTATAGAACACATCGGGCGTTTCCTCGCTACGGAATGTCTGCCAATAGATTCGATCGTGCGAGTGTGCGTAAAGAGCCGTCAGATTTATCTTGTTTCGGAGCAGAGATAATCCGGCTATTACTATGTCGGCTGACTGTGCTTTCAAATCAGGGTTGCCCACGGTATAATTGTAAGTGTCGCTCCAGTTGATTACCGATGATATGGCCGTGTATGGTATATCACTGAGGGTCTGCCTATAACTGAGCATAAGAGCATGGTTCATTTTCGAGCCGAAAGGCATCATAACCTGTACGGTCGGGTTTATAGACCATTGGGTATTTGTGCTTTTGCTGCCGACGGAACAGTCTTCGTAGGAAATGCGATTGAGCTGCCAGTTGACACCGGCACTGTATTTGATTTTCCAAATTTTTCCCTGTGCCGAGGCATAGACTATGGGAGTAAATCCAGATGTCTTGGTTGGAATGTCGCTTGTCTCAAAACGATTGTTTTCAATAATGTCTGTCGGAGTGTATTGTGAAGATATGAATTGTGCTGAAGCTCCGAATTTCCACACGAGACTGCGACTGTGTGGATAAATGAAATCGGCCTTGAATTTCCAGAGATTGAGATTGTCAATTTCATCTATGGCGGCAGTCTTCTCAGAGTTCATGAAATAGCTGCTGTTATTCCGGCTGTGGCGATTCAGGTAATCGGCTGTAAGCTCCATATGAGAGCCACGAGAGGAAAGCGGTTGTAAGAATCGAAGTGTCCCTTCTTGTAGTACAACATTTTCGCGACTGCTGACTTCTGAAGTCAGACCATCATTGTCAAATATAGATGACGGACGTGGACGATACAAAGATACCAGATAGCAGCCTCCGAGTTGAGCACCGTAGTTGAACTGCTGCGTTAGGCTAAGACGGTTTCTGGAATCGAAGCCGTGAGATTTGGATGACTCTGTGAGAAATGTATGAAGGTTGTCGCCCGTCATTGTCTGTTCTGAATTATCCTTAACCCTGGTTGCCCCGGCATAAAGGTTGTCATACACGCTTAACCCCTTATATCAGTAGTTTATCATGCCCCCGATACCTTCGTTTCCGAAGCCACAGCTTCTATACCAGTCGGCATTAGCCGAGATACTGCCATAATAACCACCCTCCGGAGGACGGCGGAGCGTAATCATTATCGTACCTCCGCTGAGCGAGGCGTTCTGGTCGGATCCTGCCAGATATTTGACCTGAACCTTGTCTATCATCTCTCCCGGGATGTTGTTCAACTCCGAGAGGTCGGAGAGCTTCACGCCGTCAACATAAATCTCGCTTGCAGCGAGGCCGTTGATTTTGAAGTTGCCGTTCTCTCGGGATATGTTTGGGAGAAATCCCAGTACATCGACAGCGGGCTTACCCTTTGCGATATCAGTGCCTCTGAGGTTGGTTATATATCCCTCAGCATTGTTTGTGGTTCGGGAAGCAATAACTGTTACTTCCTGAAGCTGACGCTCTTTTTGTGCGAATACCGCCATTTGCAGTAATGCGCAGAAAATTATAAGTATTGTTTTCATCCGTGAATGATTTTGATTTCTGATGCAAAGTTACAGCCGCTGACATTTCCTTGCCGTACCCAAACGGATACGATTGCACCTCGGAGTAAAACGTACCCTTTTGGGTATGGCATAGCGATTGGGATAGCCTTAATTTTGCAGAGTAAAAATTATCGAATATGACAAGCGAGGAAAAACGCCTTATCGCAGACTGCCGGATTAAGGTTATCGGTGTATCGGATTTTATAGCCTGCGTAAAAGAAGAACTTGATAAGTCCGGTTTCAAGTCTATAAATATTGTGTCGGGGAACGATGTCCACACGGAAATTGGGCCCGTAGATATGGTAGCCGAGTATACGGGCGAATACTATACCCATGTCAAGGGTAATGCCGCCATACCTATAATATATCCTTTTGATTTTTGTGGAGGGAGCCGGAGCGATTGTAATAATGCCGGGCGACGACAACGAATTACAACATAAGGATAATCTGCGCCTATGGGCTGCCGATTATATGGCCGGGTACTGTGCTTTTTGGAATGTGGGAGGGTGCGACTGGCTACAGTCCGCTCTGCCTGCGATAAGAGAAGCTAAGACGAGCGATGTAGCACAACGGACAGCGGCGCACATTTGTGCAAGGATAGCCGCCAACATCGCCGTCGGGCGCAATGTCAAGTATTTCCCGAGATTCTATCTCTGTAAGAACTTAGAGTAGCTTGTTATTAGTTGCTGCCACGATCGCCTCCGAAATGTTACGGACTTCCAATTTTTCGAATATACGCTTACGGTATTTCTTTATGGTGTCGGGTGAAAGACAAATCTTGTCGGCAATCTCTGACATAGTATAGCCCTGAATTGAGAGCGTCAGCACTGATTTCTCTCCGTCAGATAGCGTGGGCATCTGTCGTCTGTTCCAGCGACGGGAGCTGATATTGTATTCAAAGAACTCCGATGTGCCTGTACGGTGCATCTCGATATGTCCGGCATCTGTATGTGTTGCCGCCGACACTACACACAGCGCAAGCCATATCCTGCCGTCGGAGGTGAGGGCAAGCGGCGTCAGCTTGTGGTTGACAAGGATTTTCTTCCCCTCGTTGAGAATGTGGAAGTCGTAGGAGATATACCAGTCCTTACGCTCATCGACCGGGATGTCGTTGTAGAAAGCAAATCCGGCTTTGTTGAGCGTAAGAAGCATCGGCTGCTCATCTTCCGGCACATAGCCGAGATAGAAACGGTAGCCCAACTCTTTCATCTGTTCCGGCGACAGTCCGCACAGAAACATCGGATTGGGCGACACATACAGGAAGTTCTGCCTAAAATAGTCGATGATATAGACGCTCTGATAAGACGAGCGCGAAAACGCCTCAGCCGAACGGATATATTCATCCACACGGCTGTAATCAAGCTCATCCGGGAGCCTGACCTCGTTATCGGGTATGAAAAATTCGTCTGGTGCTTTCATTTCGTTAGTCTTTCCGACTGCAAAATTACTAAAAATCCGTGTATTTCGGAACGAATGACATCCCCAACGCCGCCTTTTGGCGGCCGAAATTTTTGGCAAATTGAAGGCGATGGAGCATCACGCTTCACCGCCTTCTCACTGATATGGCTATGGTTACTTGTTTCGTTTGGCGAGCCACTCGTCACGTTTGTGACGGCACTCTCTGAGGGTTGGAGCGACTACCGAAAAGAGGTCTCCGTCTTCGGTGCGGTAGTCGTACATCACTCTTGTTATCCTGCGACCTCGGTGGGCAGAGTAGAAGGGCTCGTATTGCTCCTGTCCGGCTTGGGTGGTCGATATTCCGTTCTGGGTCATTCGTGTCAGAGTCTTGGGGGTGTTGTGACCACCGCCGGAACTGGCAGTGGTCGCGTTTAACTCATGCTCTCTTGCGCTCGGCAATCAGCTTCTTGTTGGCGTTGATGATGCCGGCTATCTGCTCGGTGTATTCGCATACCTTGTTGGCGAAGGCTCGGCATTGGATGATTGAGTAGTCCTTCAGCGAGATTTCAACTGTGGCGATGGTCTTGCCTCCCATTGTGGCGGTGAACACCAATGTGTCGGCTTTGAGATAGTAGCCAGCTGAACCTACGCAGATGTGCTGCCTTGTGCCTTCATCGTAGTAGTCGGCTACACTGTCAAGTGTATTGAGCCGGATTGTGCCGTCTGTCATCGTCAGTCCGATGAAGCGACCTTTGAGTTCCTCGAACTTGGCTTGGTCGGCTTCCGCCTCCTTGCGATTGGCTTCCCTCTGCTCCTTCGCCCTCTGTTGGTTGACCTTCTCCACATATTCATCGTGGGCGTGCTTAAGGTCCTTGGGTGCTACCAATGACGGGGAATGGAGGTCTCTTCCCATACTCTCCAGCATCTTGATGTAGTCGAACCACATACTCGGAGCGTTGAATGAGTATCCTGCTCTCTTGACTACCTTGATGGAGTTCCAATACTTGTCAACCTCCTGCGGATGCTGGCAGAGATAACGGAGCATTTCGATGTCTCCGGATTTCATCAGCGTCTCGGCTTTCGGATTGGTGAGCAACTGCTGAAAGAGAGTGACGGGGTGCATGGCGTAGCAACAACCCTTGAACCCGTTGCGCTTGATGGTGTCGGTTGCCTTGATGCGGGGATATACCCATTGCCCTGCGATGTGGCGGAAGGCATCGTTGTCGCCCCTTATCTCCAATGGAGAGCCGAAAGCGAATGAGTCAACGTAGTAGCCGAGTGTCCGCTGAAGTCCCACGACCGTGGCGTGTCCCTTGGGGTCAATCCAATACTGACCGATTTCAAGATAGGCGCGTTTAGCCTTCATGCCCTTGCGCATCTCGACAATCATCAGGAACATACGGATTACCTGATAGTCCTCCATCGTGGTGATTACGTTGAAATAGGATTTGTCTCGGCGTACACGCTCCTTGGTGTTGCGTATCTCGACCCTCTCTCCGCAGTTGGGGCAACGGTAGATGCCGAAGCCTACCTCCTGCCATTCGTGTCCGCAGTCCATACATACCGCCTTGCCCGATTTTAGACGATAGGCGTAATGGTCGATGGTGTGGCTGAAAGCCCATTGCTTTTGGGCGGTGGTGAGCGGGCGTAGTCGCCCACTCAGTTCCACTATATGCTGTTGTTTCTTGTTTCTCGGTTTCATCTTACTGGGATTTTAGAGGTCAAAAAGACTGGGTTGAACATTGATTTCTTCTCCGGCTTCCGGTGCCGTGGGCGGCTTGGATTGAGCCTTCGGTGCTGACTGCCGTCTGATTTCTCGGAGTTGCTCCTGCTTGTACTGCTCCATAGCCTGCTCCTTGAGTTCCGCCTTGTCCTCTTCGGAGAGTTCCGGCTTTGATACCACGATGTTGCAGTTGACCTTTCCGCAGTCCTCAATCTCGTTCTCGTCGAAGTAGTGGACCAATATGTTCATCACGGTGGTATCATCCACGCAACACATTTCGCTCTTTTGGATTTGGGAACAGAGATAGTTCACGGCTTCATCCATACTCTTTGATGGGTTCGCCATCTTGATAGCGAATGATGGTTCGGCGATGCAACGCTCCTGTAGCATCTGCTGCATTGCTGCGATTGCAGCATTGTTTGATTTCAGTGTAGCCATATCAGTTGAGTTTTAGAGATTTGTCAGTAACCAAAAGATTATCATTAGGGCAGATATAAGGCTGATTACCCAGCCCACGCCTCGGAATATCGGTCGGAGAAACACCCACAACACCAATCCGAGTATTGCACCTATTATCCCCACCAACCAAAGGAGAACCCTTTTTATGCGGTTGAGACTGGAGATGGATGCTCTGCCTCGTCTGTTTGATATGTTGTTGTTCGTTTTCATCGTGCGACATTTTTTTATGCGTCTATCGACTATCGAAGTTTTGCTTGCTCGTTGACACGGCAGCGTGCGGAAGCAAAGAAGGGCTGTTCGCCCTTTGGGTTAAAAATACTACCTGCAAGTGTGGAGATTTTTCAGCCAAAAGGCAAAAGAATAGCCCTCCTCCGCACGTTTCTGAATCCGAGCAAGCAAGGCTTCCTGAGTTGATAGTATCGCATAATCTGGAGCTAAGTCTCCGTGACGGTGAAAACGAATGACAGCATATTGGCACTGAAATCCCGTGAAAAAGTGGTAATTTTGTGATATGGAAATAGTGAGATGCACTAAAAAGATTATGAAACGCTCGCCGGAATATGGGAGCGTTCAGTAATGGCTACGCACGATTTTTTGAAAAATGAGGACTTCAATGAGATAAAATCTGCGCTTATTCCTGACTATTTCCCTAATGTAGATCTGTACGCCATCGCCGACAATGGCGTGTATGCCGGATTCATCGGATTGAGTCCGGGCTCAATAGAAATGCTCTTTATAGACAGTGACCGTCGCGGTCTGGGCTATGGATCTGCACTCATAGGATATGCAAAACAACGAGGAGCAACAAAGGTCGATGTAAACGAACAGAATCTTTCAGCTTTGAATTTCTACAAAGCCAAAGGATTCCGTATAATTGGGCGAGATGAAACTGACGACGCCGGTCGCCCATACCCGATTCTTCATCTATCCCTGAAAAAATGAAGCTGACCAGTCCCGACAGGGCGAGTCTGTGATAAGCCGACAACGCAGGAAGGCGGATTCTCACTGTCTCGACCCGTGGACTGTTGAAACAAGCGGCAAGTGGCCGGGCGGTCGTAAAATTCCTTGTCAGGCAACAGCGAAAATGAACACGGAGGAACGGTAATAAGTCTTAGAGGTGGCATCAGCGAAGCCGTTGCCAATCCTCGGAGGCGTTGCCGGTTCTCGGTGTTCCGCAGTTGCCCATAGGCGCGATGCGGTCAAAAGGTGTCAGTGCCTGCACCGTCACCTGTTGACGGCATAACCGCCGCCAACAATGAATACCGCCCTACCTCTTGCCGCTTTCGCATGTTTTCATAAACCATTTTGAGAGCATATAATTTTGTAGTTCCATAAATTATTGTTATTTTTTGCATCGTTTTAATGTACTGTTAAAATGTAGCAAAATATTCAACTCAACATAATCGGACAGAGGATTCAGCTTGTCAAGCGTTCCGCAGATGAGTTGAGCGACCTCAATATGGGCGAGAAGCTCTCGTATGACTTTTATGACGGGACATTCAGAGATGCCCGTCTATTGTTCGTTAAGCCAAGAGGAGCCAACCCTACGCCTCGCAAATGTGCAATCATTTCCGAGCGACTGACACAAATGTTCGGTATGCCGGTCGTCTTTATCCTTGCTCCTGCAATGACGTATGAACGTCAACGTCTTATGGAGAAGAATGTCTATTTCGTGATGTCTGAAAAATATGCTAATCTTCCGATGTTGGTGGCTATGGAGAAGGTGTCGTCAAGGAAGATGCCCTCTCAGCTTACACCTGTGGCACAATACCTGCTTCTGTATCATCTTCAGGTAGGGAGTATCGAGGGCAAATCGACCAAAGCCATTGCTTCGCTGGTACCATATTCATACGAAAGTGTTTCTCTCGGTCTTACCTGTCTGTCAGATTTGGATCTGTGCGTTAAGGCGGCACTGGATTTCAGAAGCAAGACAGTCCGGTTCAAGAACACTGGAAAAGAGTTGTGGGAGGTGGCGGAAAAGTATGTTATCAATCCTGTTGACCGACGAATTTACTGTGACGATTTGAGCACTGACAGAAAGTTCCCGGTCTGCGGTATAAACGCACTGGCTCATTATACCGCTCTCAATCCGGATGCGGAGCAATGGGTTATGATGACAAACAAAGAGTTCAAAGAGATGGATACTGACGGCTCTGTCATAAATCCCAACGAGTTCGACGGCAATATTATAATTGAGATATGGAAATATCCGCCTGTATGTCGCAAAGGCGATTCCGAAATATATGTTGACAGATTATCGCTGGCGTTATCCCTGAGCCATGACGAGGATCCGAGAGTAGAGGAAGAAGTAGAACAACTGATTAAGCAAGTAAAATGGTCGGATTAGACAAATTCAAAGAGACATTTGCTGAATTTTCGGAAAACCTTATATCTCTAATCAGCTCGGGTATGTTTTCAATAATGAGCACTTGTCCTTCCGAAACGATGCTTTCATCGAAGTGTAAATACCGAAACCGCTTATGGAATAATAAGCGTGATGGTTCCAATGCGACTTGCCGCTTTAGAATGAATATCCCCCATAGGGTATAATCTACGTTACAGCAAAACATTTTATACCCTTAATGGTGTAATACGAATAAAATTTACTATCTTTGCACCTTAAAGGGTATATTATATGACGCAGTTAGCTAAATACGTTAAAGAGATGCGTAAGCAGTTCGGGCTTACGCAGGTTGATCTGTCCCAGAAATCCGGGGTCGGTCTGCGCTTTGTGCGCGAACTTGAACAAGGGAAGACAACCCTTCGCCTTGACAAAGTGAATCAGGTTCTTGCAATGTTCGGAGCCGAAATGACCCCGGCTAAAATCTCTGAGGTATGAAACAGGCAAAGGTATTTCTGAATAATGCGCTCGCAGGAATTCTGACCGAAGATGATTTGGGTTATGAATTTCGCTATGATTCCGATTATCTGAAATCGGATGGTGCCGTTGCAGTGAGCCTGACCTTGCCGCTGACAGATAAGCCGTACCGCGACAATGTGCTTTTTCCGTTCTTTGACGGACTCATTCCCGAAGGCTGGCTTCTCGACATAGCGGAGCAAAGTTGGAAAATATCTGCCCGCGACAGATTCTCATTGCTGCTCGCCTGCTGTAAGGACTGCATCGGCAACGTCAGTGTAATCCCTATGGAAAGAAAGGAGGATGGCAATGAATAAATGTCTTTACTGTTATAAGCCGTTGGCAGATGGCGAGATTGATTACCACAAGGCTTGTGCCCGCAAAATATTTGAATCGACGACGGCACCGACGCTACCATACACCCGCGCCAATATCAAGGAATTGGCAAGAGAAATAGTAACAGCAAGCACTACCGTGACGGGAGTTCAGGCAAAGCTGTCGCTCGATATCTCACGCGGTCATGCCGGGGAGCCCCAGCGGTTCACTATCGTTGGACTGTGGGGGCGGTTTATACTGAAACCGCAGACAGACCGCTTCGCCAATCTGCCGGAGAATGAAGACCTGACCATGCACATGGCAGAGGCAGCCGGGATAAAGACCGTGCCACATTCGCTGATACGGTTTGCCGACGGCGAACTATGCTACATCACCCGTCGCGTTGACCGTACCAAGAAAGGCGCGAAGATTGCTATGGAGGATATGTGTCAGCTCTCGGAACGGCTTACTGAGGACAAATATAAAGGTTCATACGAGCGTATCGCAAAATTGATACGCCAACATTCCTCAGCCCCATTGTTAGATATCGTCAACTTCTGGGAAGTGGTGCTGTTTTCATGGTTGACAGGCAATGCCGACATGCACCTGAAGAATTTCTCCCTCTTCCGTCCTGCCGACAACTACATGCAGACCCCGGCATATGACCTACTGTCAACTGCTCTCGCCATGCCTGAGGATGACGAGGAACTTGCGTTGACTTTGAATGGCAAGAAGAAACGGATAAAGTGGGAAGATTTCGAAAAAGCGATGCGCGACAGCGGCATGGATGAAAAAGCCATAGTAAACCTTTTCGCCCGGTTCTCCAAAGCCATCCCCAAATGGCATGAGCAGATAAATGCCTCTTTCCTTCCGACGGATTTAAAGGAAGCATATCTTGAAAAGATAGATACAATGGCAAAGAGAATTTCAATCTCGGAGTAAACGATATGGAAATCAAGAACAATAAGAACGTAATCATCACTGGCAAAAAAGTCTGTATGGTTGCCGGGATACTGGCTGGGATCTGCGGAATATATTGGCTGGCCAAGGCATTATTTTACGATGACACCAACCTTCCGGCAATCCTGTCAAGCGTTGCCATGGCTTTGTTTCTCACTCTTTATGCTCAGAAACATTAGATATGAGTCATTACTGTTGGAAATGCGGTCAGTATCTCGCCAATGAGAAATTTTCGGGCAAAGGTCATGCGCGCCATATCTGCAAGAAATGTATGGCGGAAGAAAGAGCGCACCGCCGTCAGATTCTGAAAGAAAAACGTGAACGCGGAGAGATTCCCGAATTGAAATTGAAACCGGTTTCTTCCGAGATCATCGACTATGTGAAGCGCGAGATTATTCCCCGCTATGCCGCCTTTGACAAGGCGCATCAAGAGAACCATGTCCGTATGGTAATCGAACAGAGTCTGAAACTTGCCGAACATACCCCTTCAATGAACTCCGATATGGTTTATGTCATAGCGGCTTTTCATGACCTCGGACTTGTCAACGGCAGAGAGAATCATCATAAGGACTCCCGCAAGATTCTTGAAGCTGATGAATTTGTCAAGGCTCGTTTCACAAGAAAGCAGATTGTGACGATGGGACGTGCCGTTGAAGATCACCGTGCGTCCAATCAGAAAAAGCCTCGCAACGGTTATGGGCTATTGGTTGCCGAAGCTGACCGCTTCATCGAACCTGAGACGATAATCCGGCGCACCATCCAATATGGTCTGGCGAATTATCCGCAACTCGACAGAGCCGGACATTATCAAAGGACAATCGAGCACCTCAACGAAAAATACGGACCAAGGGGTTATCTGAAGGTCTGGATTCCATGGAGCAATAATGCAAAGAATCTGAAAAAGCTACATGCCCTGCTGACCGACAAACCTCAGCTCGATGAGATTTTCAACCGAATTTTCGATGAGGAAACAGCCACTGCGAAATAGTCCTAACAGAGCTTAATTGACCCTCCTTTCAGCGTCAATTACACTTGCCTTCGGACTCATTGCCGACTTCCTTGGACGCATCTTATCTACATTCCGCGCGAGAATGTAAAAAATTACATGCTCGATTTTGGTTAAATGTCAGATTTTGAGTAACTTTACGGCACAATAGTAACTTGATTTGCAACTTCTATCCGGCTTACTTTTCGCGGTACAAATCGGTAGAGCTGAAAATTTACAGTTACTTGAAATTAAATTTCCGTATTTTAACTGTTTATCTCACGAAAAATCATTAACTTTGCACTTGTGCAAAATGTACGAAAAAGAGGTCATTTCCGAAGGATGAAGTCAGCCGCGAGGCCCCAAATCCTCAAAAATCAGAAATGCAACCTGCCTCTGTATTATAAACGCTCAAATAGCACGCTATCAACGACATAAGGATAGTGCATCGGCAAGTAGCTAATTGATATTGCTACAGCTAGAACCAGAAGAAAGACCAATAGAACGAGAGAAATCAGAAAGGCTATTCCTGACCGGGACAGCCTAACGAGATTGACCAAATGATTTTTATCATCAATTCTGGCAATTATTTGGGAGACAAAAGGATAACTAATGCCGAGTATCGCACTTAAGATTTCTGCTGAATAATACTCGGCAATATAGATTATCCGACAATGGAAGATTTGATTGTGTCGACGAGGTAGCGGACGTGGATGTCGGTAACCCAGGGGCCGGCGGGGAGGCAGATGCCGACTTTGAAGAGGCTCTCGCTGACTCCGTAGGTGTAGGCAGGAGCGTCGCGGTAGACGGGCTGTCTGTGCATCGGTTTCCACAGAGGGCGTGATTCGATTCCAGCGGCGTCGAGGGCCATGCGCAGGGCCTCGACGTTGTCGTTGGGCTGACAGTCGGTTGTGGCAGTCTTGGTCGCATGCGTTACACCCGCAGCCCCGCCTACTGCACTAGTGATTAGCTGCTTGTAGGCATTCTCCTGACCTATGATGTGGAGGTTGGGCTCGAGTGTAGCCGTGCAGAGCCAGTAGTTGGAATCATATTCCGGCGACGGAGCCTTGTGTATCTTTATACCTTCCACGTCCTTTAGCAGTTCCTCATAAAGTGCTTGAACATGACGGTGATGGCCGATGTGCTCGTCGAGCACTGTCATTTGCGCCCTGCCGATACAGGCGGATATGTTGCTGAGACGGTAATTGTAGCCGACAACTTCGTGTTGATAATAGGGGTAGCTTTCACGTGCCTGCGTTGCATACCACATAATTGTTTTTCGGGTTTCAGAATCAGGACAAATCAATGCGCCACCACCTGAAGTAGTAATCATCTTATTGCCATTGAATGACAAGGCTCCGAAATGTCCGAAAGTACCGAGCACTTGACCTTTATATCTTGAACCGAGTCCTTCTGCGGCATCTTCTATTACTGGGATTTCGTATTTCCCAGCTATATGAAGGATTTCCTCAATCTTGTACGGCATTCCGTAAAGCGCTACAGGGATGATTGCTTTGGGCTTTTTACCTGTCTTGGCAATTCTATCCTTAATAGCTTCTTCAAGCAATTCAGGCTCCATGTTCCAAGTATCTCTTTCAGAGTCCACAAATACCGGGGTTGCTCCGAGATATGCTATAGGATTGGTTGAGGCACAGAAAGTGAAAGACTGAACCACGACCTCATCGCCGGGTTTAACCCCACAAGCTATGAGCGCCAGATGCAAAGCGGCAGTTCCTGAGACAAGCGCGGCGACACGCTTGTCTAATTTAGAATTAAGAATGCTTGCTTCATAATACTCCCTAACCTCACCTATGTGCATTCTGCATTCTGCATTATTAATCGAAACTTTGTTTACAAAGTTTTCAAGCTCATGCTCAAAGGCATCGCAATCCGGGCCAAGGGGGACTGCCCAATCCTCGGCAAGAGCAACCTTGATGAAATCCATCTCGTGCCCGCTCATCTTGGGCTTGCAAAGCAGTATCCGTTCCATTACTTCACTATTATTTCTCTGAAAGTTGAGAAGATAAGTTTGATATCATTCCAAAGCGTGGCGCGCTCGACATACTCAAGGTCGATGGCGAGTTTGTCGGGCATCACTTGCTCGATGTAGCATCGGTCCGGATCTTCAGCCGCTGCGAGGATGTCATTTTCGTTTCGATAACGAATGGATGCAAGTGAAGTTATGCCTGGTCGGACAGACAGAACTCGCATCTGCTCTGGTGTATACATGTCGACATATTTGCGCACCTCGGGGCGAGGGCCAACAAGACTCATATCGCCTATGAGAACGTTGATTAGCTGAGGGAACTCATCGAGTTTATACTTGCGGATATAGTAGCCTGAGCGAGTGACGCGTGGATCATGGCCACCGATTGTAATAAGACCGAGTTTGTCACTGTCTGGACGCATTGATCGAAACTTATAAAGCCTAAAATCCTTGTTGTTTCGTCCCACACGTGTCTGACGATAGAAAACCGGGCCTTTCGAATCAACCTTAATCCAGACAGCCATAAAAGCAAAAAGCGGACTCAGGACAATCAGTCCCAGTCCGCTTGAAATAATGTCGAAAAGTCGTTTCAAAGTCCTTTGATTATGTCGATGAAGTTGCTGAGGATATAATCGACTTCTTCATCTGTGAGACGCGTATGAAGGGGCAGCGTTATCTCGTTGTGATACTGCTCGTAGGCGTTAGGATAGTCCTTGATGTCGTATCCAAGGGCCTTGTAGGCAGTCATCATTGGAAGAGGCTTGTAGTGGACGTTAGTAGCGATACCACGCTCAGCCATCTTCACTATTATGTCGTTGCGCTGCTCGACGGTAATTCCCGGAATGCGCGTGATGTAGAGATGTCCGCTTGACGAATGCTCGTTGCTGTAATGAGGAAGTACCTGAACTCCGAGCGGTTCGAGAGCAACATTATAGCGCTCTATAAGCTGGCGGCGACGGCGAAGCATTTCGGGATATCTCTTGAGTTGTGCCAGGCCTATTCCTGCCATAAT
Source organism: uncultured Muribaculaceae bacterium (assembly GCA_958436175.1). Classification (GTDB taxonomy): domain Bacteria; phylum Bacteroidota; class Bacteroidia; order Bacteroidales; family Muribaculaceae; genus CAG-873. The sequence continues at coordinate 57,744 of CAUBJF010000005.1, forward strand.
GTCAGTCATGTTGCACTTGTACCATGTGCCGATGATATCGTATTCCCATGCCCCGAGTCTGGTCTTGGCAAGTGCATCCTTGTTTTGTCCGTGAAGCGAGAGAAGTTGAAGCTGCTTATAAATGGCTTCATCAACTACTCCTTCATGAGAACGCCATGTCAGCGCACCGCCTTCGGCTGTGGTAAGATTCTTGACAGCATGGAATGAGAATGAAGTGAAATCGGCTATCTCTCCGCACATCTTGCCATGCCACATGGCCCCGAAAGCATGGGCTGCATCGGCGATGACGATGCAACGGCCATAAGCCTTCTGGATGTCGTTCGAGGGTTTGAAAAGATCTTTCTTTGCCTCAACAGCTGCGAACACTTTATCATAGTCCGCAACAACACCGCCAAGGTCAACAGGCATGATAGCCTTAGTGCGCTCGGTGATGGCAGCAGCCATTTTCTCATAGTCCATTTCGAATGTGCCGGGAGCGCAATCTATGAGAATCGGGCGTGCCCCGACATGGCATACCGAACTTGCGGTAGCAGTGTAAGTATAAGCCGGCACGATTACCTCGTCGCCTTCTCCGATACCGAGCACGCGCAGAGCCAGCTCCATTGCTGCCGTGGCAGAGTTGAGACAAGCAGTCTTATGCACCGGCCTGCCATCTGCATCATATCGGGCCGTCTGACAGCACATAGAGATGAGATTCTCAAATTCCTTGGTTTTCGGTCCGGTAGTGATCCAACCCGACTTCATGGCCTCAGCCACTTCCTGAATCTCAGCTTCCGACATATCCGGCGGCGAGAAAGGTATATTCATTTTCACGTTCATAATTTTCTGCTATGGTTTAAATCCAAAAACCAATGATTAATTCACAGATTGATTCAAAGATGAATAAACGCCATCATAAGCTTCGTGCATTTTCTTTAGTGTGAATGACTTAACTACACTATCTTTATTTAGCGTTCCTATTTGTAGGCGTTCATTATAAGATAGACATTTTAGTCTATTGATCTCAGTAACCCAATGATTTAAATCATCATCAACTGTTATTAGAGAAGGACAATCGACCGCTATTTCGAGATGTTGTTCTATTGCGGAAACAATACATATTTTCCCACAACCCATTGCCTCAAGCACTCCAATGGGCAATCCCTCATATGAGGATGTAGAAATATACACGTCGCTGTTTTTTAAATAATTATATACATCTTCTCTTGAAAGTAAGCCAGTGAAAAACACTCGGTTTTCGATTCCTAAAGACTGACATCTCTTTTTTAACTCATTTTCAAGAGGACCCTGGCCAATTAAGAACAGTCTAATATCAGGTATATTACTTACGATATCAAGTAACATGTTATGACGCTTTAGTTCAACAAGCCGTGCGACATATACAAGTGTAAATTGTTTATTTTCTGGGATTTGAGGCTGGGTAATTTTGTTTATCCTAGATAAGTCCACTCCATTTTGAATAGCCAATATTCTTTTCCCGATGACAAATTTGAGTAACGAAGGATAATATTTTAAAGATGTCTTGCTTACGCAAACAATTTTCTTCGAGAGAAGAGACGCTGTAAAAGCGAATAGCTTGTTATGAAAAGGATAATTTCTATAAGTGCTATGGAGCGTATAGACTACCTTATTTTTTTTTGCGAATAAAGTTGCCAATGAAAATAGAATCACTGATTTACCTTCATGAATGTGATAAGCCTTGACTCTATAATGTTTCTCTATGCCTTTGATTAACTCTCTAAGAGCGATAATATTTTTACCAATACTATAAAATTCGACAGATTCTGGAATGGATATCCTTTTATCTATACCCGATTCAAATAGCTGTATGAGGATTTGCTTCTCATCTGGATAATTATTAAGTCTATAGGTAACAAACTCATTAAATGGCATACTCGTTGGAGAAATACCATCTGTGATAGTTACAATACATTCTTTTTTCATATAATTACTTTTTCATTGATTCGATTATATCAATATAGTTATTTGTAAAGGTTTCCTTTGAGTTTCGCAATATAATTTTTTGACGCGCTTTAATCCCCATTTCAGTTAGTTCTTTTAAAGATAGATTAAGCAGCTTTTTCAAGGCTGAGGCAATATCACGCAAGTCATTTGGATTAAAAAAAACACCATCTTCTCCCTCAGAAACTATATTTGGGTTATCACAAATATTTGACACCGCGACCGGTAGTCCGGAGGCCATTGCCTCACAAACTACATTCGGGAAACCCTCATAAATTGAAGGAAGGCAGAAAAAATGATATTGGGGATATATTTTGTCTATATCTTTAACTGGCTCGCAGAATCTAAATACATCAGCAATGTTCAATTTCGTAATTCGCGCTTTACATTTCTCTAAATAGTATTTATCTTTCATCCCTCCAAACCAATCAATACTGAATTTACCCTTGTACTCCTTTTTGAGCACGGCTACAGCATCCATAAATAAAAGCACATTCTTCTGTTCTGTTATTCTTCCAACAATAATAATACGTTTAATAGAAGGCTCTGAATAATCGTAAGATTGACAAGGTCTAAATTTTTCTGTATCCGTAAAATTTGTTATAACCTTGATTTTTGAGATTAATCGGTGGAAATTGTCTTCAATAAATTTTCTTTGCGAATATGAGTTTGGCACAATCTTATCAGCATAGCGATATAGAAAATATTGAAGTTTTTCTTTGGAACTAATTGTTTGTACTGTATTCCGATCACTTACTATGAGTTTCCATTTGGCGCCCATGGCTTTTAAAATTGTGCAAATTAAATTAGGACCATTTTTGTAACTGATTATTAAATCAGGCTTTATATTGTCAAATAACCTTTTTGCATGAACAAGTTTAGAAAATTGAGAGCTACCCAAATTTACTAATGTAACTTCAACCCCATTACTTTCCAAATATGATTTAAATCCTTCTTCTGGATAATAAGCCATAACATGAACGTTATATCCACGTTTAGAAAGGAAAACACTTAAACCTGCGAATTGTCTTTCCGCTCCTCCGTTTAAACCTATAGTATCGATAAATAAAAGAATCTTCATGATCTCTTATGCAATTATTGTTTTACATTATCCTTTATTTTACAAGTTTGGATATAATCATTTATTATTTTATTCTCCCGGACTTCATTTTATAATCGTATGAATGTCTTCCTTCTTCTCTAAAGTCTGCATGGTAACGCATTATGACATTCTTGAATATTTCATTATATTGGGGAATGTAAAGGTCATTATGATTTAGTAAATTCGAGACAATCTCTGAGGCCAGCTCTTCGGTTTGACTTAAGTCTGTCTTGCCCTTATTGAAAGAAGTTCCTTTTATAGATCCAGGGGAAACGTTTAGAATGCGGTTTTGTGTGCCATGCTTCTCTAGTTCAACATTGACACTTTCTATAAAAATTTTAAGAGCAGCTTTGGTTGCAGCATAAACACTGAAAAATGGTGAAGACATGAATCCAGCAATGCTCACCATTATTCCGCAGTAGAATGCTTCACTACTTTGTAGTCGATGATAAAAGTGTTTAATGATTCGAATAGGGGCAACGGCATTTACGTCGAAGCTAGATATAATCATTGATTCTGGGACATTTTCGAAAAGATCTAGTTTACCGAAACCTGCCGTAATCATTAATATATTGATATCATTAAATTTGTCAAAAATAGAGTAATCGGGTGAAATTAGATCAAAAGCCGAATATACGAACTTGGGATGTCTGTATTCCTCTGCGATTTCAGCTTTATCTATAATAAAGACCTTGTCGACATCTTCTTTTGCTGCAAGATTTGTGGCGATAGACAAGCCAATTCCATTCGCGCCTCCAACTATAAGGGCTTTTTTCATATATGATATAAGTTCTTTTGTTTCATAAAATCCTCCATAACTTGCGCCATGAATATTGATTCACGACGACGAAGACGGGAGGTTGAAAAGCGTTTGTTGATGATACAGGATATAAATTCCTGGATTTCGTATCTCAGACCTGCTCCATCCCATTTATAGAAAAACTTCTTGTTTTGATTCTGATCTTCATAGCGAAGCTCAAAATAATCGGTTTTCCACCATGGAGCTGGAACATAAGCATATCCTTTGGTTCCGGAAATAACTAAATTGCCTTCCGTTTTTACTCCAAGGGCAACCTTAAAAGAGGATGTAGCATGTGGATAGCGAAAAACACCTTTGGTGTACATATCGACACCATCATTCATGCGTGAGTACAAATTTAAATTATCCGGATGACAACCAAGAAGTCTGACGATTGGCAATAAAGGATAACTGCCTAATTCGTACATTGATCCTCCAGCCTGCGATGGGTCAAATTCGCGCAGAGACATATTGTCGTCCCAAAGTTTCGACAATGAAGCTTCAATATCTACAACGTCCCCAATTACGCCACTTTTGATCATTACCATTAGGTGATTGAATGCTGGGCAATGGGCTGTTTTATTGGCCTCCATTAAGACTACACCATCCTTCTCGGCTAATTCAAATAGTCCCTTGGCTTCATTTCCGTTAAGAACCATTGGCGTCTCACAAAGTACATGGACTCCACATGCAATAGCGTTTCTTATAATCTCACCATGACTAAGATGTGGAGTTGCAATATAGACCGCATCTACATTCTTTAAAAGCTCATCCAAACTAGTATAAGGACGGATATTGTTCACTTCAGAAAAATTAATTGCGGTATTTAAGTCGATGTCATAAACACCTGCAATTTCAATTCCATTTACGACAGAAGCTTCAGTAGGAAAACGTTTAGCGACACGACCGCATCCTATTATTCCAATTCTGACGGTTTCGGTTGACTCGGCTCTAAGTTGTGTAGAGCTAATACCTTCGGTTCTTGGAAGATAAACTACCTCACAATACTCTTTTAGATATTCAAACTTACCGATCCAGTCGCCTCCGATGGCAAATATATCAATATTATATCTTTGAATATCATCAATTTTCTGTCCTACATATTCTTCGATAATGACCTCATCTGCTAAACCCGTTGCTTTTACGGCATCAACTCGTTCAAGCACATTGTTGCGAACATTTAGCTTACCACGGTCTCTATCAAAACTATCGGCTGTAACACCAACAATCAGATAGTCACCAAGTGCCTTGGCTCTTCGGAGAAGATTGATATGCCCCTGGTGAAGAAGATCGTAAGTGCCGTATGTGATTACTTTCTTCATTTTTAACGAAGTAACTGTCGGAGGCTGAGCAGCATTATACCCGTGTTAACCACAAAATAAATCAGCACAAATAAATTTAGCATGTTGAATATAAGAGCACAAAGAAAAATGATTTGCATAAATCCTGAAGGGGAAACAAGATTCATCGCAGCAATCTTGAAGAGACTAAAACTTTGTTTGTCTGAGATCGCATTTACGGCCTTGTCTTGTATGTTGGATGATTTGCGCTTATGCATGATTAGGCGCGGGAAAATTGATATAGTAGCTGTCGCACACCCCAAAATCAATATAGGCACATTATAACCCATCTGAATGAGTTCGGGTTGATAATAGGATGCTATTCCTGCGCTCATATATATCAACACCATGGCCCAATATCCACCCATAGTATCCCAAAGATCTCCTAATTGTGAACATTGGTTTGAACATCTGGCATAGTTGCCGTCTACGCCATCCAACACAGCCCAAATGAAGAAGAATCCCCAACCGATGAGAAGAGAGCTAAGACTATAAGCTGTTACAATAAAGATGAACCCTATTAGTATTGAGACCACAGACCATTTCGTTATGGTTGTAGGGAGAATTTTTGTGCCAATAAATGGCTTTGTAAATAAGATAGAGAGTGGTCTTACTGCCAGAGTAACCCAAATGTTATAGCGCTCTTCTTTACGTTTCTTTTCTGGCATACAAATATCATATATCTCGGAATATGTCATTTGATTATTGTTTTAATTACTTCTAAATATGAATTAATCACTATTTGTCGGGAGAAATCACGCTTTACTCGCTCTCTTCCTTTTATACCCATTTCTTTTCGAACTTCATTTTTTAGAGCTAAAAAGTTAACGATTTTAATTTCAAGAGCATTAACATCTCCTCCACCATAGATATATCCTGTCACATTATCTTCAACGGTTTCTTTACAACCAGGATTATCGGTAGTGATAAGAAACCTTCCTGAAGAAGCATTCTCAAGTAGTACGTTACTCATTCCTTCACCATAAGTGGATGGATGAATAATAGCATGTGAGCGAGTGATAAATGGTTTGACATCGTTTTGGGAACCACGATATTTTATAATACCCTGAGCATCCAATTTCTTAAGCAATGGGCCATAGTGAGATTCTTCCGTAGGTTCTATGAAGCCCAACATATTGAATTCAGTGGCAGGATATTTATTCCTAATTCTTTTGGCTATCTCAATATAATCATCGACTCCTTTATCATGAAGAATACGGCCAATATAGTTGAATACAACCGTCGGGCCTGTAATTCCATTCCCTCCTTCTGGGTATTCCTGAAGCGGATATCTATCTGTATCAACTCCGGAACCCGGGATTAGCCGGCATTCGCCACTAACCATGCCTTGATCTTTTGCAAGCTGCATATTTGTGGCATTTTGAAACATGATACATGCCGACCGCCTATATGCGTACTTGAAAAGGGCGGTTATCACACGCCTTTTAAGACCGCTCATATTCAACACCGAGCCGAATCCGGTTACATTATTAATGACTGGAATTCCTAAACTATTAGCGGCAATACTTCCGTATACGTTCGGTTTTGCAGTATATGTCAATACCACTATAGGCCTATATTGCATGAACAATTTTTTATAATGAAGAAGGAGTTTAAAGTCTGCTAATGGATTAGTTCCTCGCCTATCAATGAAAAGTTTATCATGAATAAATGGGATATTTCTCATCAATTCAAACTTTGGTCCATCAGGGCAAGAAATCAATACTTCATAACCTGATGAGATTATTGCTTCGATTAATTCTTTTCTAAAACAATAAATGTCATCATCATTATTTGTGAGCAATGCAATAATTGGTCTATTCTCCATGAATTAATTATTAATTTATAAGTAAAAAAGATAAGGCTGATAAATACACGGATAAAATTGAATGTATAATGATTTTTGAGTAAATTTATAGCGGATATTTTGAATCATCATAATTCAATTTTTCAACAAATGTTTTATCTGTACACCTTGGATAAACACCTAAAGCGAATAGATTGGCTCCCATCGCGTTGCCCATAAGGGTGCCGAGGAGCATCATGCTGATGCCGCCCATGATGCCCATGCCCATAGAGAAGATGGTTTTGAGGAACCAGAAGATTATAACTACAGTGAACGCTGCCTGCTCGGGTGAGCTTTTAGGCAGTTTCTTTCGGAACATGAACAAGCTCACGATTATCATCAAATATACAAATGCGCCCAAAAAGCCGACATCGGTGAGGAGTTCGAGCCAATCGTTGTGTGCATAGTTTCCGGCAACATTGACCGTCTGTGCGATTCCACGACCAAACAGTTGCTTTAAGAAGTCTGCCTTAAGCCACGCATCCCAAAGCACGGAATATAATACATCCCGGTGGCTGCTGTTTCCTTCAAGGGTCTGCTCCAGACGTCGCTGTAAGTAATCGCTTTCAGAGAAGAAATAGTTTAAGCCGATTACCAACGCAGTTACAAGAACCAGTATAGATACTATAGTGCCGAAAGAAATGCGTCGGCGGGTAAGATACCACCAGAGAAGATATAGGATCATACACGCCATGCATATAATAGCGCCGCGTTTTGCACATAACATTATGAATACAAATATAGCCCCGAGCAATGCAAGCACCAATAACTTGTATTTATTCAAAACTAACGGTAAAAATGGTAAAATGTATAAAAATATGTATCCAGCGTTGTTTGTCGCCTCTTCTCGGTTAAATTCTCGTAAAAACATTACTTTTGTCTCGAAATAGGAATTGACAGCTAAGACAAAGATTATCAATGAGATTATAGCCCATTGTTTTGGCAACAATCGTTTATGAATTCCAATACAGAAACCTGTAAATATTGGGATGAAGAATGCTACCATGTCCTTAAACTGATTGAGAGTCGATATTGATGGTAAAAAACGAGTATAAACGAACTTCGGAGATATAAAATAGGACAGGGTTAGAATGACGAGCATTACGATTATCAACCTCATACAATTAGGTAAGGCATACGGAAACATCAATGCACGCCAAAGATTTATAAGGCATATAAATAGAATCAGAAAAATTAGAAGCTGACCAACAAAAGCAAGCGACGGAAATAATGACGTATACGTATAGTAAAAGAAGTATAAACCCATTAGGATATACCACATCCAAGATGTTTCGTCTTTAAGTTTAGTTCTCACTAGTGTTGTCATTTCACAGTTCAATTTCCTTTAGTGACGCAAAAGCTTTACTGCCAATGATGGCATGTGTGACAAGAGAGTAAGGTATAGTGCTTTAGCTACTGGAAGATAGCGTAAAAATGAGATTGGATTGATTTTAGAGCGGATATCCTTATGGAGTTCTTTATATACTTCCTTCCCATTTTTCACCTCAGGCCATCGAGCAACTATACTAACAATATTTCTCATTAGGATTTTTTTATCTACACCGATATTGGTGCAAAAATCATATTTAAAGTTTTGAGCCTTTGCCCATTGAAGGAGTTTTGATATTGTCGGTGCTGAATTTGATGACGAGGCAAAATTTTGATAGTAGTTGTAGACTAAATCCGGGAGCACTTTTATGGATCCTGCTTCTTTGACAAGCTGGTAAAAAAGGATGAGATCTTCTCCGTTTGTCTGGTTTGGAATGGTGATATATTCTTTATCGAACAATTCGCGTTCAAAGATAGCGAACGCGAGATTGTGATTCATCTTACCTTGCAGACAGAGTTCCAATGCTTCTTTAGTGTTGAAAGATCCTGTCTTGACCGGATGTCTGTCTTCTATCCGTCCATCGTCATAGACATATTGAAAACCACCGGACACTATTTTATTGCCCGAACCGCTTATTTCGGAATAAAGTTTATCTAATGCATGCTGTGGTAGAGTATCGTCGCTGTCAAGGAAAACTATATATCTTCCTGATGCGACTCTATAGCCTGACTTTCGGGCAAACATAAGCCCTTTATTGCATTCATGCTCTACGACTTTAATGTTTTTATATTTCTCCGAATATCTTGATACAATATCCATTGCATTGTCTTTCGTGCAATCATTGACAACGACAATTTCATAGTCAGTAAATGTTTGAGAGAGCACACTGTCTATACAGCGGGCTATAAAACGTTCAGTCCCGTATACAGGTATGATGACAGAAATTAGGGCCATATTTTAATGCAAGAACATAAATATACGTTTAGAAAATTGTCTCATCCCTCGGCATAATACATACTCCAGAACAAAACCAAGGCCTCCGGTACAGATTGCAGTCAAGATACAGACTGTAATGAAATTTGTTACTGATGATGATGGATCAATGGGTGTAAAATGTCGGATGACAAGAGCCATAATAGTCATAATAGCCCCGACGATGAGGCAGCGAGAATACAAGGAAATGTAGAATCCTATCGGATACTTGATGCCTTGAGAAAATAAAAAATAGGGTTTCCAAAGAAAAATTATCACTATCAAGCTTAAAATTGCACCTCCTATAATTCCGTTGAGCCCCCAAATTGCACCACCAATTATAGATGCGCCTATGTTAATAACGGCCTCGGCTACAGGAGCCCATATATCTTTGAACAGGCCATAACCGTTTAGAAATGTGTCTACTACACCTCGACTGACAGTAAGATACATGCTTACTGAAATCAAAAGTACGGTATTTTGTGACAGGACATATTCCTTTCCAATCCATAGAATGATGAAGTCGGAAGCAAAACAATAAATGCAAATACTAAAAAGAGCCGAGAGGAAAAAACGCACACAAAAAAGCTCTTCGAACACAGCCAAAATGCGTTTTTTTTCTCCGAGAGCAATAAGATTTCCCACACTGGCCCCTACTCCATTGAAGACAGAAGTAAGTAATAGTATGGCTCCAGAAGTCAGCATCAAATAGTTCCCGTAAAGCGCGACAACTGTCAAAGAAAGAAAACCATATATGATTAAAGAACTGGTCTGGGTAACTGCAAAGGCCGCTATCTTATGGAAGAACAATTGTTTGACTTTCTTTACAATGACGGGATATTTGAGCCGTAATTCTTTAAAACATTTTTTGCTGTTTTCAAGATATGGATGGTTCTTTCTTATTATTAGATTCAACCATATTGAAGCAATCGATGTGAATATGACTTCCGTAACAAGCCACCATATATATGGATGTGGAAAATAGCTGAGGACAAATATTTGAACCAATATTTTTATAAGAAGACAAGCCTTATAAGAGAGGGTGATTTTATAATCCTGCTGGCTCGCAGTGAGAACGATTTGGCGGTAATTTATGAAATAAGATAATAAGGCAGAATACATAAGAACACCGAACGAAGCATAGGCATACCAAAGTGGCAGATCCATTTTCGCAAAGATGAAAGGGAAGAACAGTGATAATATGACGGCACCCGTGATAATAAATAGGGCTATTCTTTTATAGAGAGCTCCCTGTAACGATACAATTTCATTTATGGCGTTTTGATCTCCCCTGGCTATTGGTGCATATAAAGCAAAGGATATCGCAAACCCTATTCCTAACTCGGCAAGATTTAAAAATGACAGTAGATTATTGGCCGTTGTGTTTAGACCAAGAATCTCTGTTCCGAGTTTGTCAAGAAATACTTTCCTTGAAACGAAGTTCAAAACTAATGAAACTCCATAGTAGACAAGTGCTATAGAACTATTGCGGAAGGTATTTACAGTTCTACTTTCGGACATGTTTCTCTAAATGCGATGCGTTCTATCTATAATTAATCCCAACAGTAATCTTCATTAATTAAAGAAAGTTTTTAAGAGAATAATTATGAAAGACAGATGTGTATAGCATATTAACTTTCAAAACACTTACAGATGTTTTTCCAAATAAAAATGCGGATTTGGTCTATCAAAATACTAATGACAAAAAAGAATAATATATAAGCGAGGATATACAATAGACACATTATGCCATTTGTCGTTTGATATATTTCCTGTATATCCGGCTTAAAAATTGTTTTCGCAATAAAAGGGCTTTGATGGATTATGTATACAGCAAAAACACTTTTTGATATTAAATTAATATATTTGTTTGGCTTAATAGCTATGTCTTTAAAGACTATTAAGATACCTATAGAAGGCAGAATGACCAATGGGCTTATATATGTCAAAAAAAATTCTGGAGGTTCATATCCGAATATGCGAGGAAGCATATAAAATATTGCATTGATTATCAACGAAATCCCCCCCCACCTTATTAATGAGCGTTTATAATCTAGGCCATATTTATGAATAAAATTAGATAATAGATATAGACCCACGAATGAGAACACAGAGTATCCATTCATTATATAAGACGCAGCTCCCAATGAACCCCATATCGTTTGGAATATAAAGAATGGAATAAGCACACTCAAAAAAGTTATTTTGTTAGCACTTTCAACAAATGAATTGAGAACCGGTGTCAAAAGATATAGACCAATATACGCTTTAACAAACCAGAGTGAAGAATCAAGCAGCAGGCATTGACGGATTCCATAAAATGAGAAGGAAACATATCCAGAGTATATGGCATATATAAATGTAAGGCTAACAAGAAATATACTTTGGAAAAGAAGTGTCATCAATCCTTTGAAAGATGGTCTTATGCAAAACCAGCCAGAAATGCAAATAAAGATATTTACGCAAATAATTGCGCAACATTGAATCATCGAGCGGGTTATAGAAGCAATAGGATCAACCCTGTATTCCTCCAAACTAGGGGCTCCTAAGGACCAGAAGTCGGCATGGACAATAAGGACCAAAAACATTGCAAATATTCTAAGTAATTCAATATTTGACTGCCTTGGACCTTTTGTTATACTTGAAATCATTTTAGAAGGCGATCTAAAATTAATCTTTATAATTTGAGGAATTCGCCGAACCTGTAGTCCCATTCGTCCGGCTCAAATGGAACAAAGCCCGCAAAGTGAAAGAAGGTCATCTCTCCGAAGTAGATCTTTCCTTTATTATTGTAAAGATCAATCCTTACATGTGGGAAACCGGTAGATAACTTCTTAGCTATCTCAAGCATTTTATCGTAATTCGAAGGCTTAGCTATTAGATGTGATGAATTTTCATGGCCGTTTCTAATAGGAAGATGATTGAATTCGGTATCAAAAAAGTCAAACTTAACCTCTGAACCTTTTTTCTGACGCTCTGTCCCAACAAAAAGGAATTTTGGTTCGCCATTGAAACAGAAAATTTTATAGTCACTCAGTTCATCATTTTCAGCCGAAATATATTCTTCGGCTATGATTCTTGGCTTGACTTTGTAATAAGGGTACTCTCTTGACCAACGGAATATTTTGCCAGATCTTAATATTAATTTTCTCTGACATTCTTCGATATTCAATTTATTCTTATCTTTACATATGACGACTGAGGAGTTTCCACCACCATTAGTTGTTTTCAGAACGAATTGATTTGGTAGTTTGTCAAAATCAATTTCTTCGAAGCTATTCCAAACTCCATAGGTTTTAATTATATATTCTTCACCGTCCAATCGATCCGCCACATATTTCTTAACTTCGTATTTGTCAACTAAATTAGAATAGCTCTCATTCTTCAAATTAACCTTAAGCCAATTTATTTTTTCAGTGAAAGTACGAGGATTTTTTAGATTTAGCACTCTTCCAATATGAAGAGGATATACAATTTTTAGATATAATTTATCCGGCCAAAGTGCGGCTGTATGTTTCATCATCCCCAAAGCTATCGCTTTGGGATTTTTAATAAGTTCTTTAATTGGACGCATAACTATGTGGCAAAGAGAATTATTATATTTAATTCAATATTTTTTTGAGTATAGGAATCTTTAGTAATGCCTAAAACATAGAGTATGTAGCAGCCGTCGGCTAACTTTCGTTAGAAGTAGTAGGGATAGTTGAATAAGGATGGTTTATGTAATTATATGTAGCATTTTCTACCTCTTTGATAGTGCATGGATTTCCGAAAACAATCGAATGGGATGGTATATCGCAGTTGACATACGTATTTGGAGCTATAAGAACATCATTCCCGATAGCAACTTTGCCAACTATCGTTGAATTTATTCCAATCCAAACAGAATCTCCTATTATTGGAGCTCCTTTTCTCCTACCTCTATTTTCTTGCCCAATGGTGGCTCCCTTGTGGATATTACAATTCTTACCAATCTTTGCATGTGGATTAATTGTTATACCATAAGGATGACCAATGTATAACCCAGGTCCAATTTCAGCCCGATATGATATATCACTGCAATATAATAGACTGGTGATCTTGTAGAATAATCTGTACAAAGCATTGACAGAAGCCCATCGTTTTTGGTTTGGTGATGACTGCAATTTACGTAGCCAATACTGATAAGCCGGTAAAGCTCCGCAACGAATTTTATCAGTCTTATAAAGATCCATGATTTAATAAAATATTTTGTACCATTTGGCGAAGTGTCGGAGGCCTTCGCGGAGGGGTGTCGAGGGTCGGAAGCCGAAGTCGCGCTCGAGGGCCGAGGTGTCGGCGTAGGTCACGGGTACGTCGCCCGGCTGCATGGCCACGAGTTCCTTGTGCGCCTCGAAGTCATAGTCGGCAGGAAGGACACCGGCTGCGACAAGTTCTTCCTGCAGTGTCTGTACGAAGTCGAGGAGGTTCTCGGGATTGCTGTTGCCGATGTTATAGACGGCATAGGGCGGAACCGGGAGGCCGTCTTCGCCGTTCCGGCGCTCGGGGGCTTTCTTCATCACGCGGATAACGCCTTCGACGATGTCGTCGATATAAGTGAAATCGCGCTTGCAGTTGCCGTAGTTGAAGATCTTGATTGTCTCGCCGCGGAGCAGCTTGTCGGTGAAGCCGAAGTATGCCATGTCGGGGCGTCCGGCCGGACCGTAGACTGTGAAGAAGCGCAGTCCTGTCGACGGTATGTTGTAGAGCTTCGAATAAGCATGAGCCATCAGCTCGTTGCTCTTTTTGGTTGCCGCGTAGAGCGATACGGGGTTGTCGACCTTGTCGTCGGTAGAGTATGGCACTTTCTTGTTTGAACCATAGACTGAAGAGCTTGAGGCATATACCAGATGCTTCACTCCTTCCTGTCCATTGTCATATGAATGACGGCATGCCTCGAGGATATTATAGAACCCGATAATGTTCGAATCAATATAGGCATCGGGATTTGTGATCGAGTAGCGCACTCCAGCCTGAGCCGCGAGATTGACGACTATATCAGGCTTGAATTCCGCAAAAAGCCGGTCGATCAAAGCCTTGTCGGCGATGTTCCCTTTGACGAATGTCCACTTGCTGTCAGGATGTCCGGTGGCGATCTTCTCTATCTCGGCGAGACGGAAATCCTTGATGGCGGGATCGTAATAGTCGTTTAGGCTGTCGATACCGAGAATCTCAACGGCCGCCTCGCGCCGTAGGAGTTCCATCACGAGATTAGCTCCGATGAAACCGGCAGATCCAGTTACTAATATTTTCATTTAGAAATAATACTATTTAATCGCGTCGGAAGATATCTCGAGTATAAACTTTATTCTCTACGTCATCGAGACAGGAGTCGTAGCGGTTGGCGATTATTGCGTGCGACATCTCCTTGAATTTAGCAAGGTCGTTGACTACGAGGCTGCCGAAGAAGGTCGTGCCGTCTTCGAGTGTAGGCTCATAGATGATTACCTGTGCTCCCTTCGCTTTGATGCGTTTCATCACGCCCTGGATTGAGGATTGGCGGAAGTTATCGCTGTTTGACTTCATGGTAAGGCGATATACGCCAACAACGCAAGGTGCCTCATTCCCGGCATTATACTGACTGTTAGCTGTATAGTAACCGGCCATAGTCAGAATCTGGTCCGCGATGAAGTCTTTGCGGGTGCGGTTGCTTTCGACGATTGCGCTCATCATGTTCTGGGGCACATCGGCATAGTTGGCAAGAAGCTGCTTTGTGTCCTTGGGAAGACAGTAGCCGCCGTAGCCGAACGACGGGTTGTTGTAGTGACTGCCGATACGTGGGTCGAGACCGATGCCTTCGATAATGGCACGGGAGTCAAGTCCTTTGACTTCGGCATAGGTATCGAGCTCGTTGAAATAGCTGACGCGAAGTGCAAGGTAAGTATTGGCGAAGAGCTTTACAGCCTCGGCTTCCTTCATGCCCATATATAATGTCGGGATATCTTCCTTGATGGCTCCCTGATGGAGCAGCCCGGCGAATGTATGAGCAGCCTTGTCGAGACGTTCGATATCGGTCACCGCCAAAATTGCGGCGTTTTCTTCTGCAAATTCCGGACGGTCAATGATTTTGGGCATACCGGCGATGATGCGCGAGGGATACAAGTTGTCATATAGTGCCTTGCTCTCACGCAGGAACTCGGGGAAGAAAAGAAGATTGAACTCTTTGACTCCTCGGGCAGCATATTTGACATACAGACTTCTGCAATATCCTACGGGAATAGTCGACTTGATGACCATCACAGCATCAGGATTGACGCTGAGCACCAGGTCAATGACATCCTCGATACAGTGAGTGTCGAAGAAATTCTTTACCGGGTCATAATTGGTCGGGGCTGCAATAACAACGAAATCGGCATCACGGTAAGCCGAGGCACCGTCAAGGGTCGCCGTCAAGTCAAGTTCCTTCTCAGCAAGATACTTTTCAATATACTCATCCTGGATCGGCGATTTGCGTCGGTTGATGAGCTCGACCTTTTCAGGTATTACGTCAACGGCCGTCACATGGTTATGCTGGGCTAATAATGTTGCAATGCTGAGACCGACATACCCTGTCCCGGCAACAGCTATGTTATATTTCTTATCCATTAAAACATAATTATCTCTGTCCATTCCTCAAAAATTGGACATCGGTATATATACTTGTTAGCAATCGGTTAGTTGGTTGTTAAAGGCGAGGGAGAATCGGCAGGCCTCGCGTGCGTAAGCGTTGAGATCGGAGCGAGAGGAAAGCTCTTTGAGGATAAGGGTATCAAGGGAGAGTTGTTCGCTATGGGTCAGGACTTCCGGATACAATGCTGAAATGAAGCGACGGTATGTGCTGAGGATGTTTATGGAGAGGGTTGAGAGGTCAGCGATTTTATTGGCTTTGTACCACTTGCTCTTCATTTTGGCTGAATCGGTGCCAAAGCGGCTATCAAGGTTCTCGCGCATGATCAAGGCGAGTCGCTCATAGTTCTCTTTGATAGTGACGTCCGGGAAACGGTCAAACTTGGAGAGGGTGTCGAGCCATCGCTCTTTGATTGAGCGGTAAAGGGTTGTGAATTCTCGGTCTATGTTGCCTGTCGGATATGCACCATCGAAGGCAATTAATCCGAAAACGTCGCTTTCTTCTATTGTATTGTCTCCATGCTTCCATGCATCTACCACGCGCCGCTTGCAACGGTCGGAAATGTCACCGGCAGGCATGAGGCGATTGCCTACCATATAGAGAAAGTCGTAGCACCCAAGCAGGGCCGGTATTTCATTCACCTTACAGGATTGCAGCCGTCGTTCAACCTTGCCACAAAGAATGCGGCATTCTTCAGCATTCCGCCTTTCTTCGAAAGAAGGCGCGTGGCCGTCAAACACCATATTGCCCGAGAGCTGGGCTTTTGCCAAAATATACTGAACATGGTCGACCAACTCCTCTGTTGTTTCCATTAGAGTTTGTCGCCGTGTATCGGTATCGCGAGTAAGCTGCATGGTGATGCTACTCAAATTTTTTCGACATCCTGAGGCTGGATGAAGACCTTTGCTCCACCAAGGAGGGGAAAGCCGACAACAAGAATGTGCGAACCGTCGGAGTTCTCCCTGATCTCGCCCGTCAGGCCGCGAAAATTTCCACGGATAACCCGTACGTTGTCTTTAACGCGAAACTCCGTGGGCACGAACTCAACAGGGCTGTCGGACTGTCCAAGCATAAACTTCAGATTATGTATCTCGGCATCGCTTATAACTGCGACCGGCTTGTTGAGACCTCCGCTCTCAGCCGTGCGGTTCACAAGGAACCGGCATATGTACGGAAGGGTGATAATCTGCCTACGCTGAGGTTCAGTGCAACGTACAAAAACCATCGAAGGGATTACTACACGGTCAATCATCTTGCGACGGCCGTTCTTCCATATATGCATCTCTTCCTGCGTTGCAACGTATGCCTCAAGACCGATTTTCGTGAGCTTTTCCCCCACAGCTTTCTCGTGGCGGGAGTTGACGATTGCTACGAACCATTTCGCTTCCGGCACGCCTACGGCATCGTCAACGCCCACAGGCACTGCCGCTAAAACCGAATCAGAAGGTGTCCTTTGCGCGTTGCAATTCATACCTTTTGGTCACATTCTCTTAGTTAGAGATTTGTACGAATCGCAAAGAGTTGATATGAAGGCAGTTGGAAATGATAGTTTTAGATATTTTTAAAACAGAATCTAAAAATAAGGTACTTTCTTCTGGTGCCGTTTACAAAAACACACATGGGTATACTCGCTAATTCAGGAAATATTCGTAACTTTGCAGTGCGTTATGTATCTCTAACTAAGAGATTTGTAAATTCACAAAACACCTTTTGTCGATAATGGATTGTCTCGGTGTCATTTAGGTCTCATAGCTTGTTTTTCCCTTATAGCAATGACATAATCAGGCTATTTGCCTTGTCGACAACAGATGTGCCGCGGCTGGCGAGATATATTTGTGAGGGTTCTTCGCTATCATGACCCATTCATTCCGATATTACAGCCAAAGAACGACTTTAGCTTTTGCTGCCATTGCCCAGCAATGACGTACGACATAAAGAGTCAGCTGATGACTTTCCCCTCTTTCATACCGCACGTTTCGAACTGGCCAATGCAGCTTTAAACGGAGAACTCGATGAATTCCGTTCCCTTATCCGCAACGAACTGCCATTCGAAACATTCATGGAACTCGCCGAGTATTACGAATCTATAGGCTGCATCGACTAAGCTTATTTGCCTGTTCCGAAACGCGAGATGTCAATGCTTGTGTCTTTAGGCTTGAAACCGTTGAACCGCCAGATAAATGTTAGTTTGAGATTACGGGACATATCACGGACTTTCATCCTATAGTCCTGACCTGCATGGTTGATGGTCATAGTCGGCGACCATTTGTTGAATATATCATCGGCTTTCAGATCCAGCTCACAGCAGCGTTTCTTTCCGAACTGCCACTTGATTCCAGCATCCACTTTCCATATATCCGAAAGATCGGCAATGCCTTGCAATGATGGCGAGATATAACTGAAATCCAAAGAAATGGAGACTGGACTGTTCTGAGTGAACTTGAAGGCGTTGTTAAGCGAGCCATAGAAAATCCATTTGCTGTTGTCGAAACTGATGTCATGGAAATTATCGGCCCTTTCTCGTTGATTGAATATGTTGGCTGTAGCTGATGCATTCCAGATGTAACTGATACCGAAAGGCGCATAGAGGTTAAGACCAACCACACGCTTGTAGTTCATATTTATGGTCTGATAGATGAGATTGAGAGCATCCGGCGACTGATAGGGAAGCTGTACCGTTGCTTTATCACCATACTGAAAATATAGGGTCGCCACATATTTCTGCTTAAGAATATAATTGAATTGTGCATCGTACTGAATATAAGGCTGTAGCTCAGGATTTCCGATTACTGTCGAATAATCATTGATATGGCTCGTGCCACCATGAAGTTCCCAATATGAGGGATATATACGCTGTGTGCTGAGATTAAGCTGGAATAAGCTTTTCGGTGTCTTGTAGTATGTCGCTCCGAGTTGAGGAATAAATTTCCAGTTGTGCTGATACTTATTGTGATAATACTCACCCTTTGCCGAGACATTGAACGACAAACCCAAATCAAACGACCCCTGAGTACCGGCATAGTAACTTGCTACATCCTCGTTGAGATAATCATCGAAATCATGGTTGTCGTATAATGCGTAATGTTGTGAACTATGGTCTTTTGAGTGCTGATACTCCGCACCATAGTTCAGTTGCCATTTGCCGAACTGATGCTGTTGGTCAATATACACATGACAGCGGTTTATCTCCTGACGGTTTTCGGAGCCAAGCAGATATTCGGCATCCTTAAACAATGATTGGGAACGATTCTCGGAATAGGAGGTATAGTCACCTCCGACAGTCATACCGAAAGGTGCTGTATAACGCAGAGCGATACTATGATAACCGACAGGCGACAGCATCTTGTAGGCATTTGTATAGTTGCCTAACGTACCCGATGATAGTGCCCGGCTCTTCGAGTCGGATATTATCTGACCGTTGTACGTGAGTCTGAGCGTTTTCCATGCAGAGGAAGCAAATATGGAGTTGCTCCAGTTATGACCAATGCGGCGCATATCATCCTCAACGAGAGTTCGCTTACCATCATGAAGATGATTCGACCATGTTTCCTCGCGGCTCCACGATTTACTGCGTGTCAGTCCGTAGTTTAGGTCAAAAGTCCAGTCCTGTATAGCATATGTGGCTGCAAGTACACCACCATACGAACCATAGTGAGCCTGATTGTATCCGGCTCTCACTTGTCCTTGCAAACCATCGAGAGGAGTCGGAGTTTTCAGAACTACGTTGATTACAGCACCATTGACATGATATTTAGCTGGAGCGGAATACATGACCTCTACGTTTTTCAGTCTGTCAACCGGAGTGTTGTAGAGGAGTTGATAAAGATTCTGCAGCGGCATATTGGTAAGCTCACCATTGAGAATAATAGTGACATTCGAGGCTCCGGTAAGCCCTATAATTCCATTGTTATTCGTGATGCCTGGCATATAGCCAAGCGCTTCAAGAATATTGTTAACAGGTTTATCTTTAACTATCGCAGGAAGATCAACGAGCATGACCCCGTCTTTGCCCCTAACCTGCGGTATCTCCCCCATGACAACAACTTCACTGAGTTGCTGAGTGGAGATTGTATCGGGTGATTCAGTCTCTGCATAAGCTGTTACGCTGTGAAGAATTATTAAAAAGAGTAATGCTTTTCTCATTGCCTTGCTGTTTAATTCAATGGCAAAATTAGATTGACTTAAATTCCTAAACATCATAGTCAACCTTATTTAGTCTTAAACACTCCCTTATTTAGTCTTAAATCAAACCTGACTTAACCGATTGTATGTAGGATTATTAGTAATTTTACTGCCATGAAACGCTTTAAGACAATATCGACCACGTTCATTTTTGTCATTGCAGTCATTTTTGGATGCAATGTCTATTATCTCATATCTCTTTACAATTCAATAAAGGCCAATGTTGAGCGAGATGTGATGACGGCCATGGCTGATGCCGATATTGATGATATGTGGGAGCGTGCAGACCGAGCAAATCGCGCAGCATTAGCAGCCCAAAAAACTCATCTTGAAAACGGAGACTCTATTATAGAAGGTCATGGTCAAGTTTCAGGTGTAAAGGATGAGGATGGAAACTTTGTAACAACGGCCCAAAGCTGTAAAGGCGAAACACGTGTGAACAAGACCCCTTTACGGCGCGATCGGTCGTATACTAATCAAATGGTCAACGAGATGAGTCAGCAGATGCATGAGAATATGGATCCATATGTAGACTTTAATCTGTCTATTATGGATAGTATCGTGCTGGAGCGTCTCGCTGACCGCCACATATTTCCGGATTTTGTTGCCGTAGAGATTATCAACTCAAGCGAGGATGTAATCAGAGGTAATAGCCATATTCCTGAGAACCGGGAAGGGTGCGATGTCTTTTCGTTATGCTTTAATCCTCAATCGGATATGTATTACCGTGCATATATGACACCAATTACCCGTCATATATTGTCGCAGATGCTTGGAGTCATTATCACGGTCTTCCTTCTGATGACATCGTTTACGCTGGCATTCTGGTATTTATTTTTTACAGTGTCAAAGATGAGGACTTTAGAAGAAATGAAAGATGATTTTGTCAGCAATATGACACATGAACTGAAAACGCCTATCGCTATCGCTTATTCAGCCAATGATGCTCTGCTAAATTATGATACAGCCAACGATCTCGACAAAAAGAAGAAGTATCTGATGATTGCCAATAAACAGCTTAAACGGCTCGGCGAACTGGTGGAAAGTATCCTTGCTATGAGTATGGAACGACGAAAAACGATGAAGCTCAAACCGGAGACGATTCTATTGGGGCCTTTTGTTGAGGAAATAGCCAGTGCTCAGCGTATAAGAGAAGATAAGAAGATATCAATAAATGTAATTGTAGACGAGGATGTTTCGATAGAAGCAGACAAGACACATTTGTCAAACATACTGAACAATTTGATTGACAATGCTATCAAATATTCCGGCGACAGCGTCGAGATAACCATATCCGCCAATGAGAGAGAAATCTCTGTTTCAGACAACGGAATTGGTATTCCGGCCAAGGCCATACCGTATTTGTTTAACAAGTTTTATCGGGTACCTCACGGCAACCGACAGGATGCCAGAGGGTTTGGCATAGGGTTATACTATGTCAAAAGCATACTGGACAAAATGGGATGGAACATTGATGTCAAGAGCAAAGAAAAAGACGGCTCGGTATTCACTATCAAAATCAGCAACGATGGGTAATAAGATATTATTTGTTGAGGATGAAGAGGATCTCAATCTGATTGTCGCCGACACACTGCGCGGACAGGGATACGAGGTCATCACCGCAGCTGACGGCGTAGCCGGACTTAATAAATTCAAGTCCGAAGGCGCTGATGTTGTAGTTGCAGATGTAATGATGCCTAAAATGGATGGTTTTTCGATGGCGAAGGAGATAAGGAAGTTATCAGAGACAGTCCCGCTACTCTTTCTCACAGCCAAAAGCACGATTGATGATGTTGAGGAAGGATTCGAAATCGGAGCCAACGATTACCTGAAAAAGCCTTTTGAACTCCGAGAACTGATAGTGAGAATCAAATTCCTTTTAAGAAGATACAGGGTAAACAGGCAAGAAGATGTAAAATATCCTATTGGTGCCTACATGTTCAATGTGACAACTCAGACACTTTCGTATGAAGGTAAAACTACAGAGCTGTCACACTTCGAAGCGAAAATACTCGAACGGCTCGCCGCAAACATCGGCAAAACAGTTGATGCCTCGGAATTGATGATAGCCCTCTGGCAGCGCGATGACGTCAGCAACCGCAACTCACTCCACGGTTATATTCATAAACTCCGCCGGGCACTTAGTCAAGATCCTTCAGTATCAATTATAAATCAACGCGGCTTCGGGTATATGCTTATAACGTTGCTCTGATTGCTCCTTCCAGTTCGAGAAGTCTGCGTTTGGTCTCCAGTCCTCCACCGTAACCGGTGAGCGACTGATCACTTCCTATGACTCGATGACAAGGCACGAAGATGGATATCGCATTTACTCCGTTGGCATTGGCGATAGCTCGTACTGCCTTGGGCCTACCGATTCTTCGAGCCATCTCTCCGTAAGATATCATCTCTCCATAGGGTATTTTCTGCAATTCGTTCCATACCGCCTTCTGTAAATCCGTTCCGACTAAAAGAAGAGGCACATCGAATCCTCTGCGTAGCCCAGCAAAGAACTCGTCAAGCTCCTTGGATGCTTTATAAATGATCTCAGTAGCGCCCTCCTCAAAAACCGCCCCGAAATGTTTCACAAGCCTCCTGATGACTTTATCATGGTGTTTTTCAACCAGCCAGTCGCAAACACAAAGTCTGTCGCCGTAAGAGCCCAACAATAGAGGCCCATATGGCGATTCATAGCGTTGTATCATGATAACATCTTTATCTCTCATAGCTCTCATGGATAACGTCACGAAGGCATAAAAAACTCTCAGCCTCCGGCCCTAATTCCATTGGCTGAGAGCTACTTGCCTATGAGCGGCAAACGAGGCTCGAACTCGCGACCCTCAGCTTGGGAAGCTGATGCTCTACCAACTGAGCTACTGCCGCATCAAGTATTCACCTTGCAAATTTAGGCATTTGGAGCATACTATGCAAATTTATTACATGCAATCTTTTTTGCTTCTATCAAATAAAATGTATATATTTGAAGACCAAAAGTCTATATTAATACCTAAAAAACTCATACCATGGAACTACCTTTTGCCGAATCATGGCGTATAAAGATGGTTGAACCAATACGCCGAAGCACCCTCGAGGAGCGCCACAAATGGATTGAAGAAGCGCATTATAACGTTTTCCAGCTTCCGGCCGACAAAGTATACATAGACCTTCTAACCGACTCAGGCACCGGCGCTATGAGCGACCGACAATGGTCGGCCATGATGATGGGCGACGAAAGCTACGCCGGTGCCCGTTCGTTCTTTACAATGCGCGATACCATCACCCGACTCACCGGTTTCCCCCTCGTACTACCCACGCATCAGGGACGCGCGGCCGAGAACGTCGTCTTCAGTGCTCTCGTGCACGCCGGCGACCATGTGCCAGGCAACTCGCATTTCGATACAACAAAGGGACATATAGAGAGCCGTGGAGCGTTCGCTGTCGACTGTACCATCGACGAAGCCAAAGACACCCAGCTCGAACATCCATTCAAGGGTAACGTCGACCTCGGCAAACTCGAGAAAGAGCTGGAGACCAATGCAGACCATATACCCTTCATCATCATCACCATCACCAACAATACTGCCGGCGGCCAACCGGTATCGATGGAAAACCTGCAGGGGGTTCGCCGCCTCGCCGACCGCTACGGTAAGCGAGTGATATTCGACTCTGCTCGCTTTGCCGAAAACGCATACTTCATCAAGATGCGCGAAAAAGGCTATGCCGACAAAAGCATCAAGGAAATCGTTCGCGAAATGTTCTCCCTCGCCGACGGCATGACAATGTCGGCAAAGAAAGATGCCATCGTCAATATGGGTGGTTTCTTCGCCACATGGCACGAAGACTGGTTTGAGGGAGCAAAACGTTATTCCATTCCCTGCGAAGGATACTTGACTTACGGAGGTATGAACGGCCGAGATATGGAGGCTCTGGCTGTGGGTCTGGACGAAAACACGGAATTCGATAATCTCCATACACGTATTCATCAGGTCGAATACCTCGCATCCCTGCTCGACGATTACGGTATTCCCTACCAGCGTCCCGCCGGAGGACATGCCATATTTGTAGATGCCACCAGAATTCTGACCAATGTGCCTAAAGAGGAATTCCCGGCACAGACACTTACTGTCTTACTATATCTCGAGGCTGGTATACGCGGCTGTGAAATTGGCTATATCCTTGCAGACCGCGATCCGGTGACCAGAGAAAACCGCTTCGGAGGTCTCGACCTTCTTCGTCTTGCTATTCCTCGTCGGACATACACCGACAACCATATGAAGGTCGTGGCCGCCGCCCTTAAAAACATCTACGACCGTCGCGATGAAGTAAAACACGGTTACCGCATAACCTGGGAAGCCCCTCTTATGCGTCATTTCACCGTCCAGCTTGAACCCGTACAATAGCAGGAGTGTTGTTTTGATATTGGAGTGTGCCCGATTATGAGGCGCACAAGTCAAAACAACCCTTAGTGCTATATGAAACAATTACTTTACTCCGCATGCGTCTTCCTGCCGTTCATCTTAGCGGCATGTAGCAACGACGATTCGCCCTCCGGGAATTCCAGATACCCTGAAAAGACATATACCGCCGCCGACGGACTATCCATCTCCGTCGGTGGCGCGCCTATTCTCGGCAAGAGTGTCACATACAGACCCGACAAGAAAAATGGCTCACGGGCCCAACTCCTCCTCGCCGGTTATTTCGATTTTGGAAGCATTCCTGATATACCCAAGCCTCTGGCAAAAACAGTACCTACCTCCGGTGTCATACCGGGCGACCGCACAACCACAATTCCTATATTACTTACCGAGGAATCCGACAAATCTGTATTCTCTGGTTCATGTGTGTCTGAATACTGTACTTACAACTACTCTGGCTCAATTTCGGATCAAGGTCTCGACCTCGCCATCGGCAATGTCAAGCTTAAGGACACAAGCATGTGCGGAATTTGGATTCCTGACGAATACCGGATCGACAAGACAAGCGGACAGATATTATCGTCGCCCGTCTACGCCCTGTGGGAAAGTGGAGCTGACATTAATATCGATGGCAAACAAGTTCCTATGCAGCAACTCCTGACTATGCTGATGGCTATGCCCCTTATCAAAGAAGAAATCGAGGGAAACACTGTCGACATGCCAGTCCCCGAGTTAATCTCCATTATGCTCAAAGAAGTTGAGTTCTGCGACGACGGTAACATCATCGCAACGATTGCAGAAGATGAAGACAACCGTCCGGTAGCCTTACAGACACCTCCAAATATGACGACATATGTCGTAACAGGTGCTAACGACTTCAATTTCTATCTGAATCCAAGCGCCGTCATCGCCCTTGAAGAGGAAGATCTTCAAGCAACAATGAGCCGTTCCAGGTCCATCTCATTCCCTCTGTTCGAAGAGGTGTTCAACAATGCCGTTACTCAGCTCGTGGCTGCAATGGAAGCACTTCCCATGCATTATAATTTAGAGGGAAGCAATATGCAGGTTTATCTCGGCTCGGAGGTGCTGATTCATCTTCTCAAAACCGACGTGCTCCCCCTGCTTAGGGAAGATTACGTGGTTGCCAAGCTTATAGAACTCGCCAACCAAAAAGATGAGCTCAAAGACATTGCGAAATTACTACCAGACATCCTCGATGACATCGCAGTCGTGATAGAGAAAACGACGCGTCTCGAAATCGGAATGGCACTGCATAAATAAGAATACATACACCACCTGTTCGAATTCCGCTATAAATGTAGATCCATGATTTAAAGACGGATAGGCGTAGTCATCCGATTCAAAACGGATGACTACGTCGTCTGAGAAATAGTTGTCGAAAATAAAATCGAGAGCCTCGGATATTCTTTGATACCGGTTTTCTCTTTTCCTTCGTTCACCACTTAACAGGTTCAGTGAGAATGTTCCCGTCGGCAGCATCTTCAGCAGTGAATGTATTGCCGTGATATTGCACGCAGAGCATCACAAGGGGCTCTGTACCGTTGTTGCGCACGCTGCGGCTTCCGTCGGGAGCCACGCGCACTACGGAGCCTTCCTCAACCGGGAAGACATCGCCGTCAACCTGAAACTCGCCTTTACCTTCGAGGAAGAAGTAGAGTTCCTCATGGTTCTTGTGGGTGTGGAGGAAACCTGTTTCCTGACCGGGAGCGAATACCTGGAATGAGAACTGTCCGCCTGTTGCGCCGACAGCCTGACCGCCGAATACTTTTCCTGGTATTTTGACTTCCGGGCCGAGTTCGAGAACGTAATCCTTGATGCCCGCGAGGTTGCCGAAGTTTGCCGCGCTGAAGTTCGCGCCTTTTTCGATTGTCTGAATCTGTTTCATATGGTTTGTGTGTTTGTTTAAGCACTGCAAAGTTACAACACAATCAACGGCTTGTCAAGAAGTTACATTTTTCGCCCATAGTAACCTTTTTATCGGTTTTGCTGATTATCAGGGAGAAAATTAAACCATTGACAACTGTTTTTTTATCCAGATAAACTGGTGGTTGTTTTTTTGATGGTATATCAAAACAAACAACTAACTTTGCAAATAAAAGTAAGCAACCCAAAACATGAAAAAGAAAGAGGAAACGGGTTCCATCATAGAGATGTGTCCAGTTAGGAATGTCATAGCCCGCTTTGGAAATAAGTGGGCTCTTCTTACCGTGCTTATCATCGGCGAACAGGGCGTTATCAGGTTCAACGAACTCAGCCGTCTGATTCCCGATGTGTCATCCAGAGTGCTTTCCTCCACACTGCGTACACTGGAGGCCGATGGCTTTATAGACCGAAAAATATATGCTGTGGTACCGCCTAAAGTCGAATACAGTCTTACAGAGGTCGGTAAATCTCTTCTTCCGCTGATCAAACAGCTTACGGAATGGGCACAAACCAATATGAAAACTGTGCTGACCCATCGCAAGGAATATGAAGTAGGCATGCCTGCAAAATAAAAGGTTTCTTTTCCCGGGTTATACCATAATAATAAGAATAATAGGGCGATTTCTAACTGAAAACGCCCTATATTATTCACTGCCATTTTCAAATTCAGACTTATTCAGTCTTGTTTTTCCGAAGCCAGTCAGTACGGACTTTGTCGGGAAGATGTTTCACATTGAAATCCGAGAATACTGCTTTGAATCCGTTACCGTCAGGAGAAGCAGCGAACATACCAATCTTTACCGGATGATTTGCTTCAGTCCATGCATTACGCATCATGATATATTCTTTGTCATCGAAAGAATAGAATATCTCCACGGCATCGAGACGACGTACAGCCTTGATCCAGATGTGCTCTACCGGACAGTCAAGAGCAATAACGCTCCAATCGGAAGTCTTATGTGTGACAACCGTGCTGAGATTATAATGGCCATCGACATATTCGATCCCTGCCTTGATATAGTTTTCATGATCAAGGCGAATCATCATTCCAGCCTGATCAAATCTTACTTTATAGTCGCCGGAGATCTTCACCTTGGCCTCGAATTCTCCTCCATATTCGGCAAAATAGAAAGGCGCATCATCGACTGTGAAACCATAATGTGATATTCGCCAGTAATCGCTGTTTGGCGTAACATCCATAATCAAAGTCCCGCCGTCTATACTCCAGCTGTCCGGCTCATTGAACCAGTTCATCTTTTCGAGTGTCTGTGCATAGGTATAAAGCCCTGACAGAATCGAGAAAACCAAAAGCAAAATTTTCTTTTCCATTTTAGTATTTCATTTTTAAATTGTAGTCTTAAAAACACTCCTCCAACTCTGCTCTCCCGACAAAAGGCGAAATCATTGTTGGTAATATAAATCATACCGATGAGCTTTATTTGTTCTCTCGGTCTACAGATATAACCATGAGAAATATTTACCTTTGCAAAGGTAATCACTTGCTGAGTAATGTACAATGACTATAAATAACCATTTTTGCCATGAGTAATCTTCCTAAGCTCGACAGAGTTCTAAAAGGGCAGGTCTTTTCTGGGACCTCTTCAGATATCCAGGATTTACTTCAATATGCTGAGAATATTGTGAAATTTGAAAATGTCATTGCAGTTATAAGTGATATGAGGAAGGGAACGAGTCGTATATATCCCGGTAAATTCGGAAGAATCTTGGGAATAGACAACTATAAGGTAGAGGATTCTATCTGGGAAAAATGCATCCTCGACCTTATGACTGAGAAAGAAAGAGAATTCAAGTATCTCGCGGAATTGAGATTCTACAGTTACTTACGACACATACCTCGGAAGGCATATTCCGATTATTATCTCATCTCAAAGTTAGTCATGACAACAGCGTCTGGAGATAGGATTAATGTAATCCACAGAATGTTCTATATCTACTCTGCCGAAAGCGATGCAGTAACACATGCTTTATGTCTCTACGGACTCTCTCCTTTTGATTTTGCAGGAAAATGTTTAGTAGTGAATTCCCTGACAGGAATATCGGAAGAATTGACCCCGGACAGAGATATCACTATACTCAGCAAAAGGGAGTTGCAGGTTCTGAAACTGATTGAAGCAGGAAAGAAAAGCATTGAGATAGCATCAATCCTGTCAATCAGTAAGAATACAGTCAGCAGGCACCGCCAGAAAATACTTGCAAAACTACAAGTAAAGAACTCTGTGGAAGCCTGCCGACTGGCGAAAACAATGAAAATTATATGACAGGCTACCGGCATATTAGCCTATTCGCTATAATCTAAAAGGATGACAAGACTTCCGGGAACTTATCATTCCAGAATGCGTTTTATACATAAACATTGGATTATGGCACAAACAATACTGATTAAAAGAGCTTACGACCCAGAAGATCATAATGACGGATTCCGTATATATATTGACCGTCTTTGGCCGCGTGGGTTGTCGCATGAAATGTTCCATTTTGACTACTGGGCTAAAGAGATAGCTCCATCGACAGAGCTTCGTGAATGGTTTCATACCGACCCCGATAATTTATGGCAGTCGTTCGTAGATAAGTATAAAGACGAGCTCAATGCTAATCCTGCATTCTCTTCTTTAAAGAAAGACATCGAAGGCAAACCGACTGTGACACTACTCTATTCTTCACACGACCGTGAACACAATAATGCCATAGTAGTACGGGAAATGTTAGAATCAGTTCGAGTTTAATAATTGGCAAAGACAACGAATCTTCAATAATCCATCACTCAAAATAACTAATCTGTCGGCTACATAGAATATGCTTCTTGAATCATGAACTTATGCTTCATAATTATTGTTATATTAAATCGATAATATCATATACTTCAAATGCTTTCAATTAAGAAGGTTGCCTTTCTGGCAATATCATTACTTTGTTTTATGGATATGGCAGCAAAAAAATCCTATATCTTTCTCGCTCCCGGTGTTGAAGAAATAGAGGCTATGGCCACAATCGACGCATTGCGTCGCGCTGATATCCCCGTAGTCGCTGTAGCAGTCGATACCACTCTGCAGATAAAAGGAGCCACAAATCAGACAATCGTAGCAGACTCTCTTATTTCGGAGATAGACGTCGACAATGCGGACTGGCTTATCGTTCCCGGCGGCATACCGGGCGCACCCAATCTCCATGCTTCGAAGACAGTCAATGGAATGTTGATCCGTCATTATAAGAATGGTGGCCGTATAGCATCCATATGCGCAGGCCCTGCAATAGTACTAGCTCCTCTCGGCATTCTCAAGGACAAAGAAGCCACATGTTATCCCGGTCTCGGAGATGCCATTGACAGCAACGGTGGGAAATATGTCAAAGAAAAGGTCGTGAAAGCTCCCGATTTAATAACATCGGAAGGGCCAGGCACAACACTCCCCTTCGCTATTGAAATCATACGCGAGACTAAAGGCGACAAAGTCGCAGACGAGACTGCCGCCTCAATGCTGATCTCTCTTTAGCGGCATAGCTCATCCTTTTTTCCCTCTCAAAGATTAACGGTTCCCACCAAGTAACAACTTAACCCTATCGCCTACTTCACAGGCATATAAATTCCCTGAACGCATAGTTGCATAGTGCAACTGTGCGTTTTTATGAATAACATTGTTGGCGATATTCATTTGGAGAACATCCGACGACTCTTTTGAACGCACGGCTGAAATATTGCGGATATTGGTAGCCGAGGTAATAAGCAATTTCTCCGATTGATTTATCGGGGTATAGTAGCATATCTTTCGCCATATCCATCGTTTTTTGTTGGATGTAATCCAATGCGGTTTTTCCAGTTTCCTTTTTAATCAAGTCCCCGAAATAATTGGGAGACAGGCAAAGCTGAGATGCGCACCAAGTGACTGTCGGAGTCCCATGAACCTGTGCTTTTCCTGAAACGAAATATCCGTCAATCAGTTCCTCAAAGCGTATCAGAAGATCTTTGTTTACCTTTTTCCGTGTGATAAACTGCCTGTCATAAAAACGCAGACAATAGTTCAGAAAAAGCTCTATTGCAGAGGCTATGATTGTATTGCTATGTTTGTCGCCTCCGTAATTTATTTCATCGTCAATCTTTTTGAAACAATCTATTATAGTATTGCGCTCACGCTCTGACAGATGCAGGGCTTCATTTGTGGCGTATGAAAAGAACGTATAGTCCTTTATGTGGTGGCCGAGTGATGTTCCCCTCAGTAATTCCGGGCTGAAATATAATGCCCAGCCTTTTGCCTGATATGTCGAGCCGTCAGCGGGATGACCGAATACTTGCCCGGGAGCCGTAAATACAAGTGTGTTCTCTTGATAATCATATTCCTGACGACCGTATGTGAGATAGTCGGCACAAAGCACATCCTTGAGGAATATAACATACATGCCCATATTCTTGCGACAGTTCGGAATAGGGCGAGATACCTGCGATCCTTCGAGAACATTCACATTTGGATGACGGTGTGTCACGCCCCAGTGTTCGTCGTAGTCCTTTACGGTAGGAATATAGATTATCTTGTCCATATAATTGAAGTCTTGATAATTGCAAAGTTAGTCATAAATTAACAAACTTCAATTCGAATCAGTAAAAGTTATACTTCAACCCGTAAAAGTGATAAATCGACTATCGTCATTCCGATGTATTTTTGCATTTGAAAACTATTGTACTAACGGCATGATGACAATAAATACATTTAACAAACTGACTGGACAGGAGACATTGCATCCGCTTGTCGGTCTCGCAGACCTCAGCGGGGATAATCTGGATTCAGATATATATAAACCTTGCAATTTCTACGCATTGCTTTGCAATGAGGACAGGCTGAGGCTTGTAATTCCCGGTGAAACATTAAGGATACAGTCTGCAAGCAACAAACGAATATCAGGATATACCGGAGTCCTTTTCCATCCGGATCTTCTGTGTGACACCCCCTTGGAAACAGAAATCGTAAGCTATCCGAGCCGTTGCAACTGCCATAAGAAGTTATGTGAAAATGATAAAAAAACGATACATGACTGTCTGGATCTGATTGCTACCGAATTAGAACATTCCATCGACAGATACAGCTGCACCATAATAGTATCACAGATTGGACTGTTGCTGAACTATTGTTCCAGAATCTGCTGCCAGAACTAAATATTATCCATATATGAAATATAGAAATATCATAACTGCGATTTTCATTTCTCTTTGTTCCTTGTCAAGTGAAGTGGGGGCCCAAGAACCGTCGGCACTCACACCAAAACAAAAAGCGATAACGGAAATCGCTTCACTCACGGCGAAGAGCGACCTCGCCGTACTTGACGATGTTCTCAACTCGGCCCTTGACAGTGTGCTGACCATAAATGAGGCGAAAGAGGTAATCGTACATACATACGCCTATTGCGGCTTCCCGAAAGCATTGCGTGGACTTCAAACCCTCGTCAGTGTGATAGACGAGCGAGAAAAGGAAGGGAAGCCGATAGTGCGAGGCAGAGAAGCATCTCCGATTAATGACAACAGAAGCAAATATGAGCGTGGACGACAGATTCTTTCCGATATATCAGGCGTTCCTGCCGATGAGCCAAAGCCACCGTATGCCGTTTTGTCGCCGGAAATCGAGGTGTTCCTGAAAGAACATCTGTTCTGCGACCTGTTTGAACGCGACGTGCTGACATACGCGGAGCGTGAACTCGCCACGGTCGCAGTTATCGCATCGTTGGGCGAAAGGGTGGAACCGATGTTACGCTCTCATACAGCACTCGCAAAAAGACTTGGGGCGACCGACGCGCAGATTGAAGAAATCATGACATATGCGCGCCCGTCAGAATCTCTATTTCCCAAAGGCACGAAAATAGATGGCGAGAACTTCAACGGGACAGCATATCTTCAACGCCTTATGACAGACTCCAATAACTTCGATGTCGTGGTTTCGGATGTCATATTCGACCCGGCGGCCCGCAACAGCTGGCATTCACACCCCGGAGGGCAGATACTTATCGCAACATCAGGCAAAGGGTATTATCAGGAAAAAGGCAAGCCCATACAGGTACTCAATCCCGGTGATGTGGTGGCTATCCCTGCAAATGTCGTACACTGGCACGGAGCCGCCCCGGACAGTAAATTCAGCCATATTG
Source organism: uncultured Muribaculaceae bacterium (assembly GCA_958436175.1). Classification (GTDB taxonomy): domain Bacteria; phylum Bacteroidota; class Bacteroidia; order Bacteroidales; family Muribaculaceae; genus CAG-873. The sequence continues at coordinate 90,399 of CAUBJF010000005.1, forward strand.
CCATAAATACAAAGGTACATCTCGGTGCCACCCGGTGGTACGAGCCTGTCAGTAAAGAGGAATATGCAGGAAATCAGTAATTGAATCGAACAACGGCCTCCGCCCGGCAGTTGCCGTGCTTCCCGATAATATAAAAGACTACGATGTGATATTCGTTGGCTCGCCGATTTGGTGGCATAATCCGGCAATGGTAGTTTGCACCTTTCTTGAACACTATGACCTGAAAGATAAGATTATTGTATCTTTCTTTATTTAAGGAGCAACAACCTATCTTCAGCAATCTGTTGACAAAAATATATGAAGTGACGCCGGAGCCTATACATCTTCCCACTTATAACGGCGGAGGCGTAGAAGCATGGCTCCGCAACATAAATATCATCAAATAAAATAACGATGAAGAAACTGTTAATAACATCAATATCCGTACTCATGGCAGCAATGACAGGCATAAACGCCTTTGCACAAGAGGTATATGACTATACCAAAAATCCCTTCGGACTGGTCTATCGTGGAGCTATCACCGAAAACCGTCAGGGTGAAGTGAATATACATCCCGTGAAATATAACCTCAACGGCAACGAAATCTCCGCTAATGTATATACACCGGCTAACTATTACCCTGCAAAAAAATATGCCGCAGTCGTGATTTCACACCCTAATGGCGGAGTCAAGGAACAGACGGCCGGGCTGTATGCACAGTGTCTTGCCGGACTCGGCTACATCACAATCGCCGCCGATGCTTCATATCAGGGAGCAAGCGGCGGAGAACCTCGCAATCTCGATATTCCTCAGAACCGTATCAACGATGTGCGCGGCATGGTAGATTACATATCGCAATATCCGGGTGTAGATGCCTCGCGTATCGGGGCTTTGGGCATCTGTGGTGGTGGAGGCTATACATTCGCGGCTCTCCAGTCAGACAAACGCATAAAGGCCGGAGCAACCTTGAGTCTGTTCAATACAGGCCGTGTGCGCCGTCTCGGCTATCAGGATTCGCAGATGACCACTGTTCAGGACAGGCTGGAACGTGCCTCGGAAGCACGCGAAAAATTCGTTCTTACCGGCGAGATCGCCTATGAAGGGCCGACGGGAACACAGACAAGGGAAGAAATAGAGGAAGCGATGAGCCATCTCCAACCCGGAACTTTGTACCACGACGGGCTTGAATATTATGGAATAACTCACGCACATCCCAATTCGGTTAGTAGATATACTACTTCAAGCCTTATGGATCTTATGACATGGGATGCCACGACCTTTGCCGACCTTATCGACTGCCCGCTGCTCATCATGTCGGGAAGCAAGTCTGATTCGGATTATATGAGCCGTGAAGCGTATATCAAAGCAGGAACCCCTGACAAGGAATACTACCAGATCAACGGGGCTTCGCATATACAGACCTACTATGTCCCGGAATATGTTGAAGACGCAGTAAACAAACTGAAAGAATTTTTCGGAAATAAACTTTAATAAAAATGACACGAATATTATATTCCATTTCAATCATTCTCCTTTCGTTTGCTTTCACCGCCTGTTCCGGGAATGTTCAGGAAAGGACAGCCGATAACACTCCGGCAGAAGAGTCAGCCCAAACCGAGACCAAATATAATCAGCCCCGCAAAGACCTCGGTCGTTCCAAATCCGTACTTATACTCTCGTCAAGTCCTCGTCGCGGGGGCAACAGCGAGCAACTGTGTCTGCAATTCAAGAAAGGCGCGGAAGAGACCGGAAACAGCGTGGAGATGCTTAACATTAACGATTTCGATATCCGATATTTCGACCAGCGTGAATATGACCGTCAGGCGTCGGCAGCACTGACAGACGATGCAGCCGCCATTATTGCCAAGATGAAAGCAGCTGATGTCATTGTCCTTTCATCTCCGGTATATTTCAACAATATGACAGGTCAGATGAAAGCTCTGATTGACCGCGTTTATGGTTATGAGAAAGACCTGGGCGGCAAGGAGCTTTTCTATATCTCCACCTCCACCGACAGAAGCGAGGAAGGTGTGAACTGTGTGTTCGATGCCTTTCATGGTTTTGCAGTCTGCTTGTACGAGTCGGTCGAGAGAGGCGTGATAAAAGGCAACGGGGCGCGAAACCGGGGGGATATCGACTCGCATCCCGCCATGCAGCAAGCTTACGAAATGGGTAAGACAGTCTGACCAAGATGTTAAAGAGATGAAGGACTTTATATTCAGGAATGACACTAAGAGCTTGTTTAAAAACAAGCTCTAAAGAACAATCCCGATGATCTCGATGCCCGTGGAACCATATTGATGGGCGCACCGCTGTCCACATCTTCGCGTCTGGGAATCGGAAAGGAAAGCAACTATGCCTACGACATTTATGAGCCGGAAGCATAACGATGACATATGCAAATTCTGTCATGATGTTTTTGGCTTCGACGGCACCATAGAAGAATCTTAGAGAGAGATTGTCAAGATGTTTGAGAATTTAGGCATCCCTATGTATTTGACAGTAAGGTCACAGGGCAACCGGCAGCAAGTATTCCTTGTGAAACAGAACTTTCAAAAGAAGAGGTACTCTCGCTCATATCCTCTATAATTCTAAAGGATTGAAAACACTTTTTCGAGCTGACAGTATCAAAAGAGAACCATTCATTAGATACGTGGTTCTCTTTTTCTGTAAGATTTAATAAAAAGTTAACATGAAGCATGCATTTCACGGAGATTGTAGCCGTTATCTATATCAATCAAACTGATATTGTCAACAAGATGTGGAAATTATATGCTCTGCTGTCGGCTCTGTTCGCCGCTCTGACAGCCATCTGCGCCAAAGTGGGAGTCAAGGATGTTGATTCCAACCTTGCCACGGCAATCCGTACCACCATGATCCTGTTTCTCACATGGGGTATCGTCTTTGCATCAGGCCATTTGCAGGAAGTGAAGTATGTATCTCGTTACACTTGGCTGTTCCTTGTACTTTCCGGCATATCGACCGGCTTGTCGTGGCTGTTCTATTTCAAGGCTATTCAGATTGGTGATGTGTCGCGTGTGGCCCCGGTCGACAAACTCAGCGTTGTGCTCACTATCTTACTCGCATTTATATTGCTTAAAGAGCCTGTTTCGCCAAAGGTTATAGCAGGAGGCTTACTTATATGCACGGGGAGCATACTGATGATGTGGAGATAGCGGAATTCATATTTCATACAGAATCGGGTTCTACCTTTGTCTGCTTGAAAAATAAGCAAGCATGAAACTGTTGATAATAGAAGACGAACTAATTCTTTCGAGGAGTATCGCCGAATATCTTGGACGCGATAATTATCTTTGCGAACACGCCTATTCTGTAGCGGAAGCACAAAACAAGATTTCGGACTATGAATATGACTGCATTCTTCTTGACCTAATGCTTCCCGACGGCAACGGCCTCGATTTTTTACGCTGTATCAAAAAAGAATCGCCGCATACAGGAGTGATAATTATTTCCGCCAAAGACTCTCTCGACGACAAGCTCGAGGGACTGAAAATCGGGGCGGACGACTACCTGCCCAAACCTTTTCATCTTCCAGAACTGAGCATGAGGATTTTCGCCTTGATGAGACGAAAAAAATTCACAAGCGACAACACGCTCCACGCCGGACGACTCACAATCGATCTACCCGAACATAAAGTGACTGTCGGGAACAATCATATCGCCTTGACGAAAAGCGAATACGACCTACTGCTGTTTCTCATACAGAACCGTAACCGGGTGGTATCCAAAAGTGCGATTGCAGAGCATCTCAGCGGCGATATGGCAGATATGCTCGATGATTTCAATTTTATCTATGCCCACATCAAGAACTTGAAGTCAAAACTGGCTACGGCGGGAATACCCAACAGTATCAAGACTCTTTACGGCACCGGCTATAAATGGAATATTGACGAATGAAAACTCTTTTACACAAAACAAGCGACAGGATTATTGTAAGCATAGCTGCGGTATTTATTCTCACAGCTCCGCTTTTTTATCTGATAACCAGATATTTTTATGCGGAGGATATGATTGACATAATAGAGTCTATTGAGCGCGGTGAGGGGCTTCCTTCGTCATTTGACCTGGAGCAGGATATTATCGCCGGAGTGATGATTCAATATCTTCTTATATTCGTTGTGATAGCCTTGTCGTTGCTTATCGCCATTCGTTTTTCTCTGCGCAATCTCTGGCATCCTTTTGAAAAAACGTTGAAATCAATGGAACAGTATAAGGTTTCCGACAAGACGATCCCGGTTCTTGAAAACGGGGATATAAATGAATTCAACAGACTCAACCATACGCTGACAAGACTCATGCAGCGTAATTCGGAAACCTACTATAAGCAAAAAGAGTTCACAGAAAATGCCTCACACGAGCTCCAGACACCAATTGCCGTCATGAAAAGTCGGCTTGATTTACTGTTGCAAAGAAATCTTGACCAAGAAGCATCGGAATCTATAAACGAACTTTACAATGCAATCCGTCGCATGGAGCATCTAAACCGAGACTTACTGCTTCTTGCAAAAATCGACAATGACCAGTTTGCCATCAATACAAAAGTGAATATCGTCTCTATAATCAGGGACATCGCTGACAGCCTGACATCGCTTGGATATAAGGTGAAAACCACATTCTCAGATGCACAATGTGAAATCACCGCTAACAGAACTCTTTTTGAGAGTCTTGTAAACAATCTGGTGGTCAATGCACTCCGTAATTCCGGCCAGGTTGACATCTCTTTGGCTGAAGGTATCCTTATGGTAAGTAACCCATCAGATAACGGGAAACCGCTCGACAAGAGCCGACTGTTCCAGCGATTTGCTTCAACATCCGGCACTAAAGGCAACGGCCTTGGTCTTGCGATAGCCAAAGCCGTCTGCGATGCTCATCGTTGGGATATAAAATATGAATTTGTATCTGGCAACCATCTGTTCACGGTTATACTGAACAGTATGATTCAGAAGTGAGCCACAAATTCAAGCACAATTTTATTTTGCTCGGATATTGAAGGCACAACGCCTTTATTGTAAAAATACTGTTCGTAGTTCAGACGGATATCGGCTTGAAGTGGGCCTTTCCCCATACTTAGCGTCAATCCACCTGTCAGTCTGTGCCGTTCCGGATCATCGGTTTTAAGGAGACCGTTTTCATCTTTTGTCCCATTACTGTGGTCGGACATATAGTCATATCGACATAAAAAAGACAATGCCAGATTGTTCCTTTTGAATGGCTGTCGATATACCGCAAACGCATCCACGGCATTGACAGTATTGAAAGCATGATGCGAATAATACTTCCGCAGATACTCCGCCTCTATGTGCCAACGGGAAATCTCCCAATAGACACCACTGTCGTACATATATGTGTTTACGTCCCTGGCACCGGCTTTCTGACAGCTCAACACGATATTGAACTGCCGCCACAGACAGATCTGCGATTTGAAGGAGAAATTATAATTTGAGGTCCAGAAATGTTTTTGATTGGTCAGTCCCGAGCCATTGTATATGCCACCTTCCAGTGTTAAAGGTGCCTCAGATCCGAAAGTCCATGATGCGGATGCTCCCACATCTCTAACATTACCTACTTGTTTGGCTATGAAAGAACGGTTGGCGAAATACTGGAGATGAGGCGAACGGTGCGCGTCGATGGAGAACGGCACTCGCATTTGACCGAATGTAAATTTTAACTGCTCCTCGGGCTGGAATCTGACATATGCGTCAAGCATCTTGATGGCACCTTCATCCGACAGATCGATTTCTGCTTTGTACCGTACAATCGGAATGATTTTCCCTTCAACACTCATACGGGCATTCCGTATCTCGAACCGCCCTTCTCCTATGGGCGGTTCATATTCGTATTTTGCACGGATGGTGCCGTGTATTTCAGGAATATATGGATTGGGGGCGTCCTGTGCCGTTACAGAAGCTGCATAAAAGATGAGATTCAGTATTATAAGGATAACTTTCTTCATTGCGTCAACAATTTATCGAGTGTGTGTTTTCTCGTAGATAATCTCTCCGGGTGTTTTTGTTGTCTGGCCCAAGTAGGCTGCATAAGCAATCCCAATAAGGACTGCCGTGATGCATATCCAGAGCAGATATTCCTTCAATTTAATAAAGATAGTATTGATTCGCATGATAACGACGATTGGTTCGGTTCAACAAAAGTAATGTACGGCCATTTCATGATTATTTCATAAAGGCTAATATTTCATTGCATCTATAGACAGGGTTATAGATTTACAAATCAAGGGCGTGAGCCCGACCGGGTTTAATAAAAGTTCAATCTTTAGGACACAGGCATGCAACACGCCATCCCTAACTTTGCTCCAGAAAAAAGAAAGAAATATGATATTGGACAAAAAAACTATCCCTACTCTTATGTCTCTTGCTCTGGCAGCTATTCCACTTCAAGCCGGGATATTAAGAGGTGTAATTTACGACGGGACAACAATGGAACCTCTCATCGGAGCTACTGTAAGTGCTACCCCAGGCCGCGCGGCAACGACAAGCGATATCGACGGGCATTATTCCATGAATCTCAAAGAAGGGCAGCACGATATCACTGTAACTTATGTCGGTTATGCCGACACTACCATTGTAGCCGACATCGCTCCGGAAGGAACGGCTCTCGACATCCTGCTGTCTCCAGACGCGACTTCTCTGGCCGAGGTGACAGTGACTACAGTGGCGAGGAAGGACACCGAGATAGCAATGATTGAGGAGGAACGTCAAAGCGACGTAGTGCAGACCGGTGTCTCCGCACAGCAGATAGCCAAGACCCAGGATAAGGACGCTTCTGAGGTAATCCGGCGAGTACCTGGAATCTCAATAATTGACGATAAGTTCGTGATGGTGCGTGGTCTCTCCCAACGATACAACAATGTCTGGCTTAATGGAAGCGCCGTACCGAGTTCGGAAGCGGATTCACGAGCATTCTCATTCGACATCATTCCAAGCTCTCAGCTTGACAACATTGTCATAGTGAAAAGTCCGGCACCGGAATATCCGTCAGATTTTACTGGTGGATTTGTTATGATCAAGACGAAATATCAGCCCATACATTCCGGTTTTGATATTACTTTGGGCACATCAGTAAACGACATGACCCATTTCCGCGATTTCAAGTATTACAAAGAAGGTGGCAGTTATTACAACGGACAGTTTGGTTCTTCTTTGGCAACATATCCAGGCTATTCCTCCAGGATAGATGTCCTGGGAAATGGTTTCAGCAACGACTGGAAAGTCTATACACGCGAACCCGTCGGAGACCTTAAACTCAACGCAAGCTATAACAACCGCTGGCGTTTTGAGTCGGTCGGCACCCTCGGTCTTTTGGGTAGTTTCAATTTCTCGGATTCCTACCGGACAATGACCGATATGGAAAATTCACTTTACGGGCCATACGACATCACCAATGACCTGCCGGTGTACCTCAGGAAGGCGACCGACAATCAATATACCCGGGATACAAAAATAGGCGGTATGCTCAATCTTTCGCTTCTTCCCCAAAACAATAGCCACAGGTATGAATGGAAGACAGTTTATAACCGAATCGTCAAAAACAGATATTCCGACCGAAGCGGATTCAACGCCCAGCCTGACAATATCGAGGAAATGGAATATTACTACACGACAAGGAATACACTAAATACCCAGTTGACAGGGCGGCATGAGTTCACTTCATCGTCGCTTTGGGACTGGAGTGCCGGATATGCCTACTCTGACCGCGATATGCCCGACCGCCGACTGATTCAGCTTACAGACCGTACGGACAACCGCATGGGAATCTACCGAATAAACCGTGAGTTTACACGCCTGCGCGAACATACGGCCTCCCTTAACACCAATTATCGTCAGGAGTTGGCTTTCGGCGCGCTCAAACCGGTAGTCAAAGTGGGATTATATGCCGAATACCGTGGGCGTACATACGATGTCCGTGAGTTCCAATATGGCTGGCAGCCTGATAACCATATGCCTTCAGGTTTTGAATTCTCAGACGACATCCCGGGCGAGGTCCTTATTCCAGACAATTTCGGACCTGACAAGCTATATCTTTATGAGAATGTAAATTTTCTAAACAGCTATAAAGCGAACAGCAAGCAAATGTCCGGATATGTCGGGATAAACATTCCCTTGAAAGTACTGACTGTTTATGGCGGTGTCAGATATGAATATGTCGATCAGCTTTTGCAGATGAACACCCGGCAGTCCGAATCAAGCCTGCAAGACACTCATTATTATTACAAAGATCTTTTTCCATCGGTCAATCTAAATTATCGATTCAGCGACGCACATCAGTTAAGAGTTGCTTACGGCCGTACAATCAATCGGCCTGAGTTTCGCGAGCTTGCGCCGACTGTATATTATGACTTTGACCTGGGAAGCAGCGTCATGGGCAACTATGACCTAAAAGCGGCCTATATCCAGAATTTCGACCTCCGGTATGAATGGTATCCTTCAAAGGGAGAGATAGTTTCGGCCGCACTTTTTTATAAGAAATTCAATAATCCTATCGAGTGGACATATACTGTTGCCGGGGGGACAGATCTTATCTATTCCTACATCAACGCCAAAGGCGCTGACAACTACGGTATCGAAATCGACATACGTAAGAATTTGGGATTCATAGGGCTGGAGGTTTTCAGCCTCTCGTTCAACGGTTCTTTTATCAAAAGTAGAGTCACATTTGACGGAGGTAACAATATAGACAGACCCATGCAGGGACAGTCGCCATATCTGATAAACACCGGTCTTTTCTATAACCAAAGCGGATGGTCGGCAGCCATTCTCTATAACCGTATAGGAAAACGCATAGTCGGAGTAGGAAACAAATACGGCACAGGAAGCGATGGATCGTCCAGAAACATACCGAACTCATACGAGATGCCTCGCAACTCACTCGACCTGTCGTTCGGCAAGAAGTTCGGACTTTGGGAGGTCAAAGCATCAGTGCGCGATGTTCTCGCCGAACGGTACCTTTTCAAGCAAATCGAGGACATTACCTTACTCGACAAAACAAAACATATTGAGGAAGTCACCCGAAGCTATAAACCGGGACGGAACTTCAATATAGCAGTAACATACAGATTCTAAAACGTCATTAACATGACAACAGTTAAACCAATCCCCATTTTTATGGACAATACAACCAAACGATCCGGTCGTCGATTCCTGACGACGGCAGCCTGTATTCTCTGCCTCATGGCAGCCAGCTGTTCCTCCAACGAGGATGAACCCAAAACGCAGGAAAACAACCCTGAGGTAAAATACAAGGGTAATGTTGCGTACAGCAACGGACTTGTATTCAACGGCAACGAACTGGGCAACGGGACCCAGAACTTCCATCTTACCGGAAATGTTACCCTGACAAAAGGAACGTACTATCTAAAAGGATGGGTATATGTGGATAACGGCGCAAAGCTTCTTATTCCGCCAGGCACCATCATCAAGGGAGAAAAGGAGACGATGGCAGCCCTTATCGTTGAACCCGGCGGCTACTGCGAGATGAAGGGAACAGTGAAGGACCCAATTGTAATGACTTCCGCACAGGCTCCCGGTAAGCGTCGACCCGGCGACTGGGGCGGTTTAATCATCTGCGGAAAAGGACTGAACAATCAGGGCACACAGCAAATCGAGGGAGGGCCCACCACCATTCACGGAGGCAATGACAAAGCCGACAACTCGGGCATATACAGCTACATCCGGGTTGAGTTCGCCGGCTATCCCTTCGACACCGACAAGGAGATCAACGGCGTAACTTTCGGTTCTGTAGGTAGCGGCACTAAGATTGACCACATTCAGGTATCATACTCCAACGATGACTCATTCGAGTGGTTCGGTGGCTCCGCCAACTGTTCCTATCTCATCGCCTACAAGGGCTGGGACGATGATTTCGACACAGATAACGGTTTTGACGGCGAGGTAAGCTATTGCCTCGCTGTTCGTGACCCGCGTATAGCCGACACATCGCAGTCAAACGGCTTCGAAAGCGACAACAATGCAAGTGGCGCAGAAACTACACCTTTCACTTCTGCAAAGTTCCGTAACATTACCCTCATAGGACCCATGACAGACAAGAACACCGGATTCGCCAACACATCCGATTACATCACTGCCGGAAATATGTTCCCCGACAACGGCTCCAAACTCGGCAAGTTCCAGGCGGCTGTCCAGATCAGACGAAGCAGCAAGCTCAATATCTCGAATCTCTTAGCTGTCGGCTTCCCTATCGGTCTTATCGTGGACGGAGAAAAAGGACATACGGTAAACTATGCCAAGGCAGGCGAATTCAAGCTTGAAAACTGCATCTTCTCAGGCATGAATGTGCTCGGAACAGACAAAAACAAGGAATATGAGGATTATTTCTACGACTATACCACCAACACCGAAGACCGTTCGATCGTTTCGTTTTCCCACTCTTTCTTTCTCGCTGGTCCCGGGAACAAAGCAATGGAGGAAAATATGTTAGGTTTGTCCGATCCGGCAAACACGGGGCAGAATTATTGCCCCACAACTGAAATAAGCGATGGCAAAGGTAGTTTTATCGGAGCTTTCCGTAATTCCACTGACAACTGGATGACCGGGTGGACCAACTTCGACCCCCAGAATACCCCATACTAAAACTTAGAAAAATACCAAGTCGAAATAACGGTACTTCCGATGTAGACAAAAATCTGCATCGGATTTTTCATTTTCTTGTTTTGAGCTATTCAGAATGTCTGCAAAATCGGTTACTACCTTTGTCGCGTAATTTCAAACACGAGTTTATGAAAGGATTAGCAATAATCATTACATCGTTATTTGTTACTATGCCTGTATCAGCTCAAACCGGGATTGAAACTGACAGCATTGACACATCTGCGTTTGACAAATATTTGGATGAAATTGTCATAGTCGCCAAGAAGCCCGGAACAATAGCAAAAACAGACCGTAAAGTTTACACCGTCAATCAGGATCTTACGTCAAAAGCATCTTCGGCAAGCGAAATTCTCAATCATATCCCTTCGGTTGAAGTGGATATTGAAGGAAATGTCAGCATGAGAGGCAACGACAACGTGACTATCCTGATAAACGGCAAACCCTCAGCGATGATGGCAGGAAAGACACGTGCCGATGCCCTTAGTCAGCTGTCTGCCGCCAATATCGAGCGGATAGAGGTAATTGACAATCCTACCGCCGAGTACAGAGCCGAAGGAGGGGGCGGAATCATAAATATAATAATGAGAACCGATACGAAACAAGGTTTCAACGGCTCGATACTTGCGAATGCCGGGAGTGCGGGACGCTACAATGCCGGTGTGAACTTAAACTACGGTATCCGCAATCTGAATTTTTACGGAGGATATATCTTTAGACGCGATCGCTATGACCGCACCATTGATGATTACCGCATATCTCCCTCGGACACCATTACCCAGACCACTTACGGATTGGGCCGCCCGGTCTCCCATACATTCCGTCTTGGAATGACCGCCAATATCACATCTGCTGATATGCTTAGCGTTTCGGGAAATTATAACCGAAGAAATTTCAAACGCGATGAGTATGTTGACTCACGGACAAAAGAAACCGGAGGTGTCGTTTCAGATTCATATCACCGTGACCGTGATGCCGATGCCAAAGAAAAAATGTGGGAAGGAAGTCTCCAGTACACCCATCGTTACGGCAACAGCAATGAGATTTCAATCGGTTATCTGTATTCTTCCGAATCGGAAGATGAATTGAACCGATACACGACAATGCGTCAGGAGGTTGAGACCCGGAACAATGAAACCGTCTGGGATGCAGACTATATCCATAACGCCAGCCTCAGATGGCAGCACGCTTTGACAGATAATCTCAAATTAACTTCGGGATATGAGTTTGAGCATCTGAGAGCCGAACAGAATTATCATGTTTCCGACTGGGACGGGACATCATTCATCCCTAATACGAATGAAAGCAATGACTTCACACATCTGAGGATGGTGAACTCGCTGTATGCCAACGCCGATATGACTTTTGGTTTATGGCGCGTCAATGCCGGATTGCGTGGAGAATATACTGACACCGACAATCAACTGAAATCCATCTTTGAAAGCCGACGCAAGCATTATTTTGACTTATTTCCTTCGGCAAGGATATCACGCCATATCGGGGACGACATAGAACTGTCCACCGGTTACAGTATGCGTATCAACCGTCCACAAGGGAGCGATATGAATCCTTTTGCCGAAAGAATAAATCCGTTGAGTCTTGAGGCTGGCAATCCGAATCTGAAACCGGAGAGAATAAACACCGCCGATTTTGGTATCCGTTGGCTTTCAAACGCCGGTTCTCTTATTGCAAATCTTTTCTACCGTCATATATCCGACGGCATAACAGAGGTGTCCCGTTATATCGACAATGGAATACTGCTGACAACGAAAGAAAATCTCCAGACATCTCACAATGCCGGTGTCGAGCTTGTATGGAATATGCCTTTTACGGACTGGCTAGACATAAACCTGAACGGTACAGGGTATTACAATCGCATAAATGCCTCAAGAATTGGCTTTGGGGGTAATCGGGGGATATTTTCATGGAGTGGTTTGTTGAACGCTGATTTCACACCAATAAAACATGGTACGGTTCAACTGAACGCCCGTTATCATTCAGCGACTCTTGTGCCACAGGGAAAACGTGATGGCGATTTTCAGCTTAATCTTGGAGTGAAGTATGATATACCGTCCATAAATCTCGCTCTTTTTGCATCCGTAACAGATTTACTCGATACTTATAAACTTTCATATACTCTTGATACCCCGGCTCTGAAGCAGAAAGTGGAAAAACGCAGGAATCCGCGCATCATCTATGTAGGATTAAGCTGGGACATCGGAGGCGGAGGCAAGAAACAGCATCATAATGTGGAGTATGATGAAGAAATGTAATGTCATGAAGTACGAGAAAAGAATACTTACCATTCTTTGGAGTATTATCCTGCCGGTAATGGTATTCGCCTCAAATGAAAATACTGACACTCTGACTGTCGATACTCTGAAATGCCATGAGAGTAAGAATCCTTACCGATTCCGCCCGAGCCAGCTTATCATCCCCGGAGTATTGATTGGGGCAGGATTTATAGGGCTGGAAAGTGACTGGCTAAAATATTCAAACCACGAAACCAAAGAGGAACTTCAGGAACATCCTCATTCAAAGCTGGGTGGTGATGATTTCAGTCAGTATGCGCCTTTGGCAGCAGCTTACGGATTAAGAACTTGCGGGATAAAAGGACAGCATGATTATATTGACCTTACTATAATATCGGGTTCCGCCTATCTCCTTACAGGGCTGTCGGTTTATGGAGTGAAAACACTGACAAGAGTTGAACGCCCCGATGGAAGCACACGCAACTCTTTCCCTTCGGGTCATACTGCGACTGCGTTTGCCGGTGCCGAGATCCTGCGCCGCGAATATTGGAATGTATCACCGTGGATAGGTGTCGCCGGATATGCGGTAGCCGCCGGAACCGGATTCCTGCGGATGTATAACAACCGTCACTGGCTTACGGATGTTGTGGCAGGCGCCGGATTCGGAATACTCTGCGCTCAGGCTGCATACTGGCTTTATCCTGTGATAACAAAAACATTTTTTCATAAACGGTATAATGCCAACATATTCCTGTCGCCTTACGTCTCACAAGAGAGCAAAGGACTGGCATTGCAGTTGGCATTTTGAATTATAAAATACGCTATGTCTAAACCTCTTTTTGGAAATGCCGACAACAACATTGTAGTGGCAATCAATAAATGTCACAGCCCGTTTATGGATAATGCCATCCTCATATTAACCGATTTCTGGTTCTTTGTCGGGGTGGTATGCTGCATATTCATTTATTCGGGCATCAGGCAAGGATATCGGACGGCATTGGTCTTCTGCCTGTTGCTCGTGTTTGCAGTAGGATGTACAGACTATTTGTGCGCCAGCATTATCCGTCCTGCCGTCCAACAGCTGAGACCGACGAATCCAGACAATCCGGTTAGTGCTATGTTACATATAGTTCGCGGATATATCGGAGGGAAATATGGTTTCCCGTCTTGCCATGCTGCAAATTCTTTCGCAATTGCCGTTTATTCTACCTTATGGTTCAGAAGAAAATGGCTTGCCGCACTATTGATAGGTTGGGCTTTATTGGAGTGCTACACTCGTTTATATCTTGGTGTACATTATCCATCCGATATAGTTTTTGGAATGGCTGTCGGAAGTCTGATAGCCTATATTGTTTATAGCCTGTCGAAAAGAATATATCATGAAATTTTATTGTCATAGCCGACAGGCAAGTTTCAAAATGGAATATAAAGCGATATGAATTTGTCATGTAGTGTCAAGTCAGTACCACGGACAGCGAACCACTCATCTCTTTCGTTTGCAAAGGTTTAAAGCGATGTGTACTGTTTGGCTATCTCATGAAGAAATGCATGACGCTTACACATCATGGCATATCGTTCATCTGTTGTCATGTCAACTAAATACATTATGTCTTCTTAATTGGATGCCTTGAAATTAAAGATTGGACGTATGATTGTGTTTATGGTGACGGTGTCGCCGATGTTGGCGATAATCTCCCGCGCGGGCTTGTAGACCATCGGGGACTCATCACGTGTGAAGTCGTTGACAGACTCCGAGTAAATCCCCTGCATGGATGCCTCGAAGTCGTCCATCGTGATTTTTTCGTATGCTTGTGTACGGCTTAACACCCGTCCGGCGCCGTGAGGTGCAGAGCAGTTCCAGTCGGGATTTCCCTTGCCGGTACAGAGCAACGAACCGTCGCGCATATTGAGCGGTATGATGCAACGCTCTCCCTCGGCAGCCGAGATGGAGCCTTTGCGGATGATGTTGCCGTCGCTGATGTAATTGTGAACGGATTCAAACTCCTCCAAAACCGCCACATCCGGAAAGAAACGCGTCAGCAACAACGATATAAGTTTGCGGTTGAGCACGGACCATCGCTGACAGATGCGCATATCATGAAGATAATGCTCACGAGCCTCACCCTCGACATAACAGAGGTCGGCAGGCAACGATGGTTCCGCTGCCGTATGTTCCCTACGCATCTTCTTTAGGACTCCCTGCAATTCAGAGCGACGCCCGGCGGCTTTATACTCTTCGATTGTGCGCTTGATTGTCTCCTCGAACTCTTCTGCCCCGGCACTAAGATGTTTCACCGCCTTAGCCTGGTAGATTTCGGCAACCTGCTTGCCGAGATTACGGGACCCGGTATGTATTACGAGATATACATTTCCCTCATCGTCCTTGTCAAGCTCGATGAAGTGGTTGCCGCCGCCAAGTGTTCCTATCGACTTGTTAAGGCGTCCGGAATCCTTGAGTTCACGGTAGCAATAGAGTTCTGTAATGAGTTTCTTCGCCTCACGGTAGATTCCCATTTCCTCGCCGACAAGAGGCTTGAAGCCGAACTTGTCCTCACGTACAATTTTCCCCGAAGGCACATTGCCGCGTATATGCTCGTGGAAAGCATGGTAGTCAATATCTGCCTGTTTGCCGAGATTGAGGATACGCATACCGCAGCCGATGTCAACGCCCACGATATTCGGGATTACCTTGTCTCCGAGGTCACCGGTAAAACCTATAACACATCCTGTGCCGGCATGAACGTCGGGCATAATCCTTATCTTTTTGTCGGAGAACACATCTATTGAGAGCAACTCCTTGATTTGCTCCAACGCATTTTCCTCAATGTTGTCCGTGAATATCTTCACGTCATAACCTTCTATTGTCTTCATATCATGTTGTTTTATGATTTACGCCGCAAAGTTAGATTACCGATGCGCAACCATTTTACGCAGCAAAAGTAATATCAAGGTGACGCATTCTGCGAGACATGATTAAATATTTAAGCTCTTTATCGTAATTAGATGCCCACGTATATTATCTTTGCAAACAAAAAGTGTATGAAAATCCTCCATCTCTCTGACACTCACGGTTGCCATCACCGGCTACGGGATTTGCCTGAGGCCGATGTTGTGGTTCATTCAGGAGACTTCACCATGAACGGAAGTGAAGCCGAGGCGATTGACTTCATGAATTGGTTCTGCGATTTGCCATATCGCCACAAAATTTTCATTTGCGGCAACCATGACGACTGTCTGTATGGAGCCAATATCAATGGACTTGACGACAACGTGCATTACTTGTGTAACTCTGGCATCGAGATTGACGGGCTGAAATTTTACGGTGTCCCTATGTTCACGAACGATTGCGTAACAGACCGCCAAAGTCGCAACTATGCCCGAATCCCTACAGATACCGATATTCTGATCACCCATTCTCCTGCCTATGGAATCCTTGACTTCGACGATGGCATCAATTATGGTTCGGAGGAAATCCTTGAAAGGCTTCCTTCTCTCCATAATCTCAAAGCCCATCTCTTCGGACATATCCATGCCCAACACGACAAAATAGAGAATAATGGTATTATCTTCTCCAACGGAGCCATTATGAACGCCGATTATTCGGATTTGTCGAAACCGAGAATTATTGAATTATAGAGTGAGATTTATGGAGCAGAACAATGTTGAATTAATGCGTATCGCCGGCATAACTGAGTCAGAAGTGGCATGGTCGAATATATACGCATATTATATGAACCCGCGGAATGAACCTGAATATGCGTTCGCATTCACGACCGCACTGCTTGAACTATGTGGTGTCAATCGTTCCGAAGTATTGCCAAACGATAATTATTGTGTAAATACGGAAGTGGCGACTTCCAAACTTTCACGAATAGACATACTTATCGAGGGTGAAAAATCCATAATTATTGAGAATAAGATTAACCATATACTTAATAATCCACTGGATGAATATTGGGATTATGCCACAAAACCATTTGTTCTGATAGTGCTAACAATATCGCGTTTGTCAGAGCATGAACTTAGGTCATTTTGTTTTAACTTGCATAAGAGAAAGGAAGATGCAGACCGAATTAGATGTGTCAATGTCACTCATTATGATTTGATGACACAGACAAAAAAGATTTTAGGAAAGGAGTTCGCATCTCCAATCCTAAAAGAGCTTGAAAATATAATAATTAAAAAGACAGTAATTATGCCAGTAAGTTTGTATATCCGGAACAACGAAGAAAGACTCAACGCCAATAGAATATATGAACAGGAGTCTAAACGTAGACAGGCGATAGCAACAGAGTGTATGGAACTAAAAGCTTTTGCTCCATCCGATTTGACACAAATCATTCAATTCAAAAGCTGTCCGAACAACAATTGGGTGCATTATCGTTATCGGGGTCATGATGATCTTGTTATAGGAGTTATGTGCGCCTATCTATGGGACTGGGAACGATATGAAACAGATTCGAAGCGAAGAATAAACAAGTCTGGACCTGAACTAAAACATACTCCTGTAATAACATTATTCGTTCAGGTTCATGGCAATCTTTATCGGGAAATCAAGCGAAATAATAAAGAGATTATCAAAGAAAATGGATATGAGATCCCCGGAAAATTCTGCCATGTGGTAGACTTTGATATAGACATGAGTGAAATGTCTGAAAAATTCAGCCGTAAGGGTGAACTGGCATCTTTCTTAACGGAAATATTGCAAGACCGCAAAAATTGTCGGATCTTAGATGTCGCCGATGAGATTTACAAAACCTATCTTCTGCCCGGTTAACCTGAGATTTTAATCGGAACGAATGTTGCCCCTATAAAGTGTATCTTTGCCTGCGAACTAAAACTTAGAATTATGCCATATGCATTTAAAGTAACAGCAAAACAGAACATTGGCGGCAGTAAAGGCATTGCCAAAGGTATGAGTGTGCAGTGTGTGGAGAAATCCATATCATCGCCGCAAATCAAGACCATTCTTGAAGCCTTCAAGAATCAGCACGGAATCGAGATCAAGGGCATTTCGGTGTCAACAGGTTATTTCACAGTCGAAAAACTTTGATCCCAACTACAAGGCAGGTTCGGCAGAAGAAATTTTGCCGAATTTTTTAGCTTTATTTTTAATCGGAAATCTTATTTCCGATTAAAGTGCTAACTTTGCGGTATAAAAACAAAACGATATGAAGAATTTAGTATTTCTCAAACCATTCTCAATCAAGAATCCGACTCTTGATGAACAGAACGATTTCATGATGAATGAAGTTTTCATCGAAATGGAGTGCGCTTCTCTCGGCGAGATGTATGATAGTGACAAACTCTATGGCAAAGAACTTGAAACATTCATCCCTCAGGAATTAAGTGTCAAACATCCGGATTGGGTTATTGCGGTCGGAAAGTGTGCGACGGTAGCATTGGGAATAAGACGACAAAGGAAAGTGTTGCTGAATCCGAAAGTCAGCTACGAACATCTTAATAACGTCACAGAATTTGACCGGGAAAACACATACGGCTTCTTTGATGACCTGCATGAGCAGGATTATGAACGGTTTCAGTCCGTTTTCCCTCACGCGATGTGGTTCCCGCAGGATGATAATCTTTCATTATTCACCATTAAAGAAATTGTGGAGGAAATAATCAATGGTTGAACTATTGCTTAAACGCTATTTATGGCTTATAGACACGCTGAAACGACACGGCGAGTTGACATTCGATGAAATCTCTGCAAAATGGGATTCATCTTATACAAATGACAATTGTTCCAAACTAACACAAAGGACATTCTACAATCATTGTCAGGCTGTAGCGCGTCACTTCGGCATCCTGATAGAGTGTCGAAGAGGAAGAGGACTGAACTTATACAGTATAGTCAATCCGGAAGCAATAGAGGAAAACTCACTGACAAAATGGGCCCTCGACAGTTTTTCTCTCGGAGAGTTGCTACTCGGGAACAATGCTATCTCCGATAAAATTCTTTTGGAAGACATACCGTCAGGGCGCGAATGGCTTGAGTCTGTCCTTGATGCCTTACAGCATAACAAAGAGATGGAAATAGAGTATGAGAACTTTGTAGGTGCTAAATTTTCAGGTCGTATCAAGCCTTTATGCGTCAAACTATTTAAACGCAGATGGTATGTCCTTACGCTTATCGACAATGATAAGAAGCGTATATTCTCTCTTGACCGTATCAGAAGTCTGACGATTTCAGATGGGACATTTAACTACCCGAAAGATATCATTCCTGCCGAATATTTTCAAAACTACTTTGGTATCATAACTGGAATTGAACAAAAAGTAGAAAATATCAGAATCCGCACATTCTCGGAATTGCCGGGTTATCTCCGTTCTCTGCCAATTCATCACAGTCAGAGAGAATTGGAGTCAAAAGACGGTTACACGGATTTTTCTCTAAGACTGGTTCCGACATTCGATTTCATTCAAGAACTTCTTCTTCACCGAGACCAGCTGGAAGTAATAGAGCCGGAATCGCTGCGCAATGAAATATCTTCAATCATATCTAAAATGTCGGTGCTTTACAACAATGCCCAATATAACTATATCCGAGAATATGCAAAAGATAGAAATTGATGAATTGGGTTTGTCATCTACCGGACTAACGATTATAGGCGGTCGACCTGCTATGGGCAAGACCTCCTTTATGCTGTCGATAGGGCTTAACATGGCAATGCACGGTAATCCCGTTGCTATCTTCTCGCTGGAAATAAGCGAGAAACAACTATTCATCCGACTTCTCTCCAATATATGTAATTTACCTCTTGGAGAAATCAGATATAAGGATGAATTTTCTAATTATGAGACAGCTCAAATTTCAGAAGCAATAGAAAAACTGCAAGGTTTGCCCTTGTTCATTGACGACACTCTCAGTTTGTCCGTCACTGAGTTGCGTGCGAAAGCCGAAAGTTTGGTACGCGAGCATGGAGTGAAAATGATAGCTATCGATTATCTTCAGCTCATGTCTGATGGAGAAAATTCCACGCCTAGAGATTCCGATATCAGTAAGATAACGCACTTACTGAAAGAGCTATCCAAGGAACTTGATATCTCTGTGATAGCATCGCTACTCCTTTGCAGCAAAAACGAAGACACAACATGCGAAGTCTGGCGTCCGGCTCTGTCTGACGTTCGCAAGATTGGCTTCATCGAGAAAGACGCAGAGACAATATGTCTTATCCATAAACCGGAATATTACGTAAGCCATCAACCGGATAATGACGGAGATGACATCCGGGGCAAAGCGGAACTAATCTATGCAAAATGCCCGAATGGAACAGGTATAGTAGATATGCTTTTCCGTAAGGAATATTTACGCTTTGAAATCCTTAACAGAAAAAAGCAGTGATGAATAATTAAGAGCTACGACAATCAAAGTCTAAAAACTATTCCTTATAATGTCCTGCGGCAATGCGAACACTTTCGGCAATGCGAGCGCGGAACTCAGGCGGAGCAACAACTTCCGCATGACCACCGTATCCGAGAATCAGGCGCTCAAGTTCGTTATTGATAACCACTTTCAATGACAGCTGTATACTACCGTCACGGAAGCGTTGTTCCACTTTCTGGGACTTATGAAACGGTTTCGACTCGACGTATGGAGCCTGTTGCCGGTCAACCTTGATGACGACACGACGCGCCTTGTCACTGATCTGCTTCGTGACTCCGATTGTGTCGTCGAAGAAATGCTCCGGGTCAAAGTCAACACATTTCCTAAAAGGATGCTCCTTATCAGGTTTGACGGAATGTATTCTGTCAAGCGCAAAAATATTGACTTGCGGAGAGCGGTTGGTCGACTTCTCGCAAATCAAAAACCACCGGTTGCGATATTCCTTCAGTAAATAAGGATATACTGCCAGAGCTTCCGGTTGACGTGCCTTGAACGACTGGTATTCGATAACCAACGTCTGATGTTTGCGTACAGCATCATAAATGACACCAATAAATTGAGCACCCTTATAACCGTCGACATGCTCCATATCCATAGCGGGACACGACCCGGTTTGTTGGGAAATTTGCTCATTAAGCTTGCTTATTATGTCAATCGAAGATGACAACTGTGGAAAGCCCTGAAGCTGCCTGAGAATATCAAGCGCTGAATTGAGAGCGTCCAGTCCTTCGTCATTCAAAGGCAGATGCGTGATGCTGTAATCCGGGTCTTCGTATTCATAAAACTTGTTGTCTCGGACCACTATGGGAGCATTATATCCAAGTCGGTCACTGCGCATCAGTGCAAGGTCATTCTGAAATGTACGCCGGCTTACAGGATTATTTCTGCCCTCATACTCCGCGAGAGCATCGGTACAGGCTTCAATCAAGTCGTTGATGGTCCAACGCCGATAATGATTCTGTAGGCATTTGTCTATCGTCGAAATACGGATTAGAGTGGCTCTATTCAGTGGCATGCCATATAATTTTCGCAAAAATAACCATTTTTCTCATACTGCGCAAATCAGTTGCGCACCGACTTGTAAACTTTGCAGTCAAAATAGATTAGTATGATAATAGATGGAAAAATAACCTCGGCTGAGGTTTTCACCGATAATATAGAAGAGGCTGCCTTGGTCTGGCTCAAGGAGGTTTGCGACCATCCGGCGATGGAAATAGTACCGATAGTTCAAATGCCAGATGTTCACGCCGGAAACAGCTGTAATGTAGGCACTGCATATCCGATTGGTATGTACGTCAATCCCGACCATGTAGGCGTTGACATCGGCTGCACCATTTCCATGCACAAGCTATCGGTTCCGGTCAACTCCGAGGATTTTCCTATTCTTGACCATCGTATCAGGGAGGCGATTCCGATGGGCACGGAAATCTGCACAAAGAACTCGCTCAACGAGAAGGAATTGTTCCGATTCCTCAATTCGCAATATCAAAAGGCACGTTCAACCGCACCTGAACTGATAAACGAAGCTCCACGAATAGATGCGCGATTCATCACTGATTTCTGCCGCCGGATAAAACTACAGGAAGGCATATTCTATAAAAGTCTCGGAACACTCGGAGGCGGCAACCATTTTATCGAGTACGGAGAGGATGAAGCGTCAGGCGAAGGTTGGATGACGATTCATTGCGGCTCCCGTAATCTCGGCGTAAGGGTAGCAAACCACTGGCATAACATAGCCCAGAATCCCAAACGCGCCAAATATATAGGCTTTCTTTGGGGCGATGCCTTAAAAGGTTATCTCTCGGATATGGTGATTGGGCAGGCATACGCTCTGTTTAATCATCAGATAATCCGCGATCGCATCTTTGCAATCCTCAGAAAGTTATGCAAAGCCAAATGTTTAGACTCGATATTTACAACCCACAACTATATATCGGTGACAGACGAGCGCTCCATGCTCCGCAAAGGTGCTATTGATGCCTCTGAAGGGCGAAAGGTTGTAATTCCTTTCAATATGCGTGACGGGATTGCTATCTGCATCGGTAAAGGAAATAGAGAATGGCTCAATACAGCTCCCCACGGAGCCGGACGTATTTTGAGCCGGACACAAGCCAGAAAGCAGATTGAGATGGACGATTACAGACAAACGATGGCAGGGATATTCTCGACATCAATATGCGAAGCTACAATTGATGAGTCCCCGATGGCATACAAACCGACGGCCGAAATAATGGAACTTATTAAGCCTACGGTCGAAATCATTTCTATGATTAAACCTAAACTCAACATCAAAAACAACGGAGAATGAAACATTATATACAAATCACAGCGGGTCGTGGGCCGGTTGAATGTGCAAGAGCCGTGACTCTCGTCGCACGTGAGATTGTCAAAGCTGTCCCGTCACTTCAACTTGCCGACTGCGAGCCGCATAATCAGGTTGAAGACTGCTATATGTCTATGACATTCGTCACCGACGAGTCAATCCCCGAAATTATTGTCAAGGATTGGAAAGGCACCGTATTATGGCGTTCAACGGCAAATCCATATCGTCCCGGGCATAAACGCAGCAATTGGTTTGTGGGTGTCAATTTCTTTGACGAAGTGGAGTTACCCGAAATAGCCGAATCCGATTTCAAATACGAAACATGTCGGTCTGGAGGGAAAGGTGGTCAAAACGTCAATAAAGTAGAGACCACAGTCCGCGCAATCCATATTCCATCCGGAATTGCGGTAAAATGCTCTGACGAACGTTCTCAGTCACAAAACAAAGCCCGCGCTCGCGAACGGCTACTTCTGAAACTCCGTCAGTGGAATGAAAAAGCACAGGCCGGTTCTTTATACCGCCAATGGTGTAACCATGACAATCTTGAGCGAGGAAATCCAGTAAAGAAACTATCCGGAAGATTGTGAATCAATAAAGAGTGCCTAAGATTGACTCACAAGTTTCGTTAATCTTCATAAGTACAAATATGAGCTCTTCTCTGTAAAATATAATTACTAAAGCTCCGGAATTTAGTTGTTCACCCCAAAGATTATGTCTATTTTTGTATGATTTTAACCGGTGATGCGACTCCATTTCAGGTAGCGTCTTGGTTTTCAAATAATACAGGACTATGTCGCGAATAATCAAATACGCTGTATACTTAATCACAATGACAATGTGTATCTCACAAGCCTCGGGTTGCAACAACAACGACAATGTCATTTCTGTTTCGGCCCCGGAGTTCGAGAAGGAGATCAGATCAGATTCCGTACAATTGCTTGATGTCCGCACTCCTCAGGAATATGCCGAGGGACATATCGACGGAGCTATAAACATCAACGTCCAATCCGACGATTTCCAGATGATGGCCGGGAAGAAATTATCGAAGGAATCTAAAGTTCTCGTCTACTGCCGCAGTGGTCGACGGTCTTTGGACGCTGCGGACATATTGGCAAAAAACGGATTTCAAGTTGTAAATCTCAAGGGCGGAATCATAGAGTGGAAAGACGATGGTCTTCCCGTAACATCTTTAACTAAGTAGATGAATATAGAAGAACTCAGGGATTTTTGCCTGGCCATGGACGGAGTGACGGAGAAGACTCCATTTGGAAAATTTGCCCGTCGTTACGACTCAGTCCTTGTATTCTATATACTCGGCCATATGTTTTGCCTCGTGGATATGGACGACTTCACATCGGTAACAGTAAAGTCAACCCCTTCAGAAGTTGAAGAACTATGGTCGAATCATTATTCGGTCAGCAAGCCCGTGAACCTCAATGAACACCACTGGATCGACCTAAGGCTCAAGGGAGACATCTCTGACCGTCAAATCTTCGCTCTTGTCTGTCGAGCCTACGATATAGTCAAGACAAAATACACAAAGAAACGATGACTCCTTCATAACAACCCCATCGATATAGCCTCATGGCTCACTCATACGAACATCTGTATATACAGCATACACATAACTCCTGCGACAAGCGCATATGTCGCATGTTTTTCGAATCCATGACTATGTGTTTCGGGGATCATCTCATCGCTGATAACATAGAGCATAGCACCCCCGGCCAGAGCCAGTAATGCTGGCAATACCGCAGATGAGATATCGCCCAGAAGGTAACCCGCGACAACACCGGCAATCTCAAGCAATGCCACAGCAAATGAGACCCCGATGACACGCCAATATCCGACACCTACCATAATCAGGGGCGTTACTACTACCATTCCTTCTGGGATATTCTGTACAGCTACGGCTATAGACATAGTGAAGGCATTCGCCATATCGCCGCCGTCAAAGACAACGCCTGTTGCAAGTCCTTCGGGAAACTTATGAATGGCAATAGCCATGACAAAAAGAAGCACACGGTTGACAGATCTGTTGGCTTTCGAATGAGGCTCCTCGTATTCTCCTGCCCTTATACCTGCTATATGATGTATATGAGGAGTGATTCTGTCAAGACATGCTATCAGTGCTACACCAAGAATGATTCCCAAAGCCGGCTGCCACCAGCCGACCCTCCCTGCCGACTGTACGGACGGGACTATCAGGCATACCATAGCGGCCGTCAGCATCATCCCGGCACAGAACCCAAGAAATATATCGTTCCACCTGTGGGGTATCCTGCGCACCAACATACCGATAGTTGAGCCTGCCAGCGAGGACAGGCCCAAGCCCCCGGCACATACTATAAGTTGCTCAAAAACGCTCATACATATATAACATCCCAGTACGGATTATCGTTTATTAGTCTTTCGGCCGACCATATAGCCCGATACGAGGCTCCATAGGACAAGAAGGCCCACAAGCATAATATAGAACCATGTGGCAGATTTGCCAAACCACAGCCGGCCGGTATGCATCTCGAGGGCTACATTCCACAGCGACATAGGGAGAGCCGACAGAGAGGCCGGTTGTGCTATCTCGGAACATCCCGATTCATAATCCGCAATCACCATGGAGCCATCCGAGAGTTTTGCAAATCCGGCAACGGGCTTCCTGCCGAAGGGAGGGCCAGCTTTTGCTTCGGCCTTTTCACCTGTATAATAGTCTATTACCTCGTCGTTCGCTATATCCCAGATATATAGACCGCTGAAAGAGCCACACAGCCATCTTCCACAAGATAGAGGCTCCCAGACGTTGAGCCCCATGACACTGACAGGTACCTGTTCCTGACATTTTTCAGGACGGCTGTCAAGCGTTTTGAGACTGTAAAAGCCATCGGATGTACTTATAATCCATCCATAATTGTCATCATGACGTATCATCCGCAACTTATCATGCCATGGATTAGGGTCGGACAGAACGGTTCCCGGAAGCGCCGGCACTTTCGAACTTGCGAGGAGGATGAGCAAAGGAGGTCTCAGGCAAAATCCCGTAAAACAGACAAGCATGGTCAGAACAAAAGTCCATACACCTATCTTGCGGTGTATCTTCACGTTAAGACGTAGCGCGGATGCTCTGATCTTGATTCCGGATTTGTTTTTTAACCGTCGGATACTTCGCGGCATCAAAAATATGACAAGACCTGTGACACATAGCAACGCAAGGATAACAGCCATGATATCGACAAGAACGATCCCTGCCTGGCCGAATAGTTGACCGCTATGTAAAAGAAAGAAAGCCTTGAAAGCCGACGGTTTCTGCCGTCCTTCTTTCGATTCGGCAAGTTCAAAAGCACGAAAGTCCCGGTACGGAGCTACAGCTGCATATAGCCTCGAACGGCTCATGACAATAAGAGTGTCTTCATGCAAGTAGATGTCCGTAAGTCTTTCTTCGGCATCCATCGATAGATCGAACTGCTTCCAACCGTCCTCTTCCAGGGAATATAGTGATTCAGTCGACACACATAGCAATTTATCGTCCGGTAGCCTGACAGCACCCCTGAAGTTCCTAGCTTCGGCAACTTCCGGCAGACCTTGATTGAAATCGTCGATTCGACCATTACTGAGCAGCCATAGGCCACTGTTGCCATAGAGCACAGTCGAAGAACTGTCGAAAGCAATACTTCCTCTCAGCAGCCCACCGTTCCAGTCATGATATCGGTATTGGGGAGGAAGAATCGTACGGCTCACGTCGATACTCCTCAGCAACTGGCGATGGTTGAGGATAATACCGGAAAGGCACAACGACAGAAGAGGCAACAAAGCCAGCAGAGACGACCATTTATGCTGTCGCCTCCAATTCATTTTTTTGAGAAAGCTTTATGAAGCGTGAACGCGCCAAGACTCAGGAAAAGGATGAGAACTAACGACATCGGCAAGATGTACTCCAGGGGGCTGAGCCATATTTCTTTCATGACACCGGTATGACCCAGGACCTCGACGAAAGTCCAGAACACAATCACAGTAGCTATCGACATCCTGATGTTCGCACCCCAGGATGGGAGTTTTAACTGTTTCTTGAAGATAAAGACTGAGCCGACAAGACACGTGGCCGCTATAATAAGCGTGACAGGATGCGTATCTCCAAGGAAATTAGTATCATAGCAGAACATAAGGAGTAGATAGCAGGCCCAAAGGATCATGTTCAGTTCCATAAATGTCACTATGGATGCATGTCGTGTCGCCGGTCGGACGACAATCATGTCACGCCGCTTGCCCATCAGGTGTCTCTGGCACCAGTTGAAAAAGTTGCAACCGCTCCGAATGCAGAACAGATACATGACTGCGAACATCATGAAGAGACCGAAAGTGGCAGGAAGGATGAGGTATTCAGGCTGTGTGACATTGCCCGTCGCCGGATCGACATACGGCTGCATACCATAACGATCGACATAGTACTGGAACAGGAACTCCACCCAGCCGGTCCAGAAGAGAAGGCCTCCGAAGAAACCGCAGAGCGTCTGTCGCAGATCACCGGCAACGAAAATCCCAGCGACAGCGAGCAACAGGCCCACAAATCCAAGCAGGAAGGCGCAAACATGAAGGGGTCCCGGAGACATGTAATGCTCCATAAGAATCATTACGGCATGACCAAGTGGCATTGTCATAAGCACAAGCAGAAAAGAGGCAATGGATTTGCCGACATAATTTCTTGTAGCCATATCTGTCAAGGTAGGTCAACTGTGATACCTGCGCTGAAATTGATGCCGTCGGTAAGCGGACAGTTGAGATAGTAATATTTTGGTTTGTAATTGAATATATTATCCAGTCCCAGGGTGAGTCGCGCACGCCCCCAGAAAAGCTGCGATAGAGAAAGCTTCCATAAGGTATAGGCTGGATAATCGACCTTTACTGTCCCTGCCGATATGTCCGAGTAATCCCTGTACTCAATATTGCTTACGCCGGAGAGTGCACGACCGTTGACCGACAGACGCAGGGAATAATCCTTGCTGAAGGCCTTGTCCCAGTCGCAACGCGCCGTCAGCGTATGCCGACGTGCCGGGATATACTGATTATTGGCCAGGTTGCCATCCTTGTCCTTGCCGATATGCTCGTTCGTATAGGCATACGACAGGCGTGCCGACAGACCGTTGTCCCATCTGCCTTGCAGCGAGAGCTCGGCACCGGCGACAGAATACCTGGCAAGATTTATATAATCGAGATAAAGCTGTGTATCTCCTTCAGGAAGGTAATACGGAACCCCGGTAGCTATCTTATCGTGGATATTGTTATAGTAGGCACTTGCTGTGATATTGTAATGTCCGCGTGTGTATTCTGCCGACAGTGTGATATTATGGCTGTCCTCAGGTTTTAGGTCAGGATTGCCATTGACAATCCATATCCCGGCCATATCGAAGTTGTAGTATTTCTCCTTCAGAGTGGGAGCCCGGAACCCCATTCCGTAGCTGAGACGCAGAGTGACAAAACGTTGCGGCCTGTAGCGGGCAGAAACCTTCGGTGTGACACGAGAATAGTTACCGTCCGAGAAATAATCGTAGCGGAGAGCTCCTACAAGTTCCCATTCCGGACTTATCATCCAGTCGTACTGGAGGAAAGCATCACCGGTCAGCTGTGAGCGAGTGCCAGCGGCCAGCCTGTCGTTGCTCATATAGTCGCGCATGAAGTCCGCACCGGCCGTGAAAGTACCTACGTCGCCGGTCCACCATGTATATAGTCCGCGTACACTGTTCTGCACGTTGCTGTAGCTGCGTATGTCGAGCTTGTTTATCTTATAGAATGTAGATTTATCGTATTGGTCGAAAGCATAGGAAAGTTCAAGCTTGTGATTGCTGGATAAAGACCAGTCGGCCCTCAGTCCGGCGCTGTAATCGCGGTATCTTTCAGGGGAATCGTCCGTACGGTAGAGCTGCCGGAAGAAATAACCGGCACGCGCCGACAAACTCAGCGACTCGACAGGCCTGTAGGTGAATTTGTCGCGTATGTTCCATATTTCATTGCCATAAATCGTGCTTACGACGCGCGTCACTGGATTTGGGGCACTGTGGACATCGTAGTTGTCGATGGACGATCTCGTGGCCGAAAGCACATTTTCGACATGAGATCCTCGGTTGGTCAGCGAGAGGTTATAGCGCTGCTCATTATGACGGGCTATCCGCGCACTGAGCGATGCAGCAAATGGTCTCGTAGCCTTTTTCGTTATAATATTGATCACACCGCCTCCGGCATTACTACCGTAGAGGGCACTCGCGGCACCTTTCACTATTTCGATACGGTCGACGTTGTTCATGTCGAGGCGAGTGAAATCGATATCGTCCATAGTCTCGCCTGCAAGGCGTTCGCCGTCAAGGAGGAAAAGCACGCTTTGGCCTGCCTGCCCACTGAAGTTGAAATGCGTCTGCTGGTTCATGGCATAAGTAAACTCGAGACCCGGAAGTTCTTGCTGCAGAAGGTCCTCGATATTTGTCGCATCGACCCTGGCGATATCTTTCGATGTTATAAGCCTTGTCTGTACAGGAGTATCCTTCAATAGTTTAGGCACACGCGTACCTGTCACCACTATCTCGTCAAGATCGTAGGACTTCAATTCCGAAGGGTCGGCACTTGTCTCGGAAAATGCGCATACCGGAGGCAGCAACATCACCATTGCAGATATTTTACGCAGTCTACGTACCATAGTCAGAGGGGAAATCGATAATTGATGGTAAGACAGCATTTCACACCCTTGGGACTCTGGTAGTTCTCGAGCTGAAGTGCAGCATACTGATTATCGGGAAGGCGCATGATGAAGACTTTGCTGTTGAGGGTGAAGCTCGGCGGAATAGGCGGTATCTTAATCGACAACCAGGACGAAAGAACTGAGTTTATCCCGATTCCCTGATTGCCTATGAGTCCCAGTAGCATCTTTTCCTGCACTGCCCATACGTCGGTCTCGTTCCAAGTATCGGATGTATATATAAGTGATTCGAGCCACTCTCTGTCGTCAGGGACATCATCGACAGAATCGTAAGCCGTAGCGGCGACTGCGCATCCGTTGGTACGCACATTGTTGCGATGGACGGCTATGGTCCACGCCTGAGGTTCCTCCTGAGGAGCTGTCGGCGTATAGCTGCGGAATTCATTCACAGAGATGCCGGCACCATATACGTCGTACCAGTATGTGTATATACCACTCTTGCCGAAAGGAGTTTCGACCGGTGTCAACGGTATCGGTTTGCTTATCCAAAGCGACGACGGGTTGAAGTCTTCGGAATCGTTCGCGGCCAGCACCTCGAAATCGATATAGTGCCACTCTGTCCAGTCTGATGCATCTATATAGAGCTGACCTTCGACGGTGTGCGTCGGCTCGGCGGGAGGGTCGTCGTAGACACCTTTCAGAATCCCGTTGCAAGAAAGGAGCATCAGGAACGACCCCGATAACAGCAAGGCATATGTCGCTTTGAGGATACCCATGCGGATTAGAGATCCTGTGTGAATGTTCCTACAATTTCAAACGGCATTGCACCCAGACGGAAAGTGTCGGTCACCTTTAGCCCTGCCTCCGTTTTTTCGATGAGCACATTGGTCACACTGCCATTGCCGTTGATGAACTCATATTCGTTGTCCATCGTGGTCTGGCCATTGTTGACGGCGGTGAAATGCATCTTGATTCCGTCCTGGCCGTATTCACGGTAAAATGCGTTCTTGGCCTCATCGAAAGCGATGTTGGAGATAGTATGTTCGCCAAGCGTCAGGTCGCCCATCACAGTGCCGGTGATAGTATAAGTCGGGATATGAAGATTGACCGTACCATCGGCGTTGGCTTCTACCGTATATGTCATATTGACAGTATAGGTGAACATACCTCCTACCGACACACTGTTCGTACCGGTGTAGCTGCCGGCATAGGCAGCGGCCTCACTTTCTTCTTCGAAAGTCATCTCCTTGACATCCGAAACATTGTAGGTCGTCGAGGTTCCATTGTTGAATGTGATGCGCAGTATCTCGGCATTGGCGGTGAAGGCAAGTATGCCTGTGGCGGCGAGAGCGAGTATAGATTTTTTCATATTATTTCTTAGTGATTTTGACTGACTTATTATTAACGACTACGATATAGATGCCCGAAGGCAGAGAAGAGAGCGACACTTCATCCTTACCGGACGTAAGGACAATGCCGTTCAGGTTGCAGACAGTTATGCCGGAGTCAGGACAGCGAAAGACACTTCCGTCATAACTATATATAATCTCACGCTCCTTCACATCTCTGATGGACGATGTATTCTCTATGAAAGAGAAAGATTCTACGTCGGCGCGTGCATAGCTTGCTGTAAGATTGTCCGACTTAATGACGACATCCCCGGCTTCGAATGTCACAACCGGTTTCTTGGACAGCACGTAGGTCTCCACGTTGCCGTTTTTAAGCAACAGACGGAGCGAGTGCCCTTCGGCGTATGAAGTCAGGGCCGCGCAAATTATCAAAAGACCTGACAGTATTTTTCTCATGCGATAATGATTTTGTTGATTTTCGTTTGCAAAATTACTGATTCTAAGCTTGTCCGGCAATACTTAGATTTTGGTAATTTGCAATAACACGTTCGTCAAGGACCCTTCCGACCCTCCCGGGCCGGGAAAAAACACTGCAAAGGGCATGCCTCGACAGCTTCTACATGTTAGCTTTGAGATAATCTTCGAGAGTGAAATCCGTTTTGTAGTTAGTTCTGGAAGGATTTATGACCACAGTCTTAGTCATTCCAGTTTCGCGGCCGGCTGCCACACTACGTATGAAGTCGAGTACCAGCCCCTTGTAATCCGTCATACCATCGACAGCCACCTCGTGCCCGGCACCATTGATCCTTATGAACCGATGCGGCAGCGCAGCTTTCGACAGACAGTCGCTTATAGACTTGGAGCCATAGAGACCGAACGAACCTACTACAGCCTTTTCAAAAGGCACTACGGCATCAGCATCTCCCTGTATCAGGAGCATTGGAGCAGGCCTGCGCTGGCACTGGGGCACACCGTCCGATGCCAGCGCACCGGAGAATGATATTACACCTGCATAGTTGAAATTGGCAGGCAAGAACGGGAAAGGTACCGGCGTATCGCATATAGCGTGCTCGGCCTGCAAAGCCGTTATGGCCCCGGCACTGGATCCGGCGGCAAAGACGAGGCTCGAATCGACCCCCCAGTCACCGCTATGTGCTACCGTAAATGCGGTAGCCTTGAGAAAATCGCTCACAGCAGCGGCTATGGCATCGTTCAACGCCTCGCGGAAACCTTGCGCCGACATCATAGTCTCGGTAGACGCATCCTTGAGCATGGTGCGGTAGTCGGTCGATACGACTGTAACACCATTGTCCGAGAGAAAGTCGAAAAAAGGAACATACCGGCTGTCGGCTCGGTTCCCATGTTTAAAACTCCCCCCGAAAGCAAAAATCAGGGCTGGAACGGGTTCGCTGCATCCTTCTGCACGGTAGACATCGAGGCGAAGGGTATCAGTGTTTTCTATATCGAAAACATAAGTGCTTGGCCGGACGGCATTTGCCATTGCGACAGACAGTAGGGCCACTGATAAGGCAAGGATAGTCTTAAGATATTTCATGCGACGGTATCTTTGGTGTATACATATATTAATCAGGGCAGATACAAAAGGTTTAACGGCGAAATGTTAAAAAATCGCTCTATAGCATAATTTTTATCATCCAAAATTTGCTCAGTAGAAAAATAGCTCTTACCTTTGCATCGTTTTTGAAGCAAACAATTGTTTTATTACTAAATCAAAACGCACAATGAAAAAGTTAGTATTGATGCTCGCTGTTGTTTTCAGCATGTCTTTCTTCGCTTGTGGTAACAAGGAACAGGCTGCTGAAGAAGCTACTGTAGAAGAAGCTCCCGTAGAAGAAGTCGCAGCTGCTGTTGAAGAAGTTGTTGACACTACCGCTGCTGACACTGCTGTTGTAGCAGAAGTTGTTGAAGCTGCCGCTAACAACTAATCCTTCTCCAGTAGGGGGTCTCCGGACCCTTATTCCAGAAGAAAAGCTAAAAGAGGTCGTTCGCCATTGCGAATGACCCCTTTCGTTTTTATAACTTCCGAAGACAGTCAGAAATCGATCACCTCGAAGCCCAGCGCTCCCATCCTCTTTGTAAGCATCCTCCTCTGCCCTATCCTGAGTCTGCGGTAGCTCTCGGCTGTGACGGTCTGCTCTACGGAACTGCTGTCGGGCAGCATAACCTTGATGCGATAAGACTGCACTGTCCCGTTGGCGATATTTCTCCGCCCTACCCGGCGGTAGCGCGTATGCTCCTCCACATATTTATTGACTATCTCACCTTCCATCTCTATGCCATTGTCGGAAGCTGCAAAGAAATTGACAGCAAGAATCCCGGCACAGGCTATGAGCGCGAACACAAGAGTGTGGATTGACAATCTCAACACAGAGGAGGACAACGGAATCAGCCATATCCAGAACCGGCGCAGCAAAAACCAAAGAGCGAAAGCGAGAGCCAGTGCCGTCGCCACAAGAAACAACAGCGGAATATGTGTACGGACGAACAAAGTCCAGCCCAGAGCTATCGAGGCCACGGCCAACAGTCCCAACAGATAATAGAAAAACTTCTTCATTGTCGACGTGTTTGGTTAAGACCCTGCAAAATTACAAAAAAGCATTCACAGATACCGATTGATAAAACCCGTAAGCTGTAGTATTTGTTAATCCTAAAAAAGCATCTGCATTATGAAAAAAATACTCAGCACGCCCAAGGCACGTGCCCTCGCATACCACCGATACCCGAATCCGGGTAAAATAGAGATAGTCCCGACCAAACCTTTCTCGACACCGGAAGACCTCTCTCTGGCCTACTCGCCCGGTGTCGCGTTCCCATGCCTCGAAATCGCCCACAACGTCGACAACATATATAAATATACAGACCGCGGAAACACCGTGGCCGTCATCTCCAACGGCACAGCAGTACTCGGCCTCGGCAACATAGGCCCGGAAGCTTCGAAGCCTGTCATGGAAGGCAAAGCAATGCTGTTCAGGATATTCGCCGGGCTGAACGCCTTCGACATAGAGGTAGCGGAGACCGACCCTGCAAAGTTCATCGATGTCGTAAAATCCATCACCGCAGGCTTTGGAGGTATAAACCTCGAAGATATAAAGGCGCCTGAATGTTTTACGATCGAAAAAGGCCTCATAGAAAGCTGCGACATCCCCGTGATGCACGATGACCAGCACGGAACAGCAGTCATAGTCGCTGCTGCTATGATAAACGCCCTAATAATACAGAACAAAAAGATAGGGGATATCCGCATCGTAGTCAACGGAGCCGGTGCCGCAGCAATAGCATGCACCAGGCTGCTGATATCGCTCGGCGCCGACAGACGAAATATTACGATGTGCGACAGCAAGGGTACGATACGGACAAGCCGTACCGACCTCAACAGCCAGAAACGTGAATTTGCCGTCGATACCGAAGCAAAGACTCTGTCCGAAGTTATGAAAGATGCCGACGTATTCCTCGGACTGTCCGTGGCCGACTGTGTTACGCCCGAAATGGTGCGGAGCATGGCCGATCGCCCTGTTATCTTCGCCCTCGCAAATCCCAATCCAGAAATAGCGCACGACAAAGCTCTGGAGGCACGTACCGACCTCATCTACGCCACAGGACGCTCCGACTATCCAAACCAGATCAACAATGTGCTGGGCTTCCCCTATATTTTCCGCGGCGCACTCGACTGCCGGGCTTCCGCAATAACCGAAGAGATGAAAATCGCTGCCGCTCATGCAATTGCCGAACTCGCCCGTCGTCACGTCCCGAACGAGGTCAAAGAACTTTACGGCGGGGAAGACCTCGCCTTCGGGCCGGAATACATTCTTCCTAAGCCTTTCGACCGCCGGCTGCTCACTGCAGTACCACCGGCCGTCGCCGCAGCCGCCGTCAACAGCGGAGTGGCACGCGACCCCATCAAAGACATCGAACGCTACGGCCGACAGCTCAGAAAATACGTCAGCGACACCGACAAGCATATGCGGCAGTACGTCGAAAGCATGGCGATATAGTCTCTTGACAGATACGCGGATTTTTCGTACCTTTGCAGAACATTAGAAACTTAGAAAAATCCACGATAGCAATGTCGAAAGAAGATAGAGAAGTGCGCGTGCGCTTCGCGCCCTCGCCAACAGGCCCCCTCCATATCGGAGGTGTCAGGACAGCTTTATACAACTACCTCTTTGCACGCCAGAACGGCGGCAAGATGATCCTCCGCATCGAGGACACCGACAGTCAGCGTTTCGTTCCCGGAGCGGAGGAATATATCAACGAGGCCCTCGCATGGCTTGGCATCGGCATCGATGAAGGTGTGCGCGAAGGAGGCCCCTACGGCCCATACAAGCAGAGCGAGCGCCGCGACATCTACCGTGAACATGTCAAGATGCTTCTCGACCGTGGCAAGGCTTATATCGCTTTCGATACTCCTGCCGAGCTTGAGGCTCAGCGTGCCCAGCATCCCAACTTCCAGTACGATGCCTCGACTCGCGGCAGCCTCCGCAACTCCCTTGCCATGCCCAAGGAAGAAGTCGACCGTCTCCTTGCCGAAGGTACTCAGTACGTTGTCCGTTTCCTTGTCGAACCGGGCCGTGATGTCGCCGTCAACGACCTTCTTCGTGGCACTGTGACCATCAAGAGCGATATCCTCGACGACAAAGTGCTCTATAAGAGTGCCGACGACCTTCCGACATACCATCTCGCCAATATCGTCGACGACCACCTCATGAAGGTGACACACGTCATCCGTGGCGAAGAATGGCTCCCCTCGGCACCCCTCCACGTGCTTCTCTACGAAGCATTCGGATGGGCTGACACAGCTCCCGAGTTTGTACATCTTCCCCTCCTGCTCAAACCCGACGGCAAAGGTAAGCTCAGCAAGCGCGACGGCGACCGTCTCGGTTTCCCCGTCTTCCCACTCGAATGGCACGATCCCAAGACCGGCGACAAGGCCAGTGGATACCGTGAAAGCGGATATCTTCCCGAAGCTGTCATCAACTTCCTCGCCCTCCTCGGCTGGAACCCCGGTGACGATACCGAAATGATGAGTATGGACGAGCTAATCTCCAAGTTCTCGTTCAGCCACTGCTCGAAGTCTGGCGCCCGTTTTGCCTTCGACAAGGGCAAATGGTTCAACCATACGTACCTCCAGGCAAAACCTGATGCAGAGCTCGCAGAACTCTTCAAGCCCGTCCTTGAAGCTCATGGTGTAGATCCCAAAGCTTTCTCCGACGAGTACATCGCCAAAGCTGTCGGCTTGGTCAAAAGCCGTATCACCTTTGTCAACGACCTCTGGGACAATGCCCGATTCTTCTTCGTCGCTCCTACGGAATACGACCCCAAGGCTGTCAAAAAACGCTGGTCGCCGGAAATGGGCACTATCATGACCGACCTTGCCGACATGCTCGAAAAAGCACCCGACTTCCATAGCGCCGTCCTCGAA
This sequence comes from uncultured Muribaculaceae bacterium, assembly GCA_958436175.1. Taxonomy (GTDB): domain Bacteria; phylum Bacteroidota; class Bacteroidia; order Bacteroidales; family Muribaculaceae; genus CAG-873. The sequence continues at coordinate 126,448 of CAUBJF010000005.1, forward strand.
CCGGCTGTTATGGCATGGATAGCCGAACGCGGCCTCCATCTCGGCAATGTCATGAACGCATTCCGCCTCACCGTTGTCGGTGAATGTAAGGGCCCGCACATGTTCGACATTACCGACCTCCTTGGCCGCGAGGAAACCGTCCGCCGAATACGCGCAGGTGTCGAACGCATAAAGCCTGCCGATGAATCCCCTCTATAATGCTGCAATAGCGATATACGCCGGAGCCGCCAAAGCGGCTTCGGTGAAATCGTCTAAAATACGCCGAATGCTGGTAGGCCAGAAGGAAACTCTGGGCCGACTCCGGACATTCCGGAAATCTATGGCTCCCGACGGTTTCGATGTCTGGTTCCACGCTGCATCTCTCGGCGAGTTCGAACAAGCTCGGCCCCTGATAGATGCCCTCCTTCGCGAAAGAAAAGATCTGTCCATCCTTCTTTCATTCTTCTCGCCCTCGGGCTATGAAGTGCGAAAGGACTATAATCCGCGTGTAGCTACAGTATACCTTCCCTTCGACCGTCCTTCGCTGGTACGCCGATTCTTAGACGAGGCTAAGCCGAAGATGGCCATATTCGTCAAATACGAGTTCTGGGGCAACTACCTGTCGGAGCTTGAGAAAGCCGGAATTCCGACATACATAATATCCTCGATATTCAGGCCTGGACAGCGTTTCTTCCGTCCTTTCGGGAAGACCTTCCGCGACATGCTGCGATGCTACAGTCATCTATATGTCCAGGACGAAAACAGCAGGATGCTCCTGGCCGGAATTGGTATAGAAAATGTGACTGTCGCCGGAGACACCCGATTCGACCGCGTCACAGACACGCTGAAGAAGCGCAAGGCAATCCCGGAGGTCGAGGCATTCCTTGATGGAGCCGACAAATCGACTTTCACCCTTGTGATAGGCAGCAGCTGGCCGCAGGACGAAACCGTCTATATCCCCTGGCTCAAAGCCCACAAGGAAGTCAGGACGATAATAGCGCCCCACGAATTCGACGACGCTCGCCTTAAGACCCTCAGAGAGCTTCTCGGCAACGACTGCACCATGCTCCTTTCCGACTTCCGCAAACTATACGGGAATTCGCCCGAGGAAGCAGCGGAAAAAGCCCGAAACCTCCGACATCTGATCATCGACTGTTTCGGCCTGCTCAGCAGCCTCTACGCCTATGCCTCGGCCGCATACATCGGAGGAGGCTTCGGGACAGGCATCCATAACATCAATGAAGCCGCTGTCTACTCCGTGCCGGTCGTCTTCGGCCCAAAGCACCGGAAATTCAAGGAAGCCGGAGAGCTGATTGCCTGCGGCGGAGCTTTCGAGGTGAACTCCGGGGCTTCATTCGCCAAAATAGCATCGGAGCTCGTCAGCGATTCGGATAAGCGCCGCAAAGCCGGAGAAGCCGCAGGAAAGTACATCGCATCCAACATCGGCGCGAGCGCGTTGATTCTCAAAGATTTATTTGGCATTACGCCTTAAGATATGATTAAAGTAGGTATATACGGTCCCGACTCCGTCGACAGTCGTGTGCGCAAACAACTCTTGCGCTTCCTCCTCCGCCATCCCGACGTGGAGCTATGCTGTGTTGCTTCGCCTTCGGGCAACACTATTCCTATTGCAGAACTACACCCGGTCTATGCCGGCGAAACAGAACTCACGCTCGAACGTGTCCTCGAGCTCGACGGCCTCGACGTACTCTTTGTCATCGACGAGGATAACCTTACCGACGAGATTATCAAAAAATACAACAGCGACAAGGATTTCCGTCTCATCCTCCTCGGCGAAGCGTCCAAGACTCTTGCCGACAAGGGTTTCTTCTCCTACGGTCTGCCGGAATACAACCGGAAAGAGCTCGTCCGTGGAGCAAGGGCTGCCGTTTCCCCCAGGCCCGAAGCCATGGCCATCGAGATAGCCCTTTTCCCTCTTGCCAAAAGCGGACTCCTCCCCGACGACATCGATATTTCCCTTGCCTGCGGCAAGAAGGACCTCAATCCGGCAGTCGGCGAAGCTGTCGGAATGCTAAAGCTCGTACAGCCTTCCTTCAAAGGAAATATCAAGGCCCAGAGCGACGACCTCGCTCCCTACGACCGCATCGACCTGGTAGCAACCATGGGCGCACCGGTGGCAACTGAAGAAATCGAACGTATCTACCGTGAGGCCTACGAAGACCACAACTTCTCCCACCTCATCGCAGGCCACAACGGCATCGACGAAGACCTCCGTGGCAGCAACAAATGCCTCCTGCAGCTATATGGCAAAGATGGCAAACTGACTGTGAGAGCATCTATGGACGCTCTCACAAAAGGTATTACCGGCAATGCAATCCACCTCATGAACCTACTCTTCGGGCTATACGAACGAACCGGTCTCTCCATATGACAAACTGAGACCAGACTTGCACCAGAGCGACTAAATAGTTATATTTGCATATCTTTATAAGGCATATATTAATATGGATCCCAAAATTAAATCTTCACTCCCCGTCTACATAGCAGCCGCAGTCATCGCAGTGCTTGCCGCAGTTCTCGTTTTCTGGGCTATACGCTCCAGCCGCCAGGCAAGCGCACTGGAAGCCAAGATGGAACAGATGGAACTCGAGACCGCTCAGCGCGACCTCGACCGCGAATATCAGGAACTCAACGACGAGTTCCAGCAGTTCGAAAATTCCAGAAAATACATCACCGACGACAGCATCAAGCGCGAACTCAACGATAAATACGAAGCCGCACGTCTACAGGTCGAAAAACTCCAGCAGGAGCTCGCCAACCAGAAGCATAAGAGCAGCGCGGAAATCAAGAAACTGAGAGGGGAAATCGATACCCTCCGGGCACTGCTGCGTCACTACGTCGAAGAAATCGACCGTCTCAACAAGGAGAACGAAGCCCTGCGCAACGAGAACAAGGAGATAAAAGATGAAAACTCACGCCTGAGCAGCCGCGTCCACGAGACCGCACGCCAGAACGAAGTCCTGACCGAACGCATGACGCTCGCCGAGAAACTCAACGTCACCGGCCTCAGTCTTCAGGCTCTTAACAAAAAAGGTAAAATCGAGAAAAAGGTCAAGAAAGCCACACAGCTCCGGATTACTTTCACTATCCCGCAGAACAATTCGACACCTGTGGGCGAGAAGACAATCTATGCACGCATAATATCACCTTCCGGTCAGCTCCTCGGCAATGCCGGCAACTTCAGCTTCGAAAGCGGATCCGTACCTTGCTCTGCCAAGATTACAGTCGAATATGCGGGCGAAGAAATGGGCGGTGTGACTATCTACTGGGATGTCAACACGCCGCTTATAGCCGGCGACTATACAGTCGAACTGTTCGCCGACAACTTCCGTCTCATATCCCGCTCCTTCAACCTTCAGTAATGACCTTATTTCAGGAAATATACACTGCGGTCAACAGCATCGAAGTCAATACCGTCGGCTCCATCTACAAGCTAATCCTGAGTATGATTCTCGGAGCCGTCGTAGGCTACGAACGCCGACGCAAAGGGCAGACGGCCGGTGTGCGCACATTCTCCCTCATATCCATGGGCGCGACGCTCGCTATGCTTCTCTCGATATATGTCCCGCAAGAATATATGGGCCTGAAAAACGGCGACCCCGGGCGTATCGCAGCCCAGGTCATCACCGGCATAGGCTTTCTCGGTGCCGGAGCAATCATACAGATGAAAGGTTCTGTGCGAGGTCTCACCACCGCTGCCGGCATATGGATGGTCGCAATCATCGGTATGGCGGTTGGCCTCGGCATGTACTGCCTGTCGGTCGTGGCCGCCGCCCTTATTCTATTCATCCTCGTCCAGCTCGAACGCATCGAGAAAAAAATCAGTCGTGGAGCTGAGTCGCGCATCATACGACTGCGCGTCGGCGAGATACTGCATGAAATCAAAGACTACCGCCACGTCCTCTCCCAGAACAGGATACACCTTAGCAACTTCTTTGTCGACTATGACTTCGAAGCCGGAGAGACACGCCTCAACCTTGTCGTGCTCATACGCGAAGAGACAAACTATATCCATCTCTTCTCCGAGCTCGCAGCCCTCCACCCGACGAAGGCGATATCCCTTGCCAACCAGCTGAGCATATAGCCATTCCACATATGAATATCCAGGGACTCATCACAGACCTCGCTTTTATCCTGCTCCTTGGGGCCGTCGTCACGGTTCTCTTCAAGTGGATAAAACAGCCGGTCGTGCTTGGTTATATAGTAGCCGGATTTCTGGCCAGCCCACATTTCAAGTATCTGCCTTCAGTCACCACTGAGGAAAACATCGACTTCTGGGCACAGATAGGTATCGTCGTCCTTCTCTTCTCCCTCGGTCTGGAATTCAGTTTCAAGAAACTTGTCAATTCAGGAGGGTCGGCCGTCGTCTCAGCACTTATCATCGTGTCGGGCATGATGTGTGCCGGACTGGCAGTAGGCCATGTCATGCACCTCAACTACATCAACAGCCTCTTCCTTGGCGGAATGCTCTCAATGTCGTCCACGACGATTATCATCAAAGCTTTTACAGACATGGGGCTGAGGCAGAAGAAATTCGCCTCCCTCGTCCTTGCCGTCCTCATCGTCGAAGACCTCTTCGCCGTCCTGATGATGGTGCTCCTGTCGTCGATAGCCATCAACAACAGCGTCGAAGGCGGAGAACTCCTCTTCAGCGTCGGCAAGCTCGTCTTCTTCCTCATCATCTGGTTCCTTGTCGGAGTTTACGTGCTGCCATCACTACTTGGCGGCATCCGCCGGTTCCTCAACGAAGAGACTCTCCTTGTCGTGTCGATGGGCCTCTGCCTGGGCATGGCTGTATTCTCGGTATATTGTGGCTTCTCCATGGCTCTCGGCGCATTCGTGATGGGATCCATCCTTGCCGGTACATCCTATGCCGAGCGCATCGAGCACGTCGTCACCCCCGTCAAAGACCTTTTCGGCTCTGTCTTCTTTATTTCGGTCGGCATGATGGTACAGCCCGACATTCTGGCAACCTACTGGGCTCCGATTCTCATTCTGTCGGCAGTAGTAATCGTCGGCATGATCATATTTGGCAGTTCCGGAATGCTTATCACAGGCCAGACGCTGAAAGTTGCCATACAGGCCGGTTTCTCGCTGACGCAAATAGGCGAATTCGCTTTCATCATCGCGACCCTCGGCATGAGTCTTGGTGTCCTCAATGCGAATCTCTACCCGATAGTAGTGGCCGTCTCCGTCATCACGACCTTTACCACACCTTACTTCATCAAGATGTCGGTGCCCTTCTATAACTTCGTCGAAAGGCATCTCCCCCAGAGCCTCCGCTTCCTCATCGTCCGCTACCAGAAGCAGGCTGACCGCAGCGAAGCCGAAGGCCGTCCATGGAAGACGATGCTGCGGCGCTATACCTGGCGCACGATACTCTACTCCGTCGTCCTGCTCGCCATACTGCTCATATCGCAGACATACCTCCAGCCATATCTTGCCAGATGGGTGCCTCAATGGAGCAGGCTGCTATGCGTAGTCATCACCCTGGCAGTCATGACTCCTTTCCTCTTAACCCTGATAATACCAGTACAGACCTCTAAAGAAGGAGGAATGGGCAGCAACATACCCGGCATCGTAATGACAATATTCCGCTTCATCATAGCAATGGTGTTTGTGAACCGCGCCATAATACAGGTCTATTCCGCAAGGGCTGGCTTCTTCGCCGTGATAGCGGTTCTTTTTCTCGCGATCCTGCTGCTTTCCCGTCGACTGCGTGTCAGCATGGCCAATATCGAGAGTAAGTTCCTGGACAACCTCAATGAGCGCGAGCTCCGGCGCAGCGGCAAGAAGAACGCCGTAGTCCACGACCTCCATCAGGCTTTTATCACCGTCGGCCCCGGCTCGGAATTCCTCGGACAGAGGCTTATGGACTCCGACCTGCGCTCGAAGTATGGTGTCAACGTGGTCAGCATCCAGCGAGGTGCCGAGTTCATACCCATCCCTAACGGCCGCACACGGCTTTACCCGGGCGACGTGATAGGCGTGATAGGCACCGACGAACAGATTGAAACGATTCTTCCCATCGTAGAAGCCACCAAGACAGAAGAAGATACAGACAACTCGGAAGTAAAGCTAACCAGCATACTCCTAAGCGATAAATCTCCCCTTATCGACAAGACTCCCCGATCCTCCTCGCTTCGCGACAATTACGAAGCCCTCGTCGTCGCCGTCGACCGTGGCGACGAACATATCGACTCCAAGCCAGACCTCGTTTTCAAACCCGGCGACATAGTATGGCTTGTTGGCGACCACAAAAAACTCGCAAAACTAAAATGACATTGAAATATGGACAGCGGACGTTATGACAAGCGCGGCGTATCAGCCTCCAAGGAGGATGTCCACGCAGCTATTCGAAATCTCGACAAAGGTATCTTCCCGGGGGCTTTCTGCAAGATTGTCCCCGACTATCTCGGTGGCGACCCCGAATGGTGCAACATTATGCATGCCGACGGCGCAGGCACCAAATCCTCCCTGGCCTACGCTTACTGGCGCGAGACCGGCGACCTCGGCGTATGGAAAGGCATAGCCCAGGACTCGCTAATCATGAATATCGACGACCTCATATGTGTCGGAGCAACCGACAACATCCTTCTGTCGTCGACCATAGGACGCAACAAACGCCTCGTCCCCGGCGAAGTTATAGCCGCAATAATCAACGGCACCGAGGAGCTACTCGAAGAACTTCGCGGACAGGGTGTCAGTATCTATTCCACAGGTGGCGAAACGGCCGATGTCGGCGACCTCGTACGTACAATCATTGTCGACAGCACCGTGACATGCCGCATGCGCCGTGCCGATGTCATCGACAACAGCCGCATAGCAGCCGGAGATGTCATCGTCGGCCTGGCCTCCTACGGAAAAGCAGCTTACGAAAAAGAATACAATGGCGGCATGGGCAGCAACGGCCTCACATCCGCTCGCCACGACGTATTCAACAAGTCAGTAGCCGAACGCTATCCCGAAACTTACGACAACGGCCTGCCCGAAGAACTCGTATACTGCGGTACATGCGGTCTTACAGATGCCGTCGAAGGCGCACCCCTCGATGCCGGACGCCTCGTACTGTCACCGACACGGACTTATGCTCCTGTTGTGAAGGCAGTCCTCGACAAGCTGCGTCCACAGATCCACGGAATGGTACACTGCTCGGGAGGCGCGCAGACCAAGGTTATGAACTTTGTGGAAGGTAAGCACGTTATAAAAGACGAGCTTTTCGACGTACCGCCATTGTTCGACCTCATCCGTAAAGTATCCGGTACAGATCCTCGCGAGATGTACAAGGTATTCAACATGGGACACCGTCTCGAAATCTACTGTCCGAAAGACGCTGCGGAAACCATCATCGGAATAGCAGCCGGTTTCGGCATCGAGGCCAAGATCATAGGCCGTGTCGAGGAAGCTCCGGAAAAGAAGCTTACCCTGGTGACACCCTATGGCACCTTTGAATACTGAAAACAGTCTCATTTATGCGGCGTTATTTTATAGCATCTACCTTTATCCTTCTTATCGCAGCACTGACAGGCTGCGGTCATAAAAACGCCGCAGGCACCAGCGACAACGTGGACGGCCCGCACAGTGACACCCTCCGCGTTGTCACCCTCTGGGGTCCCACTTCCTACTTTATCTATCGCGGCGAGCCCATGGGCTACGACTACACCCTTGTCGACAGCCTCGCAAGGCAGAAAGGCATGGTGCTGGACCTTAAAGTGGCAAAGACAGTCTCCGCAGCCGTCGCCATGCTTGATTCCGGCCTTGTCGACCTCATTGCATACGAAGTGCCCATCACCGAGCACTACAAACAGTACGTCCTTCCTTGCGGTCCCGAAAACTATACATCGCAGGTTCTCGTACAACCGAAACAGAAAGGCTCGGGAACGATTACAGACGTTACGGAACTCGTCGGAAAGGATATATACGTCGAAAAAGACAGCAAATACCTACGACGCATGCAGCACCTCGATGAAGAGATAGGAGGCGGCATTAACATCCATGAAGTTGACGGCGACACCCTGATTACCGAAGACCTTATCCAGATGGTTTCCGACGGAAAGATACCATTCACCATCGTCGACAGCGACATAGCAATGCTCAACAGCACCTATTATCCGGACCTCGATGTCAGCATGGAAGTAAGCTTTCCGCAGAGAGCGTCGTGGGCTGTGGCTCCCGACAACGTCAGGCTGGCCGCCGAAATCGACGAATGGTTTTCCGGCGATGTGCCACAGCGTACGAACGAGGACCTGCTCAAACGCTATTTCGAACAGTCGAAATATAGTCCTTCGGTAAGCTTCGACTTCTCGAAGGGCTATATATCCAAGTACGACAACATTTTCAAGCAGTATGCACCCAAAGTAGGCTGGGACTGGCGCCTGATGGCCGCACAGGCCTTCGTGGAAAGCAAATTCAGGCCCAATGCGCGTTCATGGGTCGGAGCACGCGGCCTTATGCAGATAATGCCGAGTACTGCACGTGGTTACCGCACCAAAGTAGCACAGCTCGGGAACCCCGAGACAAGCGTCAAAGTAGCCACACAGCTTATCAACGACCTCGACAGCTATCTTGTCAAATATGTCCCTAATGACAAAGAACGCCTCAAATTCGTGATAGCTGCCTACAACGTGGGCATAGCTCATGTATACGATGCCATTGCGCTCGCAAAAAAATACGACCTCGACCCGGAACGCTGGGACGGGAACGTCGAAAAGGCGATCCTGATGAAGATGAACCCCAAATATTACAACGACCCTGTCACGAAGTACGGCTACTGCCGTGGCACCGAGACGGTAGCCTACGTAAAACGCATTACCGACTTCTACGAACAAGCCCGACGCGAAATTAACGCTTAAACGATAACACCAATACTATTTCATTCCGACTATGAAGAAAACCATTCTTTCAGTTGCTGTAGTATGCCTTCTCGGCGCCAGCATGGTATCCACACCTTCCTGCATAGGCAGCTTCTCGCTGACAAACCGTCTGCTGGGCTGGAACAACAACATCGGCAACAAGTTCCTCAACGAACTCGTATTCTTCGCATTCTGGGTGCTTCCGGTATATGAAGTTTCCGGTCTTGCCGACCTCCTTGTCCTCAACAGCATAGAATTCTGGAGCGGCAGCAATCCTATGGCCAAGGGAGAGAAAGTGATCGAAGGCAACGACGGCAAATACCTCGTCAAGTGCGACGGCAAAGGCTACGACGTTATCAGCTGTACCGACGGCAGCAAGGTACGCCTCGACTTCGAAGCAAAGGACAACACATGGACAATCGAATCGAATGGCGACCGTCATGTCCTCTTCCAGTTCGTGGACGACACACACGTCAAACTGCCTGTCAACAACGGCCAGGAATACCGCACAGTCGAAATCTCGCAGGCCGGTGTATATGCCTACCAGCAGATGACTCTCGACGCTACTTTCGCAGCACGCTGATCAGAAAGCATTACGGACTTCCGTTCGGATAGAATCGGCTTTAAGGACGATACTGTCCACGGGCATGACTACAGACATCGTATCCTTCGGGAGCGATGTCTGCATTTTTATAAAATCTTCGAGCGTGACAGACGGTACGCCCGCAGATGCCCGGGATGTAGGCAGGGGCTTGTCGTCCGGTATGTCAACCGGCACAGAAAGGGGCAGCTCCTCTATATTCTTTCCCCGTCCGGGAAGATTGTCGACACGTCCCGACGAATGATAATGACGCACATAGTAATCTTCGTCGAGACGGCTCTTGATGACACCTCTCGATGATGAAGCATGGATGAAAGCGCCATCACCGGTATATATACCGACATGGTTCACACGCCCCCTTTTCCTCGATGTTGTGAAGAACACGAGGTCGGCAGGCTGAAGTTTCTTCTTATCGATCTTGCGGCAGTACTGCTGCTGCTCGGCGGCGCTGCGTGGAAGCTTGATCCCGGCCACGTCCTGATAAATAGTCATCACCATGCCGGAACAATCTGTTCCACGTCGAGTCTTTCCGCCGTAGGCATAGGGTGTGCCCTTCCAGCGTTCGGCTTCCTTGAGGATTCGTACGACAGTCCTGCCGTCTATCTTCTCGGGTTTAGGTGCTTTTTCAATCTCTGTCACTTCGATACGTACCGGTCTGGTCTGCGTTTTTTTGCGTGTGCCACATGCTGTGACAAGCAAAAGAGCTGCCACAGCCATGACAAGGAGGGAAAAACGGCGCATCTAAATACCTGATCAGATACGTTCAACATCCGAGGCACGGAGCCATGCCTTGGAGTTGTTGTTGATCTTGACATTGTACCACATAGGCGATACCGGGTCGTCGGGAGTGGCTACAGAGTCGATGACTTCTACAACCGTGCCTTCGTGGATAGTCACGACCTTGTCGGCGGAAGTTGTAGCCGGACGAGGTACGGATGTAAGCTGCGTCGAAGGTACGATTACGACGGCACGGTCGTGAGAACGTGCCGCCGAGACGCTCTCTGCTGCTACTGCAATAGCATAGAGGAATATAACGAGTACTACAATGCCCCCGAAGAAGCCAGTCTTGCGAAGGGCGACATCGCGGGAGAATATATACAGGGCAACCGCTCCGAGAAGCATAAGGAAGAGAACAAAAGCAGTCCAAGCCCATGCATCGGGTGTCATAGACCCGAGTATGGCATGATGCACGTTACTGAGGAATGCGGAATCATCTTCCGGCTTGTCCTCGATACGGGCACGGACAAATTCGAGATTCGTACGCGCATCGGTATTGGTCGGATCGAGCTTGAGGGCTCTCTCGTAGCTGGCGACGGCCAGACCGATGTTGTCGTTCCTATAGTAGGCGTTGCCGAGGTTATAGTATATGTCGCTGTCTATACCCTCTTCTTCGATAGCCTTCTTATAGAGTTCTATGGCTTCCCTGTAGTTCTCTTTGTTGTACGCCGAGTCGGCCTTTTCGCCTATAGAAAGGGCGAAGGCACCGAGGGAGCATGCCATCATGACGGCAAAAAGCAGTATCTTCTTCATAGCATTCATTTCTTTACGTCCTCGATGCTCTTGATAGCATTCGTGGCTTTGGAGTACATATCGGCAACCTCGCTGTCGGAATCATTGGGCGTGAAACGTGCCATCTCGCAACGGTTCAGGATTTCGAGAACTTCATCCGTATCCTTCTCTTCGAGGCCGTATTCACGCAGACGCGAGGCAACATTGTCGAGGGTGAGCTGCGAGGGAGCTATGGACAGCTTGTCGCTGATATAACCCCACAGAGCCTTTGCAAGGGAGGCATAGAATTTCTCGTTCTCATGTCGGTCCATGAAGGACTTGGATTCCTTCAGTCTCTTGGTGGCCACGCGGCCAGCCTTGGCGAGCTTGCGGCCTGTCACATCAGCCTCGAGGCGGATATTTCGGCGGTAGACGACAAGGACACCGACAAGAATAAGGACTGCAAGGATATACATGAACCAGTACAGACCGCTCTGGAAAGTATAGCTTATCTCGCCCATATGACGGTCCGGAGAGGTGCGGCGTATATGCAGGATATCGTCGATAGTCGTGTCGATATCCTTCTGGGGAGCTACCGACGGCGACGAGCTGCCGCGAAGCACCTTGATCGGAGTGTCGGGGACGTCGACAGTGACATATTTCTCGGTCGATGGGTTAAAATATACGAACGGACGGCCCGGAATATTATAGTTACCGACTTCCTGAGGCACGATAGTGTACTCGGTCGTAAATGTACCCGACATATTTGTACCTCCGCCGACAACGTTGACGTTCATGTCGGTTTTCGGGGTATAGGAATCGATGCTCGGGGGGAACTCGATGGTCGGAGAAGTCAGGAACTTGATATTGCCGGTACCTTTGACGGTGTACGAATATACCGAGGCTTCATTGGTACGCATCAGTTCCGGTTCGAGCTTGATGCTGACATCGAAGTTGCCGACAGCACCGTCGAATCCGGCCGGTTTCGGCTCGGGAAGAGCCTTGACGTGCAGTGTAGCGGCATTCGAGGATGTCGTCACAGCTTTCTCAACAGGACGGGCAGTGCGGAAGAAGCCCATGTTGACCTGTTCGTACTGAACGATTGTCACATCGTACTTACCGGAATTGACACTAAGCTGTCCGGCCTTCTGCGGATAGAGAAGCAGACGTTTAAGGACGGCTGTATGATAGTTCTGGCCGTTGTAATGCTCGATACTTGTCTCCATGCTGACGGGAAGTTCCTCGGTAAGGAAACCCTCAAAAGCGGGCTGTGTCGTTACCATGAACGAGGATATATCGTACTTGGTATAGACCTTGATTGTGGCGACAACCGGCTCCTGCTCGTAGACCGTATTCTTTGAGAATGACACACGCACGAGGAGGTCGTTGGCCGAAACCTTGCCAGGAGTCTGGCTTGAAATATCGTCGGGCTGCACCTGTCCACGGTTTGGAGCCGAGCTGCCGGAGGACGGCCCTGCATCGCCGGGAAGAATCTCGAACTTTGCAGGACGCGATTTCAGTGTCTTGCCTCCGGCCGATATAGTCACCTCGCGGACATTGACAGTACCGGCTTTGTCGGCACGGTAAGTGAACGAGTAGTCTATAGAATAGCTCGAAGTCATATGCCCGTTGACAATCTGTGTGCTCTGCATCGTCGACGTAGCCGGTCCGTAGAGCAAAGTACATCCGTCGAGCTCCGGGGCAGCCGGTGGATTGGCTTCGGCATCCGTGAGGCGGAACGTGAGGCTGAAATTGCGGCCCTCAATCACGTTGCGCGGAGGCACGAGTGAGAACGAAGGCTGCTGGGCCGACATCATGACGACGGCAGATGCCATGATTGTGAGGAAGAGTATGAAACGTTTGAACTGTACCATAGTTGCAACTTTAGACGGTATTGAAAGCCTTTGCATAGGAAAATGATTACCAGGGTTTGTCGGTCTGTGGACGGCCTCCGGCCTGTTCCTCTTCGGCCTGGACTTTCTTTCGGGTTGCGTTTTCCTTATTTTGCATAGACTGAAGAATCTGCTGTGCAAATCCGGTCATTTGTTGTTGCTGTTGTTGTTGCTGCTGTTGCTGATCCTGCTGCTGTTGTTGCTGTTGTTGCTGATCCTGCTGCTGTTGTTGTTGGTCCTGCTTGTCCTCCTGATCTTGCTGGTCCTGGTTCTGTTCCTGCTGCTCTTTTTTGAGCTGCGCAAGGCGGAGATTCTGACGGCAGGCAAGATTGTCGGGCTGCATGCGCAGCGAGGATTCATAGAAAGCTATGCTTTCGTCGTACTTCTCGTCGTTGAAGGCGATGTTACCAAGGTTATAAAGAGCTTTTTCGGCAATCGCGGGGTCGTATTCCTTGGCATCGGGTACAAGCTGCATGAAGAGCTGTGCCGCCTGAACACGAGGATCGTTTGCCGTACCCTTGTTGTCGTCGCTCTGGAGCTGGAGGAGCGTCACTGCCTTGTTGTAACGCGCACGGATAGAGCCGCCGTTGACTTCCAGCGCTTTGTCGTACGATTCGAGAGCCTCATGGAACTTATCCTCCTTGAAGAGCTTGTTGCCCCGGCGGATATCATTTCGCTCGGCCTTGTAGGACTGCGAGGGAGTATTGTATCTGGATGGCTTCTGTTCGGGAGCCTGCTGGGCTCCGGCGTCCACATTAGCATCTGGCGTTGCCTGCGTGGGCTGCGCCGTAGCGTCGTTAGCCTGGGGAGCGTCCGGCATCGAAAGCTGTGCGTTAGCTCCGAAAGTCAGCAACGCAAGTAGGGGTAAGCTTAGTAGAATCTTCATTTCTTTCCTTTCTCTTCCTTGGTGAAGAAATTAATACCACGGAGCCAACTGATCTTACGGTTGACAACAAGCGTATCGATAATAAGGAAAATCAGCGCTATGGCGGCGAATGTCGGGAACTGCTCGGCACCGGCTGTATATGTAATCGAACGGAACTCCGATTTCTGCAACTTGTCGAGCTGGTCGGTGAGTTCGCCGAGAGCAGAAGGAGAAGCGCCGTTGACATAGATTCCGTCGCCGGCCTTGGCGATTTCCTGTGCGAGGGTCTCGTTGAGGGCTGTGATCACCGGGGTACCTTCGGGAGTCGTGAAGCCCGGCAGGAGGGCACCCTTGGTCGTGCCGAGACCTATGACATCGACCTGGATACCGTTTTCAGCGGCAAGCTTGGCGGCCTCAATGGCTTCGCCTTCATGGTCTTCGGAGTCGGTGATAAGGATTATAGCCTTATGCATGTCCTCGGCAGGAGAGAAACCGTTCATGGCCATCTTGATAGCAGAAGCTATTGAGGTGCCCTGATACGAAATCATATCTGTATTGAGGTCGCCAAGGTACATCTTGGCCATATAGAAGTCGGATGTCAGCGGAAGCTGCATCTTGGACTGACCGGCGAAGACGACGAGACCGACCTTATCGTTGTCGAGACGGTCGATGAGTTTGTCGAGGAGCAGACGCGCACGGTCAAGACGCGACACTCCGTCGGGACGGTCGGTCGACGAGGCAAGCATGGAGTTTGAAACGTCGAAAGCAATCATGACCTCGATGCCCGCGCTTGTTTCCTGCTGCTCCTTGGCTCCGGCACGGGGACGCGCCAGAACTACGACAAGAGCTGCGAGAGCTATCAATGACAGAGTGAGCTTGACGGCAGGAGTATAACGCGACGTGTCGGGCATGAGCCGGGCGATGACATCGGGACGGCCGAAGCGGCGGAGCTTGGCACGCCGGGAAGCCCTTGCGGCTATGAACAGCAGGACTACGACGGGCACTGCCGCGAGGAGATAGAGATATTGCGGATGAGCGAAATCGAACATGGCGGTCAGGGAATGGAACGTAGTACTGTATATCGGAGGACGAGCTCGATGGCGAAGAACGCGAACGCGAGCCACGCCCACAGGATATAGTTGTCTTCAGTATGCGAGAAATGGCGGACATCCATCTGGGTCTTTTCAAGAGAGTCAATCTCGGCGAAGACCTCCTCGAGGGTTCTGTTGCCGGTGGCACGGAAGTACTTGCCTCCCGTACTGTCTGCGATGGACTTCAGGGTAGCCTCGTCGATAACGACAGGCTGCGGCTGGAACTCTATTCGTCCCGTGAGGGTACGTACGGGATAAGGAGCATTGCCGTTAGTGCCGATACCGATAGTATATATCTTGACACCAAGCTCCTTGGCCACTTCCGATGCCGTGACGGGGGCAACGACACCGGTATTGTTGCTACCGTCGGTGAGAAGGATAATGCTCTTGCTCTTTGCCTTGCCTTCCTTGAGGCGGTTGAGTGCTGTAGCGATGCCGTCGCCGATGGCAGTACCGTCCTCGAGGACATTCATGCCGAGATTCTGGAGATAGGAAAGAAGCTGGGCGCGGTCGACAGTCATCGGGACACCGGTGAGACTCTCTCCGGCAAAGACGACGATGCCTATATTGTCGGCTTCGCGCCCTGATATGAACTTAGCGGCCACTTCTTTGGCAGCTCCGAAACGGTCGGGTTCGAAGTCTCGGGCAAGCATGGACGAGGACACATCGAGAGCCAGGACTATGTCGGTGCCTTCGGTCGACGACGTACGCCAGCTGTCACGTTCCTGGGGACGGGCAAGGATGATGATGACACATCCTATGGTGGCGAGCCTCAGCAAGAACAACAGATGGCGCAGATACTGCTTCCATGTGCGAGGCATACGTGCGAACGCCGAAGTGCTCGATAGTGCCATCGTGGCATAGCTATCCCTCTGCTTCAGCAGGTACCACACGATGAGCGGCACAAAAAGCAGGAAGAGCCAGAGGATATGCGGATGAGCGAAATGCATCTTGTATTCTACTTATTCTTTTCTTGGGTTTTATCTGTATTCTGAGCCTCCTCGGGTTCTGGCTCGGGAGCCGGTTTGGTGGTCTCTACAAAGTTGAGAGCCTTTGTGAACGCACGTATGTTGTCGTCGGGAAGAGGACGCACCTTTGCGAACTTGACGAAGTCGGCGATAGAAAGCACTGCCCTCATCTCGTCGGCGGTCAGACGTGTCTCTGGATTGCTGCGCAGAGCCCGGAGAATCTGCGTCGAAGTCATCTCCATCGCATTGATGCCGAAGCGGCCCTGGAGATATTCGCGAAGGATGTCGACAAGCTCTGTATAGTACTCCTTCTCATGCCCGTTCTCGGCAAGGTTGCGCGAACGGAGGGTCGAGAGGCGCGTCATCGCCAGGTCGTATGGAGGTACGGGAGCCTGACGGCGTTCCTCGACGATCACTCTGTGGCGGCGGAACTTGAGGTAAGCCCAAGTACCTGCGACTGCCACCACGACGGCAAGCAAAGTCCAAAGAAGCCAGTCGGGGAAATAATCGTACCATCGGGTCTGCGGAGCGACGATGGATTCCATCGGGTTGATGGTCTCCAGCGAGTCGACATCGACAGGTATGACCTTAAGGGCGACGATTCCGGAGCGTACCGTGTCGGCACCCTGGGCAGCCACAACGGCAAAGGGGGGAATCGTTATCGCACCCGGATCGAAAGCCTGGATGGTGAAATCGAAATCGAGACGCGTGCGTCCGTTGGCATTGGTGACGGTACTGTCGGAAGCGACAACGTCGACACCATGAAAGTCGATATATTCAGTGCCCGGCGACAATATCGGGAAGTCGACAAGCTGCACCGACGATGCAAGCGAAGAGGGCATCTCGACCTGGACGTTCAGTTTTGCACGGTCGCCCATGACAAGCTCCACGCTGTCGACCGACGCCTTTACGGTGATGGCATCAGCAGGGGCCGCGGCCGCGGTCAGAGCAACGGCGGCAAGGAGCCACAGGGCTGAAAACATTCTTAGATATGACTTCATACTGTCGAACGGTTTTTGAATAGACCCATGAGGGCGCGAACGTAGTCCTCATCGGTTGCCACGGATACAAAATCGACACGTGTGCTGCGCAGTGTCGTCGACATCTGCTGCTGGCGGTCGTACCACCATTTATTATATGCTTTTCTTGTTGCAGAAGAGCCGGTATCGATCCATCGGGTGTCGCCTGTCTCGAGGTCGGCTATGCGCATGAGGCCGACATTCGGCATCTCGCCGTCGCGCTTGTCGTAGACCTGTATCGCGATGACATCATGTCGCGACACAGCGACCGTGAGAGGAGTGCGGTAATCGGTGCTGTCGATGAAATCGGAAATCAGGAACATCGTGCAGCGTCTCTTCAGCGCGTCGCTGAAGTAGCGCACGGCGGCGGCTATGTCGGTGCCCTTGTTTTCGGGCTGGAAGTCGAGGAGTTCGCGGATGAGATAGAGGATGTGGCGGCGTCCTTTCTTCGGCGTGATAAATTTCTCTACCTTGTCCGAGAAGAAAATAGCTCCGATCTTATCGTTGTTCTGGATTGCCGAGAAGGCTATGGTTGCCGCTATTTCGGCTATCATCTCGCGCTTCTCGGGTCCGACGGCACCGAAGTTGCGGCTTCCGGAGACATCGACAAGGAGCATGACTGTCAGCTCTCGCTCCTCTTCGAAGACTTTGACATAGGGTTTGTTATGGCGCGCGGTGACGTTCCAGTCTATATCGCGGATGTCGTCGCCGTACTGGTACTCACGAACTTCGGAGAACATCATGCCTCGTCCCTTGAATGCGGAGTGGTATTCACCGGCGAAGATGTTCTGCGAGAGTCCGCGCGTCTTGATTTCGATTTTGCGAACTTTTTTTATAAGTTCATTCGAATCCATACAGGAATCTCCGGATTATCAGGGCACCTGGACCTTATCCAGGATGTCGGTTATAATCATATCTGTTGTAAAGTTGTTCGCCTCAGCCTCGTAAGTCAGTCCGATACGGTGACGGAGCACGTCGTGGCATACCGAGATGACATCCTCGGGGATGACATATCCGCGCTGATGCAGGAATGCGTAGGCTCGGGCGGCACGGGCCAGCGATATGGAAGCACGAGGTGAAGCTCCGAAGGAAATATATGCCGCGAGGTCTTCGAGGCCGTATTCACGCGGAGTACGTGTAGCGAAAACGATATCGACGATGTAACGTTCGATCTTCTCGTCGACATAGATCTGCTCAACGACTTTCTGTGCTTCGATGACTTCCTCCGGACGGAGAACCGGGGCAACGGGACGCTGTTCGCGCGCGATGTTCATGCGGATAATCTCGCGTTCCTCATCCTTGGTAGGATAGCCTATGACAACCTTCATGAGGAAACGGTCGACCTGTGCTTCGGGAAGAGGATATGTGCCTTCCTGCTCCACAGGGTTCTGGGTAGCCATCACGAGGAAAGGCTTGTCGAGGTGGAAAGTATGGTCGCCGATAGTCACCTGGCGTTCCTGCATAGCCTCGAGGAGTGCGCTCTGCACTTTTGCCGGGGCGCGGTTGATTTCATCGGCAAGGACGAAGTTGGCGAAAATCGGGCCTTTCTTGACCTGGAAAGTCTCGTTCTTGACGCTGTAGATCATAGTACCGATGACGTCGGCAGGGAGGAGGTCGGGTGTGAACTGGATACGGCTGTATTTAGCATCGATGAGCTGTGCGAGAGTCTTTATGGCAAGGGTCTTGGCAAGACCGGGGACACCTTCAAGGAGCACATGGCCGTTGGCAAGCATGGCAATGAGAAGGCTCTCGACAAGATGCTTCTGACCCACGATAGTCTGATCCATGCCTCGCGTAACAAGATTGACAAAATCGCTCTTACTGGCAACCAATTCATTGAGCTGTCGGATATTGACGCTTTCACTCATAGTTTACTCACTATTCTTTATTTCGTTGTACGTGTATTTATTCTAAGTTCTCGACGATATGGCTTAAGGGGTACATGACACTTCATGGACAGCCCTTTCCATACAACTTGCAAAGTTACTATTATAACATCTAAAGTGTAAATCCTGACTGTTAATTTTATTTACTTTGTCTTTATGCAACTTAAGAGTTAAGTATTTTTTAATCCCAAAGGACGAATAATTATGTCCAAAAGCACAAACAATGACACGAAATATGTCAAAAAACATGTTTTTTCGTCATATATTTGCCTGTTAGCAGTAAATTTCGTACATTTGCACAGTTCCATTTTTCATTTCCCTCTCGTCTATGATAAAGGCAGCCCTGGAAAAGGTAATAAACGAAGATATGGCTGACATCTGGGCCATCCTGACGTCAGAAGAAAAACATAAAGTTGTCGAAAACCTTGAAATCCATACATTCAAGAAAAATCAGCTTATCTACGCCGAAGGAGACAAGCCGGAATATCTTTGGTGTCTTTTCAAAGGAAAGGTAAAGAAAACCAAAGAAGGAGTTGGAGGGCGCACCCAGATACTGCGCCTGATCCGTCCCGTGCAGTATTTCGGCTACCGCGCCTTCTTTGCCGAAGCCCCGTATGTCTCGTCGGCCACAGCCATCGAGCCTTCTACCCTCGGCGCGCTCCCCATGGCGCTCGTAAAGGAAATGATACTGGAAAACAACCAGCTCGCCTGGTTCTTTATCCAGGAACTCTCGCACAATCTCGGAGTGTCCGACACGAAGATTGTCAACCTCACGCAGAAACACATCAGAGGGCGCCTCGCGGAAGCCATCATTGTCCTTCTCGACAACTACGGCTATGAGGACGACAACTCGACCCTCAAAATATATATGGCACGCGAAGACCTCGCCAACCTCTCGAATATGACGACGTCGAACGCTATCCGCACGCTTTCGACATTCGTCAACGAAAAAATACTGATTGTCGACGGTCGACGCATCAAAATTATCAACGAACCCATGCTGCGCAAAATCAGCAAGTTCGGTTGATTCTACCTATCCAGTTTTTGAGACCCGATAAAAAAAGAATACAAAATATTTTGCCGGACCGAAAAAAGTGCTTAACTTTGCACTCGCAAACGGCGGGATAGCTCAGCTGGTTAGAGCGTCGGATTCATAACCCGGAGGTCACGAGTTCAATTCTCGTTCCCGCCACACTTAATAAACTAATCACAGCACAGAGCCGTAAGCGCAAAACGCTCACGGCTTTTTTGTTATGAAAAAAGAAATCCAAGCCAGAATCCTCGAAGCCAATATCCTGCGCGACGACACGCTCCATCTCGTGGTCGACGCGCCTTTCGACAGCGTCCTGCCCGGACAGTTTGTCGAACTGGGCATCGACAGAGCCAAAGTGCTCCTCAACCGTCCGATTTCAGTCTACAACTACCATGAAGGCAAGCTCGAACTCCTCGTCAAAAAGGCCGGAAGAGCCACTGAAGCTCTCTTCGATTATTCTGTCGGCGACGAGCTCCGTATCGTCGGCCCTCTTGGCAAAGGCTTTTCGCTGACATCGGAACGTCCGCTGCTCGTAGGCGGCGGTGTCGGCATAGCCCCCCTCCTCTACCTTGCCCGGGTACTCAACAGCCTCGGTCATCGTCCGACGGTGGTCTACGGCGAACGCACCACGCCATGCAGCCGCATTGTCAGCCGCTTCGAAGAAATAGCCGACCTGCATATCTGCACCGACGATGGCTCCTGCGGCTTCCATGGCTTCGTGAGCGCCCATCCCGTGGTTCTCGGAGGCCATTTCGATCTCATCCAGGTATGCGGTCCCAAACCTATGATGAAAGCCATGGCGACAGTGGCCCGACAGAAAGCCGTAGCCTGCGAAGTATCTCTTGAAAATATGATGGCATGCGGTCTTGGAGCATGCCTGTGCTGTGTAGAACCGACCAAGGGCGGCAACCTCTGCGTCTGCAAGGACGGCCCCGTCTTCAATACCGACGAACTGACATGGTAGATCTTTCTGTTAGCCTGGGCTCGCTGAAGCTCAAAAACCCGGTACTGACCGCATCGGGAACATTCGGATACGGCCTCGAATACGCTGATTTCATCGACCTCGAACGTCTCGGCGGCTTTATCGTCAAGGGCACGACCCTGGAAGCACGCCAGGGCAACCCCTATCCACGAATGGCTGAGACCCCGTCGGGCATGCTCAATGCCGTCGGCCTCCAGAACAAGGGCGTAGATACCTTCATCGAGGAAACATATCCTCTGCTCAAAGATCTCAATACCGAGGTCATCGTCAATGTGTCGGGCTCATCCATCGAGAAATATGCGGCATGTGCCGAGAAGCTCGCCGGCCTCGACAAAATCCACGCCATAGAGCTGAATATCTCATGCCCCAATGTCAAGCAAGGCGGCATGGCTTTCGGAACGACATGCGAGGGAGCCGCCTCCGTCGTCAAGGCTGTCCGCAAGGTGTGGCCCCGTCATCTCATCGTCAAGCTCTCGCCCAACGTCACATCCATAACCGACATCGCCAAGGCCGTCGAGGCCGAGGGAGCCGACAGCGTATCGCTAATCAACACCATGCTCGGCATGGCTATCGACGTGGAGCGCCGCCGCCCCATCCTCTCCACCATTACGGGAGGCCTTTCGGGCCCGGCAGTGAAGCCTGTCGCCGTCCGCATGGTATGGCAGGTTGCAAAAGCAGTCAACATCCCTGTAGTAGGTCTCGGAGGTATCGTCAACGCAAGCGATGCACTCGAATTCATCATGGCCGGAGCGACA
The DNA here is from genome assembly GCA_958436175.1 of uncultured Muribaculaceae bacterium. Lineage (GTDB taxonomy): Bacteria > Bacteroidota > Bacteroidia > Bacteroidales > Muribaculaceae > CAG-873. The sequence continues at coordinate 147,880 of CAUBJF010000005.1, forward strand.
GCCATCCAGATAGGCACCGCCAATTTCATAGACCCCACCGTTACAATGAAAGTAGTCGACGGTATCGCCGACTACTGTACACGTCACGGTATTTCCTCCCTCGAGGAAATCCGTGGAATCATTTGATACGGTACTGGCCCTTCTCCAAGGTCTTGCGGCCATATGCCACGCAATGATGCGGACATATGTGATAGCATCTCAGACACATCGCACAATCCTCACCCCATACCGGCACCGACGTGCCGGTTTCTTTTTGCATCGAAATATTGCCCATGGGGCAGTTTCTGGCACAGGTGCCGCAGCCTGTACACCCGGCGAGGGCATGAAAGGGCTTAGGCGACATCTCGTGCCTCACGAACCAGGGATATATGACCTTAGACTTAATCCACGGGAAAGCACCATGATTCAATATATCGTCACTCCCCGACTGTATCGAGGAGGCGATTTCGGCAATCCTACCGTGAGCGGCCTTCAGCTTTTCGGCCTCGACTTCGGGACTGTCCACGTCGAAACCTTTCATCAGGGTATAGATGTTCGGCATTATCACGGAATATGCGCTTCGGGCATCAAAGCCACGCTCCTTCATAAGCCGCCGCCACTGACGGTCGGTATATCCCATGTCGTCGCCGCAGGTCGTCAGCATATAATGACGTGCCCGGCGAGTTCTGTCCGAGACCGTCGCCCGCCGTATCACCTCGACCATCACGGGAGGTATACCCCATGAATAGGTCGGAAAGGCCCAAATGACCCTGTCGGCATCTATGAGGATGCTTTCGGGTACCCTGAGTTCGCTGCTTTTAGGCTCATATACCAGTTCGTCGGCCAGGATATCAGCAAGCATCCGCGCCGCCCGACGTGTATTACCGGTGCCGGAAAAGAGCACTATCATCGCTTGGCACCGGAAGCCTTGATTGTCACCTGTGTAGCCCCGAAACCATACTCACGGAAAGAGGCATCCTGGACATCATGGCCTTTGTACTTGTGACTGAGTTCCTTCATTATGGCATGCCGCAGCACACCCTCACCTTTGCCATGGATAAAGACGATTTTCTGCCCAGGCTTGCGGAGGTTGGCATCCATTACCTTGCAGAACTCATCAATCTGCAGGTTGAGGATATCGGCAGTCGACAGTCCGCTCAGGTCATCGAGAAGTTCATCGGCATGAAGGTCGACAACGATGACATCGGACGACGGTTTCGATGACTTGGACGGAGCCTTAGGCTTGAGCGCGCCGACATCGCGCCGCTTCTGTTTTATGGCTTTCTCAATGTCGGCCGCCTCGTAGGGATGCTCAAGAACCGGACGGTCGTTCGTAACGACATCGAAAGCAATTACCGGAACCTCGAAATACTGGTTGGGACGGAAGCAATGGAGCTTTGCGAACTTCGTCGTATCGACTTTTATCTCCACATTTCCGGCATTACGGGTCTCATAGGTCTTGTCGCGCTTGAAAGCGACATACTGAACCAGAATGCGATCCATATCCGGGAGGTCCTCACGCAGAATCTCGCCGACGAATTCCTGAATATTAGGCTCGATGAGACCGTCGTAGACGTGAGTCCATTCATGGGCGGACGTACTGCGCCGTCCAATCGATATAAAGACGTAGTAATTCGAATCGTTGACAATATACCCATCGAAAGTAGCCGAAGAAAGCGACTTAAGGTCGGAAGCCTCGAAACCAAGCACAAGATTGATTGTATTGCCGGAGGCTGTCTCTACAATGGGAAGTAGAGTCGGTGCTTCCGACACTTTTGAAACCTTGGTCTCTGGCCTGGATGCTTCTTTCTTTGCTTTCGGGGCCGGAATAGGTGTATTCAGTTTCGTCGTAGGCCCTACGGCCACGCACTCGCGGACAAGAACGGGGGTCTCGAAGCCATCCTCATCGACATAAGCGATATTGTCGGCAATGCGGACCACGCGGCCGCCACCGACAGAATTAAGATAGCGGACAGTGTCCCCAACCTTTATACTCATAGTATTAGTTGCAAATGATTTATATATTGTAAAAAGCCCCGGCCAAGGTCGGGGCTTAAATAGTATTGTCTTCGATCAGGATTAGATCCAGCGTGTGAATGCGAAGTCCTGGCGGGAGGGAAGTTCGGCATTCTTGGGATAGAGACGGAAACCATAACGGAATACGCCGGCATCCTTTATCTTTGTGCTGAGCTCATAAGTCAACACATTGCCTTCTTCCTTGATGACCTTGAACTGTTCTATACGGGCGAGGTTTTCCTGGCCGTCCTGCTGACGGTAGACAACCATTTCGAGACCGAGGTCACGGCCGATACCGTTGGTGTCGACAGTAACTTCGATGCGGAAGGGTTCGCCGGTCAGCGAGTTGGTGAGTTCGCCGCTGTGACGCACGTCGAGAACCTTGATGCCGTCCCATTCGGAGGCTACGCGTTCTTTCCATGCAGCAATACTCTTGGCAAGGGCGAAATCGTTTGCTGCCAGGCGTTTGCTGCGAGCTGCCTCTTTGTCGTAGAAACGGCTTATATAGTCTTCGATCATGCGCTGCATGGTGAAGTGGGGAGCTATGTCGCCGATAGAACCCTTGATATACTGAATCCACTTGGGAGAGTAGCCTGCGGAGTTCTTCTCGAAGTAGAGAGGGATGATCTCGTTTTCGAGCATCGAGTAGATAGTGGCGGCATCGAGCTTGTCCTGCTGAGCCTGGTCGGTATATGTACGCTTGTCGGTGAGCGCCCATCCTGCATGCTCGTTGAAACGGTAGCCTTCGTACCACCAACCGTCGAGGACGGAGAAGTTAAGCACGCCGTTCATCTCGGCCTTTTCGCCGGATGTACCGGAAGCTTCGAGAGGACGTGTCGGGGTGTTGAGCCAGATGTCGACACCTGTGACGAGACGCTTTGCGACAATCATGTTGTAGTCCTCGAGGAAGATAATCTTGCCGAGGAACTGGGGCATACGCGAGATTTCGACGATACGCTTGATAAGACCCTGGCCGGCACCGTCGGCAGGATGAGCCTTGCCGGCGAACACGAACTGCACGGGGAACTGCTCGTTGTTGACGATACGAGCAAGACGGTCGAGGTCGGTGAATAGGAGGTGGGCACGCTTATAAGTCGCGAAACGACGTGCGAAGCCGATGATAAGGGCGTTGGGGTTTATTTTGTCAACGATGCTCATCACAGCGGAGGGATCGCCCTGGTTGGCTAGCCATTTCTCCTTGAAGTCGCGGCGTACGAAGTTGATGAACTTATTCTTGAGGGCTACACGGAGGTTCCAGATTTCCTGGTCGGGTACATCGAAGATGCCTTTCCAGGCCTTGGGGTCGCTCTGGTGTTCGAACACCTGTTCGCCGAGTTTATTGAGATAGAATTCCTTCCATTCCGAAGCGGCCCATGTCGGCATGTGCACACCGTTGGTCACATAGCCTACGTGGCTTTCTTCCCAGGAATAACCCTTCCAGATGCCGGCGAACATCTTCTTGGAAACCTCGCCGTGGAGCCAGCTCACGCCGTTGGCCTCCTGGCATGTGTTGAGCGCGAACACGCTCATGGAGAAGCGTTCGTTGGTGTCGGGGTTCTCGCGACCCATATTCATGAGGTCGTTCCAGCTTATGCCGAGCTTTGCGGGATATTCGCCCATGTACTTGCCGAAAAGGCCTTCGTCGAAGTAGTCGTGGCCGGCAGGCACGGGGGTGTGGCATGTATAGAGCGAGGATGCGCGGACGAGTTCGAGGGCTACATTGAACGAGAGTCCGTCCTTCTGCACGTAGTCGACGAGACGCTGTAGGTTGAGGAGCGCAGCATGTCCTTCATTAGCGTGATAGAGCTGCGAGTTGATACCGAGCTTCTGGAGCATGAGTACGCCGCCGATACCGAGAAGGTATTCCTGCTTGATACGGTTCTCCCAGTCGCCGCCATAGAGTTTGTGGGTAATAGGACGGTCATATTCGCTGTTCATGTCGAAGTCCGTATCGAGAAGATAGAGCTTCATACGTCCTACATTGACACGCCAGATATGGGAGTATACGACACGTCCGGGATAGGGAACCTCAAGAATCATGGGCTTGCCGTCTTTTTCGAGCACTTGCTCGATAGGCAGCTGGTTGAAGTTCTGGGGTTCGTAGTTGGCAATCTGCTGTCCGTCGACAGAGAGTGTCTGTGTGAAATATCCGTAACGATAGAGGAAGCCGACGGCTGTCATGTCGACGCAGCTGTCGGATGCCTCCTTGATATAGTCGCCGGCAAGGACACCGAGACCGCCGGAATAGATCTTCAGGCAATTGCAGATACCATATTCCATTGAAAAATATGATACGGAAGGTATATCCTTGCGCATCGGCTTTTTCATGTATTCTTTGAAGTCGGCATACACATGGTTGATGCGAGCCATCATGATATCGTCGGCGATAATCTCGGCGATACGGTCGGAGGAGAGCTGCTGAAGAAGCATCACCGGATTCTCACCGGTTTTGCGCCAGAGGTCGGGATTGAGCGAACGGAAGAGGTTCTTGGCCTCGCTGTTCCAGACCCACCAAAGATTTTTTGCAAGTTCGTCAAGCGGTTTGAGCTGCGAGGGCAGTTCGGCCTTGACGGTAATGTCGCGCCATACGGGGGCATTAGTTCTGCTTACTGGTAATTTCATATATTGTATTTGGTTGCGTTATCTATTGGAGGACACGTACATCGCGGTTGCTCAGCGCGATACAGTAGGCCGTGTCGTAGTATTTCATAAAGTCGGACCATGTTGCCTTCATGGATGCACCCTGGGCGGCTTTGCGGTACTTCTCGATCTGTTCGGGGGTATCGCATGTGAGCTCGCAGAGTGCCGTGCAGATGCTGTCGCGAGCCTGGATGTAGTCGCTGTCGTTACGCTCGATGACACGTACGCCGCATGTCGCGAAATCGGCAGGCTTCCATGTGTCGAGGACCCACATTCCGAACCCGGCGAGGGTGGTGGTGACGGTAGGCACTCCGAAAGCGATACTTTCGAGTGGTGTGTAGCCCCACGGCTCGTAGTAGGAAGCGAACACAGTGGCATCGAAACCGGGCAGAAGCTCATAGTACGTCATATCGAAGATTCCGTCGCTGCCGTCGAGGTAGCAGGGAACGTAGATGACAGTCACAGGCGACAATCCGTCGTTCGTGAAGCCTATCTCATGGATACGGCGGTTGACCGGGTCGTCGTTGTAGTTATGGAGGTTATGGGTCAGCAAAGGATCGGCAAGACGCGATGTCTGACTCATCGCAAGGTCATGCTGCAGGTCCTGACGAGGGCCCGCGCACCATGCAGGAACCATCACATAGACGAGAACTTTACGGCAGGGAGATGTCCTGGCCAGGCTGTCGACGGAGTCGAGGAAAAGGTCAAGACCTTTGTTGCGGTATTCGCAGCGCCCCGAGGTCACGACTATGAAGGTATCGTCATCATACTTGTTACCGGTGAGGGAAGAGGCCACCTCGAGGAGGCGCTTACGTGCCTGTGTCCTTGCAGCGGTATATTTTTTCCCGACCGGTACGAAATTGGGCTCGAAGCCGTTTGGCGTGACGACATCGGGCTTCTTGCCCAGGAGCTGCTCAGCCTCCACGGCGGTGACATCGCTGACAGTAGTGAAACAGTCGGCATTCCAAGCAGCCGCTTTTTCGAGTGAATGTTTGGACTGCATGTTTAGCTCGGCGGCCATCTGGTCGCCGTCATAGTTCTTAAGCTGGTCGTAGAGAGGCTTTCCGTTGCCGCAGATGCTGCGTCCGATGCTTGTGGCATGAGTCGTAAAGACGGTAGCAATATCGGGCATGTCGGCTTTGATGGTGAGCAGACCCATTGCAGTGGTCCACTCGTCGAAATGGGCGACGACTTTCTTGGGATCGACCTTGGTGACAGAGACGAAGCTTTCAATCACAGCGGCGGCAGCACGGGCAAAGGCACAGCCTTCGTCGTAGTCGCCGTAGGCATGAAGCGAATCGACACCGTAGAGATTCCACATACGGGCATACGCCTGATCCTTGTTATAATAATAGTTGTCGAACTTTACAAGGATAGCCAGCGGACGGCCCGGGATGTCCCAGCGCCCCACCCTGACATCTACACCTTGGGGAAGCAATGCTTTATCAATCCAACGACGCAGAAGGCTTCGTTTCTCGATGAAATAAGGCGACGGATTCTCCTCCGTCCACACATCGGGGCCAATGAATATCAAATTGTCGTGGAATGCCTCCTTCAGGGTCTTTGCTTTTGTCGAAAGAACGGTGTATATTCCACCTACCTTGTTACAAACCTCCCAACTTGTTTCGAAGAGGAATTTTATTTCTTGGCGGCAATTGTCCATACGGAATTTCGTTATTCAGGCCGCAAAGGTAGGGATATTTTCTCAATAAAACAAGTTTTTTGACATATAATATTCTATGTCAACAGCTTATTAACCATCATGAATTAAGATTTAAGACTTATCGCGCCTTTTTTCACACAAAAGCGAATCCGGAAGGCAAAGCTCCCCTAAGTATATTTGCGTAAAAGCCCTACTTGTTTGTATCTTTGCAAAAAGTATCGTCCTATGAAAAACCCTATCCTATCATCGGCCACCGTACTGCTGGCAGCAGCTCTTTTTTCATGCTCCCAGGGTGCTGTAGAGACAGCAAACACGCTTCCCGTCGACAGCACCGACACACGCGAGACCCTCGCCGACAAGGCGGTACGCGTAGTCCCTACCCCGAACCAGCTACAGGCTCTCGAAGACGGCTTCATAGCCTTCGTACATTTCGGCCCCAACACTTTCACACGGCGGGAATGGGGCGACGGCTTCGAAGATCCCTCTGTTTTCGACCTCAAGGAGCTCGACACCGACCAGTGGGTGCGCGCGATGAAGGATGCCGGAATGACAAAGGTAATACTTACGGCCAAGCACCACGACGGTTTCGTTCTGTGGCAGAGCCGCTACACGGACCACGGCATAATGTCGTCGCCCTATCTCGACGGCAAAGGCGATGTCATGCGCAGTCTAAGCCAGTCGTGCAAAAAATACGGTCTCAAACTCGGTGTCTACCTCAGTCCTGCCGATCTCTACCAGATCGAGAGCCCCGATGGTCTCTACGGCAACCTCAGCGAAAAGACACGCCGCAGGATTCCGCGTACTGTCGTCGGCCGCCCCTTCCCCTTCGGATGCGAGTCTTTCACCTTCGACGATATCGACGACTACAACGAATACTACCTCAACCAGCTCTACGAACTACTCACGGAATATGGCCCTATCGACGAAGTATGGCTCGACGGCGCGCATCCGAAACGCAAGGGAGGCCAGACTTATAACTATACCGCATGGCGGCAGCTGATACGAAAGCTCGCCCCTAATGCCGTGATTTTCGGCCGCGAAGATATAAGATGGTGCGGCAACGAGGCCGGCGACACACGCGATACGGAATGGAACGTCATAACATATAACGACAACCCGGCGACAATGACCGATTTCCACGACATGACCGACTATGACCTCGGAAGCCTGGAAGCCCTCTCGAAGGGGAGCTACATGCACTATCAGCCTGCCGAAATCGACACCTCCATACGCGACGGATGGTTCTATCGCGACGACGAATACCAGCGAGTACGCACTGCCGATGAAGTTTTTGACATCTACGAGCGCGGTGTCGGCGGTAATGCCATAGTCCTTCTCAACATACCCCCGAACCGCGAAGGCCGCCTGTCCGACAGGGACGTAAACACACTTACAGAAGTCGGACGGCGAATCCGCGACACATACGGCAAAGACCTCCTCGACGGCAGCAAGGGCGGCATACGCCTGGGCGACGAAGCCGTAAGCCTGAAAGACGGCGAGCGCATCATCGAATTTCCGCACCCTACTGCCGTCAACCGCGTCATGCTCGGCGAAGACATTGCCAACACGGGCGAGCGCGTGGCCCGTCATGCCGTGGACGCTTGGATAGACGGCAAGTGGCAGCAGGTAGCGGAAGCTACCAACATAGGTTTCAAACGCATCCTGCGCTTCCCCGATGTCACCACCGACCGTCTAAGGGTACGCATCACCGAGTCAAGAGCCCTTCCAATACTCAAGCTGCTGACGGCACACTACTACAATCACAGTTTGACAGGGTCGCCGATGCCGCTGCGCTGATCAGGGTCATATACGGCAACTCCGACCATCGAGTCGGCACATCCGTAGTAGAGGTACCACTTGCCCTTGAAAAAGACGAGACCTTCGATAAAGACGGTACCGTCCACGTACTGACCGCTTTTCTCGAAATCGTCCATCGGACGGAAAAAGGGCTTGTCGAGGCGGCCTATAGCCTCGTAGGGACTATCGAGGCTGAAGAGAATCTGCCCGGCGGCGTATGTCTTGGCAGGATAGTCCGTATCACCTTCGTTGCCGCTCTTGTTCTTGCCGTTGTAAAATAGGATAATACCCTTGTCGGTAATCACAGCAGGAGGGCCGCACTCGGTGAGGTCGCTGTCGAAGTAGCCATCCCGGGTATCGATGAGGTGTATCAGGTTGCGGTCGGCATCGACATATGGCTCCCAGTGCACGAGGTCATCGCTGGTGGCGGCGCAGACCCATGCCTCACCCCAATACATGAGGTATTTCTCTTTGCCGCCTATCTTCACTCTGGCGGCACGCTGAACACCGTTCTTCACCTCGGTGACAATCGAGCCCGACTTGCATGCGAGGTCCTTGTATTTGCCGTCCAGAGCATCGAGGAAAGCCGGACCGTGGTGCGTCCACGTCTGCAAATCGTCGCTTGTGGCGATACAGAGACGCGGTGTCCGGTTGTTCCATCCGGTATATGTCATCACGTAGAACGGGCGACCGTCTTTCTCTGCCACTACCACGCGAGGATCCTCGCAGCCGCCTTTCCACTCATAGGTGCGCGACACCTCGCTTGTGTCGGGATACATGACAGGAGTCGGACAGCGGCTGACAATCGTCGTTCCGTCGGCGGTCTCCGCGAGACCGAGACGCGATGTACGGCCTCCGATTCCGGCTGTAGGATCATCTTCGGCACGGTAGAGGATGTATATTTTCCCGTCTTTGACGACTGCGGCAGGATTGAAGGTGTCGGCAAACTCCCATTTCACCTCGCCGCCCCTCATCGGACAGTCGAAGACGCTCTCCCGGTTCGGAGTGATCAGCGGATTGACACCGGCAGGACGTTCAAAACCACCGAAAGCCCAGTCGGGCAGGACATTATCGTCAGTATCGGCTGCGAAGCTCGCAGCAGTCATAGCAAGACATGCCGCAGCAATAAACAGATGTTTTATCATAGCATCAGAATAAGTGAAGAGGAAGCGAACGAACCCATCGAGCCGTCGCACTTCCTCCTTATATAGTTTTATAATTACTTTTCGTGGACGAGGACTTCCACCATGAGCTTCTTCATCTGACCTGCGAGTTCCTTGGCCGCGTTTGCAGCTGCTTCGGCGAAGTCTTCGCCGTTCGAAGCATAGATGATGCCGCGCGAGCTGTTGACCAGCAGGCCGCACTCGTCGATCATGCCGTGACGGGCCACTTCCTCAAGACTTCCGCCCTGGGCACCCACGCCGGGAACGAGGAGGAAATGACGGGGAGCCTGCTTGCGTACAGCGTCGAAATATTCGGACTGGGTGGCACCGACGACATACATTGTATTGATAGGGCTCCCCCAGTGGCGGCTGCGGCCGATGACACGTTCGAACAGCGGCTTGCCTTTCTCGTCCTTGACGAGCTCGAAGTCGGAAGCGCTGGCATTCGATGTCAGGGCAAGGATGATGGACCACTTGTCCTCATAATTGAGGAACGGACGCACGGAATCCTCACCCATGTAGGGAGCAAGAGTCACTGCGTCGAAGTCCATAGCCTCGAAGAATGTACGGGCATACATGGCGGCGGTATTGCCTATGTCGCCCCGTTTGGCATCGGCAATGATGAACTGGTCTGGATATTTCTCGCGGATATAGCGCACTGTCTTGTCGAGCACTACGATACCTTCGGCACCCAGACATTCGTAGAAAGCGAGATTGGGCTTATAGGCCACGCAGTAGGGAGCGGTGGCATCGATGATAGCCTTATTGAAAGAGAGCACTCTCTCGGCATCCGTACCTTCGATGCACGCAGGTATTTTCTTGACGTCGGGGTCGAGGCCGACACAGAGGAAAGAGCCCTTTTCAAAGATATTCTCGACCAGTTCTGTCCTTTTCATATATGGTTCGTTGTTATTGATTATTTCGTAAATATATAATAGTCATTAATATGCGCCATGCTGTCGGCATCCACAGTCATCCCCGTGACAATGATTATTGCCGTGTCTCCGTCGATGCCGTCTCTGCCGGTCAGTCCTACCGGTGTAAAGCCTTCCTTAACACAGAAGAGACTGTCGACATTAATCCTTGTTTCATAGTCGGATAACTGAATGTAACAGGTACCGTCGGAGCCGGGTTGCAGCTTTTCGTTGAAGTATCCGCTGTGACGTACCGAGCTATAACCGGCAGGTATCTCCACGCAGCCATCTATGTCAAGACTGAAGAGCATGTCTGTGTCAACAACAACGTCGTAGTCGTCGGGCAGCAAACGCCATGTCGAGAGCCTTGTATCGGGAAGTGGCAAGATTATGTCGGCAATCTGCGAATGGTCGTCCCAGTCGTCGAGGTATTCGATTCTGGAAGCGAGATTACGGCCTTCCTTCTCGGGCATTTCCGCGATTATTTCTTTTATCCTTGTCTCATCGACCGGCAGCTCGGTCACACCCTTGGCGAACAGAGTCTTCCTAATCTCGGAACGCATCATACGGTTGTTGATGGATGTGAGATTGAAATCCGGAATCATGGACACTGCTGCGAAAACTACCGCAAACGACACGGCCACGATATTGAGGTTGGCATTCTTGCGGACTACCATATAGAAGGCTATGGCATAGGCCCATACATTGAAGACAGCGACGTAGAGGCGCGATGCCGTCGGGCCGTACTCCCCTATTCTGTATATCAACCCGACGCTCATAAGGACGAGCAGAGGGATAAGAAGCAGAGGGAACCATTGTCTTGCCGCGGATGCCACTTTCCGGGCTCTTTCCGGAGAATTGTCCACGTACGTATAAACCTGAAGACCATAGAGAACCAAAAGAGTAGAAAGAACCAGCCCCGTCACCATCCATGCCACGGAAGCATTGGGCAGAGTCCACGTAAACAGTATCTTGGCGGCATAGACATAGAGAATGAGCGTGTAGATGGCCACCAAGGGCAGCAGTACATTCTTGCACAGAGCGCCGATCATCATGCCGACTGGCAGAGGCTCGCTGTTTATGTCTTTCGGGCCGGGAATTCTTGAAAGGTAGTAGACACATGGCAGCCACATGCAGAAGACTGCCATGGCAGCCTTCAGGATTTTGTATGTGTCAAGGCCGAAGAGGAGTTCAAGTGTCGAAAAGATGACAGCACATGCAATAGCCATCACAAATAGGATGAACAGTGCCGTCAACAATGCCTCTACTTGCAGCAAAGTATAGTTCCACAACTCCTTACGGCCGAGGCGGCGCACCGTCGGGAGGAAGAGCACGGCAGCCGTCAGTGCGGAGAAAAAGGCAACGCGCCCTATCGATTCGGACTGCCCCCCGATACCGCCCCTGTCGATGATGAAAAAGAAATCGACAAGGACAAGGAGGACGACCGCGGCCAAGGAGATACGTTTCAGCCTCTCACTTCCGGCAAACTCGCTCCACAGACATACCGCAAGCGAGAGCATGAAGCCCTCACAGAAGGGCCATGCGACGGATTCGATAACTTGATCCGGCATGTTGCCGAAGGCATCATAAATAACGCCGAGCAGCCACAAGGCAAAGAGGCAGACGAAGACAAAAGGACAGGCGAAACGCCTGACGACAAGCTTCATGCTCCTCTTCAGTGCCTCTGCCGAGAAATATCTGCCGAGTCGTGACATAGTGCAATACTACAGTTCGGAAGCCTTCAGTTTTTCGGCATTTTCGGCTATGATGAGATGGTCGATAACGTCCTGAATGTCGCCGTCGACAAAAGCCTGAAGGTTATAGATGGTATAGTTGATGCGATGGTCGGTGATACGTCCCTGCGGATAGTTGTATGTGCGTATCTTGGCCGAACGGTCGCCGGTGCTGACCATGGTCTTACGGCGCGAAGCTATATCGTCGATATATTTCTGATGCTCCTTGTCATAGATGAATGTACGGAGGCGGCTGAGGGCACGTTCCTTGTTCTTGGGCTGGTCGCGGGTCTCGGTACATTCGATGAGAATCTCCTCGGAGACACCCGTATTCGGGTTCTTCCACATATAACGCAGACGCACACCCGATTCGACCTTGTTGACGTTCTGGCCTCCGGCACCGCCGCTTCGGAAAGTGTCCCATTTGATTTCGCCCTCGTTGATCTCGACATCGAAAGGCTCGGCTTCGGGCAGCACGGCCACCGTGGCAGCCGACGTATGCACACGCCCCTGGGTCTCCGTTGCCGGGACACGCTGCACACGGTGCACGCCGCTCTCGTACTTCAGTATTCCGTAGACCCCGTCGCCGGTAACCGACAGAACCACTTCCTTATAACCACCTGCAGCGCCTTCGCTGGCCGAGGTGACAGCCACGTTCCAGCCCTTGCTCTCACAGTACTTGATGTACATCTTGCAGAGATCCCCGGCGAAGATGGCAGCCTCGTCGCCGCCCGTGCCGCCGCGTATCTCGAGAATGGCATTCTTGCTGTCCTCAGGGTCGGCAGGAATGAGGAGAAGCTTGATTTCCTCCTCGAGAGCCGGAAGTTCGGCATTTGCCGCGTCAAGCTGTTCCTTGGCCATGTCGCGCATCTCGGGGTCGCTCTCGTCGGCAAGGATAGCCTTTGCTTCGTCGATATTTTCGACAAGGGTACGGTAGCGGCGCGTCGTCGCCGTGAGTTTTTCAAGGTCTTTGTACTCTTTCGAGAGACGGACGTAGCGCTTCATGTCGGCTATCACAGCCGGATCCGTAATCAGCGTGCTTACTTCCTCAAAACGGGCTTCGATACCGTCCAGCCTTTGCAAAAGGGATGTGTCTGCCATAGTCTTCGTTTATTTTTCTGCAAAGTTAAGCAAAAAGTCATGTTTTTTACTTACCTTTGTACGAAAACTCTACCCAAGACGGCCTTTCGCGTCGTTTCTGGGCTTTATTTGTATGACTACAAGAAATTTATAAAAAATAGAATGCTGAAACGTTTCTTTATCTCCATGCTCGGCACCATGGCCGGCTTATGGATTTCGATAGCCCTCCTGGTCGTAGGCGGCATCATCGTCGGCATAGCGGCCCTGAGCAAAAGTGTGACCTCACAACCCATTATCCCGGTCGAAAAGCACTCTGTCCTCTATATCGACCTTTCCGGCAGCATCCCGGAACGTTTTCAGCCCGCATCCTTCATGGATATGATACAGGATATTGAGAACGACGCGCCGAGCCTCGACGAAATGACACGCGCACTCCGAAGCGCCGCCAACGACGATAAAATCGAAGGTCTCTATATCCACAGCAGCGGCAGCGCAATGGGCTATGCCTCGCGCGAGGAACTTCTTCAGGCTATCGCCGAATTCAAGGAATCAGGCAAATGGATATACGCCTACGCCGACAGCTACTCTCAGGGCGACTATCTCATTGCCTCGACGGCCGACAGCCTATACCTCAACCCCATGGGCGCTATCGACATACACGGCATCGGCAGCATGACCCCCTTCTTCAAAGGTCTCCTCGACAAGCTCAACGTCAAGGTGCAGATTGTCAAGGTCGGCACTTTCAAAAGCGCTGTCGAACCCTTCATCCTCACTTCGATGAGCGAGCCTGCACGTCTCCAGATGCAGCAGTACTGCGACACAATCTGGAACTTCGTAGTCGACAATATAGCCGATAACCGCAATATCAAAGCCGACAGCATCCGCACTATGGCTTCGCAGGCTATCGCTTTCAGAAGCGGCGACTTTTTCCTCGAGACAGGTCTTGCCGACAAGCTTGAATACCGCCGAAATATCGATAACAGGCTGCGAGAACTCACCGACATCAAAAAGGACGACGACATCCGCCTGGTCACCCCCTCCGACTACCTTGCCTCAATGGAGAAAAAGGACAAATCGGGAAAGGACCACGTGGCGGTGCTCTATGCTGTCGGCGATATCGTCGACAGCGGCGATGAAGGCATCGTAGGCAGCGAGATGGTCGACGAAATCATCGAGCTTGCCGACGACGACAATGTGAAAGGCATGGTTTTCCGTGTCAACTCCCCCGGCGGCAGCGCCTTCGCTTCGGAGCAGATCTGGGAAGCCCTGACCTACTTCAAGTCGCAGGGCAAGCCTCTCTACGTTTCCATGGGCGACTATGCAGCTTCGGGCGGCTACTACATAAGCTGTGCCGCCGACACCATCTATGCCGACGTTACGACCCTGACAGGCTCCATCGGTGTATTCGGTATGATTCCTGACCTTTCCGGACTCGTCACCGACAAACTCGGTGTCACATTCACCACAGTGGAGACTAACCCCAACGCGGTCGGCCTGTCCATCGTCGAGCCGATGAACCCGACAATCCACTCTTCTCTCCAGAAGAGCGTCGAGACCATATACGACACCTTTACCAAGCGAGTAGCCGACGGCCGTGGCATGAGTCAGGATTCCGTAAAAGCAATCGCCGAAGGCCGCGTATGGAGCGGCACAAAGGCACTTCAGATCGGTCTTGTGGACCGCATCGGTACCCTTCAGGATGCAGTATTGGATCTTACCTACAATCTCGGACTCGACTCCGACGCTACTGTCTCCTATCCCGAAAGCGAAGATGACTTCTGGATGGAAATCATCCGCAGTTCCAAAGGCTTCAAAGGCATGAATGTGCGCCATGAGCTTCCTTTCGACAAAGAGACTATGCGCAACCTCATGATCATCAAGCGTCTCAAAGAAGCCAACCCCATCCAGGCAAGGATGCCCGATGTAACAATCTACTAAACAAAGCATACACTAAAACCTCTAATTCATACGCCGATGAAAAGCGGCTCCGTACTTTCCAAGATGATACTGCTGCCATGTTCCAAAATCTATGGCGCAATCACCTACACGCGCAACAAAATGTTCGACTGGAAAGTGCTGAAGGAAGTGGAATTCGACATACCAGTCATCACCGTCGGCAATCTCGCCGTCGGAGGGACGGGAAAGACACCATTGGTCGAATACCTCGCGAACACTTTCCGGCGCACCAGGAAAGTGGCCGTACTGAGCCGCGGCTACCGCCGCAAGACCAAGGGGTTCATCATTGCCGGGCGCACATCCACGCCGCAAGACATAGGCGACGAGGCATATCAGGTATATCACAAATTCAACGGAGGCGTTACCGTCGCCGTCTGCGAAGACCGTGTATTCGGCATTCGCGAGCTGTGCCGCCTCAACCCACAGCTCGACCTCATCCTTCTCGACGACGCTTTCCAGCACCGCTACGTCAAGGCCGCCGTATCTATCCTCGTAACGGAGTACAACCGACCCGTCTACCACGACAAAATGCTGCCTTACGGGCGCCTGCGCGAGCCCTCGCGAGGCATCAACAGAGCCGATATAGTTGTGGTCTCCAAATGTCCCGAAGACATGAGGCCGATCGACTACCGCATGGTAATCAAGAACTACGAGCTCTTCCCCTCGCAGCATCTCTTCTTCTCGCGCTTCAAGTACATGCCCCTGCAGCCAGTCTTCCCGGACGTTGCTACGGCCGTCCCCTACCTCGACTGGCTTACTCCGGGCGACAGCATCCTTGCCGTAGCCGGGATAGGCAATCCCCGCCCTTTCGTGCGCCATCTCAAAAATTTTGCCGCAAAAGTCAAAGTCGATGTCTTCCCCGACCATCACTACTACAAAAAGAAGGACATAGAGTATATTCTGACACGTTTCAAGAACCTTAGGGGCAATCAACGCATTATAGTAACGACGGAGAAGGATGCTGTGCGCCTTGCCGCCAACCCATATTACCCTCATGAGTTGAAGGCCCACACGTACAGCCTACCCATCCAGGTCGATTTCGACACCTACGGCACACCGCCCGACATCGTGGAGACAATCGAAAAGTTTATCGCACACAAACAGCCGGCAACCCACGAGGCATAAGAACCTCGGACTCCTCTATAACTAACAAAAAACACAAGCCAAAATGCTCGAAAAAATCAAAGAAACAGCCGACTACCTGCGCAGCCGCGTAGGCCAGATGCCCAAAGTAGCCGTCATCCTCGGCACCGGTCTGGGTTCACTCGTCGACCATATCGACAACAAGCTATACATCCCCTACAAAGATATCCCCAACTTCCCCATTTCGACAGTACAGGGCCACAGCGGCAACCTCATCTTCGGCACAATGGGCGGCAAGCCCGTCATGGCCATGCAGGGCCGTTTCCACTACTACGAAGGCTACGACATGAAGACTGTCACCTTCCCGGTACGAGTTATGAAAGCCCTCGGCATAGAGACACTCTTCGTCTCCAATGCAGCGGGAGGTATGAACAAGGAATTCACGGTAGGCGACGTTATGGTCATCACCGACCATATCAACCTCTTCCCCGAGAATCCTCTCCGCGGCAAGAACTACGAGGAACTCGGCCCGCGCTTCCCGGCAATGACCGAGGCATACAGCAAGGAGCTCATCGCCCTTGCCGACACTATCGCCAAAGAAAAAGGGCTGCGGCTCATGCACGGTGTATATGTCGGCACACCCGGCCCTACCTTCGAGACACCGGCGGAATACGAATACTTCCGTGTCATAGGCGGTGATGCCGTAGGCATGTCGACAGTGCCCGAAGTGATAGTGGCACGTCACGCCGATATGCGCGTATTCGGCATATCCGTCATCACCGACCTCGGCGGCAAGGACATCACCGAAGTACCGACTCACGAAGAGGTACAGAAAGCCGCCATCAAGGCTCAGCCCAACGTCGAGACCCTGATGAAGGCAATGGTAGAACGTTGCTAAGACCTCAGCCGCATGGAAATATCGCAACTTGGCGAATTCGGCCTCATCGACAGGCTGACGGAAGGTCTTGAAACGGTCAACAGCTCGACAGTGAAGGGCATAGGCGACGACTGCGCGCGCCTCTCATTTCCGGAAGGCACCGACGTGCTCGTGACCACCGACCTCCTGCTCGAGAACGTCCATTTCGACCTCACATACGTGCCTCTGCGTCACCTCGGCTACAAGTCCGCCATCGTCAACTTCTCAGACATCTATGCCGGGAACGGCCGTCCGACGCAGATCACAGTGTCGCTCGGCATATCGAGCCGCTTCACAGTCGAACACATCGAAGAGCTCTACGACGGCATACGTCTTGCCTGCAAGCAGTACGGTGTCGACATCATAGGCGGCGACACGTCGGCCTCCCATCAGGGGCTGGTTATCTCGATTACCTGCCTGGGCGAAGTGGCAAAGGGCAAGGCCGTAGGGCGCGGAGGAGCTCATGACACCGACCTCATCTGTGTCAGCGGCGACCTCGGGGCTGCATACATGGGCCTCCAGCTCCTTGAGCGCGAGAAAGTGGCATCGGCAGGACAGAAGGACTTCGTTCCGGACTTCGCCGGTAAGGAATATCTCATCGAACGACAGCTCAAGCCCGAGGCACGGCGCGATATCATCGAGGGCCTTGCCAAGGCAGGCATTGTGCCAACGGCGATGATGGATGTCAGCGACGGACTCTCGTCCGAGCTCCTCCACATATGCAAGCAGAGCCACTGCGGATGCCGCGTCTACGAAGACCGCATACCTATCGACTACCAGACAGCCGTCATGGCCGAAGAGCTGAACATGAACCTCGTCACGGCAGCTCTCAATGGCGGAGAAGACTATGAACTCCTCTTCACCGTCCCCCTGGCCGACCACGACAAGGTGAAGAGCATAGAAGGGGTCAAGGTCATAGGCTATATCACCAAGCCCGAACTCGGCTGCGCGATGATAACACGCGACGGAGGCGAAATCAGCCTCAAGGCCCAGGGCTGGAACTCGCTCGGAGAATAAGACCTGACTTCAAACCGATAACAAGGGGTTGTATCGCAAGCTGATGCAGCCCCTTTTTCTGTCTCCGTAGCTCTCGGGCAAAATAGAAGTGTTAATTTGCAAGTGAGGTGCAGTTGGAGGTCATTTCCTTGCGGCAGAGCTTATATTTGTGCGTAACCCAAGAAACACGTTATGGAAACTCTCAGACTCAAAAACAAGCACACATCCACTTACCGACAGTCCGACCCTATCAAGCTTCAAATTCCTGACAGGCTAACCGACCTTCTAACCATCTGTATTATAACTACTTACACGACATTTGTTTACTCCTTGGTTGACCCCCTAATGGACTCCTTAATGGACTCCTTAGTTGACCCAAACAAAGAAATAAAGAATATTAAGAATAAATCTCTCTCTCACTCAAAGAGGGACGAGAGTAAATTTTTCAGGAATTTGTCGAGTCGAAAAATCGAGCCGGGAGACCGGGGAAAAATGCCTCATCGCCGTACAGGCCATGGATCGGACTTGAAAAGCCGGGCCCCCGGAAAAGATAAGCCGGGCCCCGCCGCCTTCACAATTTTGCAAGGCATTAAGCACCGGCCCGAAGAACATAATTTCAAAGATTTTTCGTAATTTTGTAGGATAAAGCCAACAGAGACTCAAATGAGCGACGATTTCGACAATAAAGACCCTGAAGATAATACCGACTACGTAGAAAATACAGAGACACGATGCCCTTACACCAGTCCTGAAGACCTTGTGCGCCATCACCTGCGCGGAATGTACCAGTCCTGGTTCCTGGAGTACGCTTCCTATGTGATTCTCGAGCGTGCCGTACCCCACATCGACGACGGTCTCAAACCCGTCCAGAGGCGTATCCTCCACGCCATGAAGACCATCGACGACGGACGTTTCAACAAAGTGGCCAACATCGTCGGTACAACCATGCAGTACCATCCCCACGGCGATGCCTCCATCAAGGATGCCCTCGTGCAGCTGGGCCAGAAAGACCTCCTGGTCGAGACGCAGGGTAACTGGGGCAACATACTGACCGGCACGGCAGCCGCTGCAGCACGTTATATCGAGGCCCGTCTGAGCCTCTTCGCATCGGAAGTGCTCTTCAACCCGAAGGTGACGGAATGGACTCTCAGCTACGACGGCCGCAAGCGCGAACCCGTCACCCTTCCTACAAAGTTCCCTCTTCTGTTGGCTCAGGGTGCGGAAGGTATCGCCGTCGGTCTTTCGTCGAAAATCCTTCCGCACAACTTCAACGAGCTTCTCGATGCTGCCATAGCCTGTGTTCGCGGCGAGGACTTCAAGCTCTATCCCGACTTCCCGACCGGAGGCATGATAGATATCAGCCGCTACAATGACGGCAAAAGAGGCGGCGCACTCAAAGTACGTGCCAAGATCGAGAAAATCGACTCGCGCACCCTCAACATCACCGAGCTTCCGTTCGGAAAGACATCGGGAACACTCATCGACTCCATCCTCAAAGCATTCGAACGAGGCCAGATCAAGATACGCAAAGTCGAGGACAACACGGCCTCCGAAGCCTCCATTCTCGTCCACCTCATACCCGGAACCTCGAGCGACAAGACCATTGATGCCCTCTACGCCTTCACAGACTGCGAAGTCAACATATCGCCCAACTGCTGCGTCATACGCGACGACAAACCCTGTTTCCTCGGTGTAAGCGACGTGCTCCGCCACAATGTCGAGACTACCAAGCGCATCATCACCTCTGAGCTGAACGTCGAACTGGGCGAGAACCGCGAGAAACTTCTGTCGGCCTCTCTCGAAAAAATCTTCATAGAGGAGCGCATCTACAAGGACAAAGAATACGAAGAAGCCCGCAACCTCGACGCCGCCGTCGAACATGTCGACAGCCGTCTGGAGCCTTACAAAGCGTCGCTGACACGCGAAGTGACACGCGACGACATCCTCAAGCTCTTCGAAATCAAGATGAAGCGCATACTCCGCTTCAATTCCGAAGAAGCCGAAAAGGCTCTTGAAGACCTCCGAAGCCGCATATCGGACATACTCGACAAGCTCGATCATATCGACGACGTGACAGTCGATTGGTACAACTACCTGAAAAACAAGTACGGCGAAGCATATCCACGCCGTACCGTCATACGTTCCTTCGACAACATCCAGGCCACCACCGTCGCCGAGGCCAACGAGAAGCTCTATATCAACCGCGAGGAAGGCTTCATAGGCACCGGGCTCAAAAAAGACGAGTTCGTATGCAACTGCTCCTCCATCGACGACGTGATAATCTTCTACCGCGACGGCCGCTACAAAATCGTCAAAGTTCAGGACAAACTCTTCGTCGGCAAAAATATACTCTACCTCAACGTCTACAAGCGCAACGACCAGCGCACCATCTACAACGTCATCTACCAGAACGGCAAGGGCGGTGTCTACTACATGAAACGCTTCGCCGCCACGAGCATGACACGCGACAAGGAATACACCCTCACCAACGAGCTTCAGCCCGGCTCGCGCATAGCATGGTTCAGCGCCAACCCCAACGGCGAAGCCGAAGTCGTCAAAGTGACACTCAAGCCCAAGCTGCGCCTCAAGAACCTATCCTTCGATGTCGACTTCTCCAAACTTGCCATCAAAGGCCGTGCCGCCCAGGGCAACCTCGTGACCAAGAACGAAGTACACCGTTTCTCGCTCAAGGAGCGCGGTGCCTCGACCCTCGGAGGCCGTCAGGTGTGGTTCGACTACGACGTGATGCGCCTTAACTACGACGGCCGCGGCACATACCTCGGAGAGTTCGGCGGCAACGACAAGATTCTTGTCATCCTGCCCGACGGATATTACCGCACGACAAGCTTCGACCCCACAAATCACTACGAAGAAAAAGTGGTACGGCTCGAAAAATTCAAACCGGGAAAAGTATGGACAGCCGTTCTCTACGATGCGGACCAGAACTACGCATATCTTAAACGCTTCACCTTCGAGGAAGCCAACAAACCTCAGCGTTTCATCGGCGATAACTCACAGTCGAAGCTCTTCGCCCTGTCCGACAAGGAGGCCCCGATGTTCCGCGTCATTTTCGGCGGCGATGACATCACCCGTCCTACAATCGAAATCGATGCCGAGACATTCATCGGAGTAAAATCGTACAAGGCACGAGGAAAGCGAGTCAGCAACTTCGAAGTAGCCGAAATCGAAGAACTCGATCCGAAACGCCCCGATTCCGCCCCTGCCGACGACGAAGAATCCGACAGCCCGGCAATGGATGAGGAGAACACAGAGACCATAACGCCCGACGATAGTTCCGACGAAGAAATACGGGATGAAATCAACGGCCAGGAACGCCTTTTCAGCGACTATGAATAAACTAAAGACATTCTTTGCGTGGATATTCTGCCTCGCGGCAACCACAGCTTACGCCCAGGAAGAAGCCGCTGAAATCGAGCGGCCCGTACTGTCGGCCTATACTTTCGAAGCCGGATCGGCACACCTTGCCGAGACATATCTCTCCCCCTTGAAATACTCCGGCTGGGCTCTCGGGCTCGGCTACGAACGTATGCAGGCCATGCGCTTCAACCCGGAGAAGTGGGTCATGCAGCTCAATTTCCGTCTGCGTGGCGAAGGCACACAGAACACAGTCGGCAATGCCGATATGTGGAACCTCGGCCTTGAGATGCGCTGGGGAATGCAGAGAGTGTTCCGTCTCGACAGAGGATGGAAAGTCTTCGCAGGCGGCTCGACAGGCATAGATGCCGGAGTGATCTACAATCCCCGCAACAGCAACAACCCCGTGGCCGTCAAGGCGGCATGGACCGTGGGCGCTCTCGGGGCTGTGGCATACAACGGCACATGGCGTAAGATACCCTTCTGCCTTCGCTACCAGCTCAACGTGCCGCTGACAGGCGTGTTCTTCTCCCCGGCATACGGCGAGCTATATTATGAAATCTACATGGGCAACCACAAGGGACTCGCCCGTGCTGCATGGTTCGGCAACTACTTCCGCATGGACAACCTCCTGACGCTCGACATGCGTTTCGGACGCACCACTCTGCGTCTGGGATACCGTCTGGATGCTCTTTCGCAGGAAGCGTCGCACATTGTGACGCGCCGCGTATCGCATACGGCAGTGATCGGTGTAGTCAACGAATGGATATCACTGGGAGTAAAGCCCTCTCTGTCTGAAAAAACAAAAATCATAAACGCGCTCTACTGATGGCTATACCACGAATCATACGTCGGACGGCTTTTACGCTGACGGCACTCCTTTCCTATACCATGCTCCTGTCTGGCTGCCACTCGATAGAAAGCTGGGACAATGATGTCTACGGCAACTTCGATGCCCTATGGACCGTCCTCGACGAGCATTACTGCTTCTTCGAGAGCAAGGATGTCGACTGGGAAGAAGTCGGACAACGCTACCGCGCACAGATTGACCCCGAATGGGACGAGAAGGAGCTGTTCAAGCACTGCGCCGCTATGCTCGACGAACTCCGCGACGGCCACACCAACCTCATATCGTGGTTCGACGTGTCGTACTACCGCAAATGGTGGTCGGACTATCCGCAGAACTTCAATCTCCGCCTCATACAGCAGTACTACCTCAACTTCGACTACCACAGCGGGGGTGGAATCATCTATAAGCTCCTCGAAGAGCGCAATGTAGGCTACATGCGCTATTCATCCTTCTCGGCGGGATTCGGCGATAGTTTCGTCGACGAAATGCTCCTGAGCATGAAGGATGCCGACGGACTCATCATCGATGTCCGCGACAACGGTGGCGGCGACATGACCAATGTCGAGAAACTCGTGGCTCATTTCCTCGAAGAGAAAACACTTGCCGGTTACCTCGTGCACAAGACAGGCCCAGGCCACAAGGATTTCTCCAAACCATATGCTTACTACTTCGAGCCTGTAGAAAACCATGTACGCTGGCTCAAGCCGGTCATAGTCCTCGCAAACAGAAGCACTTTCAGCGCAGCCAACAACTTCGTATCGGTCATGAAGAGCCTTCCCCATGTTGCAGTCGTCGGAGCGACGAGCGGCGGTGGCAGCGGCATGCCATTCTCATCGGAGATACCATGCGGATGGAGCGTCCGCTTCTCCGCGTGCCCTGTCTATGATGCCGATATGAAGCTGACGGAACACGGAGTGGAGCCTACACAGGGAGGCGCTATCGACATGGACCCTGAAGAAGAGGCCAAGGGCATCGACACCATCCTCGAATTCGCCATCAAGGTCCTCAACGACTTCGCAGAGCAAAATAAACCTGAAGGCCAGGCACTGAAATTACCAATGATTGCACAATAATCCTTATATTTGCCAGAAGAAACAAACCAATCTTGAAATATGCTTGAAATTAGTGAAATATTCAATGCGGCAGCCGTCCTCAAAGGAGTAGCACGCAAAACGGCCATCATACCGGCTCCCAAAATCAACCCTGAAGCCGACGTATATCTAAAGACCGAGAACCTTCAGCTGACAGGCTCGTTCAAGCTTCGCGGTGCCTACTACAAGATTTCGCAGCTCAGCGAAGAAGAAAAAGCGAAAGGTGTCATCGCCTGTTCTGCCGGCAACCACGCGCAGGGTGTGGCTCTCGGCGCGACTCACAACGGTATAAAGTCCATCATCTGCCTTCCTGCCGGTGCCCCCATCTCCAAAATAGAGGCTACCAAGGGCTACGGTGCCGAAGTATGCCTCGTGCCGGGTGTCTACGATGATGCCTATGCCAAGGCAATAGAGCTCCAGAAAGAACACGGATACACCTTCGTCCACCCCTTCGACGACCCCAAAGTCATAGCCGGACAGGGCACCATCGGCCTTGAGATACTCGAACAGATGCCCGACGTACAGGCCATAGTCGTTCCTATCGGCGGCGGCGGCCTCATCTCCGGCGTGGCATTCGCTGTCAAGACCCTGCGTCCCGACGTGAAAGTCTACGGCGTACAGAGCTCCGGCGCTCCCTCTATGGCCGCATCGCTCAAGGAAGGCAAGCTCTGCCACCTCAACGATGTCAGCACCATCGCCGACGGCATCGCCGTCAAGGAGCCAGGTGTCAACACCTTCGAGATCTGCAACCAGTACGTCGACGAGGTAGTCACCGTCAGCGACGAGGAGACGGCAGCCGCCATCCTTGCCCTCATCGAGCAGCAGAAACTCGTTGCCGAAGGTGCCGGTGCGGTATCCGTGGCAGCTGTCATGTTCAACAAAGTCCCTGTCAAAGGCCTTAAGACTGTCTGCCTCGTATCGGGCGGCAATATCGATGTCAACACCCTCAGCCGCGTCATCACACGCGGACTCAACAAGAGCGGCCGCAACTACACCTTCATCATCGACCTCGCCGACAAACCCGGCCAGCTCTCCGGCGTATGCAGCGTCATAGGCGCGAAGGGCGGCAACATCATCTCCGTGACACACGAACGCATCAACACAAGCTCGGAAATCAACGGATGCACCATCCGCCTCGAACTCGAGACACGCGATAGTTCACATATCGACAGCATCCGGAAGGCACTCGGAGATGCCGGCTACAAAGTAATGAACTAATCAAACCATCATCCATCATGAAAAAAATCCTGCTACTTACCCTTGCAGCCGTTATTGGACTCCCAGCATTCGCAGCCGAGACAGACAGCAAGGAAGCAAGCGACACCGCATTTATCTTCACCGACATCATCAGCCTGCCGACAACGCCTGTCAAGGACCAGAACAAGTCGGGGACATGCTGGTGCTTCTCCGGCACCTCCTTCTTCGAGGACGAAATCCTCCACAAGACCGGCGATACCCTCGACATATCCGAAATGTACACCGTCCGCAAATGCTATGAGGACAAAGCCGACCGCTTCGTGCGCCTCTACGGCCAGACCCACTTCGCAGCCGGTGGTTCCGGCCTTGACGTGCCCTACGTATGGAAACGCTACGGTGCTATGCCCGAAGAAGCATACCGCGGCCTCAACTACGGCGAGGACAGCCACGTACACGGAGAACTCGACGGCGCTCTCGCTGCATATCTCAAGACCGTCGTAGCCAAGCCCAACGGCAAGATCAGCACCGCATGGCGACAGGGCGTGAAAGGCATCCTCGACGCTTATCTCGGCGAAGTACCCGAAACTTTCGAATACAAAGGCAAGACTTACACCCCTAAGAGCTACGCCGAAAGCCTCCCCATCGTCATCGAGGACTATATCCCCCTGACCTCCTTCACACACCACCCCTACTACGAGACTTTCCCCTTCGAAGTGCCCGACAACTGGCTCTGGGGCTCGTACTACAACCTTCCACTCGATGAATTCAAGGCCGTAGTCGACAACTCGCTCGAAAAAGGCCATACACTCGTATGGGCTGCCGATGTCAGCGAAGGCGGTTTCAAATGGAACAAGGGTGTCGCCCTGATGCCCAAAGGCAAGACCGAAGGCGACATGGAAGGCACCGAGCTCTCGCGCTGGGTGAAACTCTCCGACAAGGAACGCATGAATGAAAAATACGACTTCAAGGCACCCGTCGAAGAAATCGTTGTGACTCCCGAACTCCGTCAGGAGATGTTCGACAACCAGGAGACCACCGACGACCACGGCATGGAAATCGTCGGCGTTGCAAAGGACCAGAAAGGCAACCGCTACTACAAGGTACGCAACTCATGGAACACCAACAACGAGTACAACGGATTCTTCTATGTTTCCGAACCATACTTCCTGGCCAAGACAGTCAACATCCTCGTTCACCGCGACGCCATCCCTGTCGATATCCAGAAGAAACTCGGCCTCGCCCGCAGCGTCAAGAAATGAATAAATCAAAACTCATAATACCCGCCGTTCTTGCAGCTCTCGCTTTCGGGGGCTGCAAGACCAGCGAAGCCAACTACCGCGCAGCCTACGAGAAAGCCGTGGCCGGGCGCGAAGCAGAGAATGATGTCGAGAACACAATCTACGGCGCGAACCGCCGCAGTATGGGCTCCAAGACCATAGCTCTGCCCGACAGCACCACTCTCGAAGTGCGCAACATCGGTGTCCGCGTCACCAAAGACGGAGGAGGCATACGCGAAAACCTGCACCGCTACAGCATCGTAGCCGGACAGTTCAAGCAGCTTTTCAATGCCAAGAGCCTCCGCGAAAGACTCCTCGATGCGGGATATCCCGGGGCATTCATCGTCGAGACCTCCGAACCGTATTATTATATCATAGCCACATCGGTCGACAGTCCTCAGGAGGCAGCCGCCGCCCTCGAAAAAATCAAGAAGGACGCACCGATACCCATGAAAGAGCCCCTGCCTTTCATCCTTGCGCGTTAAGCACAGTCTTACCTCACTAAACTTTTATATCAGCAGATGAAGAATATCGTTACCCGGTCGATGTCCGGAATTGTATATGTCGCCCTTATCGTAGTATGTATATTGCTCGGCAACCCATGGTTCATGTTGCTGACGGCCTTGTTCACCGTCCTTGCCATGGCCGAGTTCCAGCATATCGTCCTCCCTCCGGCACATACCCGACTCCTCGGCCTGACACGCGTCACGGACATCCTCGCAGGTCTCTGCATCTGCTGCTTCCCGACCATTGCGAACTACAATCTCACCATCGGCATCATCCTCCTTGCCGTAGGCGGTGCCTATCCCCTGCTCCGCTTTATCTTAGCTCTCTACGACCGCTCCGACAAGCCTTTTGCCGATGTCGCATGGTCCATGGGCTCACTGGCCTACATAGCCCTTCCGATGATGCTCCTCAACGGAACCGGCGAACTTGCCAGCCCTGAAGGAAAAAGCATACTGCTCCCCATGTTCGTCATGATATGGCTTAATGACACCGGAGCTTACTGTGTAGGCTCGCTTTGCGGACGCCGCAAACTCTTCGAACGTCTGTCGCCCAAGAAGTCCTGGGAAGGATTTTTCGGCGGTCTTGCCTTCTGCATCATCGCAGGCATCCTCTGTTCGACATGGCTGCACCTCGGTGTATTCAACCTTATCGAATGGGTAGGTTTCGGCGTGATGGTCTGCATCTTCTCGACCTGGGGCGACCTCTTCGAATCGCTTCTCAAGCGCACCCACGGCATCAAGGATTCGGGCAAGCTCATACCCGGCCACGGAGGCATCCTCGACCGTATCGACTCGCTCCTCTTCGTCGGAAGCGCTACATTCTTCTATTATCTGGCTATAAGTCTCTAACCGAACAGCTCCCGGAAGGCATCGGCCACCTTCGCCACTTCGTGAAGGCGGATGTTCAGTTTCGACGTATCGAAACCTTTCAGGTTGGCTTCCGGCAGGAGCATATCCGTAAATCCCAGCTTCTCAGCCTCCAGGATACGCTGCTCGATGCGTGTCACGGGGCGAATCTCGCCCGTCAGGCCTACTTCACCGGCCATGCACCATCCACGGGGTATAGACATGTCGACATTGCTCGACAGGATGGCCGAAATCACACCGAGGTCGAGCGCGGGATCGCTCACACGTAGACCTCCGGCAATATTCAGAAATACGTCCTTCTGCCCGAGCTTGAAGCCTACACGCTTCTCGAGCACGGCAAGGAGCATATTCATACGTTTGGCATCGAAACCGGTCACGCTGCGCTGCGGAGTGCCGTATGCAGCCGTGCTGACAAGAGCCTGAATCTCGATTAAGAAGGGACGCACGCCCTCGAGAGTAACGCCGACGGCAACACCGGAAAGATCGTCCGTGTTCTGTCCCAGAAGGAGCTCGGATGGATTCGTCACCTCGCGAAGGCCTCGGCGCACCATCTCGTAGATACCTATCTCCGAAGTGCTTCCGAAGCGGTTCTTGATGGCACGGAGCAGACGGTACATATACTGGCTGTCGCCTTCGAACTGAAGCACGGCATCCACGATATGTTCGAGGACTTTTGGTCCGGCGATACTGCCCTCCTTGTTGATATGGCCGATAAGGATAACGGGCACTCCGCTCTCCTTGGCGAACTTCAACAGCGAGGCGGCACACTCCCTGACCTGGCTGACACTTCCGGCCGACGAATCGAGGGCATCCGAGGCGATGGTCTGTATGGAATCGACGACAACGATGTCGGGAGTGACTTCCTCGATATGGTCGAAGATATTTTCAAGCGAAGTCTCGCATACGATGAATACATTGTCGCTTCCACGACCTATGCGGTCGGCCCTGAGCTTGAGCTGCGAGGCACTCTCCTCGCCCGAGACATAGAGAACACGACGCGAACGGATAGAAAGAACGTTCTGTAGGACGAGCGTCGACTTTCCGATGCCCGGTTCGCCGCCGATGAGGACTATGGAACCTTTGACGAGGCCGCCGCCGAGGACACGGTTGAGTTCGTCGCTCGGCATGACGATACGGGGTTCGTCGGCAGCCGAGATATCGTTGACAGGCACAGGACGCGACTTGGCACGGGCTACATCTCCCCGTCCCGGTCCGGGAGCCTGACGCACCTTTTCTTCCACCATCGTATTCCATGCACCGCAAGCCGGACAGCGTCCTGTCCATTTCGGGGAATCGGCTCCACATTCGGTGCAGAACCACATCGTTTTCTCTTTAGTCTTTGCCATAGGAGGAAATTTTATCGTCTGTCGGCCACGATACGCGACAGGGCTATCGCCGTCGCAGCGGACACATTGAGGCTTTCGACAGCATGCGGGCCGGAGCCTGTCAAAGGAATGTTGAGGCGGTGCGAAACAAGAGGCTCAAGCTCTGCGGAGATACCCGAACCCTCATTGCCCATCAGCAGTATGCCGCCGGAGGCAAAGCTTGTCCGATAGATGTCCTCGCCGTCGAGATAAGTACCGTAGACGGCCACATCCTTAAGCTGCGAGAGATATACCTTAAGGTCTGTATAGCATACTTTTACGCTTGCCACGGCACCCATGGAAGCCTGCACGGTCTTGGGGTTGAAGGCATCGACAGTGTCGATCGAGGCGAGGACATAGCGTATGCCCATCCAGTCGCATGTTCGGAGTATCGTGCCGAGGTTGCCGGGATCCTGAATACGGTCGAGCGCAACGGCATAATTATCACGCAGATAGGATTCTTCAGGAGCTTTCACGGCTTCAGGAAGCTCGAAATAGGCTATCACGGGGGGCGTCGTTCCGAGATTGGTGAGCTGTCGCAGCACGTCGCCTCCGGCAACATTAATTTCCCGGATATCGAAGCCCGACAGCTCGTTTCCAGCCGTCCAAGCCTCATTTGCAAAGAGATAGCGACAGGGCGTAGCGGCTTTGAGCAACTCCATGACACATTTTGAGCCTTCTGCTATAAAAAGGCCGTCGCGGCGGCGCCATTTCGCCTCGGTGAGACGGCCCAGTTCCTTAGCCATCCGGCGTGTCAGTACGAAATCTACCACTGATAGCCCGCCTCCTTCACGAGTTCCTTATCCTGTGCTACGGAAGCCCCGAGAGTCGTGAGCATATCGCCTACGATGGCACCGTTGATGCCTACCTCGAGGGCGCGTTTCTGTCCCTGACGCGACAGGCGTGCGCGTCCTCCGGCAAAGCGGATCTGCGCATGGGGATGGGCGAAACGGAATAGAGCGACAGTCCGGATAATTTCGTCCTCGGCGATAAGTGGTGTCGATTCGAGGGGCGTTCCCGGAATCGGAGAGAGAATATTGATTGGAATCGAGCAGGGCTTAACCTCGCGAAGCTTGACGGCGAACTCGACACGCTGGCGGCGAGTTTCGCCCATGCCGATGATGCCTCCGCAGCATACCTCCATGCCTATGCGACGGGCAGCCCGGATTGTCTCCATCTTGTCGGCCTGCGTGTGGGTCGTGCATAGTTCGGGGAACATCGAGGGAGCGGTCTCGAGGTTGCAGTGGTAGCGGTTCACGCCGGCGGCATGAAGCTTGCGGAGCTCGTCCTCCGAGAGAAGGCCGAGCGAGGCGCATGTCTCCGTCCCTTGGGCGGCTCTCACGTCGGCGAGCAACTTGCATATCGCATCGAGTGCGCGACCCTTGACGGAACGACCGCTCGCCACCAGCGAATAGCGGCCAATGCCGAGCGTGGCATTGTCCTTGGCGGCTTTCATGGCCGCCTCGGTATCCACGAGCTCGTAGGTGTCGCAGTGAGTATTGTAATGTGCCGACTGGGCACACCATTTGCAGTTTTCAGGACAACGGCCCGAACGGGCGTTGACAATAGAACAGGTATCGAACTTACGGGGAACGAACTTCGCCGTAATCTCCCTGGCACCGTCGAGAAGAGCCTCGGTACCTTCTTCACTTTCGATGTCGGCGAGGCTGTAGAGAGTGCCTTCGTCGAGTGTTCCGCCGGAAAGCACCGTGTCCAGTGCGTCTCGGACAAGTGATAGTTCTTCGTTTTTTTCCATTGCAATAGTGATTTGAGGGGTCTACTTGTAGAGATATCGCCTGATGGAGCGTTTCGGGGTCTTTTCGAACTCCTCGGACATTATCTCCATGCCGCTGACCTTGCTGTAGTCGGGAAGACTGTCATTGAGGACGGCGATGTTCTTGTTCATCATAGCCTCGATGTCTTTCTCTGTCATCTTGTCCTTCTTAGCCTCTTCCCTGTCGGGGACAATCAAGGCTATTAGCTTGTTGTCGCGACTTACGACCAGTGATTCCGCAACAAGAGGAAGGTTGTTGAGCTTCTGTTCGATTTCTTCCGGATATATGTTCTGGCCGGAAGGCCCGAGAATCATGTTCTTGTCGCGGCCTCGGATATAGAGGAATCCGTCCTTGTCGATGGTACAGAGGTCGCCTGTGTTCATCCAGCCGTCCTTGAATACCTCGGCAGTGGCCTCGGGGTTCTTATAATAGCCTTCCATCACATTTGCGCCACGTACCCAGAGCGTTCCGGGGACGTTGGCCGGATCGGGCGAGTCGATACGTCCTTCCATACGGTCGGCGAACTTACCGCATGAGCCGGGACGCTGTATCTCCCATGGAGCATAGGTGATCAGAGGGCCGCACTCGGTCATACCGTAGCCTACAGTGAAGGGGAACTTAATCTTCCGGAGGAAGGAGGAGACATCGGGATTGAGTGGAGCACCCCCGATGATGACCTGTCGCAGCTGACCGCCGAAAGCCTGAAGCATTGTCGCACGTATCTTGGCGTAAATCTTGTTCTTAACCAAGGGCAGACAGAGCAGGAAACGCATCACAGGCTTCTGGATTACTGGGAATACCTTGCTCTTGACTATTTTCTCGAGCACGAGCGGCACGGTGATGATGAGCTTCGGCTTCACCTCTGCGAAAGCCTCCATAAGGATGCGCGGCGAGGGTGTGCGTCCGAGGAAATAGATATGACAGCCTTTGACGAAGGGATGCAGGAGTTCGATGGCCAGGCCGAACATGTGCGCCAGGGGCAACATGCTGACGAAGCCGTCGCCGGGGAGCAGAAACTGAAGACCGTCGATAGAGAACTGTATATTGCTCCATAAGGACTCATAGCTCAGCATCACACCCTTCGAGAAACCCATAGAGCCCGAAGTATAGTTTATCAGGGCAAGCGTGTCGCCTTTAAGCTCGGGATAGTGTACATCGGCCGAAGTAAAACCGGAAGGATACCTTTCACCAAAAAGCTTGTTCACTTCCCTGTCGACCTCGGATATCTTTTTGCTCCGGGACAAGGCCATGGAGAAATCGTGGATATAGATGACGGCAAGAAGCGATTTCATCTCGTCGGCATCGAGATCTTCCCATATGCTGCTGTCGACGAAGAATATTCTGGCATCGCTGTGGTTAACGAGATGGGCTATAGTGTCGGGCTTGAACTCGTTCAGGATGGGAACGGCGACGGCACCATAAGTGATGCATGCAAGAGCCGCCGTTGCCCATTCGGCACAGTTCTTTCCGCATAGGGCTATCTTGTCGCCCGGCTTTATACCGGCGTGTTCGAAAGCTATGTGCAGTTTGGCAATCCTGACAGCAATCTCGGAGAAAGTATAAGTATCTCCGTGGAAATTGGACATGGCGGGTCTGTTCCAGTTGTCACGTATCGCCTGGGCTATATAAGCATTTAGAGTGTCTTGACGTTTCATCATGTATCTATATCTTTTGCAAAGATACAAAGAATATCTTAATCATTGTCAGTTCTTGGGGGTTGCAGCCTGAGCTTGTGGGGCCGACTGGGCGTTACGCGGCATTTTTTTGGGGCCGACACGTGTAGAGGCCGGAGAATCCGGGGCATCGGGGTTCTGGAAGAAGGGGTAAGGCACTCCGAAGGCATCGTCGATGTCGCCGCCGGCGCTGAGGTATCCGTCGACGACGGTGTCACGACCCGAAGGATTCTCGAAGGTATAGAGCTGGAAGGAGGAGAGCATGGCGGCAAGATGTTCGAAGACACCGTCCTGGATAGCTTCGTAGGGGAACCATTTCGAAGTGGCGGTGAAGCAGTAGACCTGGAAAGGAATACCTGCGGGTGTCTGCGGAAGGGTCGAGACGAAGCAGTCGCTATCGTGCGAGATATGAGGATTGGCATCGAGCCACATCTTCATATAAGCCCTGAACATGCCCAGATTGGTGTCGATAGTGCCGTCGACGAGACCGTCGGGATTGTCGACATCCGCCACTTTCCCGGCATCCCTCTGCTCTACCTTCTTAGTGATATAATCGTTCATGAAAGGTATGACCTTGAATGATTCGAGCATCTGGGGCGTTGCCGGGAGGACGCTGTCGGCATCAATCATGAAGCTGCGGCATATGCGGCGCGTGTTGCTCTGCTGCATGGTGCGGTAGTTTGTAAATCCGGAGCTTATAAGGCTGTAGGGAGGAAGAGTCGTGGTCGTTTTGTCCCAGTTGAGAACCTTGACAGCGACAAGCGACACTTCCTGGACGGTACCGTTGGCATTTGTGCCCGCCACCGAAATCCAGTCGCCGACATGCAGGCTGTCGTTCTCCGAGAGCTGTACACCGGCTACCACTCCGAGGATGTTGTCTTTGAAGATCAACATCAGCACGGCCGAGAAAGCTCCGAGCCCGGCGAGGAGCGAAGCCGGCGACTTATCGAACAATACACATATAATCACGATAATGGCGATTATCCATACTATTCCTTTGGCGAGCTGCGCTATACCTTTGAGCGGCAGCCTTTTCTTGTTTGCAAGGCTGTCGATATGCAGCCATACCGCGTGTATCATCGCATTGAGGGACAGAGCCATTACAAAGACTATATATACCAGGCAAATCTTGGTCAGGGCCGACGACAGCCCGTTGTGATTCGAGAGGGTGAACTGGATAAGGATGAGGAATACCAGAGCCGGAATCATGCGGCATATCTTATGGAAAAAGCGCACTCCGACCAACGAAGAATAGAAGCCGGAGTTCCATTTTTTCGCCACGGCCCGGACAAGATGGAAAATTATCCACTGGGCTATCCATCCGACAATCAAAGATATGCCGAAAACGACAGCCGCGTATAGCACTGTGACGACAGTCTGGTCGTGTTCGAGACCGAATATGCTGAGAATCCAGTCGACGACATTCATTGTCGCACGTGCGATGGCGTAAGAGAAACCCGAACTGTTCTCACCGATGAAACGGTGGATATCCATGGGCCTGACAGCCGGTTCTGAGGCAGAGACTAAGTTCAATAAGGCAGACATGATGAATAGATTATATACATCTAATGACAAACGGGGAAGCCGAATGGTTCATATAAGCCGACGAAAGCAAAAAGTTCTATGATATTGGCAAATATTGCCGAATGGTTTTGAATCTATCCAATTATAGCGTAACTTTGCAGCAATATAATCGGCGAATATCCGTAAATTTGCACAAACAGAAAACAGAAACCGACACAGACAATGATATTGACCACAGCCATAGGCACCTTCGGCAGGTACTGCATCTTCCTGAGCAGGGTCTTCACCATCCCTGACCGCTGGAAAGTCTTTTTCAAGCGCACCGTAGCCGAAATCTCCAAATTGGGCATCGACTCGATACCTCTGGTGATGATAATCTCGGTGTTCATAGGCGCCGTCATCGCCATCCAGATGCAGCTCAACATAGCGTCACCCCTCATCCCGGCATACTCTGTCGGCCTGGCGACACGAGAGATAGTCCTTCTCGAATTCTCGAACTCTATCCTCTGTCTCATCCTTGCGGGCAAGGTAGGGTCAAACATAGCCTCGGAGATAGGCACCATGCGTGTCACCGAGCAGATAGATGCTCTCGAAATAATGGGCGTGAACTCGGCCAACTTCCTTGTTCTGCCCAAGATAGTGGCTTTCATATTCTTCATGCCGGTGCTCGGCGTACTCTGTATAGGCATCTCCCTGCTTGGCGGCTATAGCGTAGCTGTCTTCACGGACCTTATCACCGTGTCGCGCTTCGTCTACGGCCTCCAGGCCATGTTCCAGGAATGGTATGTCTGGTACGGCCTTATCAAGAGCCTCTTCTTCGCCTTCCTCATTGCGTCGATATCCTCCTTCTTCGGCTACTATGTCAAGGGGGGTGCCCTCCAGGTCGGCAAAGCAAGTACCGATGCCGTCGTCAACAGCAGCATTTTCATTCTTCTCCTCGACGTGATACTGACAAAACTCCTGTTGCAATGATCGAAGTCAAAGACCTTACCAAATCGTTCGACGGGCGTACCGTTCTTCACGATATCGACGCCACATTCTATACCGGCAAGACCAACCTCATCATCGGCCAGAGCGGTTCGGGCAAGACAGTGCTCATGAAATCGCTCGTGGGGCTGATACGTCCCGAGCAGGGCCAGATTCTCTTCGACGGACGCGACCTTCTCGGCATGAAGCAGGAGGAAGTCAAGAACCTGCGCAAAGAAATAGGCATGCTTTTCCAGGGTTCGGCCCTGTTCGACTCGGAGACGGTGCTGGGCAACGTCATGTTCCCCCTTGTGATGTTCACCTCGATGTCGCAGGCCGAAATGCGCGACCGCGCCATGTTCTGCCTCGAGCGTGTCAACCTTCTGGGGGCGGAGGACAAATACCCGGCAGAGATATCAGGCGGCATGCAGAAACGCGCCGCCATTGCCCGTGCCATTGCCCTGAACCCCAAATATCTGTTCTGCGACGAGCCCAACTCGGGTCTGGATCCCAAGACTTCGATCATCATCGACGAACTGCTCAGCGACATCACCCACGAATACAATATCACTACCGTCATCAACACGCACGACATGAACAGCGTGCTCGGTATCGGCGAAAACATCATATTCATCAACAAGGGCTACCGCGAATGGGTCGGCGACATGAGCCAGATCTACAACACCTCCAACGAAGCCCTGAATGATTTCGTCTTCGCCACACGTCTCTTCCAGGAAGTGCGCGAATACGTGTCCGAACACGGCACCATAGCCCAGCGTGGGAAAGGAAAATGAAATGAGATTTGCCGACATCCCCGGTCATCATGACATAAAAGAAAGGCTGCGCGACATGGTCGACAGCGGCCATCTCCCCCATGCCCTCCTCTTCGAAGGCCCGGCAGGAACCGGAAAATTCATGTTGGCACGCGCCATGTCGCAATATATCCACTGCACCGGCCGTACCCCCGACGGAGACAGCTGCGGCCATTGCCCCTCCTGCCTTCAGCACGCCGCCTTCAACAACATCGACACCGTATTCTCTTTCCCCGTAACCAAGAAGAGCGGCAAACCGACGCTGTCCGACGACTATATCGACCTTTTCAGGGAGTTCATGACCGAGAACCCCTACATGGATTTCGAAAAATGGCTTGAGATGCTGGGAAACATCAACGCCCAGCCCATGATATACGTCGAGGAAGGCAACGAACTCCTGCGCCGCCTGACATTCAAGGCCCGTCAGTCACAGTACAAGACAGTGCTCCTCTGGCTTCCCGAACGTCTGAAGGAAGAGACGGCCAACAAGCTTCTAAAACTCGTCGAAGAGCCCTTTGCCGACACCGTCTTCCTTATGGTAAGCAACAATTCACGACTCATCCTCCCGACCATCTACTCGCGTACCCAGCGTATCAATGTGCGTCGCTACACCGACGAGGAAGTCGCCGGAATCCTTGAAGACGCAGGAATAGAGCCACAGGCATCGGTAGAAGCCGCCCGTATTTCCGACGGCAATGTCAACGAAGCCCTGCATCTGGCCGGTGTCGCCGACGAACGGCTCCACATGCTCGACTCGTTCGCCGACCTCATGCGAAAGGCATACGGCCGCAAGGTGGCAGCTCTAAGAGACTGGAGCAACAACACGGCTGCAATAGGACGAGAACCCGCCATGCAGTTTCTCGACTACTGCTGCCGCCTCTTCCGCGAAAGCTTCCTGGTACGTCTGCAGGTGTCCTCGCTAATAACCATGAACGCTGCCGAGAGTGCCTTCGTTGCCAAATTCTTCCCTTTTATTAACGAGAAAAACGTAGAAGACCTGATATCACTCTTCGAACGCTCCAAACGCGACATCGCCGCCAACGGCAACGCCAAGATAATACTCTTCGACATGGCCGTGCGCACCATCATCCTCATCCGTCGAAAATGAGCAACGAGCAGCCTAACTTCCTGCGGGAGGTCGCAGGATACTGGTTACGCCACAAAGACCGGGAGCCACGTCTGGCCTCCCTCGTGTTCGTCACGCCGAACAAACGAAGCGCGATGTTCCTGAAAAAATATGTTCGCGAAGGCATCAGAGGCGTTGCCCTGATGCCCCGGTTCATGACCATGCGTACCTTTCTCGGGCTCCACGCGCCCCTCCCGGAAGCTCCGGAACGCGAACTTCTTTTCATACTCTACCAGGCATATATCGATGCTATGCACAGCCACGGGCGCACCGAGGGCGTACGCGAGTTCGACTCCTTTATCTTCTGGGGCGACATCATACTCAGCGACTTCGACGAAATCGACCGCTCGATGGCCAACGCAGCCGATCTTTTCCGCAACCTCAAGAACATAAAAGAGATCCAGGCTGACTATCTTGATGAGGGGCAGAAAGAAGTGGTACGCCGTATATGGGGCGAGAGCCGCCTGACCTCGGATCTGGACCGTTTCTGGCTGCACCTCGACGACTCGGAATCGTCGCTGGGCTCCAAGTTCCTGTATCTCTGGGAGATTCTGGGCGATGTATACCGCAACTACCAAGAAGCTCTCACAAAACGCGGCTATGCTTCCGTGGGAAAGGTATACCGTAGCGCCGTCGAGCATTTCAGGAATCTGGAAGCGTTCGACATCAGCGGTGACACACACTATGTCTTCGTCGGCTTCAACGACCTCTCGACATCAGAAAGTCTGATCTTCGAACGGCTCAAGGAGCTGAAAGCCGCGTCGTTTTTCTGGGATACAGTAGTCCTCACACTCGACTGCGAGCACGGCGGTTCCTCCAGGGCAATGCAGCGTCTCGCCAGGCTGAGCCGTCATTTTCCCATGCCCGACGACTTCGAACTCCTTATGCCTGCATGTACGCCTGCCGTCACCGTCACTGCCGTGCCTTCCAGCATAGCGCAGACAAAGCTGCTGGGCAACAAGCTTCAGGAATGGCTCGACGACGACAGCCTCGACGGTAGCGACGGCATCAACACAGCTGTCGTACTCCCAGACCCGACGCTGCTCGTTCCAGCACTGTTCTCCGTCCCCGAAGGCATAGAGAAAATCAACATTTCCTTAGGACTGCCCTACCGCAGCACGACTTTCGCCTCACTGCTCCACAGCGTCATAAGCATGCAGTTGCGGGCTCGGACGATCCATGGCGCTGTCCACTATTTCTATCAGGATGTCATGGCCGTGCTCACTCATCCCCACGTAAGGATGATAGCGGCGGAGAGCGCTGCCACGCTGAGCAAAATGATATCCGAAGAGAAGCTTTTCAATATCCCGGCACGGAAAATATGCGAAGAGCTGCCGGACTTCAGCGCCTTGTTCACTCCCGTAAGAGAACTCGGGTCGGTCCGGGATGTCGCCACCTACCTTACGGGACTGTTCGACTGGCTTGGCGAAGCCCTGAATTCGCTCCGGGAAGATGGGCCGGAGATGTTCGAGATAAAGGCCCTCTCCTATTTCCGGCAGGAAGTTCTGATACTCAGCGATATCATCGAACGCTACGGCGTGTCGATGTCAGATAGCACATTCCTACAGCTTTTCGAACGCATCTTCAACGCCCGGGGCCTGAGTGTCAACGGAGCGCCCCTCCAGGGGGTGCAGATGCTCGGCGTTCTCGAAACGCGCGCCCTGGACTTCGACAATGTCGCCATCCTGTCGATGAACGAACGTATCTTCCCACGCCGGCAGTACACCAGGACGATGATACCCAACGCAGTCCGAAGCGGTTTCGGACTTCCTGATTTCGAAAACCTTGAATGGACATACGCCTACAGCTTCTTCCGCCTGATTGCAAGGGCAAAAAAGGTGGACATATACTTCGACACGCGCAGCGAGGGACTTGCCGGAGGTGAAATGAGCCGCTATATCTCCCAGATGCGCTTCCTGATGCCCGGAATCAATGTCAGGATGAGGGCAGCATCCCTGGGGGCGGAACCGTCGTCAAAGACCGAGATCAGCGTCAGCAAGACGGATGCCGTAATGGCCCATATCGACAAATTCCGCGCCGGAGGCCCCCTGAGACTCTCGGCATCGGCGCTGAAAACATTCAAGAGCTGCCCTCTGCAGTTCTATCTCGCCTACGTGCGCGGCATGCGCGGCAGCGACGAACTCGTCGACTACATGACTGCCTCGGACTACGGCACGATAGTCCACAAGGTAATACAGGAACTCTACGAGCCATACCGCGACAGCCCAATCACTTCCACAATCATACGCGGAATCCTCGGCTCCGACATCATAGAAAGAACCACACGCGAAGAAATCGTGCGGCAGAACTTCCCCGAGTATGCCGGCAAGGATGCCTTCATGCTCCCGGCGGAGGCAGAAATAGGCTATGAGGTCATCTCTGCCATCGCACGCTCCGACATGGAGGCTGAGTTGCGCGCATACGGTACTGTCCCGTTCCGCTACAAGCAGTCGGAAGACAAATACGACATATCCTGGGAGATAGAGCCGGGACTGGCGATACGTTTCTATATGTCGGTGGACCGTGTCGACATACTGCAGGGCGGCAAACTGCGTTTCATCGACTTCAAGACCGGTAAAGAAGAAACCCGAGGGAGCGTCGAGGATATGTTCAGGCCCGACAGAATCGAAAGCAACGGCATGTTCCAGCTGCTCACCTACTGCGAAGCCTACCGCGGAGGTGTCGACGACAAGGCCGAAATCATCCCCATGCTCCATCCCATGCGCGAGCTGTCGCAGAACGCCGACCTCGTCCCTCTCAAAGTGAACGGACGCGATGTCGAGTCATTCCGCGATGTCTCCGACGTATTTCTTCCGGAACTCAAGAAGCTGATCGGAAGAATTTTCGACAAAAACGAAGCGTTCACCCAGTGCGAAGACTCACGCAACTGCCGATTCTGCCCGTTCCTGGCTCTGTGCGGACGTATCGTACCAGATTTCTAAGACTATGGCCGGTATCTATGTCCATGTGCCTTTCTGCCATGCCAAATGCGCCTACTGCGACTTCTATTCCATAGCAGACCGTAGCAGGACAGAGGCTTACGTCGAGGCTGTCGGCAAGGAATACAAGGCGCGACAAAGTGAACTCGGCGACTATTCCGTCGATACTTTATATTTCGGAGGCGGAACCCCCTCGATACTCAGGGATGAGGAATTCGGGAGGCTGACAGCCTTTTTCCCGAAGACTGAGGAAACGACGATGGAGGTAAACCCGGAGGATGTCTCCGTCCCAAGAGCCGCCCTATGGGGCCGCCAGGGGGTCAATCGCATCAGTATGGGGGTCCAGTCGCTTGTCGATGCCGAACTCAGGTCTGTCGGACGCCGCCACAGTGCCGAAGATGCCCTGAGGGCCATAGGGGCGATCAGGAATGGAGGCATAGGCAATATCAGCTGCGACCTTATCTACGGCCTTCCCGGACAGACCGCCGACAGCTGGGAATACTCCCTTCGGCGGCTTCTCGACACGGGTATCGGACATCTGTCGGCCTATTCGCTGACGTTCGAAGAAGGGACACTACTGACGCGTAAACGTGACCAGGGTATGATTAAAGAAGCTCCCGAAGAGCTTACAGAAGAAATGTACGTCTCGCTCTGCCGCATTGCAAAGGAATACGGGTTCGAGCACTACGAAATCTCGAACTTCGCGCTGCCGGGACTCTGCTCTCGTCACAACTCTTCGTACTGGACAGGCTCTCCCTACCTCGGCCTCGGTCCGGGAGCCCACAGCCTGGACAAAGACGGAATCCGTCGATTCGTGCCGCCATCGGTAAAAGATTACATAAAAGACCCTGAATCCGCCGCCACCATCGACGAGGAGACAGTCGCCGACCGTGTCAACGACAAAATCATGGTCAGCCTCCGCACTGCCAAAGGATTGAACCTCGATGACTTCCATGCGCAGGACCGTCGGCTGATACTAAAAAATTGCGAAGAGCACCTGCGTCTCGGCAATCTGCAACAGCTCGGCACATATCTTTATATTCCTGAATCGCGCTGGCTCATATCCGATATGATTATCGGCGATCTGTTCATCTAAACCGGGGGCCTGTCTAATTATCCGAGAATGAGTACACGCGGACAAGGCGGCGCAACGTACGGCGTACGGTCTTCCATTTGGGGAAGAAAGCGGCCGGCCGCAAGGGCCCGTAGCTGACAAGGACTATCATCAGCGAGCAAACGGCGGCTATCAGGAGCCAGCCATATATTTCCTTCATCGAAACTACCAGAGCCTGTCTCTGCACGAGGCCATACAGCTCGCCAACCGGGCGAAGAGCTGTCGCCGGATTGAAATCCGTAATGGGCGCCCCCAGCAAGGATGCATTCTTGGCCATGACATGTCTCAAAAACTCGCCTATGAGGGCAGGCCCGAAAGTAGCACCCATTACAGCCCCGGTAAAACCGTTGATAGTCAAAGCCTGAGGAAATACCTGGAACGGAAGTCCACCCTGGACTATCGACGTGAGGAATACAATCGAGATAATCACCGTGGCCGCGCCCCTGAAAAACAAGGGGACGAAGAGCATCTCTTTCTCAAGACCGTAGTCTATCATAAAATAGAAATATGCGAGATAGACGCTGGCCAGCGCGAACGCTATCGCCGTCATGGTCTTGTATCTCCATTTGCGAAGCGCGAAGGTAAGATACGTGAATCCGCAACCGGCGACAATTCCGGCCAGAACGTACCAGTTCAAGTCTATAAGGTTCGTATTGTCGAAACCGAGGATCTCGGAGGCATACGAGTGTTCAAAGACATGCTCGGTAGCCATCAGTGTGAAAAACACGAGATAGACCACTGTGGCCCGCAATACGTTGCGGTTACGCATGGCCCGGAAGGAAATATAGGGATGGTGCAGGAATGAGGCACGCCACAGATTTATAGCCAGGCAGCATAAGCCTAAGGCGGCGGCAGTCCTTATCTCGAACGAATCCCACCAGTCAAAGTAATTGCCATAGACACATATAAATGCAAAGCACATCATAAAAGCTGCCCACAGCAGGGCACCGGGCCAGTCTATACCGAGCAGAGGGATATACATAGGTCCCCGGACGGGTTTTACGATTATGAGTACCATCAGCATCATCAACGCGAGGAGTCCTGTCATGACCCAGTGCATATACTCCCACCGTGCGAGGAAAGCGATATATATCGTCGCTATACCGCTGAGCTGTATGATGCCGTCGACCAGGATATATACATAGCAGAAAAAGACGGACATATCGCGCACGGGTGTGAGCCAGAGCTGGATTGTGGAGTTACATGCAAAGGTAGCCTGCATCCTGAACCATCCGGCTATGAAGCATGTGACGACGAGGACGGGTGCCGAGCCGGTGGAGGCGCATATGAGAGTTGCTGCAATCAGCGCCGTGCCGGAAACGAGAAGCTGGGTCCTGTTTGAGAAGCGGAATTTGATGCGGAACATCACCGCGAAGTTTATCGCCAGGCCGATTAGGGAGGCATACCCTGCCATGAGTATGTCCTCCTGCATTAGGGCGGTCGTACCGACCATGTCGGAAGCCGCCGCAAGATAGATACCTCCCGAGAACTGGATGATGATGACGAAGAATATAAACAGCCAGGGTTTCAACCGACGTGGTATATAATCAGGTACATCCGGTATGTCGAAGGGTCCTTTTTTAGCGTGCCAGTCTGCCATATCAGTATCTTACCTCACACTCCACATTCATCCCGGCACGCAGCTTCCGCATATCGGCCTCCTTGTTCTTTCCGGAAAAGACAATCCTCACTGGCACACGCTGACGAACCTTGACGAAATTGCCTGAAGAATTGTCCTGAGGCATCAGAGAAAGCGAGGCTCCTGTGGCACGTGAGATGGATTCCACTTTTCCTTCGAACACCACATCCGGGACTGCATCCACCTTTATAGTCACCTCGCTCCCCGGCTCTATATGTCGCAGCTGCGTCTCTTTATAATTTGCGGCAATCCAGATATCGGCCGAGTCGACGATGTCGAGCAGAGTCTGTCCGGGCTGCACAAGCTGTCCTTCCCGTATTTCCTTCCTCGACGTATAACCGTCGCAGGGGGCCGTGATCACACAGTAGGACAGATTGAGCTCGGCAGTTTCGAGCAGGGCTTCGGCAAGTTCTATCCCGGCATCGTTCTGTGCTATTCTCTGGCGTGTCTGCGCAACGACGGAAGACGACGCCATGTACTGTCGGGACAACATATCGTAGCGGGCCTTCTTTGCCTCGTAATCCGTTCTGGCTGCTTCGTACTGCTGACGTGTGACGGCATCCTTACGGAGCAGTCGCGAATAGCGGTCGAAATCTGTGCGCGCCATCTCCATCACCACTTTTGCTTCGGCTATAGAAGCCTCGCTGACGGCGGCATTGGCGGCAGCCACCCCTACCGAGCGGTCTGCCACGGTACGACCGGCCAGTGCGTTACGGTAGTCGGCCCGGGCGCGGGCAACGCCGAGGCTCATGTCGGCATCGTCGATAATCACGAGAGTATCGCCTTTTTTCACAAGCTCATATTCGTTGAAACGTATTTCCTTGATATAGCCCTGCACACGGCAGTTCACGGGCACTATATACTGTTCGACCTGTGCATTGTCGGTAAATTCGACATTGCCGGGATGGATGAATCTGCAGCCTACCCAAAAAGCTGCGGCGGCAATGACCGCTGCGGTCAGGACGTATGATAGTATTTTTTTGTTCCTGTGGTTCATATCTTTCCAGTGATGAATAGTAGTTTGTAATAATAGTATATAAGATCGATCCGTGCGTTGACGAGATTCTGCTCGGCATCCAGCTTGGAATCTGCCGCATCGAGCATATCCGTGATCAGGGCTATTCCTTCCGAATAGCGCGTCGAGGTAGTGTTGTAATTCCGTTCCGCCAGTTCGACGCTCTTCTGCCGGGTTATGAGTTCCTCGTATGCTTCCATATATCGCACATAATCTGCCCTTACCCCGAGGCTTAGGTCCTCACGCAGGGCTTGAAGCCTTTCGAGAGCCAGTTTTGTCGCAATGCGGCTTTTAGACAGCGATTTGTTGTTCTTGTACAGTGACGACAGATTGTAGCTCACGCCGACACCTACATACCAGTAGCCGAGGTTCCTGTCTATAGGAGGCACCTCCACCAGTATGGGGCCGTCGATGCTCCAACCGGCCTGAAGACTGATTCTGGGACGATGTCCGCTTCTTACCAGTGATTCCGCTTTACGGCTTATCTCTGCCTGCGAGCGCGCAAGTTTTAGCTGCGGGGAGGCTTCTTCGGCCGACTGCTGCCACCATTCTTCTACGGCGACAGGCAATGAACGTTCGAGAATCGTTGAGTCCGGTACGATAACTGTATTCGCGTCGAGACCCGCAGTCACTGCCAGATTGCGGGTTATTATCTCAAGATTATTGTTGATACGGACCAGCTGAAGTTCGAGGTTGGCGACAAGCAGTTCATAGCGCGTGATATCATTCTGTATAGCTGTACCCTGCTCATAACGGGCCTTCATTTCGTCGAGAACCTTGCGTGCCTGGATGATATTGCTTTGCACCACTTTCCGGAGGTTGCCGTACTTGTAGGTGTCGAGATAGAATCCGACGAGTCGGAACCTGATGTTGTCGCGTTGCATCTCAGTGGCATATCGTGCCGCGGTCGACTTGAGCCGGGCCATCTCAATACCGGCTGTGATGGCGCCCCCGGCATATACGGGCTGCGTGACATTGATGCCAAACGCATTCCCGAGATGCGGTATGGGGGCTTTCCTTAAGTCGGAGAAGTCACGTTCTGAGGTGAAGCCGTCGCCTATATAGCTCAGGGACAGATTCGCCTCTATATCCGGAAGCCGAGAACTTCGCGCAACGCTGATTTCGCTGCTTGCTTCTTCTTCGGCTGTAAACGAAGGGCGCAGTTGCACACTGTTGGTCTCTGCAATCTCAAACAGTCTCTCAATCGTGAGGACCTGAGCGGACTGACCGACAGCACACACTCCGCCGCTCGACAAGGCTGCTGCAAGCAACCCTGTGAGCAATCGGTGATTGTTCATGTGGTAAGCTTTATTAGATGTGATAATGAAAATGAGG
The DNA here is from genome assembly GCA_958436175.1 of uncultured Muribaculaceae bacterium. Lineage (GTDB taxonomy): Bacteria > Bacteroidota > Bacteroidia > Bacteroidales > Muribaculaceae > CAG-873. The sequence continues at coordinate 192,261 of CAUBJF010000005.1, forward strand.
GCCTATGAAAACGGCCGTAGACTGCTCACTAAATGGGGCAGTCTGCAGAAGCGGTGCTCTTCCAGCTCTCAAGATAACCCCAGTTGACTACAATAGGGGATGCGTTTAGCTTAACTGTCGGTTTACAAGTCATTTACAGTGCAATTCTTTATAAATTGCACTGCAAAGATACGATTTTTTTCCAAGTTTACGGCTATATTCCGTCATCTTAAGGACTGTCAGGCAGCTGTCAAGTGGGCCGGAGAGTGGCTTTTTTGCCTTCAGCAGAGAGTATTTCAAAGGAATTAAGCTACCTTTGCAGAGCTATGAATACCGAAGAAATCAAAAGGATCTCACAGAGGAAGGACTACAGGCATCCTCAACAGCCTTGAAAGGATATGGACCAGTTACCAATGCACAAAGCCTCGCAGCTCTCCGATTTCGGGCTGCGTATCCGCCGGATGAGCTGCCCTCCGGATGATGTCATATCCGTGACAGGCATCCACCGGAACGACTATTATATATTCGGAGTGGTCGAAAGCGGGAGTGGCAGCGGCTTCATCGATTTCAAGGAACAACATTTTTCACCGGGTGAAGTCTTCATGATACAGCCGGGCCAGGCGCACCGCCTCATCAGTCCGGGAGATGCCGAGGGCTGGCTCCTTTTTGTCGACAGCGGTTTTGTGGGGGAGGCCGAGAAATGCATCTTTGATTATTTCTCGCTGTCGGCCTCTTCATTCATGCCGGACATAAGACGACGCGACGAGCTGGCCGTCATTGCCTCTATCCTGGAGGCCAGGTTGGGCAGAATCACCGACAAGCTGACGAAGGCGACAGCGAGACGGCTCGCGGAAGCGTTTGTCGGCATTGTAGCCGAGGCTGTGCAGGAGATAAATATGAGGCAGACGAGTCTCAGCCGCAGGTACATGGAGATCGTCCTGACACTACGCCGGCGACTGGCGGATAATCTTACAACGAGCCGCCAGCCGTCCTTTTATGCCTCGCTCTTGAACATATCGCCGGTCTATCTTAACGAAGTGGTGAAAGGTGTCACCGGGATGAGCACCACATCGTATATAAAGAACGCGCTTGTCCTGCGAGCCAAGCGTCTGCTCGTCCATACCGACCTTTCCGTAAAGGAAATATCCGACAGTCTCGGCATAGACGACTACGCCTACTTTTCGCGCCTGTTCACAAACGCGACCGGCATCAGTCCGAAGCTGTTCCGGAAGAGAAACCTTGAATAGTCCAAGTTCCGCATTGTTTTGTCTATCTCCTTTCCCGGCTGAGTCACTTAACTTTGCAGCCAAAAAGGAATATAAGATGAAACGAAGAAAAACCTCCAACCGTCTGCTGGCACTGACATTCGTTGTTTCAGCCGTCAGCGGCATAGGGCTGCACGTAGCAGGGCACGGCGGCAGCCATGAATTGTGGCACAGCTGGGCTCTGGCGCATGTCCTTTCGAGCCTGTTATGGCTGGTCGCCGTCGTCTTCCACATCTACAGCCACATGCCATGGTACCGGTCCATAGTGACGAAGGGAATAGGCAGGAAAAGCCGGGTCACACTCGCCCTGTCAGCAAGCTTTGTGCTTATAACGGCCACCGGTATCGTTCTGCTTGTATATGTGGACGGAGCCAACTCCCCGGTAGGGTTGTGGCACTACGTACTCGGACTCCTGCTGATAGTTCTGTGCCTGATTCATGCTGCCGGGCGCATACATGCGCACCCGGGGCGAAATCATCACGCCGCAGTATGATTATCCGGATAATTTCGTTAATTTTGCCGTCAAAACAGAGCATGGACAAGAACATGGACGGACATACAGGGCATCACCACGATCACGCCGCCGAGACATCGAAGTCGCTCAGCTCGGCCTTCATCACCGGTATCATCCTCAACAGCGCCTACGTTGTCCTGGAGGCGGCTTTCGGCTTCTGCTATAAGTCGATGGGGCTGCTCTCGGATGCCGGGCACAACCTTTCGGACGTAGCCTCGCTGGTGATAGCGATGGTGGCGCTCAGGCTCATGTCGCGCCATCCCGACAGCACCCACACCTACGGCTACAAGAAATTCAGCATACAGGCCTCCTTCATCAATGCCCTGCTCCTCTACGCCGCCGTCGGCGCCATCCTTGTCGAGTCGGTCGGCAAACTTGTCCGTCCGCAGGCGGTCGACGGCTCGGCCATAGCGTGGGTCGCAGCCGCCGGTGTCGTCGTCAACGGCCTCACGGCGTGGCTCTTGGTCCGCGGCAAGAGCAAGGACCTCAACATCAGGGGTGCCTTCCTCCACATGGCTGCCGACACGCTCGTCTCGGTCGGTGTCGTCGTGTCGGGCATCGTGATCCATTATACGGGCTGCTACGTCCTCGACCCCGTCGTCGGCATCGTCATCGCCCTGATCATAGCATGGTCCACGCGCGGACTGCTCCTGGAGAGCTGCCGCATGTCGATAGATGCCGTGCCTCGGTCTGTCGACATGAAGGGACTTGAGAAAGCACTGCTGTCGGTCGACGGAGTCATCTCGATCCATCACCTGCACGTATGGGCGCTGTCGACCTCGGAGAACGCCCTGACCGTCCACGTCGTTATCGACGACGTGACCAAGCTCAACAGGATAGTGACCGACATACGCGACGAGGCAGCCCGCTACGGTGTCAGCCACTCCACTGTCGAGGCTGAGGCCGCGGGCAAACCTATCGACGACGATACCCTCTTCGACAAGGACTGAGGACACGTCGTCGCGGTGTTCCGGATTATTTCAGTGCGTCGTACTCGGCATCGCCGACAGGTTCCAGCCACTCGTTGCTGCTGTCCTCGCCGGGGATTTCAAAGGCAAGGTGTGCGAACCACGAGTCCCTGGCCGCGCCGTGCCAGTGCTTCACGTTCGCCGGGATGTGGATGACGGTGCCGGGGAGTATCTCCTGTGCCGCCTTGCCTTCTTCCTGGTACCAGCCGCGACCTGCAACGCCGACGAGCATCTGGCCGCCGCCCTTGCCGGCATGATGGACATGCCAGTTGTTGCGGCATCCCGGTTCGAAGGTGACGTTGGCGAAGGGGATCTGCGAGTCGGAGACGCGGCAGAGATAGCTGTTGCCGACAAAGTACTTGGCATAGGCCGTGTTAGGCTCGCCGACGGGGAATATCATCTGCTGCTGGAAACGTTCCATGTCCGTTGCGGCCTCGGTGTCGTCGGTCCATACCTCCTTTGCCATGTTGAAGGCTGCCCAGGCGTCGGGCCATCCGGCATAGAAGGCCGCCTGTGTCAGCAGGGCGGCTATCTCCTTGCGTGTGATGCCGTTCTTGCGGCCCTGGGCGAGGTGGTATTTCAGCGACGAGTCGGTGATGCCCTTGCCTACGAGGGTGCAGATGGTGATCATCGAGCGGTCGTGGAGGTTGAAAGCGGGGTTGTTCCATACTTCCCCGAAGAGGATGTCGTCGTTGTAGGCGGCGAACTCCGGGGCGAATTCCCCGAGAGCCTTGCGCCCGGCTGTCTGGCTTACATTGTTGGTCTGTGCCATAAGGTTGAGAGTTGATAGAGCGAGTATCGCTGTTGATAGAAGCAGTTTCATCTCGCAAAGTTAGCTCTTTTTTTCCGAAAGATTGCCCTCCGCCCCAAGACTCGGAATGCCGGTGGGTATGCACGTTCATAAGAAAGGCCGGAAGGAGGGGGCTGGACTTATATTTGCGCGAAAAAAAAGATGAACAACATGGAAGAAGGATGGATAAAGATAAGCCGCTCGATCGTCAAGCACTGGCTGTGGCTCGACGCGCAGCGCCTGCAGTGGTGGATAGACCTGATTATGATGGCAAACTGGGAAGACCGCGAATGGATTGACGACTCGCATCGTTTCACGCTTCATCGTGGCCAGCTTGTAGCCTCCCTGGTCTTCCTGAAGAAGAGATGGAAGAAGTCGAAGACTACAGTAATTACCTACCTTCATCAACTCGAAGAGGAAGGCATGATTAAGCGTGAAACTCTGTACCGGCAAACGCCCATTATAACTATCTGTAACTATGAGAAATACCAATGTAATGACAAGCATGCATCAGACCCCCTAATGGACTCCCAAGCAGACTCCCTGATGGACTCCTTAGTGGACCCAAACAAAGAAATAAAGAATATAAAGAAAATAAATAATCTCTCTCTCACTCAAAAAGAG
>CAUBJF010000006.1 GCA_958436175.1 uncultured Muribaculaceae bacterium
GCCGACAAACAGCCTATGCTAATGCAAAGTTAGCTAAAATTCCTGACATTAGGGGGTATTATGCCATGTTCATTGCTTAATCATCTCATGAATATCGAATATCTCCTGTGGGTTATATGATAAATCTCCCCCAAATTAATCAAGCTTACAAATAAAAATCGTATCTGTTTCTAATTTGTTTCTTATAAAACCCAAAATCAAAGATATATAGTTGGGTACATGGTATTTATATTACATTACTTGGATAATAGCCTAATACCCTTTCCTATAACTCAAACGGCCTATAAATTCTTGATTACTTTCCGCAAAGTTATTTACCTTATATTATTCTATACTTAATTAGTCGGCTCATTGACTACTTCTTTTATTCGTAGTCGATGCGCTCGATCTTGAAGATGACGGGGCGTGTGCCGTCGTTGCAGCAGCTTATCATGGTATTCTCGTCGCGCATCCAGCCTTTCATGATTGAACCGCCTTGTAAACCTGCGTAGATATACCGTGAGACGGCGTCCCATGCTTCGGAACAGAATGGTTTCTTTGGACCGCCTGCAATCTCATCGGGATTTCCGTCGGTTTTCACAAGAGTGTTCAGGCCGCAATGCCAATAGTCATCACGCTCGTTATCGCGGTAGAAAACGAATTCATCCCCCTTGTTATACACAGGGCATTAGCCGGAACAGGGATTCGCGCAATACTGCTGCTGGTAGTCGGTATACAGTTTGGTGTCAAGCACCGTAACTTTCACTTTATGTTTCATATCACAACATACTTATAACACATAATTAGCGCATTATTACAGGAATTACTTTGTTGTGGGGATCAAAATAGTTGTATTATACTTTCTGCTTCTTGTGATTGAAGCGGTCACGGAGGATTGCCGGCATGTTGTTCTTTGCCCAGCCAATAAGTGAATTGATATGGGGAAAGAGTGAGCGGGTGCGGTCGGTGATGCTGTATTCTACCCTTGGAGGAACTTCAGCATATATTGTGCGTGTCACGAAACCGTCCTCTTCGAGAGTACGGAGTGAGTTGGTCAGCATCTTCTGCGAGATATCTGGAATCTCGCGGCGTAGCTCGTTGAACCGCATGGTAGGCTGAAGGTTGAGCGTATAGAGAATGAGCAGCGACCATTTGTCGCTGAACCGTGCAAGGATATTACGTATGGGACAACTTGGATACAGTTCCTCGTTCATAATATAGTGTCTGTCAAATTACTCTACAAAGGTAACTAATATTCATGAGGTATGCAATACCACAATTTGTCTGTAGTTAAACTCAGTTAAAATGTTTTTTTGCAACATATTGGTAATCTATATTGGTAACATTAATGAAACTATCTGTAATTCAAGTGCCTTCTTGACATTCTGCCGTTTCAGGTGTTAACTTTGTATTGGAAATCAATAAAAAGAAAAAGATATGAAGAAGACAGCACTTATCGGCGCAAGCGGCTTTGTAGGGAGCGCCATCCTGAACGAACTTCTCTCTCGCGGCTACAAGGTAGAGGCTCTGGTACGCAATCCTGATAAGATCAATGTTGAGAATCCTGACCTTACCGTAAAGAAAGTAGATGTTGCAGACGAGAAGGCCCTGGCCGAAGATCTCAAGGGTTACGACGCGGTAATCAGCGCATACAATCCTGGCTGGACAAACCCCAACATCTACAACGACACGTTGCAGAACTATCCACGCATAGTAGAGGCAGCAAAGGAGGCCGGAGTGAAACGTCTGCTCATCGTGGGTGGTGCCGGCACTCTGTTCTGTGTCCCCGGGCTGCGTGTCGTCGACAGCGGTGTGATTCCCGCTGAAATCATGGACGGAGTAAAGTCTCTCGGCAAATTCTATCTTGACATTCTTACCAAAGAAAACGACATCGACTGGGTGTTCTTCTCGCCTGCCGGAGCATTCGTAGAAGGCACACTTACAAGCAAATACCGCCTTGGCAAGGACGACCTCATCGTCGACGACAATGGCAACAGCACCATATCCGTAGCCGACTATGCAAAGGCTATGGTGGATGAACTCGAAGTGCCCGCTCACCACAAGGAACGTTTCACGATTGGATATTGATTTTACCTCATAAATACACTTTTCTTTGAAAAACAAGAGGTAGGCGCATATTGTCATACCGTTTTCGACCTCCCTGCCGGGTAAATGGAGATTTCAGAAAAGACGATGACAAAGTTCTGCATTTTTTCAAAAGCATTGCACAAAAGCATCGAACATACAGCAATTTTGTACCACATAAATTTTTAGTAATTTTGTGTAAGGAATATTTATCAAATTCAAGACAACATGCCTAAAGCCGGTATTGTCAACGAAAGAAAATAGAAATCAAATGAACAGCTTAGCCCTGACCGTTATAATCCTTTTGTCGATTCTTACTGTCGCCGGGTGTAAATCTCGAAAGGGCGATACACCAGATACGGTCATTATCGAAAAGGACGTTCCATCAGAGGAAGACACAGTCACGGGCAAGGTGCCTGAACCGTACATTGCTAATAATGAAAGTCATTCGCGCAGTGTAGATCTGTGCGGGGTATACAAAAATGTGAATGACGGCTCGACCCTGAAGATTGCGCAAGCTGAAGGAGGCAAGTATGACATATCATTGAATCTGTTCCGCCTCACAAATATTGACGATGGGATAGGAAAATTGAACGATAGCGAACTTTTCTTCGCGGGTACAGATGCTTCCGGGAATCCGATATCAGGCACAGTCACAATTACAGGAGATTCCGCAAGACTGGTGTTCACGAATTCAACTTGGGAATACCTTCCTGTCGGTACAACATATACATTTGAAAGGGAACAGGACTTAACTCAAAGATAGGGCCTTCACGATTAATACTCCTACAGATTTATCAGCCGCTTTCTTTGGACACGCGAATGGAATTCTCCGCGCCACCCGTGCCGTGTTCAATCAGGCTTATTGACCTACTTTTGAAGGATTATAGCGAGGTTAAATATGGTCAAGGAGAGTCAGGGGCGCTGACCCCAGGGCACAAAAAAAAGCCGCCGGGAATCAGCGACTTTCCAAGGAGTGGTCCCACTTGGGCTTGAACCAAGGTCTCCCTGCCTTAATATGGGCAAGGAGAGTCAGGTGCCCCGACCCCGGGCACGGGTACAAAAAAAAAGCCGCCACTGAAGGCAGCTTTCGCGGTTCTGGTGGTCCCACTTGGGCTTGAACCAAGGTCTCCCTGCCTTAATATGGGCAAGGAGAGTCAGGTGCCCCGACCCCGGGCACGGGTACAAAAAAAAAGCCGCCACTGAAGGCAGCTTTCGCGGTTCTGGTGGTCCCACTTGGGCTTGAACCAAGGTCTCCCTGCCTTAATATGGTCAAGGAGAGTCAGGTGCCCCGACCCCGGCACGGGCACAAAAAAAGCCGCCATTGAAGGCAGCTTTCGCAGTTTTGGTGGTCCCACTTGGGCTTGAACCAAGGACTCCCTGCCTTAATATGGTCAAGGAGAGTCAGGTGCCCCGACCCCGGCACGGGCACAAAAAAAGCCGCCATTGAAGGCAGCTTTCGCAGTTTTGGTGGTCCCACTTGGGCTTGAACCAAGGACTCCCTGATTATGAGTAGGTGGATGGCATGATTTTGAACGAAACCGCATGAAACTTCGTTGATAAGATGTAATTTGATTATCAGATATTTGCAAGCATCAAAAGAAGTTTGTAATTTTGTATGAGACCTCTTGAAACTCGCGGGTTGTGTTCAAAATGTGTTCAAATCCCATTTGCTGAACACGCTCCCTGATTGTTTTGTGGGGTCTGGCAGGTCTGATAAAAACTTGAACACAACTTTGAACACAGAGATATGAACAAGGCACTTTTTAGCGATGAATCACGACGGTTCGCAGGGGCGACGATATATATCATTCTCGCCCCGGACAACAGATATAAATTCGACACAGGCAAATCTGTGCCGTTGACAGTATGCGTCACTCATCAGCGGTTACGGCGATATTTCACAACCGGATTTAAGGTATCGTCAACAAAAGAATATGAGGCGTTGTTTTCAAAATCTAATGTCGCTATTGAAACCCGAAAGGAACTCCGGAAGATGTTTGACCAGATATGCGCCAAAACAGATGAACTTATTTTGCTCAACCGCTTCTCGGTTGCCGACCTCAAAAGCCATGTGGAAAAGTCTGAGGGGAAAGTGACGGAAAAGACAATGAGGGCGGACGACACCTTTTCTTATTGGGCGGCACTCGGCGCATCGAAAGAAAAAGTAAAGACCCGCGCGATGTATTCTTCTGCCCTTGACTGGTTCAAGCTATTCCGTAAGGATAAACCTATTTCACTCGGCGCAGTCGATACAGCCATAATTACACGCTTTGCCAAATGGCTCGATGAACAGAAAGCACGAAACGGCACGGATCAGCACCTCTCTTTGGACACGCGAATGGTAATTCTTCGCGCCACACGCGCTGTATTCAATCAGGCATATAAAGACGGACACACCACGATTGCACCCAATTTCAAGGGTCTTATCCATGCCGGCAACCGTCGCCGTTTGAACGCCTTGACTGTGGAAGAAGTATTGAAGTTGTGGGAATATTGGCTTGCAGAACCTGATAAACAGTCAAAATATGCGCGTGCGGTAGGACGCTGGCTACTCCTTTATTGTCTTAACGGTATGAACACCATAGATATGGCTAAACTTATCTGGACCGAGAAGGCGGCAGTCTCGCAGAAATTTCCGCAATTTGTTTTCATACGCTCCAAGATTGACAGGGCAAACAAACCTGTCGGCAAGCAGCTTGATGAAACATCCGTACCAATTATCCCACAGTTACGCCAGTTGCTCGATGCGTATGCCTCTCCATATAATCCCGGTGAACCTGTTTTCCCTGACATATTCCTCAATGCGGTTACAGATGAACAGAAGTCTATACGTGTCCACGACTTCAATCGCCGCATATCAAAAAATATTAAGGATGTATGCGAATCTCTCGGAATCCAGCCCGTTACGCCACAGTATGCCCGCAACTCTTTTATTTCGGCATTGGCGCATCATGGAGTTATGACAGCGTACATAGACTATGCCGTCGGACACGCCACATCAGAAGTATCGGCGCTTCTCGCCGGTTACATTTCCAATGTAACACCCGCTATGATGCAGGCTTTCAATGAGAAAATATTTATAGTGCCTCCGATACAGTGATTATTTGCTCCCCAGACATGAAAAGTCCATTAGAAATGATTAATTTTGTATTATGGCAACGAACAACGCAGAAATAAACAATAAAGAATACATTGACCAACTTTTGGCTAATGGAGAACGGGTTACCCTTGAATGTAAGAGAGCAAGAAAGGATGTGCCACATTCATTATGGGAAACTTATTCTGCTTTTGCCAATACTGATGGCGGCACAATTCTTCTTGGTGTTGACGAGGATTTGAAGGAAAAGGACACATCCAAACGCTTCAATGTCATCGGCGTTGAAGATGCCGCAAAAATACGCACGGATATATGGAACACACTCAATAGCCGAGAAAAGGTAAGCACCAGCCTGCTTAGAGACGAAGACATCAATACCCTTTCATACGATGGTAAAGATGTTGTCGTTATTCATGTGCCTCGTGCCACTTATGAAGAGCGCCCGGTATATATCAACAACAACATTATGCGTGGCACATACCGACGCCGGCATGAGGGAGATTATCATTGCCCCGAAGCTATTATAAGAATGATGTTGCGAGATGCCTATGATGATGGTAATGACCGTATGTTTCTCGAACATTATACGATGGACGACATAGATATTCCGACACTTGAGGCATATCGCAACATGTTCCGTGTGGCAAATCTCGAACACGTATGGAACGGATTGGACCACAAAGAATTTCTAACACAACTCGGAGCTTATACCATTGACCGTACCTCCGGAAAGGAAGGGCTTACTATGGCAGGTTTGCTGATGTTTGGCAAAGGCTTGCCGGTGCGAGAGCGATTTGACAACCTGCGAATGGATTACATCGACAAGTCAAATCTTGTAGGAGACCAAAGGTATAGCGACCGCCTGACATACGATGGCACATGGGAGAACAACATATTCAACTTTCTGCGTATGGTAGTTCCCCGTCTTACGCGGGATTTACCCAGACCATTCAAGATGACAGGTATTATCCGAGAGGATGATACTCCGCAGAAGAAAGCAGTTCGTGAGGCTTTTACCAACATGATTATCCATGCCGACATGATGATAGGCAGCGGACTCCTTAGGGTTGAAAAGTATGATGACAGATTTGTGCTCACTAATCCCGGACTGCTGAAACTTCCGCTTGAGCAGATTTATGCCGGAGGAGAGTCCAAAGCGCGTAACCAGCGGATGCAGCACATGCTTCGTATGATAGGCTATGGCGAAAATCTTGGTTCAGGCTTCCCTCTCATACTCAATGCCTGGCATGAAAGGCACTGGCTGAAACCTCAGCTCATTGAGCAACCTGAACTGATGCAGGTTAAACTCGAACTGAAGATAGTCAATGCCGAGAACCCTTATGGTTCACCGAATGAGCACATAAATGAGCACATAAATGAGCACATAAATGAGCACATAAAATTATCTGGAAGACAGTTGCGCATCATTGGATACATATCTGAGAATCCCACAATTAGATTGTCTGAGTTAGCTGCTAAGGAAGATGTGGCAAAAATTACCATACGTCGCGACTTAGACGTTTTGCAAAAGGAAGGCATAATCTTGCGCCAAGGCAGTACCAGAGCGGGCAGATGGGATATCCTTAAACATTGAATCTTGCGGGCGAACACTTTTGGGTTGCTTGTTGTTTGAGATACTGAGTGCTAAAATTTCATAACATTCCAATAGGTATTGTTAAGATTTATTGGTACTCACATTCATCAACCCATTAAAACACCACCCCGCAAATGCCAAACCCTACGACATTACGAGATGTTGTGCCAATATTGGACGATCTGAGGCAACTCACGAAAGTTCCGCTGGTAGCCAAACAGGATACAATTTTATACAAGCGAATAGCCGAAGCCACCAGTAAACTTTGCTCTATCGACATCGAAAATGCTATTATCGAATCTCACGCCTCCGGAGAAATCGGAAAGGTGCAAGCTAACCAGACCAGAAATTACTGTGCTGAGATTGCGACAAGAATAGATACATTCCAAAATGTATTCTATAAATTGGACAAAGATCGTAAAAATAAATCCAAGGCAGACATGATAGACGGCTACGAAAGCAACCACTTCCTTAAAGAAGTGGAGATGTTCTATATGATTGCCGCTCATTATGAGTACGCGCTAAAGGCTTGTCGCAAAATCCCGGTGCCTGATGATTGGACGATAGATAAGTACAAACAGGAAATCGAGTTATTCCATATGGCCGAAACCCGTGAAGGATGGCTTGAAAAGAAACGGGAATTTCTTAAGAAATTGCAGGAAAGCGTTGAATATGATGAATTTCTGTTGAAACCTTCATTCGATGTGTACCATGACTTACGAAATGTCTGTCGCAAAATTTTTATCACGGTGGAAAGATACTTTCCGCCTTGTGAAATTCAGTTACATCCGAAATGCAGGGAAACCTTTATACAAAAGATGCAGGTTCATAATGGCAGTTATCCCACGCCTGAACAACCTGTAAAACAGAATCAGACCAATACGAAATCATGCCGCCAATGGGAAGGGGAACTGTTCCCGATGATTCTTGTGTCGGAATTATATGAAATCTGCTCTGATGTTTTCGATAGTACCGAGACTCAGTTCCATTCATCGCTCAATCTCCATGGTAAGCATGAACCTATAAAGATACGACCAAAACAGAAAATCAAGGCGTGCTATCTCATATCGAAATTATATGAGATTGTTCCGGCCAAGCACAAAGCGGCGTGGCGCGAGGATATTCTCGCTCATCTTGATATTCAGTGGAGCTACTATGAAAAGAAGTATTGTCATCCACGCGGAGATGATGCCAGTGCATCAAGTAGAGAATATGCCGATGAGATTGACAGAATCTTCAAAAACCATAAAAAGCGAGCATGATAGTGTCTGCGACTTAAAGATACCACTTGCGCACCACTTTCACCACTCAAAATTCCACTTTAGGAACCTTATGAAACTACCCGTTAGAGTCTGATACTCTGATGGGTAGCTCTATTAAGTGGATAAGCTGAAACCACATACACCCCACTCATAACCGGTTGTAATTTTGCAGTGTCCGGGAGATACTCGGATACGCTCTCTCAGAGGGCGGAAGTATAACTCAAACCCACACTGCGTATGACAAAAGACCAGTTACTTAAACTTCCTCTCTGGCAGTACACCGGAGAACAATTTTTAGAATTACTTGACTCTCATTTTGTCAAGACCCCACCCGCACCCGCAAGCGTAACCTCTGACGAAAATGTTACCACCACAGCAAAGCGTTGGCTCGTTTATGGAATCAAAGGACTATGCGACCTTCTCCAGTGCAGCAAAGCGACCGCACACCGTATCAAGAACAGTGGCGTAATCAAAGATGCCATTACTCAAAATGGCAGAAAAATCGTCATCGACGCCCAGAAAGCACTCGACCTTATTCACGCCTCAAAGAAAGGAGGAAGCCATGCCGGAAGTGAAGACTGAAATTCTCCGACTTTGGGAGGAAAAGCAGTTGAGAATCACCGATGAGATTCAGACTGCGCCGGAGGTGCTGTATGCCAACGGCAGCGTTATCGGAACACTCGGCAATTTCTCTGCTTCGACGGGTAAGGCAAAGAGCAAAAAGACCTTCAATGTCGCCGCCATTGTCGGGGCTTCGCTCGTCAACGGCAAAGTATTGGGCTACACCGCAGAGTTTCCAGATGACAAGCGCACAATCCTCTACTTCGACACCGAGCAAAGCCCGTATCATTGTCAGAAGGTTATGGAGCGAGCGTTGCGCCTAGCAAAACTGCCGACCGACACCCACCCGGAGCATCTGAAATTCGCGGCACTGCGCCAGCTTACACCCTCCTTGCGCCTTGAAGTCATCGAACAGGCGATAATAAATACACCCGGCGTTGGGCTGGTAATCATCGACGGTGTGCGCGACCTGATGTATGACATCAACTGCGCTAAGGAATCAACCGACCTTATCGGCAAGCTGATGGAATGGACGGACAAGTATCAGATACATATCCACACCGTCCTGCATCTGAACAAGAGCGATGACAATGCCCGTGGTCATGTAGGTACCGAACTGAACAACAAAGCCGAGACCGTCCTTCAGGTGAGCCGCAGTAAAACCGATAATACAGTGTCGGAGGTATGCGCCGCCATGATACGTGCCGCCGAGTTCGATCCGTTTGCCTTCCGCGTTAATGACTATGGACTGCCGGAGATAGCCAGCGGATATGTGTTCACCGAACCGGGCAAGAAAGCCAAAGATCCGTATCCCTACAAGGAACTGACTGAGGAACAGCACCGCGAGGCATTGGCGGTAGTTTTCGCAGACGGGCCGATAAAAGGTTGCCGCAATTTCGAGGCTGCATTGAAAGCCGGATATGCCGCCTGTGGGTACCCATATTCCAACAATAAAATCAAGGGCTTAAAGACATTCCTTGACAACAAGGGTATGATTCGCTACGAAAATCGAGAGTATATCTACAATCCTGATTTCTACTATTGAGAAACCACAATTCTGGTCTGGTTTAAAAAGGGCATATATAATAGGACCCGAACCAAGAACCAGCTCACCCAAACATTTTAGAACCCATGATAAAAGAGATTAAATCAATCCCTTTAGCCACCTTCTTGTCTCAATTCGGACATGAACCGGCAATTAGAAAGGGAACGAGGCTATGGTATAAGTCGCCATTGCGACAGGAACATACGCCGTCGTTTAAGGTGGAAACCACGCTCAACTGCTGGTATGATTTCGGACTTGGCAGAGGTGGCAACATCATCGACCTTGCAGCCGAGATATATCGGTCAACAGACCTGCGCTATCTCATGCGTTGCATCGCTGACAGTTGTCCGGTGCTATCGGTGCAGACTGTCGCTTCCTCTTTTGCTCCGCGACACTCTGCACCGAGTATGGAACGGTTTGAGGTCGTGCCACTGGAACACCGCGCACTTGTCGCGTACCTCCAAGAGCGTGGTATCTCGGCACACATCGCCAAGGCGAACTGCAAGGAGGCACATTACAGCGTCAATGATAAACCATATTTTGCCGTGGCATTTGAGAATGTCAGCGGAGGCTGGGAACTGCGCAACCGATATTTCAAAGGTTGCCGGGGACGCAAGGACATCTCATATCTGCCGTGGGCGAGAGATGGCCCGTCAACAGAGTGTGCCGTGTTCGAGGGCTTTATAGATTATCTCTCCGCCCTCGCACTCGGCATCATCAGCGGAGCCGACACAATCATACTCAACTCGGTTGTCAATGTCAACAAGGCTGTGCCTTATCTCAAAGGTTACACTGCTATCAACTTCTATCTTGACAACGACACAGCCGGACAAACAGCACTGACCGAGTTGACAGCTATATATGGCTCAACCGTGATTGACCGCTCTACACTATATTCGGGTTACAACGACCTCAACGAGTTTCTTGTAACTCAAAGTTTCACCAAAAACAAAATCGACAATGAAGACAAATAAGCCCACCGCATCCAAGTCAACCAAGTTGACCAATGCACCCGAAATCCAAGTATCAACCTCTAACCCCCAAATTATTATGCAACCCGATAACTCTACCAACTCCACTCCTACAGTCAACAGCGACAACGCTGTTAACTGCACCACCACACCCAACGCCGTTGCCAATGAAAATCTGTTTGGCAACGATCAGACTACAACCGAGGCAACAGCCATAACCGAGCAGCCGAAGCAACAGCGCATCGGCAAGCAGCAGCGCAAATCGGATTTCGCCGAGTTCAAGGCTATGTTCCTAACTCCGGCAAAGGTGGTGAACCGCCATCCGGTCAACATCGAGGACGACATCTGGGAGCAGCTTGAACGCATCGCCCGCATCCTCGGCGAGCGTGGCACCACCGTCGCCAGCTACATCAACGCCGTCCTCGCCGACCACCTGCGAGCATACTCCCCGGACATCGAAATCTGGCGCAGACTCTGAGATAATTATTTCGGGATACCACTGCACCCGGTACACCGTGGGGCAGCTTCCCGATGAACGTAGTGAATTGGGAAGGCAAGGATATGTTTCGGGATTTCTTTTTCTCCGAAAACGCCTCTCGAAACTGCGCGTTGAAGAACGCTCTTTGCCTCCCCAATTCACATAACCCATCATAATGATCACAATGAGTAAATCACCCACAAGAAAGGGCGGTCGTCCCTCTAAACCGACCGACGATAAGCGCACCCATGTGGTGACAATCAAACTGACGGATGCCGAACATGCCGACCTCAAAAAGCGGTCGAAGGCTGCCGGTGTAAAACTGGCAGAGTATGTCCGTCACGGAGCGTTCCGGCTCACAATCGTCAGCCGCCTTACCGAGATTGAAAAGGAAATAGCCAGAGGAATACTCAATCTAAGTTCCGATTTCAATCAGTCGATGACCTGTTTTCATCAGCTCAAACTCCGCAGCGCGGCCAATAAATTGGCGGCTGTCGTTGACCGGATGTTTGATATTCTCAAAAAACTTAAACCCAACAAGGAGACCGACTATGTTTGCAAGAATCCTTAAAAGCGGCACGTTTCACGATGTCGTGGGGTACGTGACACGACAGTTTCACGACCCGAAAGAATACACGCCCGACACATGGCGCATCATCGGAAGCGATAAGGTTTTCATATCCGACTACGCCAGAATGGTGCAATCCTTTGAGGCGATACACGGATTTATGCCCGGCAAGGAGAATCCGGCGGGACATATCTCCATCAGTTTTGACAATGCCGATGCTCCCCGTCTTACCGATGAATTCATGGCACAGCTCGCCAAAGAATATCTGGACGGAATGGGATTCAAGGACACACAATACCTTATCGTGCGCCATCTTGAAACCGAGCATCCGCATTTCCACATCGTCTATAACCGTGTGAATCTTCATGGCAAAGCCGTCAACGAGCGCAATAATTACAAGCGGAGCGACAAGGTTGTCAAGGCTCTGAAAGACAAATATGGTCTTACCTATTCGCCCCTCACGGAGAAATACGAACAGAAAAAGCCTCTGTTCAAGACCAAGATTTCAGCTGCGATATATGGCTGCAAGTCATGGGATGAATTCTGTCGCCGTCTTGCCTGTGCCGGAATTGACGTGAAATTTCACGATGACCACAACACCGGCGAGCATATCGGTGTGAAATTTTCCGATGGCGATATTACGATGAACGGTTCCAAAATCGACCGGGCTTTCACGTATCGACGACTGAACAATTTCTTTGATTTCAACCGCAAGCACGGGCATCAGCAGTCTGATACAGTAAAGCAACCCAAAGTAACCGTAGAATTTGCTCCGTCTCAAAAGTCCTCTCTTATCGGGGATGTGCTGGAAACCACCGTCGGGGCAATCGGAAATCTGTTCACTCTCGGACCCGGCTTCGACCCGGATGAACAGGCGTTCCAGAACGAAATCAAGAAAGAGGAAGCCAAACGTAAACGCAAATCAAGAAAAATCTGAACATGTCAAAACTCTACGATGACGTCAAAAAACAAGGAGAGCAGCTTGACGACCTGCAAAAGAAAGTAACCGGCCACGGCACCCGCATCGAGACTCTGGAAACTCAAGCAATGGCGACACCGACAAATTCGGGCGTGCCGATACCGAATGTAACGGTGTCAATTCCCGACAACATCGCAACCACAGAAAATGTATCGGATCTGGTCGATGAAGCTATCGAAAGGAATACGGAGGTCATGACAAATGCAATAACGCAGCTATATACAACTGTCTTGCCGAAGCAGTCAGTATCGGAGACTTCGCCAGCGGCAATCAGCGATGAACAGATAAGAAAAATCGCACAAGAGGCGGCGGACAAAGCATCGGAGAAGGCGATGAACATCCGTTATGACAAACTGGATGCAGCGGCAGATACCGTCATGCACCGCTTATACAATCTTGTCAACGGTGCTATATGGGCGGCAATCCCAAAGTGGGTATATGTTGTTTTTGCAATCGCAGTTCTCGCCGCCGGAGGCTTCGGTTACGGATTCTTCTATCAGCTCAACGAAAACTCCAAGCTGAAAGATGTCGAATGGCTCTACCGCTACGAGCGCGGACTCAACCGCGACCTGAATGTGGTAATGCACCGTGAGCGCATAATGCTCCACGGCAACCCACACGAAGTTGACAGCATGAAATCGCTAATCCGGCACCATGAGCATAGAACCCAAGCCGACACCACTTTCGTAAACTACTATCCCTCCAATCCCTAAATCTTTCCCATGCCACCGGCAGCTACATGAGCTTTCGGTGGCATTTTCTATTTTAATCAGCTCACAGCCTTATGTTTCTCAGCATATTCGATTGCCATCTCAGAAAATTTCGCTAATTTTGCATTGACCTTACGCCGTGAGACTCCGCAAGGAGCCGGAACGAGGGAGGTCTTTACATAGTGAAAGCGTTTACTGCGCTTGATTCTTGGCTATCAGAAATGTGGCAATTTCTCAACCATCGTCAAGAATGAAGTAACGGTAGATGTCTCGGGTATGGTTACATACTCATCGGAGGATTTGCCTTGTCGGCATGTCCCCTTTGGTGTATCATATATCATACGGCGTAGGCTCTGCGTTACTCGTTCTACGATGAAACGGCGAAGCCACATGCCTTGATAGCGGGACGAGTAACAGTACGGATCCTGCGCTTTTTTTGTTAAACCAATCATTGGCTAACTGGGATTCATGAGCCGTTTAGCGAACCGTGACAATTCACATCATATCACAAAACCCATACCGAATACTGGGCGTCCTTTCCAATACCCCATTGAAAGAGAGAATGGGAAACCAAAATCGCTTGGCTGCCTTCGCAAAAGTCGGAAAGGAGGTTACCTTTCCAAATGACTTTGCCACGATTTTAACCGACAAACCGATTAGAACGCCTGATAGTATTGCTGCAGCTAACACCGCCATAAACCTTGATAAAGACCAACTAAAGTATGCGCTCTTTTGGTTTATAAGCGGCTCGCCGATGGACGATATCGCTTTGAGACATTTGCAAGCAGGAAACCGGGAGAAAGCCGAAGAAATCTTCCAAAAGAAAGAAACATATTCCTCTTTAATCAATTCCGGAGTATTAGCTTTTATAGATGGCAATACAGCCACCGGTTTTGATAACATCTCTAAAGTCGTTCACAATTCAGCCTACCGTGCAGAATTGCTCCAAGCACTCGGCATTGCCAATCTTCAGATTTCTGAAGATGATCTTGCCGAGCTTGTAATTGCGGAACTGCTTAAAGAAGTTTCTGCAAGCAAACTTTTATCGACCTGTACCAATGCCACTGACCGTGACATTGTAAGCAAAAGTGCGCTTGATGAACCTATCTCGGCTATTAACTCAGCAATAGCCGTTGCCAAAAACGCGGACACGAAAAATCCCGAAGCCAGTCTTGCCGCAGGTACTAAGTTGATGAACTCAACTAAAGCACCGCTAAAAATAGTCAAAGATATTGCCGGAGCGTCAAGCCCTCAATATCAGATGGTCGCTGACAATGTTGCAAAGCAAGTTCTCCAATGTGGTATCAACTACTATAATAATGCTCCTGACTCGGACGTGGAAAGTCCTCGCAAGGCAATGGTTCTTCAATCCTATGCTTTGTCGATTGCTGTTGGGCAACTCACCAAAGATAGATGTAAAGAGAACTATGACATTCTGAAACAAGCAGTGGACAATATGCCACCTGCCGAAGTTGCTATTGAAACTCGTAAGGTTAAAGAAGAATTGAGAAAATTTTGCCAGTTGCCCGACAAAATTTCTCACTCTGTTACTCTGCTCAACAACACGAAACCATTATTGCAGACTATCAAGTCAAAACTTGGATCTTCCAACTCTTTCTATCTCTCGCTCTCAACGCAAGTTGTTGGAAATGCTATGCATAACGTCATAGAAGAAGTCAATCAGGCGCAGAATTATTTCATGGCACTTATCAAGGCCGTTAAGGAGTCAGGTATTGATCCAAGCCTCCTTAATTATATCGGCGATGAAAACTCCCCAGCCAAGATTATTGACAATAAGGTTAAACCGGTGATGCGCGAGGCATGGAAAGCAACAGTTCTTATGGACTCTTTTGATATGGAATACGAGTTTAAGACAAATCGATATAATCCTAATCGTCAATCTCTTAAAGAGATGTGTGAGTCTCTTAAAATTTCCACACGTGTATCAACACCTCATACCACAACGACAGCTACACGCACAACGTCATCGTCAAGTTCTTCTACTCATAAGCCCTCAACAAGTTCCTCTAATACATCTAGTTCAGAAAAAAACGGAGGCTGGGTCGCTTTTTGGATTGTAACTATAATATGTGCATTTTGGGGTGCATTAGCAGATGGCCGTGGCTTTGACTTCGGAGGATTCCTCGCTGGGGCTGCTCTTGGAGCTCTTATCCCCGGGAACATTGTCCGTGCAATATTCAAAGATTAATGAAACAACTGAATATGAAAAAAGTAATTCTTTCAATCAGCGTGGCTATATTGACTCAAATGTCATTTTCCGCTACTGCAAATGACTCCCTGCGTACTTGCTTCACTAAAATTCAAGCCACCGACGCTACCGTTCAAACACTTCAGTGCGAAAATGATGAACTGAAATCAGAAGTTACATCTCTTAACTCTACCATTTCTGCACAGTCAAATGAAATTGACTCTCTGAAATCGGTTTTAGTTGAAACCAACAACAGCGTTGCCGCTCTTGCTGATAGCCTCAACATTAATATATCCTCTACACGAGAGCAAATTCAGATAAACTCTGATAATCTTAACCAAACCATCGCAAAAAAATCTCAAACAGGGTTATGGGTTTTCATTCTTCTTGCTCTGGTTGTAGCTGCTATCGCCTTCATCTTTGGCAGACTTCTTGCTAAGCGTGGCAATGAAGTTGCATCCCTTTCAGCAAAAGCAGATAAGCTAAACGAGGAAATTGTCAATCGCCTCTCATCCGAAATGTCTGAGATGCAAACCATCTCTAAGCAGATTGGCTCTATCTCTACTGCCACCGGCGGAGGCACCGATACCGAACAAAAGCTTATAACCACTCTTGCCGACCGAATCACCTTTATGGAGATGACGCTCTATAAAATGGATAGTTCAGTTCGTGGTCATAAGCAGCTCTCAAAATCCATCAAGCAGATGAAGGACAACCTAAAAGCTAATGGATATGAACTCGTAGATATGCTTGGTAATGAATACCACGAAGGCATGAAGGTTACTGCAAACATCATTGATGATGAAAACATCCCCGAAGGAAAGCAGATTATTACCGGTATCATCAAACCGCAGATTAACTACAATGGTAAGATGATTCAATCCGCACAAATCACAGTAAGTCAAAACTTATAATCTCCCTATATCAATGGCACAATCCAAAATGAAATTCGGAATTGACTTGGGCACAACCAATTCCGCAATATGCAAGATGGAAGGTGGCGAGCCGGTCATAAAAAAAACCGACACGCTTAAAGACACCCTCCCTTCCTGCGTTTCTTTCACTCGAAAGAAAGTGGTAAAGGTAGGAGACAGTGCATATAACGACCTTCGTCAAGCAAAATCACAGGCTTCCAAGAGCCTAAGCAGTGGTAAAGTAAACGTTTTCATTGAGTTCAAGCGAGACATGGGAACTGATAAGACCAGTTTCAGCTCGAATATGGACGTAACCTTCTCGCCAGAACAACTTTCGGCTGAAGTCCTTAAAACACTCAAATCTTTCATCGGAGACGAAAATGTTTCAGCGGCAGTTATCACTATACCTGCCAAATTTAAGGCAGACCAAATTGCAGCAACCAAACGTGCTGCAAAACTCGCGGGCATTGAGCATTGCGAACTGCTTCAAGAGCCGATCGCGGCATCAATGGCATACGGCTTAAGCTCTGCAAACAAGAATGGGCAATGGCTCGTGTTCGACTTTGGCGGCGGCACATTCGATGCTGCTCTTATCAAGGTAGAAGATGGTATCATGCAGGTCAAGGACACCGAGGGCGATAACTACCTCGGCGGTAAAAACCTTGACTATGCTGTAGTTGACAATATCATTATTCCATACATTCAGGAAAATTTCGTCATCGATGAAATCATGGCAAATGATGCAACACGAAACATTCTTCGTGATGCCATGAAGTTCTATGCCGAACAAGCAAAGAACCAACTCTCGTTCAAAGCACAAGCAGACATCACTTCTCAGCTCGACGAATTCGGTGAAGATGACGAAGGCAACGAAATTGAACTTGACCTCGTCATTACGCAAGAACAACTTAAACCTGTTCTTTCCAAAGTGTTCCAAAAAGCAATAGACATAGCCAAAGACCTATTAAAGCGAAACGGTCTTTCGGGTGCTGATCTTGACAAACTTATCCTCGTGGGTGGCCCTACTTATTCGCCTGTTCTTCGTGAAATGCTACGTGAACAAGTTACCCCCAATGTTGATACTGACATCGACCCGATGACGGCTGTCGCGAAAGGAGCTGCGCTGTTCGCTTCCGGTATTGACAGCGAAGTCAAAGAAGAAATTGCTGTTGGTACAGTTGCACTAAACCTCTCGTATGAAGCTAACTCCGTTCAGCCGATAGAGTATGTTACTGTGCAGTTAGATAAGAACGAGTGCACCGGCAATATCCCTGACAAACTTTTCGTAGAACTTGTTCGCAGCGATAACGGCTGGTCAAGCGGTAAGGTTGAAATCAACGACATCGGCGATGTCATTGAATGTCAACTCATGGAGGGTAAGAATAATGCCTTTACTATCACCGCATACGATGATAAAGGCACAGCCATTCCTTGCTGCCCCAAGGAAATCAACATCATGCAGGGTATTGTTGTCGGCAATGCCGTTTTACCGTACAATATCTCAATAGAGGCACATGACTCCGGTCTTGCCAAGAATGTTGTAAAGTCAGTAAAAGGTCTCGAAAAGAACCAGCAAATCCCTGCTACTGGAGCCCTCAATGGCCTCAAAACGCGCAATCAGCTTCGCCCCGGTATGGATGAAGATACTCTTATCATTCCTATCTACCAGAGCGAGCATAATGCTGAAGGTACATCTGCTGTTCATAACGACCATGTTTTTGACGTCGTTATTACCGGTGATGAAGTCGGACAGCTGATTCCTGTCGGAAGCGATGTTGACATCACTATAAAGGTAGACCGCTCGCAGATGCTCAAACTTGAAGCCTTCTTCCCAGTAAGCGGCGAAACAGTTGAGAAAGAAATTGAGATTGCAGCGCGCTCGGTGATTTCATCCTTTGAACTAGAAAAGCTCAAGGATGCTGCTAACAACAAACTTCGCGCTCTGAAATCATCTTCTTCCATCAGCGAAAACGAAACTGCTGAAGCTGACAAGTTAATTTCTGACATCAACAGTCGCTTCGATGGTGAAAAGAGTTCGGAAGACGGTCGTATGCATCTTCAGGCAGACCTCCGCCGTAGCTTCCTCAAAATGGAGGAAGTCGAACAAAGCCACGAGTGGGAAGCACTCGAAGCAGAAATCCGCGAGGAATTTGATCGCCTTGAAAGAGCTAACAATGACCTCGGCAATAAATACGACAAGCAGGTCGCTGCCGTGCGTAGCCAAGTTGACATGGCTATCCGCTCCAAGGACGTTCGTCAGGGTCGAACTGTTCTTGACGACATCAACAGCCTTTTCGTTGCTGTCACACTGATATATCAGCTTATGGGATTCATCGACTTCAACTTGAAGAACTTTAACTCTATCCAATGGAAAGACGCCAACCGAGCGCGTCAACTACTCCAACAGGGAAAAGAGATTGCAGCGACCAGTCCGTCGGAAAGCACCCTGCATCCTATCGTCCGCTCTGTTATTGACCTCATGATAAACAAACCGGAGGAAGGCCCCGGTGTTAGCTTCTAATCGAGATGAACAAATCATGGAAATCTGAGCAGCTTAATAAAATAGCTGCTCAAACCGCTATATTTAGGCATATTCCCGAAGAAATCGGGGATGTGCTCTATTGCGATACAAATCAGCCAGATAGTGAGCCGTTAAGTGTTAGAGAGGCAAAACGTAAAAAAATTATAGCCATCTCTATATGTTCTATAATTCTCATTTTGTATTGGGGCTTTTTATATAACCACTACATTTGGGGAGGAATTATAACTGTTTTTGCGGTATTAATTACTGCTGGAATAAGTGATTCAACCTTTTCCGGAACTGATTACTTCGTGGGAGATAAAGGTTTTGCCACTGTCTCTTTTTTTGGCACAAGAAATAATATAACATCTGTCAATATCCATCTTTTTAAGGATATTGAATATTTCTTCACTGGAGAATGTATCAATAAGATGAATTATACATACAGTAATACATCGTATTACTTCTCCATTTATGGCAAGCTCGATGAGTCGACAAATCAGTATAATAGAATTTTCTTCTCAGAAGGAACCTATGATGATAAACGCCCTAATGACGTACTAAATCCTAATGGAGCCAACGAAGAATATTGTATGCTAAAGATGGTGGAAAAAGTATGGACTTCATTTTTTGTTCTATCTCACGCAGCAGATGATAAAGTCAACTTTGGTCTATTAAAGGATGATGATTTATATTCCGATGCCATAACTATTTCACGTAACGAAATTGATGTTTATGGCACGTTATACAATTCTTCTAATACCAAGAGCATATATACTTCAAATGGGAATCTCGTTATAGAGCATATTAACCATTCAAAGAAACTCTTTGGGTTCATCGAAAATGGCGATATAAGTAGTATTCCATTGTCATCTTTAGGTAATCGACAGGCATTCTTGATTTTCTTTGACCGTTTATATAAAGGACTATAATGTTTACTCTCGCGAAGAAAGAACAGATTGGCAATTACACGATAACGTTTCCTGTAAAGGAAGGTGACTATGCTGAAACCTACCGCGTCAAGGATGCGGCGGGAAAGAATCGCTTTCTCAAATTGATTAACTGCGCTAAGTTACATCGCACTCAATTTGACTCCGATGGAAATGTGCTTGAAGTCCAGATTGCCAAACAGCTTGACAATCCAAATATTGTCAAGTATCGTGATAGTGGAGAAACTCTAATAAATGGGCGAAAATTCGCTTACATAGTCTTTGACTATATAAGCGGAGAAAACACTGCGCAATTCCTTGCCCGCGAGGGGGAATGTAGTGTGTATGACGCAAAGAGTATAGTTATAGGTGTATTAAACGGCCTTAAATATCTACACTCTTTGCCTGAGCCTATAATCCACAATGAAATCACTCTACAAAATGTGATGGTGGATGTTTCTTTAGGCTCGACAATACCGAAGATTATAGACTTCGGGTATGCCAGATACCTCTCACAAGGTAGCACCTCATTTAACAAGAATGGTTTATCCCCATTCTATCTTGCACCCGAGGCCCTTAACGGCGTTTTCTCCGTTAAGTCTGACATTTTCTCTGCCGGTGCCGTCCTTTTCAACTTAATATACGGTATGCCTCCTTATTTCGTTGAACTTGCCGATTGCAAGGGCGACGAGAATCTTCAGCGAGAGAAAATTGATGCTCAGCGAGTTCTGCCGCTGCACTTCCCGAACGTCGATAAATTTGAGCTTGACGATGATTTAATGAACATCATGCGTAAAGCACTCGCTTCAGATATTGAGGATCGCTTTGAATCGACCGAAGATTTTATCAAAGCTCTTAACGGCGAGATAAAAGTACAGCGCATCGATAATCAAAGAAAATCTAAAAGCGATGACTCTCAACAAAAGAGAACAAAAATCACCGTTCCTAAAGGAAAGGGGTTCTCAGCCATTGCAGGTATGCATGAGCTTAAAGAGCAAATGCAAGTAGAGGTCATTGACGCTCTGCATAATCCGGAGGAATATGCTAAGTATGGTCTTACCATTCCTAACGGAATATTACTCTATGGCCCTCCCGGTTGTGGAAAAACTTTTTTCGCAAAACATCTTGCAGAAGAAGTGGGCTTTAACTTTATGCTCATAAAGCCCAGTTCTCTTAAAAGTCGCTTCGTAAACGCGACACAAGAGAACATTGCTCAAATGTTCAAAGATGCCGAGGAAAATGCTCCTACTATCATTTTTATTGATGAAATGAATGAACTCGTGCCCAACCGCGATAGCGATGTTCACGAGATGGCAAGAAGTGCCGTGAACGAAATGCTTGCGCAGATGGATAGGACAGGCGAGAAAGGCATATTTATAATTGGCGCAACCAATTATCCGAATATGATAGATCCCGCCATCCTTCGTGCCGGTCGCCTTGATAAGAAATACTATATCGGTACACCTGATTTTGAAGCTCGCAAACTCATGTTCGAGTTATATCTTAAATCAAGACCTTATGACTTCGGTCTTGATTATGACAAGCTCGCACAACTCACCGAGGACTATGTGTCTTCGGATATTGAAATGATAATCAATGACGCATCGCGTATTGCCCTACGTCAGAAGTCAAAGATAACTATGGCTATTTTAGAAGAAGTTATATCCAAAACCAAGCCATCTTTGACTTCTGCTGAAATAAAGAAATACCTTGCCATTAAATCCAAGATGGATGGTGAGGTTCCATCCTCTAACCTCCGACCACGTGTCGGATTTAATGTGTAACTCTAATTATGGAAACCAAAGAACTATATCTTAAAACGCTGTTTTGCTGCAGTGCTTGTGATGGAGAAATTGCACAAGAAGAAGTTTCTCTTGTCAAACAACTTTCCCTCAATGATTCCTCCTTTGAAGGCTTAGATGTTGAGAATATTCTCAACTCTTATGTTGAGCGCATTAACAATCAAGGAAGTATTTTCTTGAAAGATTATCTGAACGAAGTTGATAACGCAACACTCTCAGATGATGAACAGGTTAAATTGATTGAGCTAGCAATCAAAATGATTGAAGCAGACAACCAAATTCTCTATTCAGAAGTCAAGTTTTTCAAGAAAATCCGTAATAGGCTGGACATTAGCGACGAAAGTATTCTTACAAAGCTCCCGAACACTGAAGATTATCTTCTCCCGGATATAATGGTTGAAGAAAAGGACTTTGAGGATGTTGGGAATTTCGACAAAATTTCTTTCGAAGAATAAGCATTGTATTATTCTTGCCCCTATACTCCAGTTTGGTCATATAAGTTTGGTTTGGTTCGGGCTTTATATATGCCCGGCTAAACCTAACCCTATATATGGGTGGAATGGCTGGGCAAAAGAAAAAGCATTCTCTCCTGTTATTTTCTTTTGACTCGTCATCGTTTGTTTTAGAAGAAACTCGTCGATTTCCAAATCCTCAGTTACAAAATTTGATCACAAGAGCATGAACACAGGTGTATGCCATAGGAACCCGAAATGAGTTGGCGCGAAGTTGTGTTCAGATTTGTGTTCAACGTAAAAGAAAAAGCAGCTACGAGAGGATTCGTAACTGCTTGATTTTTAAGAGGTGGTCCCACTTGGGCTTGAACCAAGGACTCCCTGATTATGAGTCAGGTGCTCTGACCAACTGAGCTATAGGACCTGCTGGCAGACTTGCATCCGCAAGCTTTGTGGACGCAAAGTTAATACTTTTTCGTCGCGTGACCAAATTTCTCAATAGAATATTTGCAGGACATTCGCATATTAACAATATTTCACTCTTTATGCATACCTATGATTTGCATATTCCGATTCTATGTAGTAACTTTGCAATCCTGAAAAAGATTAAATAACAGAACTGGAACATACTATATGCTCTCCTCAACAAACCAGGGCACAATAACCAAAATACGGAGGACAATCCGTTCGGCTTTTCTTCCTTCCGGCTGGATGCCGGGAGAGGGGATATTGAACCCTACCCCCCCCCATTTGCTAAATCCCTATCCTTCAAGATTTTAACCATCCGCCGAATTCTTTCGGGATTCGTGACCGGATTCCGGGGAGGCACCACTATGATATCATACTAAACCACCATAACTACAGTCATTGTCACAAGAGCCACACGGCAGAACGATATGAATATAAGACTTTTTTCTCTCTCCCTGTTACTATTGCTCGGAATACTCCCGTCAAAAGCCCAGGACGTTGCTTTGAAGACCAACCTCCTGTATGATGCCGTGCTGACGCCCAATATCGGTGTCGAAGTCGGTGTAGCCCCAAAATGGACCATCGATGTCTCGGGCCAGCTCAACGCTTGGGCAGTCAACGACCATCTGTGGAAGCAGTGGGTAGTTCAGCCTGAAGCTCGCTACTGGTTTTGTTCGCGATTTGCCGGACACTTTGTCGGCGCACACCTGCTGGGAGGACAGTACAACTTCGGCAATCTCGACCTTCCCTTCTCCTTCCTCGGCACGAACTTCCGCGAGCTCAAGGACCACCGCAAGCAGGGCTGGATGGTCGGTGCAGGCATAGCCTACGGTTACTCCTGGATTCTCGACCGGCA
Source organism: uncultured Muribaculaceae bacterium (assembly GCA_958436175.1). Classification (GTDB taxonomy): domain Bacteria; phylum Bacteroidota; class Bacteroidia; order Bacteroidales; family Muribaculaceae; genus CAG-873. The sequence goes on from CAUBJF010000006.1 coordinate 23,484, forward strand.
CTGGAATATCGAGGCCGAGATAGGCTTCGGATGGGTCTACACGCGCTACGACGAATTCCGCTGCGCAAACTGCGGCAAGAAGCTCCGCGAACGTGTACCCCACAACTACGTAGGCCCCACAAAAGCCGCAATAAACCTCATTTACACTTTCTAACAATACCCATCGAACAGATATGAAACGGATAGCTAATATAATGGTAGCTCTCGCAATGGTCGCCCCGGCCGCTTCGGCCTTCCGGACTACCGTCGACAGCTCCGACCTCAAGCTCTACGACATCAACGTAGCTGTCGATGAGGCCGCAGGGAAAGTGCGCGTCAAGATCGACCTCGACATCGACCAGTTCAGCGTCGGCAAAGACCGCGAAATCGTCTTCACACCCGTGCTCCGCGCCGACAACGGCTCCGACAGCCTCCTCCTCGAACCCGTCACCATCGCCGGACGAAACCGCTGGTACGGATACCTCCGAAACGGTTTCCTCGACGGCGGCAACTCGCGCATATACCGCGCCGGGAAGGGCGGCCATGCCGTAGTATCCGACGAGTTCGACTTCCTCCCCTGGATGCAGCTCTCGACCCTCGAGATGGAAGCTGCCTCCGCCAACTGCTGCGACAGGCCCGACCGGCTCATCGGTCCCTCCAAGAACGGCGACGTGCCCCTGGCACATATCGACGTGGCACGTCCCGACTTCGTGCCTGCCTTCGTCTTCGCGCCCCCGGTCGATGCCGGTCCCGTGATCAAGAAAATCGAGGGCAGCGCATTCGTCACCTTCGTCGTCAACCGCACCGAGCTCAAGCCCGACTATATGAAGAACCGCTCCGAGCTCGCCAAGATCATAAACTCCATCGAGTACGTGCGCCGCGACACCGATGCCACCATAACCCACGTCCATATCAAGGGTTTCGCATCGCCCGAAGGCCCATATGACAACAACGTGCGCCTCGCCAAGGGCCGTACCGAGACCCTCCGCCGCTACGTACGCGACCTCTACAGCTTCCCCGACACGACAGTGTCCTCGAGCTACGAACCGGAGGACTGGGCCGGACTGCGCAACTATGTCACCGACTCCATGGACTTCGACATTCAGCACCGTCCCGAAATCATCGAGATCATCGACGGCCCCCTCGGCTTCGACAACAAGAACCTCGCCATACAGACGCAGTTCCCGGCCGACTACGCCGTGATCCTCAAGCAGATATACCCCTGGCTGCGTCACTCGGACTACACCGTGACCTATGCCATCAAGACATATACCACCCTCGAGGACATACGCCGCGCCTACGCCGCCGATCCTTCGCGTCTGCGCAACGTCGACTTCTACACCCTCGCGCAGGCCTACGAGCCCGGTTCGCAGGACTACTGCGATGTCTTCGAGAAAGCAGTCATCGTCTACCCCGACGACCCAATGCTCAACCTCAACGCCGCCAACATCGAGATGCGCCGCAGCGACTTCGTACGCGCCCAGGCCCACCTCGCCAAAGCCGGTGACAGCCCCGAGGCTCAGTATGCCCGCGGAATCCTTGCTGCAAAGCTCGGCGACCTTTCAAAGGCCACCGACTTTTTCTCCCTCGCATCTAAGGCCGGCATGCCCGGATGCGACCTGATGATACAGAACGTCGAGGCCATCCGCGACTACCACCCTGTGACATACCTCATCAAGCCTCTCAAAGACAGCAAATAATCTTCTCCTCTATCCTACATATAGAAGCGAAACAATTTATAAACCAATAAAAAACCAATCTAAATTTAAGATGAACAATCTCTTTAAATTCATGATGGGTACAGCGATTCTCTCTCTCGGAGCATGCTCCAGCGACGAACCGGCCAAGACACCCGACACCCCCGCGGGAGATGGTGACGCTCTCTACCTCACCGTCAACATCAAGTCTGCCGATCCCGGCCGTGCCCAAGGCGTAGGCGAAGGCGAAGACGGTACTTTCGAATACGGCAATGCCGACGAACACGACGTACAGAACGCCGATTTCTATTTCTTCGACGCACAGGGTGTATATGTAGCCCAGGCGGACGTTTGGAAAGATGGCGGTGAAGTTTCTCAGCCCACTCCCAGCGTTGAGTACATCAGCAGCAGCGTGCTCGTTCTCCGCGGCCTCACCGAGAAAAATCCCCCTAAATACATGGTAACTGTACTCAACGACGACGGTACCATCAAGGCAAATATGGTACAGGGATAGACTTCTCTCGACGAATTCCGCAACAAGGCAACCAACTGGACCCTCAAGACTTTCCAAGATAATGGTGTAGACAAGAACCTTATGGTCATGACCACCTCCTCTTTCAAGGGTGATGCCGACAACGACCAGTGGGGCACAACCCTTATCAAAGATACCAACCTTGCCAAAGAGCCTATCACCGCAGAATCTGCCGGTGTAACTCCCGTAGAGGTTTACGTTGAGCGTCTTGCTGCCAAGTTCACCATGACCGGTGCTACAGAATACACCATTCCTGTCACCGTCGGCGGCATGACTAACCCTGATGGAACACCTGCTGATGCTTCCGGCGACACAAAGGTTAAGGTTACCCTCTCCGGTATCTCCATCACCACTACACCTGAACAGTCGTACGTCACCAAGCACCTCGTAACACCTGAAACTACCACTCCCTGGGACTGGAACGACCCCACCAACAAGCGCAGCTACTGGTGTGCATCCCTCAACTACGACAATACCGATGCTACCGGTCTTCTCAACACCGAGTTCAAACTGCATACCGCCGGCACTTCCCTGCCCGTATATGCCAACGAGAACACCAAGCCCTTCGCAAACCTTAAGGGTACCGGCGACCGTGTGAAAGCCGACCTCGTCACCAACGTTGTCTTCACTGCCGACATTACAATCAATGGCGAAAAAGCCGAACTCGTGAACTACCGCGGCATCTACTACCTCAAGAACAACTTCATCGAGTACATCCTCCAGCATGCAGCCCTCACACAGAACGGCCTGAACTACTATCATTTCACCCCCAATGCAGAGGATGCGACAAAGGGTACCTGGGAACAGGTCAAGGCTGACGAATTCAAGCTCGTGCGCAAGGACGAAACAAAGAAAAACGCCGAAGTCAAGATTGTCTACGCAGACAATGATGCAGTTCTCTATGCCAAAAACAGCACGACTCCTATCGACGGGGGCGTTGAGGCACTTAACGCAGAAATTGCAAACACTATCGGCACCAACACTCCCGTCTTCTACAACGGCTCTACTTACTACTGCGTTCCCGTTGAACACCTCCTCGGCCAGAACGACAGCGAAAGCTTCGTAGTAAAGGAAGACGGTCAGTACGGTATCGTCCGTAACCACTGGTACAATCTCACAATCGAGAACATCAGCAAGCTCGGATACGGCGTATTCGATCCCGATTCCGACCAGACCTTCCCCGATCCCGATCCCAAGAAAGAAACCTGGGCTCTCGCTGCCCAGGTCAACATCCTCTCCTGGAAGATCGTCAAGCAGAACATCAACATCAAATAAACCGGCCTCATAACCGAAATATCAACCTACCGACAAGGGCGCGGATGCGCGTCCGCGCCCTTGTCTCTTTTTTTCTAAATCTTCTTATCCAATTTCCAGCATTAGAACTCTTATGAGCACCTCATAGAAACCGATCAATCTCTCTTTTTTAACCCGTCTCCGACAAAAAGGAGGCACCAAACCTATTTTTAAGCACAAACAAGCGCGACAGCCTGATGAACCGATATCATATCACAACAACCTTGCGCCTACTGACACTGGCGCTTACCGCCGCCGTTGCAGGACTTTCCCTATCGTCCTGCAACGACCTCATATATGACTACGAAGGCGACTGCGATCCCCACTACAAGGCCCGCTTCATCTTCGACCACAACCTCAAATACGCCGATGCCTTCGCCAACGAAGTGAACGCTGTCACGCTCTATATCACCGACCCCGCGACAGGACGCATCGTATGGCAGAAGAGCGAAAGCGGCGACGCCCTCCGTACCGGAGACTACCTCATGGACATCGACGGCATATCCCCCGGCGACTATAACCTCATGGCATGGTGCGGCGAAGGCGTGGGCGAACATTTCGCCGTCCCCGAAGCCGATGTCCACACCGGCCTCACATGCACGCTGCGTCGCGACGAGGATACTCCTGAAATCCGTCACCGCCTCAAAAACCTTTACTACGGCAAGCTTACGGCCCGCACATTCCCCGACGATGAAGGCACATATATCTTCAATGTGCCCCTGATCAAAAACACCAACGAGGTGAACATCGTCCTCCAGCACCTCTCCGGCGAACCTGTCGACAAGGACGACTTCATCTTCTCCGTCGTCGACGGCAACAGCCACATGGACTGGGACAACAGCCTCCTCGAAGTGCCCGACACACGCTACTACGCCTACCGCACCATGAGCGGCAACGCCGGTATCGACTATCCCGAAGCCGAACAAACGTCGCGCGCCACAACGAACATGAGCGCCTGCGTCGCCAATATCACTACCGCACGCCTGACCACCGAGCACAGCAACCGCATGATGGTACAGGTACACAAGAAAGACGGCTCCCTCGTCCTCTCCATACCCCTCATTCAGTACGCACTCCTCGTCAAAGGCAGCCACTACGAAATGCCCGACCAGGAATATCTCGACCGCCAGGACAAGTACGACCTCGTATTCTTCCTCGATGAAGGCAACCGCTGGATCGACACATACATCTACATCAACTCGTGGAAGCTCGTGCTCCAGAGTATCGAAATATAGTCAGAACCCATGCTCTCCAGAATAAGCAAATACTTCAAAATACCCGTCATAGCCCTGATGGCGCTTGCCGCGGCCTCCTGCTCTTCGCAAGGCGAGGAGCCCGACGGCCCCACGCCCGGCGGCGACCATTCCGGCGAGGAAGTGTCGCTCAGGCTATATCTCTCGCTGGGCAACCCGTCGGCCTCGCGCGCGCCCTCCGACGGCGACTACGACCCCGGGGCCGGCTACGAGAACTATATCGACCTCGACGAGACAGGTCCCACAGGCAAAGGCGACTTCTTCGTCGCCGTCTACAATCCTGACAATAGCCTCGTCTTCATCGCAGACGACCCTGTCCTCCATCCCGTCAGCGGTACCGCCTCCTCCAAGACCTACCTCCTCGACTTCCCCGTCAAGAAGGAAGATTTCGACAAGATGACCGGCACCGCCACCACGAAGAGCTTCAAAATCCTCCTCCTGGCCAACTGGAACCGCAACTATCCCACCGAGGCGGAAATGCGTGCCACCAGCCTCGGAAATCTCTTCTCCTCCTCCGACCGCTTCGCCATCAGCTACCAGCCCGGCGGCACAGGCACAAGCCCCGTCTATCCCGGACCTGTCCTTACAAAAGCCGACAAGACAGCGCTTTTCGGTGTCAAGGAATACAACAACGTCGTGTTCTACAACTGGCAGGCCACGCCCCTCGAAGGGACACTCCATCTCATACGCGCCCTCGCCAAAATCGATGTCTATCTCAGCGAGGAAACAGCGCAGACATGCACTCTCGACTATGTACGCCTCACCCGAGGCGGCATGAAGGCAGCCCCGGCACCTTTCGGCGTCGTCAAGGAAAGCGACTACGTCAAAGGCTCCTACGCAGCCGACTATACCCCGGTGCCCTCCATACCGACGGCCAACGTCTTCGGAGGGGACATACCCCTGACAGCCGACGACGACGGACATTATATCATCTACGTCCCCGAGTTCACAAACCTCCAGGGCACCACAGATGCATTGCCCGACAACCAGCGCATGCGCATGAAAGTCAAGCTGTCGCCGAAACCCGGCAACACCTCTCCCTCCGACCAGTTCAAGGAAACCATAATCGATTTCGCATACTACAGAATGGACCCCGAAACCAAGCTCTCCGAAATCGATACGTCCAAAGGTACCGGCGGTTTCTACAACATCATGCGCAACTACTGGTACAAATTCGAACTGAACCGCGTCGCTTCCGACCTCGCGCCCACAGTCGACGTACTCCCCTACGGCATCGTGGAGCTGGAACCCGACTTCGGCCTCGACCCCAAATCTCTCTCTTAATACGCAAGTTTTCTTCAAGACATGAACAAGATATACTATATCCTCAGCCTGCTCCTCCTCACGACGCTGTGTGGATGCGAGGACAGGCTTGAATGGAATGGGGCCATCCCCGAAGGTATCAGCAATGTTACCTTCAGGATGTCCTTCGACGATTTCTCTCCGGCCTTGCAGGATTCGCGTTCTTCAGGCGATGCCATCAAGGCTATAGAAAAACTGTGGGTTGTCGTCTATGACACCGACGGAAACTATATACAGCACCAGCAGATCGGCGATTTCACCATAGTCAAAAACGACCGCCCCGACGGCAGCCCCTCGACTGAAGAGAAGACCGGACATGCCGAATTCAACCTTGTGCTCGCCAATGGCCGCTATCATATCTACGCTGTCGCAAACTGCAACCTCACCGACGACGATGTAGCCACCGAGGATGCCCTCAAAAGCAAGACCCTCCAGTGGCAGACCGGCCAGAACCTCAACGCCACAAGCACCGGACAGCCCAATAAGGAGATGTTCGGATACTTCTCCAACACCACCGCCGAGCAGTCCAAGATGCCCGAAGGTTTCGGGCCCGACCTCGTCATAGTCAACGGTGTGCTCCCCGTTCATGCCTGGCTGCGCCGTGCCGCCTCGAAGCTGACCATAGCCTTCGATACCCAGAACCTCAAGGAGAACGTATATATCTACCTTCAGTCGGTCCAGATACGCGACATCCCCCGCGAATGTTATCTGGGCAAGGACAATCAGCCCGGCAAAGAGGGAAATCCAGCCAAAGAACAGGTTCTCTACCACGACGGCGAGATCATGTTCTTCAAGGGTGCCAAAGCCGGTCAGGATCCCAAGGCCGACCACGGCAAATGGACTATGCTTCCGGCTGAAGACACCAACATCTGGGGCATGAATTCCGAAAAGAACACGCCCTATCCCGGTGCCGACGACCCTGCGAAACCCGACGAGAACCGCAAAAACCGCCTCAAACACGAACACTCGGAGGCAGCTCCGGCTCTCTATTTCTATGAGAACCGCCAGCCGAGAGGTAACAAGGGCGAGGACGCTTCCGACAAGCGCCAGGACATCACCGGCGAGAACAAGCAGGTGAGCTACCCCGAAGGTACCGACTCGACCAAGACGGCATGGAAAGACGCGCGTCCCTATGGTTCTTATGTGGAGATCAAGGGCTACTACGTCAGCAACGACGACGGCCGCCCCGGACAGGGACCCATCACCTACCGCTTCATGCTCGGCAAGAACACTGTCGACGACTACGATGCCGAGCGCAACTATCATTACCAGCTGACGATGAAGTTCAACGGCTACGCCAACGACGTGGACTTCCATATCGACTACCGCGAAGAGAGCAAGCCCGGCCCCTACTCTCCCGATATTACCTATGTGTCCTACTCCTACAATCAGCCGGCACATACCGTATTCCGCGGAACGCCGAGGCAGGGCTACAAGATGACCTCGCTCGATGTCTATATCCTCAAGAACGAATGGCGTCCCTATAGCGAGGATGGCACGGAGCTCTCTGAACCGATATATAATTCGGTAGCCTGGAACATGCAGATGAACAAGCAAGGTTATTATTCCGGCGGGGATGCATGGAAGGTATCAAACAATAAAGCTGAAGAAGATCCCAATTGTGAGTTCGGTTTCCTTTCGCTTCGTGCAGTGAAAGATGTGGATATCGATATGGGGGGACGTGACCATGCAAACGGTAACCTCGAAGACCGAATCAAACGTTTCCGCATCTCATATACACGAAATGCATCGGAGAATGCCGGAAAGCCGCTGAGTATAAATGCCACAGGCCCCGGCAAATACCCCAAAGGCCGTCGCACCTATAGAATTGACAATGTCGTTACATACGGTACTCCTACCAACGGCCCTGTTGATGCTGATATTGATGCCGATGAAGCTAATGACGGTAATGCACAGGTCAATTATGAAATCGTCCCTAAAGGCGACCCCAACACCAAGGCCGACGACGAGCACAACTATATCTTCACCATCCCCCTATACACCCGCGCCAAGTCACTCGATTCGTGGTGCGTCTACTCCGGAGCGAACGCTTTCTATCAGCACTACCGCTATGCGAAGATCAAGTTCGTCGCTCATTATGAGAACGTTAATAATTCTAAGGACAAATATGCAGACTCTACTTACACCAATGTTCTCCAGTCACGACGTGTCGACAATCCCCGCGGTATTATTCGCGATGGCGGCAATACGGAACCTTTCGAGGTTGAGCTAATGTTCTCAACCCTGAATGCAGACAACATCGTCACAGGGTTCAGTCCTGTAGTGTCAAGAGGTCCCTGGACGGCCATAATTGAAAAGGATCCTAACAATCTTGTTCAGCTGACAGGCAACGGGCAGACTGCAACCGGCGAAAAAGGGATGATTACCGGCAAAACTAATACGAAAATTAACTTTACATATACACCTCGGCATACCGTCGACAATTCAAATTCAGAGGGTGCTCTAATCAAAGTACAGTACCATAATAATAGCTGCGTACATTATATCATTGTCCGCCAGGGTTATGGACCTGTACGTCTTGTTGACGGAGGCATGAACTGGAGCGCCTTCAATGTCTTCGATGAGAGTCACTTGACAGTCAACCCTCTTTCATCGGGAAGCTTGTTCAGGAGATACTGGAAGCTTAACAAGCCTATTTCTACCGATAATAATAAGACGTACGGCTTAGGTGCTCTCCCGTCTGAAACCTATCGCTTCCGCTTGGCTCCCCTATCCTCCAAACGTACTGCCACATGGAATCTGGAAAAAGATAAGAGAGATGAGAATTGTATTCCTTATATGCCATCAAGTGAAACTAATGCCTTCGGTGAGTTCACGATGTCAAACGGTATAAAATACAAAGCTCCCTCAGGTTCGAAGTTTAAAGCAATTATCGCCAACACTAATACAACTAACACAATAGTAGATTTCGCCTTTGGTATAGTTTATGGCAACGGAGCCACAAAGACACTCAGCACAACTGCTGCCTGGAGCTTCACGGATCCGAATAATATAATAACTGAATCGGACTACGGTGCCCGTGGAGTAGTTGCTTACAATAATCAGACCGGAGCCAATATCTTCTTCCCGTTCGGGCAGTATGGTCACGCTCGTAGAAAGTGTCAATACTGGACCCTGTCGCCCGACTACGTAAGTTTCAATATTACTGATGGTAATGGAACTCTTCGTTACGGTAGTCTTGACGTACGTCTTGGTGGTACGATGGGTCAGCATGGTACTGGCAGGGAGTACAATGACTACCGCCCGATGGCCTATAATCTACCCGATCAAGAAGGAGGTGTATATTGGTTTGGCGAAAAAGATGGTAATGACATAGCTGCCGACTTTAATTATGGTAACTACATGACCGGCGTACTTGGCGCCAGCAATTTGTACACCAGAAGTGAGTTCGACTCTGATGGTTACTATTATATCGGTCCCGGACATGGACAATATAACTATAGTAATGGCAATTTTATTGATGTCGGGGTAAATAAAGGCAGTTATCTTTATGGTAACCCTACGGCCTGCGATGCCGTGCCTATCAAGCCTGTAAGGGCTGAATAGATTCTTGATAGTTCCAATAAGTAATATCTCATAAGTCCGAAACGCCCCTCAAAGGGGCGTTTTTTCTGCTTTTTCACAGCCCTTATGACTGAGATGCCTCCCTGAGGGGACGCCCCGGAGCTTCTGCTTTTCCCGCCCCCGCCCCTCTTCGCCCAGCCCAAAAGCCTCCCAAACCGCAACCAAAACCTAACTCGCAGAGGGAATCAAAAGTTGCTTCTGTCAGCTTATAATCGTATATTTGCCACCGGGACGGCCTTCGCTCAGCCTGAGGCAAGCCTCTTGAACTGGGGACAAAACCCACTCCTGCCTCCCCTAAGCACAAAAACCGATCCAAGTTTCTCTTCTTCACCCACAAACCGACCCCAAGCCTCCCTAAACCGGAGGCTAAACTACACCAGCCTCTCTTAAAGCAGACAAAAACTACTAAAGCGAAGGGAAGCAAAAGTTGCTTCTGTCAGTCTTTTATCGTAATTTTGCCACCGAGGACGGCCTTCGCTCAGCCTGAGGCAAGCTCACCTAACCAAAACAAAAGGCAACAAGGCTGCGCTCCTCGCCAGAATTTCGCTTTTGTCTTTAGTGCAACGGCTTGCCGTTGTTTAATCCTTAAATCATCAGAACCATGTCTCGCCGCTACGGCCACGACTACCAGTCACGGTGCATATACCATATAACTCTCAAAAAGGCGAAGGGAGTGCCTCCTTTTGGCAGTCTATGCGGCGACAGCAAAGCCGCAGGGGTAATACGAAGCCCTTTGGGAGCTATGATAGAGAGGCATATCCGCCGGATTCCCCTGATGGACCCTCTTCTAAGGCCTCTCCAGTACTGCATCATGCCGGACCATGTGCATCTGCTGTTATTCGTAACCGGCCGCATCGAACTGCACCTTGGAAATTATATAGGCAAGTTCAAGATCGCAATCCACCAGGAATACCGGGAGGCGACAGGCTCCGATGATTCAATCTTCGAGAAGGATTTCTACGACTGCATTCTCTATAATTCCCGTTCCCTTGACACGCTCTTCAAATATATCCGCGACAATCCCCGGCGACTGGCGGTGAGGAGGGAGCACCCGGAGTTCTTCAGGAGGGTCAACAGGCTGAAAATCGGAGACAAGGAATACCAGGCCTACGGCAACTTCCAGCTCCTGGGCTGTCCTTTCAAGGAGCCGGTGGCGGTACACCGCGCAGACACGGCCGAGAAGCGTGCCGCAGACCACGACCTCTGGCTCTACACAGCGGCAAACGGCGGCGTGCTTGTGTCGCCCTTCATTTCCCCGGCTGAAAAGGCCATACGCGACGAGGCTGACGAAGCCGGAGGCCGGTTCATACTGATTACGAACAAGCCTTTCCCGGAGCGCTACAAGCCCTCGGGACGCGAATTCGAGCTGTGCGAGGCCGGGCGTATGCTCATCGTCTCGGCCGGTATCGAGGAGGAGCTTACGCGCAGGGCCTGTCTGGAAATGAACGCACTGGCGGAAGAGATCGCGGCCAGAGGCTCCTCAGAGGCCTAAGGGGAGGCAAAAGGCTGCCCTTCCACTCACAAAGGGGAGGCAGGCCTCCCCGACCGAGGACAAAAGGCAGCAGGGCCGCGCTCCCCAACAAAAAACCGAAGGCAAGCCTCCCCGACCGAGGACAAAAGGCAGCAGGGCCGCGCTCCCCAACAAAAAACCGAAGGCAAGCCTCCCCGACCGAGGACAAAAGGCAGCAGGGCCGGCAATCCCCAACAGGCAGCAGGGCTCTTTTACTGCTTTAAGAGCCGGCAGAAGGCAGCTCATCGCTAATAAATCAAAAAAATTTGCGGAAATCGGGGACTTTTTCGTATCTTCGACTTTCAAAGCGAAATTACCCTACACCATGGAGCATCCCGAAAACGACAAACGCTATACAGGCCTCACTGTCAACGACGGTGTGGCCCAGCCGCCTATCGTCAACCCCTATCTCTCCAACCGTCCCCGTCGCCGCCGACAGCCGACAGCCTCGGAGCTCGTCGAAGGCATCCTCAAGGGCGATATCACCATGCTCAGCCGTGCCGTGACCCTTGTCGAGAGCCTTGCACCGGAGCATTACGCCGTAGCGCAGGAGGTGATAGAGAAGTGTCTGCCCTACTCGGGCAACTCGCGGCGCATAGGCATCACGGGCGTGCCGGGAGCGGGAAAGAGCACGAGTATCGACGTATTCGGGCTCCACGTCCTCAAGGGTGGCGGCAAGCTCGCCGTCCTGGCCATCGACCCCAGCAGCGAACGCACCAAAGGCTCCATCCTTGGCGACAAGACGCGCATGGAGAAGCTTTCGATACATCCCGACGCATTCATACGCCCCAGCCCGTCGGCAGGCTCCCTTGGCGGCGTGGCGCGCAAGACACGCGAGACTATAGTGCTCTGCGAGGCCGCCGGTTTCAACAATGTCTTCGTCGAAACCGTCGGCGTGGGACAGAGCGAGACAGCCGTCCATTCGATGGTCGACTTCTTCCTCCTCATCCAGATTGCCGGCGCAGGCGACGAGCTGCAGGGCATCAAGCGCGGCATCATGGAGATGGCCGACGGCATAGTCATCAACAAGGCCGACGGCGACAACGTGGGCCCGGCACAGCTCGCGCAAGCCCAGTACCGCTCCGCCCTCCATCTCTTTCCGCCGACAGCCAGCGGCTGGCAGCCGGAAGTACTCACCTACTCGGGCTACTACGAGCTGGGCATCCCGGAGGTCTGGGACATGATCGACCGCTATTTCGCCTTCGTCAAGGCCAACGGATACTTCGACATCAAACGAAAGGAACAGGCGCGCTGGTGGATGTACGAATCCATCAACGAGCAGCTCCGCAAGCATTTCTACGACAATCCGGAGGTTGCTCGCCGTCTGGAAGTCTGCGAGGCCGACGTGCTCGCCAACCGTCGCTCCAGCTTCGCCGCCGCAGCCGACGTCCTGGATTTCTATTTCTCTAAAAAATAAGAGCTATGAAGAAATTACTGATGCTTCTTGTCGCCGCAGTGGCGCTGTGCATCATGCCATGCGCGGCAGGTAAACCCGGCGATAAGGTAGGCGTAAGCTTCGCCGCCCTAAGCCACGACTTCGGAAACATCGCCGAGGACGGCGGCACCGTAGAGTATGACTTCACATTCACCAACATCGGCACCGGACCCCTGTCCGTAGTAAACGTCTACGCCTCATGCGGCTGCACAAAGGCCGGCTTCAGCAAAAAGCCCGTGGCACCAGACGAAAAGGGCAGCATCCGCGTCACTTACCGACCCAAGGGCCAGCGTGGCGAGTTCAACAAAGAAGTCAAGGTGAAAATCAAATCTGCCGGAGGCAAGGAGGAGCGCGTCAAGCTCCGAATATCAGGCACCGTGGTTCCCAATGCTAAGAAATAATGGAAGGATATAAAACTACTGTGGCAGCGCCGTCACGGAGCTGCCACAGTAGTTAATAAACCAATCATTATCACATTTCTTGCAATGGAAAAAGTAATTTTGCTATGTACTATTGAAACATCGCCGGGCCCGATTGGTTCATAGCTTTATCAACCTTTAACATTCCGGTGTATCGATTTTGCCCACACCGGGTGTTACCTTTGTACCAGAAACAATAAAAACAGACAGAATATATGGCAAAGAAAGAAACAGGCACAAAGAAAGCCGACAAGGAAAAAGACCCGCAGTCAGCACGTCTTGAAGCACTTGCCCAGGCCATGGGACGCATCGAGAAAGCCTACGGTCGCGGCGCCATCATGAAGATGGGCGACGACGTTATCGAAGATGTCGACGTGATACCATCCGGCTCCATCAGCCTCAACTATGCCCTCGGCGTAGGCGGCTATCCGCGAGGCCGAATCATCGAGATTTTCGGTCCGGAATCGTCCGGCAAGACCACACTGGCCATCCACGCCATCGCCGAAGCACAGAAGCTCGGCGGCATAGCGGCCATGATAGATGCCGAACATGCCTTCGACCGCTTCTATGCGCAGAATCTCGGTGTCGACATCAACAATCTCCTAATCTCCCAGCCCGACAACGGCGAGCAGGCCCTCGAAATCGCAGAACAGCTCATACGCTCCTCGGCAGTCGACATCGTCGTGATCGACTCCGTAGCCGCACTGACCCCCAAGTCGGAAATCGAAGGCGAGATGGGCGACCGCAACATGGGCCTCCAGGCGCGCCTCATGTCGCAGGCCATGCGCAAGCTCACAGGCACGATAGCACGCACCAACACAACCTGCATCTTCATCAACCAGCTGCGCGAGAAGATAGGCCAGATGTTCGGCCCCACAGAGACCACAACCGGCGGCAACGCCCTGAAGTTTTACGCCTCCGTGCGCATCGATATCCGCTCGCGCAACCCCATCAAGGACGGCGAAGACGTACTTGGCAAGCGCGCATACATCAAAGTCGTCAAGAACAAGGTAGCGCCACCTTTCAAGCGTGCCGAATTCGACATCATGTTCGGCGAGGGCATATCGCGCTCCGGCGAAATCCTCGACCTCGGCGTTGACTACGACATCATCCAGAAGAGCGGTTCGTGGTTCAGCTACAAAGGACAGAAACTTGCCCAGGGACGCGATGCGGCCAAGAAGGTGATAGCAGATAATCCCGAGCTCGCCGAAGAGCTTGAGAAGGCCATTATGGAAGCCCTGAAGGCTGCCGACAAGAGCCGCCGCCCCGTTAGGCCTTCAGCAGAGAAAGAAGACAGCGGCGCAGAGGATGCCCCCGAAGCCGCTTCCGACGACTTCGACGACGAACTCCCCGACGACTTCTCCATCGAAGAAGACCTATAAGCCCCCTCATACCAAAACCAAACAAAGGGAGGCTGCACCTTCGCAGCCTCCCTTTTTGTTTTCGTGAGGGTCAGCAGTGGCCCTTGTATATCCCTCAGCGACGGGCTGTCGGGAGCCAGACTTTGTAGGGGGTACCTTTTTTGCGGTTGCCGAGGAGATAATAGGGAATGGCGCGGAATGTAACCGTTCTACCGTCGGAAGTGACGGCAGAGCCGACTACCGACGGCGCATTATCCAGCTCAGTCATCTTATCCGAGAGGGTCATGGGTTTGTTCACATCGATGCTGATATCTTCCAGAGAGTCGTTGTCAATGCTTTCAAGGCAGTAGACAAGCGGACCGCATGCTATCGCTACCTGACCTGCAAGCTGCTCTACAGAGGGATGTGCCGTCACAAAACGCGGTTCGACGGGCAGCGACAGGCTGACGATGTCGCCGGGCTTCCATTTGCGGTCTACAACGGCATATCCGTCGGCAGTATCGGCCTTGACTTCCTTGCCGTTGACCTTCACCACAACCGGCGCAGTGACCTCCGACTTATAGAGGCCCAGCGAATTTTCACTGGAGCGCGCCCAGCCGGGAATACGCAGTTTGAGAGCGAAGCGAGTTTTCTTCGCCGGATTCACCTCAATACGGACCTCGCCACCGAATGGATAGGCCGTCGTCTGAGTCAGCGCCACTTCCGATTTTCCGACAGGAAGAACGGCCTTGCTGCCTGCATAGAGATTCACATATACCTCGTCGCCACGCGAAGAAAAGATATTTGACGGCATATCTCCCATAAATTTCAGGAACATGGGCGGACAGCATGGACAGTCGTGCCATTCCCAGCGAGCATGCGAGGCCGAATTCAACGGATTCTGGTAGGTATAGTTATCGCCGCTGAGCGAGATGCCCGTGAGCACGCCATTGTACAGCACACGCTCGTATTCGTCCATGTATTTGCCGTCGCCCGTGAGCTGGTGCATATTGTTGCTGAAAAAGCCAGAACCCACGGCGGCGCAAGTCTCGAGATACGCATCGGACGGCAGATAGTAGTCATCGCCGAATTTTTCGTCGAAGGAAATTGCACCGACACCGCCTGTGACATACATGCGGCGACCAGTCATATTGTCCCACAGTCTTTTAGCCGACTCGAAATATTCCTTATTGCCATTCTCCTTAGCGGCGGCTGCCACACCGGCAAGATAGAGCGTTGCGCGGACGGCATGCCCTTCTATCGTCTTCTGCTCGGACAGAGGCACAGAATCCTGCGCGTAGGGGCCGAATGTGGGGCGCGAATGACTGCCGTAGAGCGATGCGTCGGCGTACTTGTTTTCGCGAATCCACTGCTCCGCTTTCTCATTGCCCCAAGCGCCCCAGTTAGGCAGCCCGCAATGACGGCCCCGCTGCTCGATCCAGAATTCGGCGAGCTTTAGATAACTCTCGGCATCGACCGGCATATCCATCGATGCTGCAAGACCTGGATTTGCGGAATAGAGCCTGTAGAGCTTCACCAAGGCTTCCTCAGGACCGGAATGAGCCGGTACGAGATTGTGCCTGGGGTACGGGCCCATATATTCGCACATGAAGTTGGCCATCTTCGTGGCCACGGCGAGGAGCCTGGTGTCGCCGGTCGAATTATAGTAATGCACCCCGGCCTCGATGAGCATACCGGCGTTGTAGACATCGTGCATCCAGCGCAGCAAGCCGCCGTTTTCGCCCCAGCGGTGGTCGTTCTCGTTGAGCTGGGCATAGGTGTTTATGTAGCCCGAAGGTTCTGTGGCCTGCGCCGCGGCAATCAGGTCGACAATACTGTCGATCCTTGCCTTGAGAGCCTCGTCGGGGTTTAGGGCCATTAGGTCGGCGATGCCACGAATGCTCTCGTAGATGAGACCGTCGAACCAGGGGAAATTGACGTGACTGTTGTTGTTTCGCTCGCCCTTGGCTACCCTGCGGAAGTTGTCGAGCGTGTTGCGGCTTTCGAATTTGTCGAGCACATCAGAGGCAGTCGTGCTGCCCCACTGCTGCATTTTCGGAGCCCAGAAGGCATCGGTGAGTTCGACGGAATTCAGAGCTGTAGGCTCCAGATATTCTCCCGAACTTCTCTCAGCAGCCTGCAACTGAGGAAACGACACAGTCGCTAATAACACGGCTGTAATAAAGAAACGTGACATATTCATTTTCAATCCAATTAAAGAATATGCAAAGTTAAGAATAAAATCCGACAAACGGGCTGCCGGAACTAAAGGGTGTGGAAGAACAGGCGGCAGCCTGAGAAACGACGAGCGTCCAGATCATCGGGGGAAATGAGGAAGTTAAGCATACCACAGTCGTAGAAGCGGAGCCCCCAGCGCTCGTCCTCGTCGATCTGTAGGAGCGAGATACAGTCGGGGGCCTCGTCGCGCACCTCTTCAAAGAAAGGCCTCCCGAGAAGCTTATTTCCGTCGGCGCAATCCCTCACCTCGGCGAACGACACGGCCTCGGGAGGAAGACAGGCATTGGAGCCGTCAGGCCAGAGGACACGATGGGTGTGAAGTTCGGAAGTGTCAGGAGCATAGATGATCCGGAAAAGATCGTCAGGCCAGAAACCAAGATTAGCGGCCGGAGCATCGAGGTCGCCAAGGAAATAGTCGATTGCAGCAAAGAAATACAGCATACCTTTATGCGGCAGTCGATTGTCATGGTCGAAAGTCGCAATATCCGCCAAATCTATCTGGCAGATGAAAGTCAACAGATTTTCATCTTCTTCGGGACCCTCATCGGGAATCGCAGGGAAATCGACACCCTCAGGAAGGTCAGGAAAGCCCCACCAGTGACTCTTCCCGAACAGATCTTCAGTAGCCGGAGTTGTCTTAATCCTGACAGCCACAGCACATCAATCTTCCTCTACCTCCCTGGAGAACAAAGGGATGTAATACTGCTCTATCTCGGAGGCACATTCCGTGAGACGGCCTGCCAGATAGGCCTTAACAGTCTCCCCGAGAAGCTTCTCCGAACCGAGACGCGCACCATGGATGGCAATCTGGTCGACAGTACCCTGCGAAGCCTCGAAGATATTACAGCGGAACATTTCAAACATCTGTTCGAAACAAGTTTCATTGCCCAGCTCGGCACCCCGCAGATAATAATGATAGGCCTTGTCCATGTCCTTTTCGGCACCATACTCACCGTAGGCGTACATGTCGCCAAGAGCCAAAGCTGCATCATAGGAACCCATCTTAAGAGCAGCCCCCATGTCCTCGGCATACTCTCCAAGAGCGATCAGCTGCATGTATTTGTGCATATTGTCGAAATCGTCCATCTTCGAGAGTGCGAGAAAGTAGGCACAATCAGAATTGTGATGCTCTACGCCAGTCCGCAAAGCCTTTAGATAAGCCTGCCTGCCAATCAGCTCCCCGTCATCGTCGTGCGAGACTGTTACGGCAAGGTTGAGCCACGCAGGCACGAAGCCCCTCTCGGCCGCTTTCCTGAACTCCTCATAACCATGGGTGAAACCATCTATCTTCTGCAAACAGGCACCTCGCCAGAAATGCCATGCCGGATTGACCTCGTCGTCACCATAGTTTTCGCGGTCGTACGCTATCAGTTCGTCGCAGAGCCGTAAAGCTTTCGCAGGATCTTCGGGGGTTCCGTGGAGGCCGTGCAGAGTCTTGCGCAACATATAATCAGACACAAACTCGCAACCTATGTCGATAGCATCCTGCAAAAAGGCCCTGGCACGCAAACGGTCGACGATTCCGATGTCGCCCCAATCGTATGCACGGCCGAGGGCGGCAGCGGCCTCAGGCAGTCCTTTTGCCCATGATTTTTCAAAACATTCCATAGCGAGTGCCTGGGAATTTTCCGTCGGCATCGTCAGGAGATGGTAACGCCCGAGAGCAAAGAGCGCGTATGGCTCTCCTGCTTCGGCCCCGCTTTCAAGCAATCCGACAGTCTCGGGCAGAAGAAGGAATAAATTCTGGACGACAGAGAATACCCTTGTAAACCATCTCGCGGCAGAGCTGTCGGTTCTTAAGGCAAGATAGGCGTTGACAGCCAACGCATTGAAGGATTCATGGCTAAACATCTCGCTCCATCGCGGCAATATGGATGCGACAGCCATCTCATTAAGGCTCAATGCTATGCGACGGCTCTCACGTACATACATGTTGCCCGGACAGTCAGCTTCCAGCAGAGTCAAGGGCTTACCGCCGACACGGGCTGTGAACATCTTGCCTTCAAAAAAGACATCGATAGTCTCTCCGTCGTAATAGTCGACGCGAGGGGGAGGATCGTCAGGACACGACCATTTCCAGCCGGGCAGAACATCGCCTGTCCGGATATCGTTGGCATCGATCTCTATCTCTTCTGTCAGATTCGAAATTATGCTGCCACGGTCGTTGAATACCGAGAATACTTTCAGTGATATCGCACTCATTGTTAGTCTGTCGTAACTGTTACTATGGTGATATTATCGCGTCCGCCGGCCTCTTTGGCAAGCTCTACAAGCCGTTGAGGGTCGCCTGCGTCGATTTCAATCGTATCGTTGTCAAGAAGGTCGCTGAGCCCGTCGGAACAGAGCAGATAGATGTCGCCGGGAATTGGCGTAAGTAGGGAAACATCGCAGAAGAAGTCTTCGGGGCAGTTTCCCATATAGTTGTAGATGAGATTCGAAGGCGTGTCGGGGTCGCCGGTACGTTCACGCTCGGAATGGTCGGTGGAAATCTGCTTGAGGACACCACCACGCAGGCGGTAGCAGCGACTGTCGCCGATATTGACGAGAAAGAGTCTCTCGGCAGTAAATATCAAGGCAACGAAGGTCGTGCCCATTTCCGAAAGTTCGGGTCGCAGTCCGGCAGTTTTAAGCACGAGCTCGTTGGCATCCTTCGCCCAACTCTTGAGTGCTGAGATAGCGCCGTTATCGTCCGATGGCTCGAAATCTTTGACAAAAGACGCGAAAGAGCGCGCTACAATCTCCGAAGCCACCTCGCCACCCTCGTAACCGCCCATACCGTCGGCGACAGCAAAGGCGCATGGAGCCTCAGCCACGCCCGACAGACTGTCGTCGCGGACGAGCCGTCCGGCGGCATATGCTATATCCTCATTGTTCTTGCGGACACATCCTACATCACTTATCGCCTCGTATTTCATTGCTCTACAACGTCGAAAATATAAGTTCCGATGTCAATGACATCGCCTTTACGGAACTGGACGGGGATATCGGGCTGAAGCTCTTTGTCGTTGACAAGCGTACCGTTAGTACTGCCAAAATCGACGATGAGCCAAAGCCTACCCTGCTTGACAAACTTGCCATGACGGCGCGATATGTATTCGCACTTCGACAACTGAGCCACATAGTCGCCTTCGCCTCTCCCTATGACGGCCTCATCGCGCGGGATAATCACAAAATTACCCTGACGGGCTTTGAGTGCGAGCGATTTCCGTGCGACACCTCCCGTCTTGTGAACGTCGTCGGCTGTCGGTGAGGCTGTGGTTGTGGTAACAGTAGCAGGTTTGTCGGGGTTGCGCGACACCATAGGACTTGAGCACATGGCGCAGAAATTGCCTGTACCTACCGATCCGCAGTTCACACATTCGAGCAGCTCGACACCGCACTGGTCGCAATATTTGCTATCGGATGGGATCATCGCCCCACATTCCGGACATTCAATCTCTTTCATCATTTCACTGTGGGATGTCGGCGGCCTCGATAGTAGTGAGCGCGTCGGGATTAGAATCGATTATACTGCAGTCTGCCGCTATACGGTTGCCCTGCAACTCGACGACCTCGTTGAGCAGGTTGACCACTTCGCGGGCATTTCCGAAATGCACCCTTTTGTTGGCAACCATATCCTCTATACGCCGAACAACAAGGGCTTCCGCTTCCGGAGTGAGGGAGAATTTACGTTTTGTAAGATTCAGCTTGAATATTTCCATGAGGGAGGCCGCGTCGTAGTCGTCGATATGGAAACGCTTGTTGAAGCGGCTCATCAGGCCGGGATTGCCTCGCAAGGTGAGCTCCTCCATGCGGTCTTTATATCCGGCTATGACAACGACGAATTTACCTTTGTCGTTCTCCATACGGGTCATCAGGGCATCGAGCGCCTCGTTGCCCGTATTGTTCAGACTGCCTGGCTGTGGGAGAAGATTGTATGCCTCGTCGATGAAGAGCACACCACCCATGGCCTCGTCGACAGCCTTGTCCATATTGATGCCCGACTGGTTGACATAGCTCGACAGGATAGTCTTGGCCTCGCGCTCCACCACTTTGTCCGACTGGAGTACGCCTGCCGCATAGAGCACCTCGCCCAAGCGCTTGGCTATAGTCGTCTTGCCGGTACCGGGATTGCCCGTAAGGATGATATTGACAGGCTGCAGGGCCGCAGATCCAAGGCCACGCTCCATGCGCATACGATTCACCATAGCTACATTGGCGAGTTTGCGGATTTCCTGTTTGATATCGTCCATTCCGATGAGGTCGTCGAGAGATGCGATAACTTCGTCGACACTCTTGGGTGGATTACTACCCTCCCCTGAGAAGTCGGCACGTGTGATGACGAACTCGGATGCCGGATTGAATCCAGGCTGACCCATTTCCTTCTGGATGCGCGAATTCTGGGCCTTTATCGCCTTGTCGACTGCATTCCTCACATCGCGCGCGTTGGCGAAGTCTTTCTTACGGACCACATACATCTGCTCGAAGAACTTCTCAAAAGCGCCTTCTGCTTCAGGATCTATGGTATAACCCTGGGCCTTGACCATGCGACGGCCGATCTCAGCCAGTTCAGGGCCCTTGTAGTCGCGGAATTTTATCGTGGTGTTGAAACGCGAGGCGATACCGGGGTTGGCTGTGGCAAATATACCCATTTCTTTCTCATAGCCTGCGAGAATCACCACCAGTTTGCCTCGACGGTCTTCGACGTTCTTAATCAGCGCGGTGACCGCCTCGTTACCAAATGTATCCCCCTCGCCATTCCATACGCCGTATGCCTCGTCGATGAAAAGCACTCCGCCCATAGCGCGATCGAACAGAGCATCTACCTTAGGAGCCGTGTGGCCCTGGTACATACCCTTCATGTCGCCCGGAGCAGCCTCCACGAGCTGTCCGGACGGCAGAATACCCATTGAACTGAGAGCATCGGCAAAGACACGCGCTATCGTGGTCTTACCGGTGCCCGGGTTGCCGGTAAAGATATAGTGATCCTTGAGTTTGTAGGTTTCGCCTGGGTGCAGTTTCTGGAACTGACGGATAGAATTGACTATGCCCGTCATCGTCTCCTTGATTTCATCGACACCGACATACTTGTCAAACTCCTGCATGACCTCGTCGATGGTCTTAGGTACATATTCCTTTCCGCTGATATCCATCACCTCCACAGTGCCTTTCTTCCCGGCGGAACGTCCGGCCACAGCCATCATCAGCTCGTTGGCCTTTGCGGCGGCCAGATGTGCGTTGCCGAAAGTACCGGAGTTGCGCCGCTCCCAGTTGAACACACGGCACAGCTTGCCCCGGGCCTCGGGCGTTATCCCTATAGAATACTTTTCGCGCAAGATAGTCTCGCATATAGCTTCGACCTCTATAGGCGAAAATTCAGGGATGGAAATGTTGAGAGCGAAGAGACTTCTAAGTTCCGGATGAGCGTCGACATACTCTTTGAACGACTTATCGCCGGAGACAATCAGCGTCAGGCGCCTGTCGTCCAATCCCAGCATATTCATGGAGTTCTGGAAAAGATAGTACAGGTCTGTACCTGTGAGGTCGGCATCCCTGTCGGCTGGGATGAGCTTGTGAGCATCGTCGAGCGATACTGCCGAAAGATTTTTCTCCGACAAATCGAGCTGTCCGATAGACAGCGGCGAGTAGACATCGGACTCCTCGTCCTTGAAGATACCGGCTTCGACCATATAGTCTGTCACCGCCAACATCAGAGCTGTCTTGCCACTACCCGAACCGCCGGTTATGAGAATGTTGGCGTTGATATTGTTAAGCATCTTCTGCCCGCGTGCGCTCGCAATGGACTTCAGCGTCGCCACGAACGCACGTATCTGCTTTTTCTGCTCCTCCAGACCCACAAGACGGTCGAGCACGTCTCCGTGTTTGTCGATAACAGGAGCCGGGACAACATCGCCGGAACCCGCAGCTACGACGGGTAGCTTCGTACCGCAATGACGGCAAAAGATGGCTATGTCGCGGTTTTCACGACCGCATTTACTGCAATGTTTCATACGCGATCATTCAAGAGTGTCATGGCAAAGGACTGATTCTTCAGCCTCAGGAACAGATTCAGGCACCGATTCCGGTGCTACTTCCTGGGTTGCTTCCGGTGCTGCTTCCTGCTCGTCGACAGGCACTGCAACAGGGGCAGGTTCAGGCTCTGCTTTCTTTTCAGCTTTTTTCTTCGGCTTCGAAGGCGCAGGCACAGGAGTGGGAGTTGTCGGCTCCGTGCCGGAGGGAGGCGTGATAATGATATCGTGACTGGTACCTTTCCGGTCGACATAATAGCCGGTACGTGTGTCTGTGTACGGGTCATAGCGCATCTTGAACACCTGATGATAAGAAGTCATGTCGGCAGGTTTGAAGAATATCTCCTTTACAATTGTATCGCGCTTGACCTTGATTTCACCCTTGGCAGCCACAGGTTTCTGTCCGGCGATAATCATAGTGCCAAAAATCTCTTTTTTGTCTACGAGAGAATCTATGCGGCAGACTATCTTGGTCGAACCATCCTCATACACGCCGGTCCACGTACCGAAGAGCTTATCCTTAAGCTGCTGCTCGAGGGCGGCATAGTCGGTGACCCATGTGCGCTTACCGCTTATTTCGGGGGTGCAGAAGTACCAGAAGAAGAAAATGCTCCATGCAATAGCGAACCATTTCCAGCCATACCAGCGGATATTTTTCCGCGTCGTATCATCGAGACTCTGTTGCATCGACGCATATTTCTTTATCACATTATCGAGCTGGCCATCCTGCTGGTGATAAGCGAAATAGAGAGCGTCGAGCTGTCGATATTCGAACTCGTCGCCTCGTATCTGCTTGCCGCCGGTGTCGACTTTGTCTCGTTCCAGAAGATATTTTCCAAAGATAACAGCGCTGACAATCAGAGCTATGCCTAAGGCAGCATATACGATACCCGGTGACCATCCGAAAAGTAGCCTGAGTATCCACGGTCCGACAGCGGCGGCTATCAGGCCGTGCCAAAGCCCCGTCCCGAAGCTCCAGTCGACAGTCGAATAGAAGCATACTCCGACAAAAATAAGGCCGAAAGCAGGCCAGTAATGCCCTATTATAGGATTGAAATCGGGGGTTCCACAGACGAGGCCGCCGATGATGGCTATCAGGGACGGCACAAGACATGCAATGAGGAAGAAATTGCGCCAGCCCTTGGTCGAACCCTCACTGCGCTTGAGTTCTCCGGCGGCCTTGTCGATATCCTTGATTGCGGAGTCATATCGCAGAGCGAAATAGTTTTTAGGGTCGATAGAAGCTATGAATTCGATGGCTTTGGCAGCCTCTTTCTCATAGGTGAACTGTTTCGATAGGTCGAGCGCGGGGTTCTCCTGGAAGAAGACATAGATCCAGGCATCGAGCCATGGCACAGTCTTGCCATCCTTGGGCATTTCGCGCACCTTGCCGCCGATTTCAGCTGCGACATCCTTTCCGGGCAGTTTCTTGAGCTCGGACAGCTCGGAGATTTGTCTGCCATCGATGGTATAATAGGGAGCATGTCCGAGGAAAGCAGCAACAGATTTATAAGCCGCAATAACGTAGTCATAGTCACCGGCCTTCTGCTTATTGTCCTCGTTGTCGATGTCCATGCAGAATATGTTGTACTTCAGGAAATGGAAGTAGCTTTCACCACGGGCACGCAGGTAGTGTCCGACAGGATTTCCTTCCATGTTTACGAACAGTGCGGCAAAATCATCGGTGGAACTGTCACCTTGCTGCATTTCGTTGAGCCTTTCGTTCAGATAGCCGCCAACCTGCGGAATGGTATAAATGCGGTCCGGAGCATCCGGATCCGTTCCAAAGTTAAAGTCGACGGCAGCATCAAGCTCGTAGACGATACGGTACGGCGAGTCGGATAGATAATACAGCGACTCGATATCATCGTCGACTGCCTTGTCATGGAGCATACGCACCTTGCCGGCAAGAGCGGGATTGCGCGCCGACAGCCAGACAATGAATGCAGGACTGCCGATGATGGCATAGTTTATGAAATTGATATCTTCAGCCTTGTGAAGTTCTTCGAGAACATCATCGACACTGTCGGCTTCTGTCCAGCCACCGTCTGAAGAAATGAAGAGCGGCTTCGAAGGGTCGATAAGCAGAGCCAGGTACTGACAGGCAACAAAAGAATTGAGAAGCTCGCCCTGCTCCGAATCGTCTACTTTGTAAGCGTCGGACTGCACATATTCTGTAATAGTATCAACTGTCTTGTCGAGTCGCAGCGCACGGAGATAGATCATGAAATCCGACTCCGGGTCGGTGATCTCAGAGCTCATCTCAGCGTTGTTGCACAATATGAGCTGACTGATCTCGGCAGGGTCACTATAGTGATTACCGTCGGGGGCTGCATAGTCCATCGAGGGATCCAACATATATGCCGTCGCCATGAGTCCGGCACGCTGGTTGCCGGGATAAATATCCTCGACAATCTCCTCGACGTTGACGGCAAGCTCGTTGCGATTGGTTTCTTCGAGCCAACGCGTCACGCGGCCTGAATATAGATATTTCTTGCCGAGCGGCATATCTTCGACGAGCAGACGCGCCAGTTCTGCCGGAGAATTGGCAATCTTGTTTGTCGCGGAATTGAAAACAACATGGAAGTCGGAATGAACGTCCGAGGCAGTGCCCGTGTCGAGCGATTCGCCCTTTGCCCAACGCTTGATATCGTCGAAAGTGGCTCGATCGGCCATCTTCAGGCGCGTAAGAGCCCTGATGAGCGAGCGTGTATGCTCGGACATATCCTTCGGCATTGGTAAGGCTTCATTCATCTTCGCCTTGAGCAGCTGACCTTCTTTAGCTGTGAGCTTTGCTTTGCCCAGCCACAGACACAGGAGTGACATGCCCAATGAGAAAAAATCGCTCTCCACACCGACCTCGGCCGGTTCGCCAGGGACGTTGGTATAGAATTCCGGGGCGGCATAGACCGGCGAGCGCATCTCATCGATTTTACACGTGCCGCCGACTGGACATTCAGCAGAGATACCGAAATCGGCAAGGACGATACGTGTCTTAGCCTTGTCAGCATAGAAGAAGTTACCGGGCTTTATGTCGCGATGCAGGATGCCGTGCTTCGACAAAAAATCAATAGCGGCGCCCATACTGACGGCGACTTGTGCCAGAGCTTTCTCATCGCCTTCGAGAATTACGTTGTCGAGCGAACCGCCTTCGCAGAATTCCATGAGTTCGTAGTCGTTCTTCTCGCCCGGGGCCGAAGGGTTTTCCCATTCACCATGACTGACAATGTTGACGACCAGGCCGCTACTTCCCAACTTTTTGATTTTCTCGAGAATTTTATGGTCAGGACGATGGTCGGGGTCATAATAATACAGCTTGAGGGCGTATTTCTTACCTCCTCGAGTGAGAGTGAAGACCAATGCCTCACCTGAAGTATCGGAAAGTATGCCTTCGTTTTTGTATTTTAGACCATCGAACACGAACTCGTCGGGCCAGCCAGCGGCGCCCGATGCCTTAGCGGCTGCCGACGTACCGGCACGCATACCACGTTGTTCGAAGGGACGTGCAGCATCGCCACCGCGAGCTGCCTTGCCTGTAGAGTGTACGTCGGAGCCACCCCGCGCGGCCTTGCCCGTAGAGTGTACGTCTGAATTGCCTCGCACGGCACGCCCGGTAGAATGGACGTCTCCGGTATTGTTGTTACGGTTCCGACGACCTCCTATAGTCTTGTCATTATCAGCCATGATAGAATCGGTTTTATTAATCCACTACAGCTGCCTTGGCCTTGTTCCTGCGAACGGCCTTCACTATCGCTGCTATGATATAGTAGAGAATGAAGACACCGGCGAGCAGAAAACATAAAGCAATACCTACAGCACGCGCTGCCAGCGAACCTTCACCCAGTCCGAAGCCATTCCATAGCCATTTAAAGAAGCTTCCCATAGTAATTTGTTGTTTAGAGATTATTTAATATCCAGCGACTGCCGGACGTTTGTTCTGTTTTGCAGTTCGTATTCCTCGGGAGTTACATATATCCAGACACCTCCGAGCTGTGGTTCGCTGCATTCCGAGGGGTTGTTGTGCATGAAGCCACAGAAATTGCAAACCCACTGTTGTGGTTTGTACCCGTCCCAATTGACATCGTACGCGGTATTTATTGTCGCCACTTTTCTCGCCGAGTAATAGTCGCGCTGCTGTTCGGGAGTAAAGCCGGGAGGAGGCACCATAGCAGCCAGGGCATCGTTCATCTCCTGAGCCTTTTCGCGATAGGCAGCCATTATCTGGTCGAGATCCATAGCCTTGTCCTTATATTCGCGGCGAACAGAGTCGGCAGCAACCGTTTGTTTCGGTTTAGGATTATATACGCCTATAGAGCCGAGAATATCGGCATATTCGTCGAGCAAAGCTTTGTCGGCCTCGGACAGTTCTACTTGTTTCAGCCCGGCTTCGGCCTCCTGCCTCATCTCCTCTATGCGTTCGTGGAGTTGCGCGAGCTCAAGCGCTTTCTGTTCGACGGCTCGGAACACCGGATCGTTTTTCGCAGCTTCGAGGGCCTTTTGTCCCATAGGCGTGAGCGAGGCTCCGCATCTGCGACAGAAATTGCGACTGTTGAGGGTTCCACATTCTGGACACACTACACCCTCCGGGCTCTGGCCGCAGTGAGTACAGAACCTCTGTCCGGGCTTGAGGCACGCCCCGCAGAACGAGCATTTATCGGGTGTCAGCGAGCGTCCGCACTCAGGGCAGACGACATAGCTCGCCTTTACCGTGGCCCGACAGTGGGGACACTGTTTACTCTCCACCGGCCTCGTCTGTACTCCACGACGCCAGGCCTGTAGGGGCGCTTTCTGCTGACGCGCCTGTGCCTGTTGGCTTTTGCAGTTATTGTCCATCAGTCTATGGTATATGTATTGCCATCATCGCCATGCACTTTACCTGTCCAGTCCTTCCAGCCACTGACCTTACGGCCGTCGGAAGTATAGCCGGAAACGCGCGAGCTGGTAGCGCCTGCACCAATCGCCAGAAGGGCTCCCAAGCCTATCACCAGCACTACGGCGACAACAGCCACAAGTATGAGGAAGAGACTCATCAATGGTATGGCTATGGTAAGGCCGAGACCGGCAGCGATAAAGCTGACAGAAAAAAATATGCCGGCGACAAAGCGACGCTTGCCGAACCAGTGTACCATGCCGATCACGGCGGCAATCCCCAAGAAACAGAGCACATAGAAGTAGATTTCCCCATCGATCGGAGAGTCGGAGAATGAGTCAATCAGGAACATTACAAGGAATACCACCCCGATGCCCACAGGGACAAGTGCGAGCCAGCTTTTCCATTCGGTATAAGAGTCGAAATCGAGAGATGCCGACCATACGCCCAGGAGGATTAATGCCTGGGCGACAATCGTGACGGACATCAGGAGAAAATTCAGTATGCAGTTTCCCCAACCGCCGGCAACGGAGGGATATATAAAATCTATAACATTGTCATAACAGGCCAGGACATGCATCACTTCGGCACCGGACGCAGCTACCAGTGCCAGGTAGCTGCAACCTAATAGTATGATTCTGACACGGCTGAGTTTGTCCCAATAAGTCAGTCCGAAGAAAAGGCCGGCAGCAAGTACACACCATAAGGTTGCCAACAGCCAGTAGTTATGACCTACAGGAAGGTTCATTGCTTTTTCCATCCATGGCACGAAATTGCGGTCAAGGACAGTACGGTTGTCCGGCTTATGCTGGTATTCGAAGGTCAACACATCGCCTGCCTCCAGCTTTATGGGATAGAAATCGCTTCTCTGCATCCAGCCGGTCTGTCCTTTGTATTCGACGGGCAGATATTGGAAGCCGCGTTGCCCCATTGAGTCTATAAATGCAAGGGTATATTCGGTCGCCATGACGGTATCGCCCTTGGCAATTTCAGCTTTCTTCTTGTAAGAGCCTTTGTTTTCTTCGTACAGCCTGGTGTCTGCCTGGGCTTTGTACGCACGGTTACCGGCATAAGATAAAGGCAGGGAAAGTACTGCTGCAATGAGCAGTAGCATAAACTTTTTCAGCATACGAAATGGAATAATGATGTTGGTAAGGGAACGAAATGACAATCAGCGTTTGATACCGCTTTTCTTCAGGTATCCTTTTTCTATGGACTTCACAATAAGGTCGGCGACATTGACAGCACCCAGCTTTGCAAAGAGAGACTTACGGTGAGCTTCGACAGTGTTGTCACTGACAAACAAGGCGGCGGCTATCTCGCGCGAGGTCTTGCCCTGTGCAATCTGATAAAGAACTTCGAGTTCGCGGGTGCTGGGATGCAGCGAACTGTCCTCGGCGATTTTCATCGCCTTCTCGACACCGTCGCAATAATAATTCCGACCAAGGAGTATTTCATCCATAGCCTTCATTATCTCGCACCCTTCTCCTGATTTATAGATAATTCCGTTGACATCGCGAGCAAGGAGCTTGCGCAATGTCCATATCTCGTCGTGGACCGTTATGACGATAATACGTGCCACCGGATTTCGCGCGCGCAGCATCTCGATAAGCACGAAGCCGTCCATATCCGGCAGCTCCAGGTCTATGATATAAAAATCGTACGATTTGCCTGTCGACAGGGCTTTCTCCAGTTCGGTCGCCGAACTGAATTTATCCACGTTGTTGACACCATTGTTCAGAAGAACCGTGTTAAGCCCCTCCCTTATCAGCTCATGGTCGTCTACAACGGCAATATTCATTTGCGTAAAGATTGATTTATCCGTCATTGCAATGTCTTTCTTTACAAAGTATTATTTGCAAAGGTATTGAGACTTGCAAAGCACGTCAATTACGGAATTCCGTAGTTTATCGGGTGTCTACTGAATTTTAACGGTTAACAAAACCTCAGTGCCAGAGTCTTTAACTACTCTGACTTCGAGGTTGCCTCCTACAGATTGCGCACGGCGGCGCATGGATTCGAGCCCCAGGCCACGTTTGTCGGAGAATTTATATGTACCGTCATCACAGACACTGGCAGTCAGATCTTTGCCCGTGAGCGTAGCCGAGACATCAATGCGCTTGGCCCCTGAATGTTTCACGGCATTGCCTACAGCCTCCTGTACGATTCGATAGACTTCGAGAGCCGTCGCATCCGGCACAGTCTTCCAGTCAGAGCCTTCGGCACACGAAGAATAAGTCATTTCTATCTTGTCTCCGGCCGCTTCAGCCTGCTTGTCGACAAAATAACGAAGCACCTCGTCGAGGTCGGCATAGGTGAACTCCGGCGGCATGAGTTCGTGCGAAATCCTGCGCACGGCCTGGCGGCAGGTATCTATCATGTCAGCGGTTTGTTCGGTTGGAATTCCGTTATGTATCTGCATCTCTATGGCTAACAAGTCGTTGCACACACCGTCATGAAGTTCGAGCGACATTCGGCGTCGTTCGTTTTCAAGACCGGATATGTACTGTCTCAAACGATGCTGGCGCTGTCGACCCACATAGACGACAAATATGATTCCGACAACGAGCAGCACGCCAAGCGCAGCAAAAAACCACATAAGCGTCAGCGAACGAGATGCCTCACTTCTGGCCAGGGCAAGCTCTTTCTCTTTGGTCTCATACTTCACTGTCAGCTCCTGCAAGGCATCCGACTTATCCTTGTCCCAGAGCTCTCTTGTCAGATCGCTGCCTTTGAGCAAGGTTTTGTAAGCATTTTGGTAATCGTCCAGATCCGCGTAGGCTACATGCATATTGTTATAGCAATCCAGCATCACGAAAGGCAGGTTTTCGATGCCCTCAAGCGACAGTATTTTGTTGAACCATACGAGAGCTCCGCGAGGATTATTTCCTGTAAGACATATGGAGCATTCGGCCTGATAATAGACCAGCCTGGCCATCATCGACTCAATCTGCGGCATGAGTTCTCCGCACTTCGTACGCCATTGCTCTGCCAGAACCTTATCGCCCTGTCGGTCAGCGATAAGCATCGTATAAGCGGCAGCGCGGAAAGCAGCTTCGGGGTCATCGGCTTTCAGCGCATCATCATAAGCCAGCACCTGATATTTAATGGCACCATCATAATCACCGCAGGCAGTAAGCACAGACCCTGCCACGCCATAACCTACACTTCTTGTTGCCGCATCATCACACTTAGAGAACCATTCTGCCGCCATGTTGGCATTCCTGACAGCATCTTCTTTCTGCTGCATATCAAGATTGACAGCCGATAGATTGATGTACAGCGTGGCTATGGATTCTATGGCTTCCTGGTCGGGATTATCACGGAAAGCACCTGAGGTGACTATTTCGAGGGCCGCATCATATTCTTTCATAGCCTCGTCGACCTTTCCCAGGGAGCGCAGATAGACACCCTGCGAAGCATGGGTCGACACTATCGCAGAATTGTAGCCGGCGGCTTCTGCTACCTTTATAGCCTCGGCCCCGATTATTGCCGCTGAATCCGTCCGTCCGATGCTGTGCAGACTGTCGGCTTCAGCACTGAGCCTTTCTATTTTCTGAATATCGGTCTCGGCTGCTAAAGCAGCATAACCAGAAACAAAAGCGATGACAAGGGCGTAGACAAATCGGGACATGTTCTTTAGGATGGTATTAGATGTTGAGTCGCAAAGGTAAGACAAATAATCTGTATCGACAAATAACGTCCCACACAGGCATATCTCCTGGCTGAATAATCAAATAATAGAAAGCGGTAGCGGCGAAGGGGGCGCCGCTACCGCTTTGTTTATGTAAGAGACCGGGCTCAGGCATTCTTGAACTGCATGAACCACTGGACGATTTTCGGGTCTTCGTGATTGCCAAGGATGAAGGGCTTGCATGTATCGAGCTTGCGGATAGCTGCCATGTCGTCGGCCGACAGCGAGAAGTCGAACACGTCGAGATTCTGGCGCATACGCTCGATTTTTGTCGATTTGGGTATGATTATGATACCGAGCTACAGGAGGAAGCGGAGAGCGACCTGTGCCATGCTCTTGCCGTATTTCGCGCCGATGGAAGTCAGCACGGGATTGCTGAAGAATCCGTTCTTGCCTTCGGCAAGCGGGCCCCATTCCATCATGTGGGTTCCGAAAGGTTTGAGATACTGAAACATCTCGCTTTCCTGATTGAAGACATTGGCCTCGACCTGGTTCACTGCCGGAGGCGTGTCTACCTGGCTTGCAAGGTCGATGTAGTCTGTCCCGAGTTTCCTGAGCGATTTGTCGATCTGCGCCTTTGCCTTGTCGTAGGGATAGCAGGAAAACCATAGCTTGTCGACGAGGAATATATCCTGACGGGGCACGCCGCTCTGGCATATACCTGCGCCCACGCCCTCTTCGTTCATGTACATCTACATCTGGGCTGTGTCGATATGCCTGTATCCGGCCTTGATGGCTGTACTGACGGAGTTGTAGCATACGGAGTCGTTCGGCTGGAGAAAGGTCCCGAGTCCGAACTGTGGCATCAGGATGCCGTTGTTAAGCTGCACATAGGGCACATCGGCAGTGCCGACATAGGGGTTGTCGTCGGAAGCAAATAAAGGGGAGACCGACAATAAGGCCAGCCCCAGCGAGAGAATGTATTTCTTCATCTTTCTTTTTTGTCGCAAAATTACGAATAAGTGAAGATGAAGGCCTTACACAAAATGCTGTCATCCAATCACATTTTGCCGTTTTATTCCCTAAATTAGACAGCAGTCATCCCGAGGCCCCGTTTTATACATCCTTCTATGCACTTGGGGGTAGAAAGCATTCGATAACTATAACCATTCTTAGAGTAAGCCCATTACAAGTATCCTTAAATAAAATTGCCTATCTTTGCACTTGCAGTCAAAATCGGCGAATTCATAAAACCAAACCTCATGCAAAAGACCCGCATACTCATTTTCCTTATGGCCATACTATCCGCCTCCGGGCTATTCGCACAGCAATCCGATACCCTCGAACTGAATGGTTCGCAGGGGAGACTCTTTGCGATGCTTCAGCGTCCTGACACAGCAGAGACAAGTCCCCTTGTGATCCTGTGCCATGGCTTCAGCGGCAACTGCCGTTCCGAGCTGTTCGACGACATCGCAGACGACCTGTATCAAAACGGGATTGCCACCCTGCGTTTTGATTTCAACGGGCATGGCAAAAGCGAAGGCCTGTTCCAGGACATGACCGTTCCCAACGAAATAGAAGACCTCAAAGATGTCATCAAATGGGCCGAAAAGCAGCCCTGGGTCGAGAACGTATCGCTGTTGGGACACTCGCAGGGCGGAGTCGTCGCCAGCATGACGGCCGGCGAACTGGGAGATAAGACAATAAAGAGCCTCGTCCTTATGGCTCCAGCCGCCGTCCTCCGCGACGATGCACTGCGAGGCAACACGATGGGCGCGGTGTACGACCCCTGGAACCTGACTTCAGATTTTATCCAGCTGCCTTTCGGCGGCCTGAAACTCGGTCGAAAATACATCGAGACAGCAATCAATCTGCCAATCTATGAGACGGCATTTAATTATGACGGGCCTGTGCTTGTGATTCATGGCACTCACGACCGTATCGTTCCCTATACCTACGGCGAACGCTACAACCAGGGCTACAAGCATAGCTGCATAAAGCTGATTCCGGGTGAAGACCATGGATTCAGCGCCTATACCTCCGAAGCCGCCCTCTACGCTGCGGACTGGCTTATAAAGCAACTCCGAAGGAGCAAGTGAAAGCGTTATAACTCCATGAGTGCAGCATTGATGATAGCATCATAGTACAAGTGGGGTACAAATATAGAAATATCAATGAAGTAAATTTGAGTGAACGCTCCCGTCCTGGATCATACCACACCATAATGCACACAATTATAATGCTGCTAATCAAATGTTTATAAATCAACATTCGCCAAATGTCTTGCTATTCGGAATATTTGGACTAACTTTGCACCGCAAAAGCAGAATTACAGGATAAAGAGTTTTGTAATCCTCATCGAGGCAATCATAGCCGGAGAAGATGACTGGGTAAAACCGCCGTCTTATCCGGTATTTTTTTGCGGCTGATTATTAACCCATAAAAATGATTTCCTCTATGAAGAAAGACTCGCTCGACCTGGGGAAGATGAAAATCCCCGCGCTTTTCAGAAAGTATTTTGTGCCGACGCTGCTCGGTATGCTCAGCATGGCATCCGTGACCGCCATCGACGGCATCTATGTCGGCCACGGTGTGGGCAGTGACGGCATCGCTGCCATCAACATCTGCATTCCGCTTTTGATGCTGTTCACCGGATTCGGCCTTATGCTCGGCATTGGCAGCTCGGTTGTCGCATCGATTCATCTGTCGCACGACAAGGTGAAGGCAGCCCGGATTAACGCTACGCAGGCACTGTGGTTCGTTACCATAGTTACCGCACTTGCCGTTGCCGCCATAATGATATGGCCTTACGAGACGGCGAAACTGCTCGGATCATCGGAACATCTCGCTCCACTCGTTATCACCTATCTGCTATGGTTCGGGCCTTCGATATTATTCCAGATGTGGCTGTCGGTATCGCTGTTCATCATCCGTCTCGACGGTTCGCCGCAGTACGCCATGTGGTGCAATATCGTTGCGGCTTTGCTGACGGTCATATTAGGCTGGATCTTCATATTCCCTCTTCAGCTCGGAATCGAGGGGGCTGCTCTCGCCGCCACTGTTGCTACTGCTGTCGGTGGCATTATGGGCGTTTTCTACATTGTTTTCAGGGCTAAGAAGCTGCGCATAATCGCCATAAAGCTTTCTCTCAAAAGCCTGAGGCTGTCGATGAGGAACATCGATTATCAGTGTAAGATAGGTTCCTCGGCCCTGCTTGGCGAGGCCACGCTTGCGACACTGATGTTCGTAGGCAATCAGGTGTTCATGAAATATCTCGGTGACAATGGCGTCGGAGCCTTTGGAATAGCTTGTTATTATACTCCTTTTGTATTCATGGTTGGCAACGCCATCGCACAATCAGCTCAGCCTATCCTAAGCTACAATTTCGGTATTAATCTGTACAAACGAGTGTCGCTGACCGAAAAGATAGCTTTGAAAACAGCCTTTATGTGCGGTATCGTCGTAACTGTGATATTTTATTCCTTTCCACACTGGTTGGTGGGGCTGTTCCTCCCGCTTGACAATGGCGCCGCAAAAATCGCCGTGACGGGACTTCCGCTTTTCTCGCTTGGATTTATCTGCTTTATTGTGAACCTGACCGCCATCGGCTATTACCAGAGCCTCGAAAGAATCGGTGCCGCGACAACTTTCGCCTTGCTGCGAGGTTTACTGATCCTAGTCCCTGCCTTCTATCTCTTGCCGATGATTGTGGGCGACAGCGGCATATGGCTTGCGATGCCGGTCTCAGAGACCCTGACAACATTGCTGATTTTCATTTACTATCTCTCGACCCGATCCATAGTTTCAGGAAAATAAAACGCAGAAACATCATATTCGACTTCGACGGCACGTGCTCCGCTGCGCTAAGCAAGCGCTGCGCGATATCGAACCTTGGGCCCACACCCTCTCATTCACAAAAAAAGCAGCCTCGAAAAGGCTGCTTTTGCTTAGCGGAGAGAGAGGGATATGAAACTATTGTAAAATAAGCAATCGCGCAAGTAAAGAATGTTAATGTAATAGTCTAATAATTAGCGTGGTATTTAGATTTGGCGCAAAATAAAATATCTTTGAATTTCCTTGATTAAACCGATTTTTGTATGTAATTTTGTATGTGAAAATCAAAGTATCATCCTCTCATACAAAAAATCTCTCTCATGGATAAATACAAGCATCGCGTCAGCTTCCGATTGGAGAAGCGCAAGGATAAAAACGGCAATCTTCCCGAAGAGTTGCCTATCAACGCCGACATTACCTTTGGCGGCAAGCGTATATGGTATTATTCCGGATACCGTATTGCCCTTGCAAAGTGGGATGAAAAGGCTCAGAGGGTGAAGCGTAATAACTTCAATTCCGACGATGTTTCAGCGGCGGATATCAACCAACGGCTTGTGAAAATTGCATCTGCTGTTGATGATGCTTTCGCGCAGCTTGAACTTCGAGAGGAAGAAGTCACACCCACAACAGTCCGGGATGAGCTAAAACGGATACTCAATGAGGAGAAGTCAACAAGGCTGACGGTTGCCCAAGTCTATCAAATTCTGATTAATGAAAGGGAAAATGAACTTAAAACATCTCCGGCCACCGCTCTGTGGACGAAGGGGACGCTGACTAAACACAAAACCATGCTTCGGCATCTAAGCGAGTTTAAAGTGACACTGTATTTTGAAGATGTCAACGATGATTTGCTTGCACGGTTTGAATTGTTTCTGGTTAACAAGGGGTTATCGAACAATTATTGCTATAAGTCCATGAAGGACATTAAAACATTCTTTAATTGGGCGACAAAGAGAGGCTATAATAAGAATATGGCATATCAGTCGTATTCACAGAGGTTCCGCGACGAGACTAAATCGGACAGCACTATTAACCTCTATGCGTTGAGCGAAGAAGAACTTGCAGCAATTCAGACTTTTCCGACTTCCCGTGCTGCCATTGACAGAGTGAGGGATATCTTTGTATTTGCATGTTATACAGGTCTTCGATTTTCGGATGTCATTGCGCTGAGATGGTCGAATATCAACGGCGATATACTTGATGTAGTTGCCAAAAAGACTAATCATCGCCAAAGATTTGCTTTAGCAAATGAAGCCTTGCGAATACTTGCCAAATATCCAAAGGCTCCTGATGAAGATGATCCGCGAATATTCCCGACCATATCCAATCAGAAATACAACTCTCACCTGAAAGAGGTTGGCAAACTTGCCGGTATGACGGGAGACTGGATTACAGAAAAGCAGAGCGGACGCACCAAGATGCGAGAAGTGCGTCCGAAGTATGAGCTGTTGACTTCGCATGTGGCACGACGTACATTCGTAACGATGTGTCTGCGCAAAGGTATGTCGCCGGAGGATATTCGTGCCGTCACCGGTCATACTACCGCCGACATGATGATGAAGTATGTGAAGTTCGATGATGAAAGCAAGAGGGAGAAGATGAGTATCCTCAACGAGAACACCCAATCAGGAGTTGAGACTGTTTTTGATCATACCATCACCGACAATGAACGTATTCGGCTCGGTCTGCCTACTCAGGAAGCGTATCTTGAAATCTTCGAAGGTGATACTGCCTCTGTAAATGCCCATCTTGCTGTCCTCGCTCACCTCCGGGGCAACTTCGATGCTCGCGCAGAGTACATCAAACGCCTCCCCACCAACAAACTCAACGAAGTCCTCGAAATCATCATGAAAGGAGAAATATAACACCGACGAAAAACTCAACAAGGTAAAGTTCACCTGGTGATACTCGGCCAACCGTCCGCTCAGGGACTCTCCGCTTACATCCGGTATATTCAACGACAAGTTCAATCCCACTTACACCTGATGGCTCGCTCGATACACATATCCACCGCCCGCACCATGCTCAACTCCGGCGATCCTGTCGATATTTCCGAATGGAAATCCGACGGCTCTATCCTGGAACTGCGTAACGTCATTTCTTTGCGTTACTCGTTCTACGGCGGCTGGCGGAATGTCAAGATACTTTCCTCCGGCGAGTGCCGCAAGATACGCGACTGCTGTATCTTCCGCGTGAACGACCTCGAAGTATTTTTGTAATAATTTGCACAGGGTTGTAACTTTTGCTTAATTTGTGCGTCTAATATAATAAAACAGCCAAAGTTCTACGGAGAAAGAGGAACTTTGCGCTCAAACTAAACTTAAAGTAATGCAGTACCTTAAATACGTTGTAATTATCTGCGCAGCAGCCGTCCTCAGATTACTTTCTAAAGACGATGATTTTCTAAGTACAACCTACATTATAAAATCTTTGGGCATTTTGCTTCTCGTTGCTATTGGTATCGTAATGGTTGTGCGAGACGTAAAACAACGAAAATCAAATCCGGACTAAGTCAATTCATCGCGTCTTTTCGCGCACCTCATATAGTCCATAACTTCGCTGAAAATCACAGCAAATTATGGACTTTTCTTTTTCCGAACTCAATTTTAACTCTGTCGAAACGCTTCCGGGCTTCGAGGCTCGTGCCGCGTTTACTGTCAATTCCGCGTCAGTGTTCCGCGAGGATGTTGACATCGTGCCGACCATCGTAGACGATACTCTTTCATACGTTCCGTGGGGCGGCGACAATCAGATGCCTTTCGACTTGCTCGCATTCGTCGAGAAAGATGAAACTCTGGCAACCTGCCAGTGCTTCAACGCCGAGGTCTGCTACGGTTCGGGGCTGCAATACTGCATAGTCGAAGCCTCCGCCTCGGTCAAGTCGGCTGTCGAAGACTTCCTCCTTGACAACGACCTCGCCGCATACTTCCTCGGCATCTGTCAGGACTTCAAGCACTTCGGCTTCGCCGTGTCGGTGCTTATTCTCAACGAGGACGGCTCGCGTATCGTGCGCCTGTTGAGAAAGGAAGCATGTTATTGTCGCTTTACCCCGGCTGACAAACACGGTCGTTCATTAGTAACTAAGTCTTGCGAGAATCTACCAACTGAGGTACTAAATTAATTTAGAGAGACTTCCCACTTCGCCTCTCTCAATCTTCCAATCATCCCTACCTTCCGCCACATCGCCAACCTCGTTGAGTGTGTGACGATGCTTTATCTCCGACCTTGGGATTTCTGCCTTTGGTATTTATCCTTGTCATTATCATTCCAAGGCAAATCGAAAGATGAACCGCCTGCGCCAGTGCCGACATGGAGCGTCGGGATTCCTCCAGCTGCCGTCTGGAGTGCAACGGCGAGAAGACTGTGCTGTGATTCATCAACCTGCTCCCACGGCTCAAATAGCTCGTTGACCAATTCATGTAGAGTCAACGCGCCGCTGTCGTACTTGTCGAGAAGATTCTGGGGAAGATCGTAAGAGGTATTCTTGAACTCGTTGCCATGAAACAGCGTCGTGATTGACAGACTGGGATACATACGGTTGGGAATCCAGCCGCTGACAAGCTCCGCTCCTGATGACAGGCGGTAACGTTCGGGGTATGCCAGGCGGTGCAACTTCTTTGCCAGATTGTGTTCGGCATTATAACGACTCTCCCATTCAGCAACTCGTTTGCTCGCCACGTCGATTTCTTTCTGGTAAGAATTGTGTTCACGGAGCAAGTTGGCTTTCAGATCATCGTGCCGCTTCTGCATCTCGGAGAGCTGCTTTTGTAATGCGGCAATCTGACTGTCCTTGTCTGCAACTTCCTTCTCCAGTTTCGGTAGTTCCCCGGTTCCGAGCCAAGACAAGATACGGTTCTTGCCGTCCTTCGCTCCTTTCTCGACCTTCTCCTTTTCGGCTGCAAGTTTCTCAATTTCTGCTGTCAATCTTTCGATGTCTGACTGAAGTTCGAGTGCTTGCTGACGGTTATATTGCTGTTGCGTCTGATGTTTTGCACCACTCGCCACGACACCGCGTTTCAATCCGAATCCTGCCATCGCCTGCGCGTATGTGTCCTGATATTGCCGGAGCTTGCCACGTGTCATCAGCTCATTGGCGCATAGCCTCGATGCCGGGGTCTTTTCCTTGTACTTCTGCTCGCCCTCGCGCTTACGGCGTGTGCGTGGTGCCGTTACAATAGGGACAACCGTTGCATGAAGATGGGGAGTCTTCTCATCCAAGTGAAGCACACATGACACAAGATTATCCTTGCCGAAGGTATCATGCAGCCACTTGATATTTGCCCGGCACCAGTCATCAAGGCGACCGCCGTTGGCAAGAGCCATCATCTGCTCATGCGTGCCCGTCAGAAGCACACGGATGGCACGTGTCTGGTTCTTGCCGACTTTTCTTTGAAGTCCGGCGGTCTCAATACGGTGCTGAATCGCTTGTGTGCGGTTTTGAACGCCTTCGGGGAAGGTGATAAGCTCACGGTTGAGGGGTGTTCTGCTCTCGTCAGCGTTGTCGGGGATGTGCGGTTTGCCGTCGGCTGTCTTGCGCTCGATGTGGCAGGACATTCCCGAATCGTTGCCTGCGCCACGTTCCAAGTGGCACACTGCATATTGTGTTGTCATATAGTCTTGAATTAAATTGGTTATGATAAAATTCCGTATCAATCGCAATAGAGAGTCGAGAGGAGGCTCGATGCTTGATGGCTTTTTCGGGAGAGGTCGCAGACTTCGGCCGAAAATGCCATAATAAGCTACGGAATTTTATTACTAAAATCCTCCCTACTTTCAGCAAGCTGACAGGCTCTGTCAGCAGCTCCTACAATGGGGTTATTCCGGCTTGCCGCATCCAAGAGGAAGTCGGCGATGTCGAGTTTGGCAACTCTACCTGTAGGTATTGCCGTATCGGATTTTGGTTGGGTGAGGTGTCGTGTATATATAGGCCCGCTTCATCCAACTAACTTTTTCAATAGTAAAAGTCCTGAAGGTAGCGGTACGGATTACCCTTCTTCTTGCCCTTGTCCACCTGCTCGATCATCCGTTTGTTCTTCAGAAAGGTTATCAGAATCTTGAGCTTGTAATCGCTGAGTTCGATGTCCTCGTCGGCGTATGCGTCACGGAGCGCATCCATGAGTTCGCCATGCCGCAGCAATGTGTCCGGGTTGGGGAAGGCCGAATCAAGAGCACTACGGTGGGTATCCTCGGATATGTCGTGGTACGGATCCCACGCCTCGTTGCCTTTGGTTTCGGGTGTCGGCACATAGTCCTTGATGAGCTCCGGCAAAGCCTCGTCGTTAATCCTGAAGGCAAATGGAGGGAAAGAGATATCTCGGATATAGACCGCCTCGACAGTGCTGATGGCATCATCGTTCTTGTCTTTCTCGACACGGAGCACCGTCTCGGATTTGTTGTTGATTTCGGTTCCGATGTGCCCTCTCGCGTTTTCATCACCCTTGTTCTGGTGGATGACTGTGTGGAGATGAAGATTGAATTCCTCCGTCCAATTCATCAGATAGTTGACTATAAGAGTAGCCTCGCGCGGACTGTTGATGTCAAGCATCAGGTCTCGGATGCCGTCGATGATTACCAGCCCAACAGCCGGGGTATTCCGAATCTTATGGTCAATCATGCCGATGCGGTCTTCGACGGAATACTTGCGCAGGGCGAAATACTTTATCCTCTCGTTGATTTCCTGATTGCTCTTGCGCGTCAATGTGGCAATGCGCTTGAAAACACGGAACGCATGATAAGTGCTCTGCTCAGTGTCGAAATAGAGGATTCCGTTTTGGTTCGGAGGCATGCTGCCGCGATAATTCAGGATTGTGGAATTGGTCATCGCCGCAGCCGTCATCGCCGAAACGTTGAAAGTCTTCTTGCCCTTGGGCTTTCCGATTGAGGCACTGAAATTACCAAAGGTGCAAGCAGGAGAATCACCGATATAAATGGCAACCGGCGGCGGTGGCACCTCCTTGTCGATGTCGAGTTGCGCTTCATTGCACATCCTCTCATAACGCATTTTCGCTGGGTCTGCCGCCTGGTGGCTGCCTCCGTTCTCTGCCTCAGCGTTGAAGCTGATAAGGGGGTTATTCATCGTGTCCATCTGCAAGCCTCCTTCTTCTGCCCTGCAAGGGAAAGGGCAAGTTCAACATCCACCACTATCTTGCGCCCGATCTGACGGATTGCGGCAGTAATCCTGCCGCTTTTCTTGATGCGCGAGGCAGTGGGGCGGCTGCATCCGAAAATCTCAGCGATGCCGTCAATGCCGTAGACATATTTCTTCTCAGAGGTTGGCTGAGACGGTGTGTCGTGATTCTTCGCCTCATCATTTTGAGAGGCGGTTTTGGAGAGGAACATAAATTCCTCGCCTGTCATTTGCCACAAGGGTTTCTGTAAAAGGTCTGAAATATTCATTGAGATGAGAAGTGTTGTGGCTTCCGGTACCTGAAGCCGGGTGATAATTTTTGTCGACGCCACAAAAGTAGCGCGCAACTTCCTCATTCAAAGAATATCGGCTCTCGGCACCCCAATCTTTTAAGAGAGATTGTTAAAATCAAGCAATCGGCACCTAAAAACGGTACTCGCACATGCGGAATGATGTCATTTCAGCTGACCGATTGCCATCTCAAACAGGGAGGACAAAATAAAAGGGGTTAACGTTTTGGAAACTCCTTTGACTTGGAAACTTTATTATTCTTTATGATAGCTCACAATATTATCTTCCCTCCTTTTGATTTTCCATGATACAGACGCATTTGTATGGGGCTGGGATTGTCCGGCAATTTGTATGTGTTTTTGTATGTATATAAAATTAAAACCGCCGCAAGTCGTTGACTTACAGCGGTTTTATCTTTGTTGTTGGCGGAGAGAGAGGGATTCGAACCCCCGGAGGTGTGACCCTCAACGGTTTTCAAGACCGCCGCAATCGACCACTCTGCCATCTCTCCTATTGCGGAATCGCATTATGATACCGCAAAGGTACGAAATTTTTTCACTACGTGCAAATTAAAAGCTTAATAGCTTATCAGGGATGTAACCTCGGCTTCTTCGGGTAGATTCTTACGGCCCTGGAGCGCGCTCAGCTCGATGATGAAGCTGATATAGATTTTTTTCGGATTAAGGCTCTTGACGAGATTGTATGCCGCTGCCATGGTTCCGCCCGTGGCGAGCACGTCGTCGTGGATAACGACGATATCGTCGGGAGTGATGGCATCTCGGTGGATTTCCAGGATGTCTTTGCCATATTCCTTGTCATATTCCTGACGGATGGTATCGGCCGGCAGTTTTCCGGGCTTACGGCATGGTACGAAACCGGCTCCGAGTTCGAAGGCGAGGATGGAGCCGCCGATGAAGCCGCGGCTCTCGATGCCGACAACCTTGGTTACGCCTTTGTGGCGGTAGAGCTGCGAGAGATCCCAGCCTATTATATGGAGGGCTCGAGGATCCTTGAACGCTGTCGTCAGGTCCTTGAAGAGGATGCCCTTGGAAGGGAAGTCGACGACGTCGCGAATTTTTGATTTGATGTATTCCATGTCGATTCGTATTTAAGATATTGATTTTCTATAATTTGGGTGTTCGGTTGTTCCACGTGGAACAATTATCTTTTGCTGTCCACGTAAAGCAGGAGGATATTAACGTCGCTCGGAGAGATGCCCGGAATACGAGATGCTGAGCCAATCGTGGGAGGCTTGTGACGATTCAGTTTCTGCCGTCCTTCGGTAGATATCGAAAGGAGGGAGTCGTAGTCGATATCCTCAGGCAGAGGGATATCCTCGAGCTTATG
This sequence comes from uncultured Muribaculaceae bacterium, assembly GCA_958436175.1. GTDB lineage: Bacteria > Bacteroidota > Bacteroidia > Bacteroidales > Muribaculaceae > CAG-873. The sequence continues at coordinate 66,178 of CAUBJF010000006.1, forward strand.
GAGCTTGTTGGCGATAGCCTGCTCACGGGCGATGTAGCCTTCGTATTTGATGAGTACTTCGGCTGCCTCAACTATTTCCTCACGGCGGTCGGAAGGGAAGGACGATATAAGTTCGGCAAGAGGCTTTATACACTCAGCAAGGTCAGCGATGGTCAGCTGGGGACGCTGGATAAGATCCTTAAGCTTCACGCCCTGCTTCAAGGGCGCAGAATCCTTCGAAACGAGAAGTTCACCGACTTCGGCAGGCTTTACCGAAAGATTCTCGGCAAGGCTCATCAGTTCGTCGCGGAACGCCCTCTTGGAAACCATGAGTTCGTAACGGCGGTCGTCGGCAAGACCGATAGAATGACCGAGGGAAGTGAGTCGCATGTCGGCATCATCCTGGCGAAGGAGGATGCGGTACTCTGCCCTGCTGGTGAACATACGGTACGGTTCGTCGACTCCCTTGTTGACGAGGTCGTCGATGAGCACTCCGATATAGGCCTGGTCGCGGCCAAGAATCATCGGTTCCCTGCCGAGGAAACTCAGCGCGGCATTAGCACCGGCTACCAATCCCTGACCCGCGGCCTCCTCGTAGCCTGTCGTGCCGTTAATCTGTCCGGCAAAATAAAGGCTGGGAATGATGCGTGTTTCAAGTGTATGATGAAGCTGAGTAGGATCGAAGAAATCGTATTCTATCGCATACCCGGGCCTGAACAGCTGGGCATCGGCAAGAGCGGGGACTGTCGAAAGAGCTTCTATCTGTATGTGCATCGGCATGGACGAGGAGAAACCGTTGACATAGAACTCCGTCGTTGTCTCGCCTTCAGGCTCGAGGAAAAGCTGATGGACCGTCTTGTCGGCAAACGTGACTATCTTTGTCTCTATCGAGGGACAATAACGGGGACCGATAGACTGTATCTGGCCGTTGTAGAGTGGCGAATCTGGGAGCCCGCGCCGCAGAATCTCACATGTTTCCTCATTTGTGAAGACCGTATAACATTCTCTCTGCTTAAGGGTGGAATGTACGTCAGGCAGATAGGAGAAATGATGAAAATCCATGTCGCCGGGCTGTGGCGTTGCTTTGGAAAAATCGATTGTTCGGCCATCGAGACGAACGGGCGTACCCGTTTTCATTCTGGCGGCACGAAAACCGAGCTGCACAAGCTGTTCGGTCAGTCCATGTGCCGCAGGCTCGGAGATACGTCCCCCTGCGAACGAAACACGTCCGATGTGCATGAGGCCGTTGAGAAATGTACCGTTTGTGAGTACGACCTTGCGCGCACGAAATTCTGCGCCTTCGGCTGTAGCCACACCGGCAAGCGAGCCATCTTCGTCGAAAAGAAGACGGTCGACACTTCCCTGCCACATCGACAACTTATCCGTATTTTCGAGAATCTCGCGCCAGTTGGCCGAAAACTTATTTCTATCGGCCTGCGACCTTGGGCTCCACATGGCCGGCCCTTTGCTGCGGTTCAACATGCGGAACTGTATCGAGGAACGGTCGGTGACGATACCCATCATACCTCCGAGCGCATCGATCTCACGTACTATCTGCCCCTTTGCAATGCCGCCTACCGCAGGATTGCAGCTCATCTGGGCAATCTTGTTCATATCCATTGTGATCAGCAGCGTATGCGCGCCGATCTTAGCTGCCGCATGGGCAGCTTCGCATCCGGCATGTCCGGCACCGACCACAATAACATCGAAGTCGAAAGTCACGTCAGTAGAAGAATTAATGATTAGAATCCATGGCATCCCACATCGCGAGAGCCGCGTCCTCGGCAGCTTCCATAATCTCACGCTCCCCGGGACCCTTGTCGTTGATGCCGCACAGATGAAGCACGCCGTGAATGATGACACGAAGAAGCTCACGGTCGTAGGTCGCGCCCACGAGTTCGGCATTGGAGGCCACTGTGTCGAGTGAAATGAAAATATCGCCACGGAGCAGACCGGCCGTACAGGTATCGAAGGTGATGATATCCGTGTAGTAATCGTGCTGGAGGAACTCACGGTTCACCCTTAGAATCTCTTCGTCGTTACAAAAGATATAATTCAGCGTATGAGCCAATTTGTTATGACTCTTTGCAACCTGCGCAATCCATAGCTCAAGTCGCTGATAATCAAGCCCGGGAAGCTCTACGCCCGAGCAAAACCACTGAAAGGCGGGCATCATAGTGCATTAATTGAAATGCAAATATACACATAATTCCCGACAAAACCATCGACTTTCACAAGCCTCACAGATTGTCGGGAATCATAATCATCAATTATTAGATCTATTTTCCTATGTACTTGAAATTTAAGTCCTATTTAGATGCTTTGAGAATCGAATCTTTGCACTCCCCTACCCTACCGGTGGGAGAAAAATGGAATGTCGAAGGCTCAAAAATCACTCACCGCCTCCTCCCTGCTGGCCGGAAGAGGAAGAGCCACTGCTGACATCGTCGTTCGATATGGAGGCTGCCGTTTTTTTGACGTAAGCCTTGAGCGAACCGAAACGATAGCTGATTCGGAGCGACACGCTCTGGCGATGGTAAGAGTGCGAAAGCGTCTCGCTCAGGTAGTCGGAGTTGATGCTGTAATTCCTGGACACGGAAGAACTTGGTCCGAAAGGATTCTGGGTCCCGATCTGTACAGTAAGCCTGTCGTCCTTGAGGAAGGAGCGCTGGACAGACAGCCCGTAGTTCATCGCCGACAGCGGCCTCGACATATAGTTGTAGACACTGCCCAGATATCCGCCCCAGTAGAAAGCATAGCCACGCAGCTGAAGCTTCCAGGGCAGCCGCTGGGTTATATTGATATAAGGGCTGACCGTGAAACGGCCCTTGGTGAGTTTTTCCTGTATGAATTTGTATTGGTTATAGCCTCCCCACAGATTCATCATGACAGAAGTCTTCGAGAACGGCGACCACTGGACAAAGAGACTGAATTCATAGGAACGGAAATGATTGATGTTTCCCCGGGAGCTGTACATGTGCTCGTCGACAACGTCGACAATCTGGCCTATCTGGTCATTGCTGGAACGATAGATAAGGCTTGCGTCCATATTGAATTTTGCCTTGATTAGGCTGTAGTTGAGATTAATGCTGTTCGATGTCGAGCTCTTGAGGTCGGGATTGCCCTGCGAAGTAGAAGTCGGTGTCTCGTTGACTGTCGGGTCGAGGTCATATATACCCGGGCGTGAGATACGGCGGTTGTACGAAAGTTTGAGGGTGTTGAAATCATCGATACGCCAGTCGACGGCCACATTCGGTGCCCAGTCGCTGAGATTCGAACCGAATTTCCGCTCATCTCCGAGACGGTATTCTGCAGCAAGGCGTGAGAACTCGTAACGCAGACCGGCACGAGCGTCAAAACGCCCGAAAGAGGCTCTGTAATCGGCGTAGAAGGCTCCGATAGTAGTACGGTGCACAAAGTCGTCTTTAGTGTCTCTGCTTGTCCCCAGATAGCTACGTGAGCTTTTAGAATGATTGTTTCGCCGGATGAATTTTCCTCCGACGTCAAGCTTCATACGTTCGGTCAGAGGACGCATCCAGTCGAGCTGTACGGTATGCTCTATGAAATTGAGCTTTGAATTGCTATTGATGCCGGTATAGTCCATGGGCGGATTGACGAGTTCCGTATATCGTGTCTCGCTATCGCTGGTCGAGCGGTTTCCCGATGCCTGGTAGGAGAGAGTGATTGTCTCGCCCTTCTTGCGTGTGCTGCGCTGATAGTTGAAGGAGCCGGAGTACATCGTGAACGAGCTCATCGGCGAATGACTGTTCGAAAGGAAACGGTAGACAGTGTTTCCGTCCGCCCCGGAAAGACTGTTCTCACCGTCCGAAAAAGACTCAGAACCGTTTTTATAGAAGTTAGCCTCGAGAGTGAAGAGATTGAGAGTGTCGAGGTCGAAACTTGCCTCAAGGCCGCCATATCCTCCGTGTCCCTTTCCGGTATTATACGACGAAGAATAGAGCTGATTTCCGGTGCTCTGGTAGGTGCCGTTCGTCTCCGAACGTGACTCGGAGCTACGCTTATTGTAGCTGTAATAACCGCCATTGGCCGAGACGGTCAGTTTCCCGACCTGGGTCGAAATATAGCCGTTTGGAGAAGGCACATAGTTGTTGGTCGAAACACCGACCGAAATACTGCCAGTAACGCCTTTCAGTGTCGACTCGGAATCAGTCACGATATTGAGGATAGAACCGACACCTTCGGCATCCTCCCGTGCTCCCGGGTCGGTGATGACCTCGATCTTCTTGATACTCGATGCCGGGATAGCCTTGAAGATATCCTTGGCATTGTTTGTGAAAGCGCTGTTTGGACGGCCGTTCTTATAGATTTTGAAATCAGTCTGACCGTTGACGCGGATGGTTCCGTCGTCCTCGACCGTCACCATAGGTACTTTTCGGAGGATTTCGGACAAGGTCGACGTAGGGGCCTCGGCATCTGCTTTGACATCATATCCGATACGGTCGATTTCCTTGACTACGAGAGGGCGCTGGGCTGTAACGGTGATTTCGGAAAGCTGATTTTGGGCTGGAGAGAGGAGAATTTCACCAAGGTCAATATCGGTGCTGTCTTCCGCTAAAGAGAAGATGCGGCTCACGCCACGGGTCTCCATTCCGACAAGATCCATACGGTAGTCGCCGGGCTTGTCAAGGACCGCGCTGACAATACCGCTGTCATCTGTCACCGCGCCCCGGACGGGTCGTATAGTATCCGGGAGTGCGAAAATACGCCATGTGACGAAGCTTTCGGGCTGCCCTACCGAATCAACGGCAGCTGCCCTTATGTGATAATCTCTGGAATATGCCACCACTGGCATAGCAAAGCATAATGCTGCGATGAAAATGGATTGGAAACGTGTCATAACAATGATATGACGCAACATTATCTGTATCGTTACATGCCTTAACATAACTTAACTCCATCCGGCAGAAATTACCGACCTTAAAGATACGAAAGGAGCCGTGCCTTATACAGACACGGCTCCCCGACTATTAATATATTATATACCGTATTTTCAGCGGATGTATTGTTTGGAGACTTTGTCGCCCTGCTTAACGATGAACATACCGCCTGCGGGGTTATCGACGCGGATTCCCTGGAGGTTATAGTACTCTACCGGGGCGTTTCCACCGTCGACAGTAATGTCGTCGATGCCGCTTGTCAGCTGATCGTTATAGACAGGTGTACCGGCGAGGGTTACTACGTTGATTGTCGAAAAGAGGAGGTTGCCATTGGTCCCTGCGGGGAATTTCAGGATAACATCACCGCAGTTGTCCGAACCGGCTTCCCAGACATTGGGCGAAGTAAAGGAACCTTCCGTCGCACTCATCACATTAAATGTAAGGTCGTTCATGTTCTGCTCATAAGCCACTTCGATTCGGACTATGCAGTTGTCGCCGGTGGAGCTTACCTCCCATTCCTGGTCGATCTTGGATGCATACAGAGCATTGTACTGCGCGAAGAATTTGGGGAATGTGAGCTTGGCACGGCCACCGTTGAGTGAATATTCTACATTGTCGGCTTCGTATTTGCCACGGTTGTATGCAAAAGAGGGAACGAATGTATCGGGCTTGCTGAAGTCGAACATATTGTTCATCGGGGTAGCCGGTTTTTCGAATGTATCAACAACTTCTATCTTGGTGACTACCATATAGCCCACCTGTACGATAAGGCTCTTGTCGGGATTCAGCTGGGCCATCATAGGAGCGGAAACTTCTACAGTGTAGCTCTTGTTGTAGAACTCATAGACATTTGGGGCCGGGGTGAACTGATTCCATACATAGTCCGAACCCTGCCAGAGGAAGTTGCAGTATGCGTTGGGATTGTCGGCGATACGCGTGCAGTGCACGGTGATGCCCTTGCCGGGAGCGATGCCAGCCTTGGTAAGGTTGCGGATAGGAATTGTCATACCGTCCGAATTGCCATCGACAGTCCATGTGCCTTCGAAGAGAATCTTGGGGTCGGGACGCACGGCATCGTTGTCGTAGCTGATCTTTGTCAGGCGCAGATTATGTCCGAACACGAGCATGCCTTTTGCCTTCATGAGGGTAACGTCGGAAGCTGCGACAAAACGTACGGTCTGTGTGCTGCCTTTAGGCACTGCGTCGGCCTCGCCGAAATCGGTGGTGAAATCGCCCCACTCGGGAGTCACCATCTTGAGGGATGTATATTCGTTCTCATCGATAATTGTGTAGTCGAAGATAAAACCGGCAGTGCTCTTAACACCCGAGAACTTCGAGGCTGCAAGCTGAATCTGGTGTTCCTCACCGCTCCAGTCGAGGTCGCAGGTACCTTCCCATACAGTGACAGGAGCTGCCGAAGCCAGCAATGAGGCGGCCCCGAGAGCAAACGTAAGTAGAGATTTCTTCATGTTTTCTTAAGGTTGAGTTTATTTTTCAAATATAGCGCTATTACAATCGCAGGTACGATTCCTTGCGATTTGTGCCGCTAAATTAGGGCAAAGGCTCAACGAAAGTCAGGATTTAACAGTACTTAACGGAGCCAAAATGTTACCACATGTCATCCAATATGTTAACACAGCTATATATCAGCAATTTAGCAAACATAACAAGTTAACAAAAATGCCCCATAGAGTTTACGGAGAATGACTACCTTTGCAGTGCAGTACATAGATAATTATAAAGCATGACAATCGACGAACAGGACTTTTTCGGCCGTACGGCGCTTCTCGCCGGGGGAGATATGATGTGTCGTCTCCGCTCGACAAAGGTACTCATCTTCGGTGTAGGCGGCGTTGGCTCATGGTGCGCCGAATCACTGGCTCGCTCAGCGATAGACTCCATCACGATGGTCGACCCGGACCGAGTAGCTCCGTCGAATATCAACCGCCAGATGCCGGCTCTCCACAGCACCATCGGACGGCTCAAAGTCGAGGTTATCGCCGAACGGCTCCGCGACATCAACCCCGAAGCTGTCATCACCGCCATGCCCTGTTCCTACTCGGCAGAAAACGCCGCAAGCTTCCATATCGAGGACTACGACTTCATCATCGACGCTATCGATTCTCTTGACGACAAAGCCGACCTAATACTGCGCTGCACAAATCCCTCAACAGCCCCACGGACAGCATTCTTCTCCTCGATGGGTGCCGCAAGAAAAATGCACCCCGACAAGGTGCGTACCTCCGAATTCTGGAAAGTCGAAGGCTGTCCGCTGGCCCGGGCTCTCAGGACTTATTTTCGTCGAAAAGGAGTATTTCCTGTCCGAAAATTCCGATGCGTCTACAGCCCCGAACGGCTCGAACATCGCGCAGGCGGTCCTAAAGGCGTAAACGGCACATTCGCACACACAACTGCCGTCTTCGGGTTGACTCTCGCCTCGATGGTCATCGAAAAGTTATATACGGAAATAGAGGAAAAATAACTATTTTTGCATACTTATTAAGAAATTCAGTATGCGACGTATAGCAGTCCTTATCCTTACAAGTCTAATCTGTTGCTCGCTCCATGCCCAGATTCTCGTCACGGGCGGAGGCGTGACCCTGCCCGAAGACAGCATTAAACGGGACTTCTCAGACCAACCCTATTTCGGCCTCTACAAGGACAACTACTTCATTTTCGGCCCTTCGGTAGGCCCCAGGCCGACGAAAGAGAACACAAACATCAAGTTCCAGGTATCAATTGCGCAGCGCCTCACGCGAAGCACCCTACCCTGGGGCACGTACCTCTATCTATTCTACACACAGAAATGTTTCTGGAACGTGCTCCAGAACTCAATGCCTATGACCGACCTGAATTTCAATCCCGGCATAGGCCTCACCAAGCCCCTGTTCGTCAAAAACAGATATATCGGGAAGCTTACCTTCCTTATAGAGCATGAGAGCAACGGCCGCGACAGCATCCAGAGCCGTTCATGGAACCGCGTGGCGCTCGCAGCCAATGTATTCGTCACCAAGAACCTAATGATCCACGGTAAGATATGGGTTCCTATTGTCGACGGCGAGAACAACCGCGATATCGTCGACTACTGCGGTTTCTGGCAGGTCGGCACACAGATTGTCAGCGACAACCGACGCTTTACGGGCGGTATAACGGTAGTCAAACGCAAGGGATGGAACCTCAATGCCAACGTCATAGTCGATCTCGCATTCCGCATTTTCAAAAGAGACAACCAGTTCCTCTACCTCCAGTTCTACAACGGATATGGCGAAGGGCTTCTGGAATACAACAAATTCCATTCCCAGGTTCGTGTAGGCCTCCTCATCAGGCCAAAACTCTTCAGCGACTATTGATACCATGAACAGACTCCTCATCCCACTCTTAGCCATGTGTATGCTGCTGGCCGGCTGCACCGACACCGAACAGTTCCGCGTCAATGGTACCGTAGAAGGCAAACCGACCCTGAATATGCGTGTAGGATACTATGCCGACGGCACATACCATACCCTCATCACTGCGGCCCGCGAAGGCAAATTCGAGTTCTTCGGCAAGTCGCGCCAGCCTACCATTGTCGAAATCCTCGACTATGACTATACCCCGATGGGACGCCTCTACGTCGGCAACGGCCAGACGATAGAGTGCAAGCTTGTCAGAGGTAACCCATATGCAATCGAAGTCCAGGGCAACGACATCAGCGAGGAATGGAGCGACATGCTCCGCACCAACGCCGAAGTTCTCAAAAACGGAGGGGAAGAGGCAAACAAAGTCATTGCAGACTACATCCTCGCGCATCCCGACAACATTGTCTCAACGCTCCTGCTGACAACCAGCTATGACTCGGCCTCCGACCCGGCCATGGCCGACTCACTGCTATCGACCATCACGCCGCAGGCACGTCCGTCGGCTATCACAGACGGTTACAACTATCTTCTGCAACGTCTCGTAGCCGAGACCGTCGACGAGAAAGTGCTGCCTTTCAAATATGTAGATCTCGACGACAGCATACGCACCTTCCGCGCATCCGGATCACCCTACTCTCTACTCAGCTTCGACAGCGGGCGCACATCGCACAAAGAGACCGTCAATCCCCTCCTCAAGCGCATATATCCCAAAACGAAAAAAAAGCTTGCCATCATCGATATATCGACGGAACCCGAGAAGAGCGTCTGGAGCTTCGAGGCCCGCAAAGACAGCTCCGAATGGGAACGAGCATGGACTCCGGGAGCACTGTCGAGTGTCGGTATCGACCGCCTCGGCATACCTTCAACACCATATTTCATCGTATGCGACTCCGCGGGCCTACAGCTCATCCGCACTAAATCCGTAAAAAGTCTGGAACAGTTCACAGACAGTATCTTAAAACAACACTGAACACAATGCTCGTAAAACTCTTTGCCGCTGCCGTACAAGGCATCGACGCTATTATCGTAACGGTAGAGACCGTCGTCGAACGCGGCCTTCAGTACACAATCGTCGGACTGCCGGATACAGCCGTCAAAGAAAGCCATGAGCGAGTCCAGGCCGCTCTCAAACAGAGCGGCTACAGCGTCCCGCGCTCCCGTACTGTCATCAATCTTTCGCCAGCCGATGTCCGCAAAGAAGGTGCTGCCTATGACCTTCCTATTGCCGTCGCCATGCTCATCGCATCAGGTGTCATAGAAGCACATGAACCCGAGAAATACATGATTATGGGCGAGCTGAGTCTCGACGGCTCGCTTCTGCCGATCAAAGGCGTGCTTCCCATGGCGATAGCGGCTCGTGCCGCCGGCTTCAAAGGCATGATAGTGCCTGCAGCCAATGCTACCGAGGCTGCCGTGGTCAACAATCTTGAAGTCTACGGCATGGAAAACCTTCGCGAAGTTGCCGATTTCCTGAGCGGGGCATCGTCTACGGCTCCGACTATAGTCGACACCCGTACGGTCTTCGCTTCCGAACTCGGCAGATTCGACTACGACTTCCGCGATGTCAAAGGACAGGAAAATGTCAAACGTGCTTTCGAAGTAGCCAGCGCAGGCGGTCACAACATACTCCTTGTCGGCCCTCCGGGGTCAGGTAAGAGCATGATGGCCAAGCGACTGCCCTCCATACTGCCACCGCTTGGACTCGCCGAGGCGCTTGAGACGACGAAAATACACTCCGTGGCCGGAAAACTGGGTCGTGGATCTCACCTCATGGCCGTGCGGCCATTCCGCTCGCCCCATCACACTGTCTCGCCCGTCGCCATGGTCGGAGGAGGTGCTAACCCCATGCCGGGAGAGATATCCCTGGCACACAACGGTGTCCTCTTCCTCGACGAATTTCCCGAATTTCCGCGCTCCGTCCTCGAAGTACTGCGTCAGCCCCTCGAAGACAGGCATATCAGTGTCTCAAGGGCTAAATATCAGGTCGACTACCCTGCCGGATTCATGCTTGTGGCATCCATGAACCCGTGCCCCTGCGGATACTACAACCACCCCACTAAGCCCTGCACATGCAGCGCCGGTGATATCCGGAAATACGCAGGACGCATCTCGGGACCGCTGATGGACCGCATAGACCTGCAGGTCGAGATTCTTCCGGTACCTTTCGAGAAACTTTCATCGCTTCCCGACGGCGAATCGAGCGCCGACATACGGAAGCGTGTCATAGCCGCCCGTACTGTACAGGCTGCCCGTTTCAAGGACGAGAACGGCATCCACTGCAATGCCCAGATGAACTCGCGCCAGACAGCCAAATGGTGTGTTCTCGACGACGACTGCATGAGGATTCTCAGCGCCGCCATGAAGAAATACGACATGTCGGCCCGCGCCTACGACCGCATTCTCAAAGTAGCGCGCACCATCGCCGACCTCGCCGGAAGCCCCGAGATACACCCCGACCACATCCGCGAAGCCATCGGCTACCGCACCCTCGACCGCTCCACCTGGGGCACAGCTGCTCCATTCTGATTTCGCGTTACAGCGCTCGCACCGCACTAAATTACAAATGAGGAAACGGAAGCGTGAGAACACTGTTATGTGAAGACATAAGGGATTCAGCCCTGTTTTAACGCCTGTTATTTAGTTCAACTAACATATTGAATAACAATATATTATATTTGTACATTTCAAAAATTAGTATTATCTTTGCACTTGCAAGATGAGAATTCATCCCCATCCTACAGCAAGAGTACATTGACATGTTGAAGCAAGTTTTATCCTTAAGGAGCCATTAGTGTCAGTGGGCAAGGCTTAAGTTCACAAGAGTTTATTTAAATAAATCACCAATTTACTCAATAATTAGATTTATGTATAACTTAATATTACCTTCTGTAGGTTTAATGTTGCTCGTTTACGCTCATTATCCCGAATTAAGACACTACTACCATATGTCGAAACTGAGAACGCCTGGAAGCCCTCTCTATGCAGAAATTGCCCGGAAAGGTACAGAAATGTCAATACGTTTCACAGCTACCAAATACTGTGTCATTTTCAAGCACTTGTACTTGAAAAAGTCTGTACTGATTGCACTGGCGTATAGCCTAATGGTTATATCATTGGCTTCAGTCATTGTATCGTGCTCTATCGAGATGCCCCTTTTGTTGACTGTTATACTGGGAAGCTATATGTGGGTATCTTGTTCCTGCAATCTGTTGCTATGGCTCATACGACGTACCAGATTGTCGATTGCCTGGTCGGTTGCGTTAGCTGTCATCGCACCGCCAAGTATCTTTATCTTATTTTATCTCCTTTCAAAATTTTTTAACTTAAGAAGCCAATTTTAAAATGACAACAAAAATATTTGTAAATGTTTGGCCTGTAGACTATAAGGTCAAAGTATCATATTTTACAAAAGAGTATGTTAGTTTTCTGCTCGATTTTACCCAGATACAAACCTCTACGTCATTTGACCCAAACGATGTTGTAGATCTCATGCTCCTTGATCAAGCGCATAGGCTACAAATGTTTATGTGGATCCACAGAGTCAAAAGTAGAGTAGGAATAATATTTAGACCCCAACGAAACTATTTCGGCTGGACTCTTATTATAGAAGACGACAATAAATGTGACTCAATAAACCCACTCGTCAGCAAATTCTTCTGCTGGGACAGAATGGAAACGCAGAGTATCCTCAAGTTTGAAGAACTAACAGCATAAGTCTAACCCGTGGGTACCATCACGACACCCACATTAAAACATAACTCAAAATTTGAATATATGAATATTTCAAAAGCATCAAAGTCAAAGGCATTTGCAAGTAATATTTATAAGAAAAGAAGGCCATGGCCTCTTATTGAACGTGTATTAAAAGAAATGAAGCAAGACAATACGACTAAATATATGAATTACAATGACGAATTTGCCAATTTTAATTCCCCAATGAACCTACAACTTTTTAACCTTTATGAAACGAAACTCAAGAAATTATATCTTTCTTTGGAAGCAGACATCCGAGATAACAATGCATTACCCTATCTAATTGCGGCTTCTCAAATCTATGAGAAATCTAAATATAGAATTATGGTAGTTGGCCAAGAATCCAATGACTGGGGAGGTGAATTTTGTTACTCATACACTACTCGTGACTTAATGCGATTGTATGATTTTTGGATTAACGGGAATGGAGGAACGACACATGAACACAACATTGGTTATATACCAATGTTCCAATTCTATGCAAATTATATAAAATACAATTTTGAAAAAGGCTCAAACTGTTTTCAGCCATTTGATGTTGGAACTATACACTATAACACCTTATTAATCTCTAAACGAGGGAAAGGCTACGATGAAAATGCAAACATATTTTCAGATGAAATATTTAGAGATATTCTTAATATAGTTCGACCTAACTGTATATTGTTTTTAATCGGTAATGATGCTAAATATCGCGAACGTCTTAAAAAGATCTTCCAAATGGATTTCTCTAAGGAGTTAACTATTGACGAACTTTTGCAGTTTTATCCGTCTGGCAACAATAATCCTGATATATTCATAGCCGGACATCCAGGAGGACTATATTTAAACAGCACCGAGCACAGAAGTAAAGTATCAATTGCAATCCAGCAATTTATAAAAATTCAATCTCAAAAAATACAACCATAGAATAAGATATAATTTTGAAAAGAAGGAATGCGGGCTCTACCCCGAAAACTTAGAATACTCTCGTAAGTATAGAATGACCGAGAGTACGGACCTATAAGTAGAGCTTTCCTCTCCCCTCGACCGCTCCCCCTGGGGCTCCGTTCTTTAAGCAGCTCAAGATGGCAGGGCGCCTAAACGGCAGACAAAGGCCATATAGTATTTGTCTTCGGTGCGAACGGCTTGCCGTTTTGAGTAAGATTTTGCACAAATATCGAGATAAAGCTGAATTAAAATTTGCATAATCCGACAAGAAAGCCTACCTTTGCAGTCGCAATATGCAAGGAGCGATGCTCGAGTGGCTGAAGAGGCACGCCTGGAAAGCGTGTATACGCCAAAAGCGTATCCCGAGTTCGAATCTCGGTCGCTCCGCAAAGAAAACGCTGATTATCACCCCGATAGTCAGCGTTTTTCTTCTCTAAGAGGCGAGAAACCTATAAATAATGGGGGCAATGAGCCGAAAGTTGAAACAATTTACGTAAATTCGCAGTGACAGATTGATTTCCGGCGTTTAAACCTTAAACCTCAACATATAAAGATGAAACGATTATTATTGATTATATTCATTATAGCAACTGCCGCCACTGCATTCTCCACAGGACAGATCACAGAGAAAATCAATGATAATGGAGTCAACAAAGGGCTTGCAAGATGTCTGCTGGAACTTGACAGTATCTCTTTCTCGGAACTTAAGGAACGCATCCCTAAAGAAATGGTCAGCACAGCTTTATGGCGTAATTATATAGGTCATTGGAAGATAAAGGGCGACTCTCTGTTTCTTGACAGTGTCCTTGTAATGGATAAAACGTGTGATACCCTTCGGTTTATTCCGGCAAAAATTGATGATATATACGCCGCTCGCCGTACGCCATCCGGATATTTTGCAGACTGGGTCACTGATACGCTTCGAGTCGTATCCGGCGATATCGTACTTTATGAACACATGGGCTGGAATTCATACTGGGAAGATGAAGAATATCTCTCAGTCAAAGACGGCTTGGTGATGGATCGTCTGGTATATAAGAACCGTATCGTCAATCCTATCAGCGAAAGTGAAATCAATTTAAAAGAAGTAATCGACTCACTCGACCTTGGATACATCCCTAAAAAGATGCTATTACAGATAGGCTTTCAAGGCTTTACCGAAAACGGCGATGCGACGGGATACAAAGTCAAGGTACTGCGCAGCTGCGGAGATACGATTGTAGACAATCGGGTGGTCGGGGCATTCAAGAATTCAATGCTAATGCGCAGATTAATACCTATTTACCATTTACGCGGCCAATACAAGTCACCGGAAGGGACTATAGCGATACCGGCGAGCCGGGATACTCAAGATATTTCAGACTAATCTCGGTCGCTCCGCAAAAGCAAGGGACTGAATCAGTGATGATCCAGCCCCTCTTTTATGTCTTTAGCGTCTCTCCAGGCGTCAGTTGGCTCCGGAGACGATGATAGCTCCGAGACCCACGATGAAGAGAACGAACATACAGGCAAGCATAATCTTGACCATACGGTTGGCTCCGGCGAATTCCTTCCATACAAATATACCCCATATGGCGGCTATCATAGGTGCTCCCTGCCCGAGGGCATAGGAGATGGCCGCACCGGCTTTCCCCGCCGAGATATAGCTGAGAGCCGTTCCCAGACCCCATACAGCGCCGCCCAACACACCGACAAGGTGCGTCTTGAACGAGCCGTGGAAATAGTCAGAGTAGCTCACCGGAGAACCTACGAAGGGTTTCTTCATCACAATGGTATTGACAATGAAGTTGCTCAGGAAGATACCGCAGGCGAAGAGGAAGAAAGCTGTGTAGGGCGTAGCCATCGTGGGGGTGGGATTCTCGAAATTATCAAGATCCATGATGGCTGCTACGAAGCGATAGAAGAAGGCCATCAGCACACCGGCGATGACAGCAAGGAGGATGCCTTTCTTGTTGGCGTTCCCCTGCGACTTATTCATCTTGCCGGAGGCCATGGCATTGAGGATGATGGCGATAACGATGAGGCCGACACCCAGGAAAAGAATCGCAGGGTCACCCTTCGGGGCTCCGAAATAGTTGACAAACACGCCCAGGACGAGCGCGATGCCGACACCCAAGGGGAAGGCCACGGTAAGACCGGCAAGCGAAACGGAGGCCGACAGCAGGATATTGGAGATATTGAATATCACACCTCCGATGAGGGCGCTGCAGATATTGGAGCCGCTCACCTGGGCGAGGTCTTCCACGAAACCACGTCCGGCCGAGCCATGACTGCCGAGAGTGAAGGCAAGAAGGATTGAGAAGAGGAGGATACCGATGACGTAATCCCAGTAGAACAGCTCGTATCGCCATGACTTTGCTGCGAGCTTCTGCGAATTGCCCCATGAGCCCCAGCATATCATCGTGATGATACAAAGAATGACGGCGAGAGCATAATCTTCGACGATAAACATATGTTATTCCGTTTTTAAGATATTAGATATAAGCTGTTTATAAATTTTCCACTTCGCATCTGCGAGGCAGCGACATCTGTGCGCCGGGGCGTGTCACCGTGATCGACGCGCAACGTGTAGCGAAACCGACGGCCTCGACAATGCTGCGGCCTTCGGAAAGAGCCACCGCCAGAGCACCGCAGAAGGTATCCCCGGCGGCCGTAGTGTCGACAGCCTTGACTTTGCGGCTCGGCACCAAGGCATAAGAGTCGCCATCCTTGACCAAGGCCCCCTTCGACCCGAGCGTTATAATTACCGTAGCTACGCCACGTCGGCTTAGAGCATCAGCGGCAACGCGCGCATCCTCCTCGTCCTTGACCTCGACACCCGAGAGAAGGGCAGCCTCGGTCTCGTTAGGAATAAGGATATCTACATTCTCGAGAAGACTGTCGGAAAGCTCGCGCGCCGGTGCCGGATTGAGAATCACAGTCTTGCCCAGTCTGTGGGCCATACGTGCCGTATATTCGATTGTCTCTATCGGCGTTTCGAGTTGCATCAGCACTATCTTACATTCTGCGATAAGCCCGGCAGCAGCATCTATATCCTTAGGCGACAGAGCCCCGTTCGCGCCCGAAGCCACGGATATGCTGTTCTCGCCTTTTGCGTCGACGAGGATAAGTGCCACTCCGGAAGGAAGTTCCGGATCGGTCACAATATAGTCGGTATTGATATCATCTTCCTTGTAGAGGTCGACGGCACGTTTTCCGAAAATGTCGTTGCCCGACCTGGCGATGAAATATACATTGCCCCCGAGCCGTGCGGCTGCCACGGCCTGGTTGGCACCCTTGCCGCCCGAATTCATCATGAATTTGCCGCCAAGGACTGTCTCGCCGGGCAGAGGGATGCGTTCGGAATTGACGACCATGTCGGTATTCATGCTTCCGACAACGACTATCTTATTGTCTTTTGCGTTCATAGCCATATAGTACTTAGATTATTGGTGCATACTCTTTGCAGGCTCGTCGGAATAAACTATAAAAGAACCTATTCCGACTTTGGCATCCTTATCGGGGTTGAGCCACTTAAGCTCGAGTGTATGATGTCCTTGTGGCAGACCGTAAGCCCAATATACATCATGACGACGTGTGGCGAAGTCGACAGGCATGTTGAAAGCTTCCACAAGACTGCCGTCGATATAAGCCTCAAGCTTGGCAACATAACCGTTGTCGCTGCTCCAGGCACTGCCGTCGACAGTAATACCCGTACCGTCGAATTCGATTTTGGCAAGATTATCGCCCATATCCGCTCCATTTTCAGCAACATACTTGCTGAAATCCCATTTCTTGACGGGATATACATCGGGGAATGACTGCTCGAAGCGTACCGGCTCAGGAATCTGCGTCTTGATAATCACGGAGTCGCCTTCGACCTTCCCACCGTTGCGCTCCACAACCTGAAGAGCCTGGTCAAGACTCATCCGAAAGACCTTGTTGAGCGATATGTCGGTGTAGGCAAAATTCATATCCTCGACTTCGCGGAGGTTTTTCATCCAGTATTCGGGTATATTGCTGTAGCCGAGCATTGTGCCGAGAATACCGGCTGCAGAGGCCGGGTTGCAGTCCGAATCCATGCCGCAGCGTGTCGAGATATCTATGGTCTTATAGAAGTCGCCCTCGCCGTAGAGAAGGCCGATGACGATGTATGCGCTGTTGATGGTGGCATCGATGTTGAAGGGCACGAATATACCGTTGGGGCAGTTCTTGTCTTCGTCGTAGATTTTCTCGACCTCGGCCCAGCACTGTTTCCAGTCGTCGGGGTACTGCTTATGCCAACGAATGACATCGGACATCACCTTATGGTATTTGCTCTCCTGTGGGATGGACTTCAATGCCTCCTCGACGATAAACTCTATATCGTTGCTGACGAAAGCAAGGGAGTACATATTAGCCACATATACGCCGCCGTACCATCCGTCGCCATAATTCATTATATGGCCTATGCTGTCGGTGATTTCGGAAGCTGTGACAGGCATACCGGGAGCCATGAGCCCGGCGAAGTCAGCCTCGATCTGGAAGTCGATATCGTCGGCATGAGGATTGTTGCGCCAGTAGCCCGACATCGGAGGCATAGTGCCCTGGAGGATGTTGTAACGCGCCGCCTGATTGGCGTGCCACAGAGGATACTTCGCGTTGGCAAAAGCCGTGGCAAAGGAATCGACAGGTGCATCCAGGCCGAGGCGGTCGAAGACCTCGACGAAGGTCAGGTCCATATACACATCGTCGTACAGACCCGGCTCGTTGTCGTAGTACCATTTAATGCGTCCGTCAGGCCAGTCGACAGGGATGTAGTCGGCTATCATGGTGCCGTTGTAGCGGAACTCGGTGGGACCGCCGTAGGTACATCCTATTGTCTGGCCTGCCCAGCCTCCCTTGATCTTGTCGAGAAGGATATCTTTCGACATCGTTAGCTCGGGCGGTATCTTCGTCCGCGTACCGCCTGTCTGGCTACAGGAACATATCGCCAACATTCCCGCTGCCGCAATAATAACACTGAAAAGTTTATTCATGTTAGAAGTTTCGGTTTAAGTATTAAGATAATTGAAACGGTCATTCTGTCGGATGCAAATGTATAAATAATTTGCGAGATTATGTGTAACTTTGCAGCCGAAAAATGACTGCCGAGTGCTTGCTACCTCGTAAAAAACAAGAAAGATGAAAGAAACAACTCCCTCTACCCCGATTTCCCCCCTATTCCTGATACTTACCCTCCTCTTCTGTGTCTGCCTCATCGTCAGCAACCTGATGGAGATTAAGACTGTCGACTTAGGACCTCTCACGCTCACAGCCGGCGTGGTGGTCTTCCCGATATCGTACATCATCAACGACTGCATAGTCGAAATCTACGGCTTCCGCAAGGCGCGTTTCGTCATATGGCTCGGCTTCGGGGCCAACCTGCTCGTATCTCTCTTCCTCCAGCTCGGCATACTCCTGCCGGGTACCGCCGAATGGCATGGACAGGAAGCTATGGAGCTGGTGTTCGGTGCCGTACCGCGCATCCTGGCAGCCAGTTTCACGGCCTTCCTGTGCGGTTCGATGGTCAATGCCTACGTCATGAGCCGCATGAAGCTCTCGGCAGGCAACAGAGGTTTCTCGGCCAGAGCCATTGTCTCGACCCTCTTCGGCGAAAGTGTCGACTCCGCCGTATTCTTCCCGATAGCCTTCGCCGGAACGTTGCCATGGCGCATGATAGTTGTCCTCATGGTGACGCAGGTCGTCATCAAGACACTCTATGAAATTATCGTGCTGCCCGTCACCATCCGCGTCGTCAGCCGTCTACGCGATATCGAGCGTCCCGACATGGATCTCGACCGTGGCATATCATATAAGTGGTGGAAAATAAACGAATTATAAGATTTATTTTGCCGTACGACAGAGATTTTGTAATTTTGCAGCGTCGAACAAGCCAGAGTTCGATACAGTGGACAGATTTGGCTGCTTGCAACCACTCGAAAAAATGCTAAAATCGCTGCCTGCATTCCCTCGTCCGGGAATGGGCAGGCCTACGAACCCGCGTTTTTGATGATTACATAGCCGCCGAACGACTGTCCACCGACAGTAGTCCGGCAATTTTTTTGTAAACATCATATATCTTACAATAAGACAATGAACTATCTCTTCACTTCCGAATCCGTCTCCGAAGGGCATCCCGACAAGGTCGCCGACCAGATCTCCGATGCCATTCTCGACGAATTTCTCGCCCGCGACCCTCAGTCGAAAGTGGCATGTGAAACACTCGTTACAACCGGCCAGGTAGTCATCGCCGGAGAAATAAAGAGCGAGGCATACGTCGACCTCCAGGACACCGCCCGTCGCGTCATCAACGAAATAGGCTATAACCGCAGCGACCTGCGCTTCGACGGTAACTCCTGCGGCATACTCGTCGCCGTCCACGAACAGAGCGCCGACATCAACCGTGGTGTCGACCGTGAAGAAGCACTCAAACAGGGTGCCGGCGACCAGGGTATGATGTTCGGATATGCCACCAACGAAACGGCGACATACATACCCCTCACCCTCGATTTCAGTCATGCACTCCTCAAGACCCTCGCCCAGATACGGCGCGAAGGTAAAGTCATGACCTATCTGCGCCCCGACTCAAAGAGCCAGGTGACAGTAGAATACGACGAAAACCATCGCCCGGTACGCATCAATACCATCGTCATCTCGACGCAGCACGACGACTTCATCCCGGCCGACGGCATAAGCCAGGAAGAAGCCGACAGACGGATGCTCGACACGATACGCCGCGACGTGCGCGACATCGTCATCCCCCGAACCCGTGAGTCGCTTCCCGAAAACCTGCGTCACCTCTTCGATACCGACTTCATCCTCCACGTCAACCCGACGGGCAAGTTCGTCATCGGCGGCCCCCACGGCGACAGCGGCCTGACAGGACGCAAGATAATCGTCGACACCTACGGCGGCTGGGGTGCCCACGGCGGAGGTGCATTCTCCGGCAAAGACCCTTCCAAAGTCGACCGTTCCGCAGCCTACGCCGCCCGTCACATCGCCAAGAACCTCGTCGCTGCCGGTATCGCCGACCGTGCTCTCGTCCAGGTAGCTTACGCCATCGGCGTAGCAGCCCCTGTCAGCCTCTTCATCGATACCTACGGCACATCCCATGTCGCACTTTCCGATGCCGAGATAGCACACCGCGTTAACGAAATATTCGACATGCGTCCCTATGCTATCGAGCAGCGCCTCAAGCTCCGCAACCCTATCTACCGCGAGACGGCAAGCTACGGTCATGTAGGACGCACTCCGCGCACTGTCACAAAGACTTTCGCTTCACACTACGAAAAGCCTTTCACACGCGAAGTAGAGCTCTTTACATGGGAAAAGCTCGACGCTGTAGAAGACATTCGCCGAGCTTTTGCCGATGGGCTGAAATAATATCTTATCCTGCGTTCACGACATCCACTTCAGGAACATCGTGGCTATCTGGACGTAGATGATAAGGCCGAATATATCGTTCGATATCTGTATAAAAGGCCCGGTCGCCAAGGCCGGGTTTATTTTTAGCTTTTCGAGAGTAAGAGGCACGACAGTACCAAGTATCGACGCAAGAAGCACCGTGATAAAGAGTGAAACGGTAACAGACAGCGTCACAGCGAAATCCGAAGGCATCGTAAGGAGATTGTAGACCAGTACCACCGCGCATATCACAACAGCGTTGAGCAGGCCTATGAGTATCTCCTTGCCAAGCTGCGAGGCAAAATTCTTTACGTTCAGGGAGCCGTTGGCGAGGCCTTGCACGACTATAGCCGAGGCCTGCACGCCGACATTGCCGCCCGTACCGCCGATGATGGGGATAAAGAGGGCGAGCGCCGTCACTGCCTGTATCTGCGCTTCGAAAGCGCCGAGAATCACCGTGGCAAGCAGTCCCGACCCTATACCGATAAGGAGCCATGGAATACGCGCCTTTGTCTGGGCGAAGACGCTGTCATCGGCATCCACGTCAGAGGAGATACCCGAAGCCAACTGATAGTCGCGTTCGTTTGATTCGCGCACCGTGTCCATCACGTCGTCGACCGTTATCTGCCCTAACAGCCGCCCGATAGAGTCTACGACGGGCATTGCTACCAGGTTGTATTTTTCGAAATCGAGAGCCACGTCGTCGATAGGCGTATCGGCCTTGACGCTGACAGGCTCCGTCTCCATCACCTGCTTTATCTTGCTTACCGACGGATCTGTGAGCATCTTCTTGAGAGGGAAGGTACCGCAGAGCTTGTTGTCGTTGTCGACGACATAGACGTAGTATATCTCGTCCATGTCCTCGGCCTGATGACGCATCTGCCTGATGCACTCGGGCATGGACCAGTTTTCGTTCACAACGATCATTTCCGTGCCCATTAGGCCGCCGGCAGTGTTCTCGTCGTACTTCAGAAGGTCGATGATATCGCCGGCCTGCTCTACGTCGTCGATATGCGAAAGGATTTCGTCGCGCTCATCCTGGTCGAGTTGCTGGATAAGGTCGACGGCATCGTCGGTGTCGAGGTGGTCGATCTGCTTGGCGATTTCCTCGACAGGCATTGCGTTGAGAAGCTTCAGTCGCTCGTCCTCGTCGAGCTCCATGAGGACATCGGCGGCTGTCTCTTCGTCGAGTAGCTTGAAGAGGTATTCGGCATCCTCGAGGTCGAGTTCGCCGTAGAGACGCGCTATGTCGGCAGGATGAAGGTCTTCGAGTATTTCGGTAGCCTGCTGCTTGTCGTCAGCCTTGACAATCTCGTCAAGATGCTGTAAATCTTCTTCTGAAAACTCTTTCATAGCCACTTAGTTTGATGTGTCCGTACGTAAGTTTTCGATGGCTTGTGTCAGTTCTATGAATTGCTCGACACTCAGCTGCTCGGGTCTCAGTGTCGCGAAGGGTACCGCTTCCGGAAGCACTCCGGCAGGCAGAAGGCTTCGGACAGAGTTACGTATCGTCTTGCGACGCTGTCCGAAGGTAGTCTTGACGACGGTTTTGAAGAGCGCTTCGTCGCAGCCGAGCGAAGTGACATCGTTGCGCGTCATGCGGATAACGCCGCTCTTGACCTTTGGCGGCGGATTGAACACATGTTCGCTGACCGTGAAGAGATATTCAACGTCGTACCATGCCTGGAGCAACACGCTAAGTATGCCGCGCGATTTCGTTCCGGGAGCCGCCGCGAGACGTTCGGCCACCTCGCGTTGCAGCATGCCGCTGCAGCACATTATGCGGTCTTTCCAGTCGAGGACACGGAAAAAAATCTGCGATGAGATATTGTATGGATAGTTGCCTATGACACAGAAAGGCTCCGTACCCGGAAAAACCTTGTCGAGGTCCATTTCGAGGAAGTCGCCCTCGATGATTCTCGGTTGAGGCTGCGGAAGATGTGATTTGAGCCACGCCACGCTTTCGCTGTCTATCTCGGCAAGAGACACCAGCGATGCCGGGTGCTTTTCGAGGAGGAAATTCGTCAGCACGCCCATTCCCGGACCTATTTCGAGCACCGGTAGCGAAGGGTAGGCATCGAGGGTCGATGCTATGCGTTCGGCTATGCCGAGGTCGGTCAGGAAATGCTGCCCGAGGGCTTTCTTTGGCTTTACTCCGCTCATTGTGCCTCCTTTCTTTAAGTTCAGACTACAAAGTTAAGGATTTCCTAATGCCTATGCAACAACTTTTTTTCAACGGTGACGGCGTTTTAACGCCGGGAACAGCTTGCGGAAGCGGACGAGGTAGGATGTTATCTTGCCGCCGGCCACAACGAGGCTTACGGCAAATATGATCAGCACAAGGCCGGTCCAGTCGCGTGCCGTGAGCTGCTCGCCGAAGACCGTAACGCCGATCACGACCGCCGTCGCAGGCTCCAGTGCGCCTAAGATTGCCGTCGGAGTAGAGCCTATATAGGTTATCGCCGCCGACGTACACAGGAACGAAACCGCTGTCGGAAGTATCGCAAGAGCGACGATATTGCCCCACATGTACCAGTGAACAGGCGTTGAGAAGGTCGCTCCGGGAGTAAGGAGTATTTTCATCCCGAACACTGCTACACCCACTATCAGCGCATAGAAAACGAGCTTGATAGTCGGCACCTCACGCAGGCCGGGGCGGTTGACACCGATGATATACCCGGCATAGGTCAGCGACGACACCATCACCAGCAAAGTACCCGTCAGGCTCAGCATCGTTCCGTCCGAACCCTTGAACAACAGGCCGATGCCGCACATAGCCATAGCCAGGCACACGCCCGTCACGACCGAAAAACGCTCATGGAAGAACAATGCCATAAACACGGCTACCATAAGGGGATAGACAAAGAGCAGAGTCGAGGCTATCGACGCATCCATATAGTTGTAGCTCTCGAAGAGCGACAGTGACGATACCGCCATGAGAATACCCATCACCACAACAGGCAGGATGTCGCGACGAGCAAGGCTGAAACGCCGTCCGCGCATCACAATCATAAGCCCCATTATAGGTATGGCAAAGAGATAGCGGAAGAACAGCACCGAATCCGCCGTCATACCTTCGCCATAGAGGGGGAGGGCAAAGAGAGGATTGAGTCCGTAGGTAGCGGCCGCGATGGCTCCGAGAATATATCCTTTGATTTTCGAGTTCATTATATACTGAGGATAAACGTGCAAAATTACTCCAAACCGGCCGGAATAGCAAAATCTATTCCGGGCAAGTGTCCATTTTCATGCAAACTGTCCGTTTACGGACACAGTCAAATCCGCTAAACCATTCAATTTCAACACAATAATATTTTGGCATGATAATTGAATTGTTCTTGGCATATAAATAATCGGACACTAAAAAAGACCAATGGACAAACAGATACCCAAAGAGCAGCAACGCCGGGAAAGCATACGGCGTGTCCTACGGATAGCCGTGCCGGGCGCGCTTGCTGCCGGGGCCGTGGGATGGCTGCTGTCGACACTCGGAGCAAGTTCTGTCTCAGAGAAGACCTTGCAGTTCAGTACCGCCGATACGGGCGATATAGATGTGACCGTCAGTGCCACAGGGCGTGTCGTACCCGCCTTCGAGGAAATCATCACATCGCCTATCACCTCGCGTATCGTCGAAGTGCGCCACCGTGCCGGCGATGTCGTAGAAGCCGGTACTCCCCTACTTCTCCTGGACCTTCACGCAGCACGCACCGAAGCACAGAAACAAGCCGACATGCTGCGGATGAAAAACCTCGAGCTCCAGCAGCAGATCGCAGGCGACAACACAGCGCTCGGACAGCTGGAGATGAACATACGCGTAGGCGACATGAAAGTACGTCGCCTCGAGGCCGAGCTTCGCAATGAAATCTATCTCGACAGCATCGGAAGCGGTACGACCGACAAAGTACGGGAGGCACAGTTTGCCCTGCGGTCGGCAGAGCTCGAACTGGAGCAGCTACGGCGCCAGCTCGAAGACGAACGCACATCACGGCGAGCCGCTGTAGATGTCAAGCGACTCGAGATAGAGATTATGGCGAAAGAAGCCGACATGGCAGGACGTACGCTCGGCGATGCCGAAATCAGGGCGCCTCGCCGTGCCACGGTGACTTCTATCACCGACAAGAAAGGGCAGCAAGTCAGTCAGGGCCAGGAAGTGGCAGTTATCGCCGACCTCGGCCACTACCGCATAGATGCCGAAGCCGCCGAAAGCTACGCCCGGACCATCAAGCCCGGAAATACTGTCACAGTACGCATAGGTTCCATGAATGCCTCCGGTACGGTATCCGCAGTGTCGCCCACAGCTGTCAACGGAACAATAGGATTCACGGTGACACTCGACAACGACAGCATCGAGAGGCTTCGGCCTGGACTCAGGCCTGATGTCTACGTCAGCCAGGAGCTCAGGCCGGCGGTGACGCGCATCGCCAACGGACCATACTACAACCGACCCGGAAAATACTCACTCTTCGTGCGGGATGGCGATGAGCTGCACCCGCGTGCAGTACAGCTCGGCGAGGCGAACATGGATTACGTAGAAGTCATTTCCGGTCTCGAACCGGGTGAGAGCGTGGTAATCACCGATATGGGGAAATTCAATAATAAACAGACTATAAAAATCAGCCAATGAACACCTTGCGACATGTGTGGCAGATGATACGCCACAACCGGCTTTTCTCCGGTATCTACATATTCGGCACAGCGCTCGCACTGGCTTCCGTGACGGTTTTCGCGGTGTTGTTCTGGGTAAAGATAGCTCCCGTCTATCCGGAATATCAGCGCGACAGAACCTGCTACTTCATCAGCGTCACATGCAAGTTTACGGAAGGCAACGGGTACTGTCAGGGATTTACCAGCTATGATGCCGTACGTAATCATTTCTATAAGCTCAAAACCGCCGAGAAGGTATCGGCAACATATTCGGGGTGGGGCAGCTATCTTCTCCAGCCGTCCATCGAGGCCCCCGACCAGGAAATAACCGTCAAGCCCACCGACACCAACTTTTTCGACATCTACAGCCTCCGCTTCCTTGCAGGCAAGCCCTTCAGCATCCAGGAATTCGAGAGCGGGCTGCCCGTGGCTGTCATAACGGACCGTACCGCCCGCATGGCTTTCGGAGCCGAGGACTACGACAAGCTTATAGGACGCGACATATCGATCAGCTACAAGAACTACCGCGTGGCAGGCATCGTGCGGCAGGGCACTCCCTCCGAACAGAATTCTTTTGCGAATGCCTACATCCCGTATACCACGGTAGAAGACCACGAAGACGCGGATCAGTCCGTTCCATTTATAGGGAGCTACCTCGTAACGATACTTACCGACGACGAGGAAGCGACCCGAAAGGAAATCCTCGACATATTCGATCGCTTCAACAATTCCCAGACCGAATATATCGTGGAATCCACCGTACCACTGGCATCCCATCTCGTCTATGCCATGGGCGGAGCATGGGATGCGGATTTTTCCTTAAGTTCCGTTTTCAGCGGACTCCTGGGAACTCTCCTCGTCCTTCTTATTGTTCCGGCCATGAACCTCAGCGGCATGATAGCGGGACGCATGGAGAACCGGCTGGCAGAGATGGGCGTCCGCAAAAGCTTCGGAGCCACGCGCGGCACCCTTCTGCGCCAGGTGCTGTGGGAAAACCTTATCCTGACACTGTTCGGTGGTATTCTCGGTTTCATTTTCGCATACATACTGCTTAAAATAGGAATCGCCGACATGCTCGACAAACAAAGCGCATACGGCACTTCTTTCGAGGTCACAGGCGAGATGATGTTCGCTCCGGCTATATTCGCCCTGGTATTTACAGTATGCTGCCTACTGAATGTCATTTCAGCATACATCCCGGCCTACCGCTCGCTGCGCCGCCCTATTGTCCAATCCCTTAAGGAAAACTAAAATATGCTACGACTGATTCTATCCAATCTATGGAACCGCCGGGGCCGCTATGCGTGGCTGTTCATCGAACTGATTGTAGTGACGGCACTCGCATGGTATATACTCGACCCCGCGGTGGTTGCCGTCGCCGACCGTAATCTCCCGCTGGGCTACGATGCCGACAGGCTCGTGGTGCTGAATGTCGCTTCTTTTCCCGAAACATCACCCCGCTTCAGCTCCGCCGACACATCGCAAACGGCTGTCGACGATAATTTCCGTCGTCTTATGGGAAAAATAAAGGCTTACGACGGGGTGGAACGCATCACGGTAAATTACCCCAACTCGACCTTCAACCAGAGAAGTATTTCTCTCGATCAGATGAGAAACGGCACCCCGGCCGATTCGGCGCGGAAACTCGTCAATGTCCTCGGCTTCGTCCCGGGATATGAATATCTCGAAACCCTCGGCGTACAGTCCGTTCCGGGCAGCCCTTCTGTCGAAGAGCTGTCAGCCCGGCATTACAGCAATAACGAAATAGTGATCACCGATGCTTTCGCCGATATCTACTGGCCCGGAGAGAATGCCGTAGGCAAGAAGTTCATCCAGCGGCATGACAACGACACGACCTACTGTACGGTAGTCGGAGTCATCAAGGGGGTACGTTATCAATCCTTCAACCGGAGCTATGCGGCTGTATTCAAATTCGGAGAGCGGCCCTTCCCCGACAAGAATTTCGACATAGTGGTACGCCTCAGGCCGGGTGTAAATTCCGAAAAGTGGGCCGACGACTTCCGGCCGGAAACTGTCAGGAACACTACCACCGGGAATTTCTATATTCCAAAAGTAGAGCCTTTCGAAAGAATCATAGCTTCCACTGAATACTCCTTCGGAATAAGCACCCGGAACACCCAGGCCTTCATTCTTTCGGCTTTCTTTCTCATGAACCTGATCCTCGGAGTGACAGGATCCTTCTATCTGCAGACCCGCCGCCGCATCGCCGAGATGGGCATACACCGTTCTTTCGGAGCCCGCAGACACAATATAATCGGCATCCTCATGGGTGAGGGAATGGTGCTGACCCTGATATCCTTTCTTGTCGGCGACCTCCTTTATCTTCAGTATGCCCTGAAGGTCGGACTCGATACTGGTTTCACGAACAACGGCATATACTATATCGTCGACAACTGGGTGACGAACTTCGGCGAACATTTCGCCATCGTGTCGGCCATCGTGCTTGCGGTCCTCCTCGTATGTGTGGCTGTAGGGGTACTGCTGCCATCACTCAAAATTAGCAAGATAAGCCCTGTGGATGCATTGCGCGATGAATAAAACCATATAAAAAATCAAAAAAACATTTCAGATATGATAACCCTCAAAGACATCAATAAAATCTATCGTACAAAGACCGTCGAGACTCAGGCCCTCCAGAATATCAACCTTCATGTAGACAAAGGCGAATTCCTGTCAATCATGGGACCCTCCGGTTGCGGCAAGTCGACCCTCCTCAACATTGTAGGCCTTCTGGACACCCCGACTTCGGGAAGTGTGACCATAGCCGGACGCGATACAGACGGTATGACCGACAAGGAACTGTCGCGTTTCCGCAACGAGACTCTCGGATTCGTGTTCCAGAGCTTTCACCTCATACCGACACTCAACGTCCTCGACAACGTGACCGTCCCCCTGCTCTACCGCCACGGTCTCAAAGGCAGCCGCACGCAGCTCGCACGCGAAGCCCTCGAAAGAGTGGGTCTCTCGCATCGTATGAGCCACTTCCCCTCGCAGCTCTCCGGCGGACAGGCACAGCGCGTGGCCATAGCCCGTGCCATCGTAGGCAATCCCTCCATAATCCTCGCCGACGAACCCTGCGGCAACCTCGACTCCAAGATGAGTGCCGAAATTATGGCTATCCTCCACGACCTCAACAAGAAAGAAGGCCGCACCATCGTCATGGTTACACACAACGAGGCACAGGCCGCCGAGACCGACCGCACTGTTCATTTCTTCGACGGACGCCAAGTCACTGCCCTATGATGACCCTCAGACATGTATGGCAGGAGGTGAGGCATAATCCTCTCTTCGCCTTGATATATATTTTCGGCACAGCTCTCGCATTAGGCTCGACCACTGTGCTGGTGGCCATTACCAACTCTATGGTCGCGCCTATCTATCCGGAATACCAGCGCGCCAGAACGGCCTATGTCTCCCGCGTATATCTCGCTGTACACGAAGGCTCGTCATATCAGTACAGACTTTCGTACGACGCTGTCAGGGACTATCTCTATCCTCTCAGAAATGCTGAAAAGGTGTCAGCTTATCTTCAGCCATGGTACCAGAAACTTGCCCAGCCCGATAACGGCGGTCTCGACGTGCCTGTGACAGTGAAAGGTGTCGATCCGGCATTTTTCGAGGTTTTCTCCTTCCGCTTCCTGGCCGGGCATCCTTTTTCACAGGCCGATTTCGACAGTGGTCTGCCGGTAGCGGTTGTCGGCGACAGGACAGCCAGGGCCCTTTTCGGAGCCACAAAGCCGGAAGATATCGTCGGGAAAGACCTCTCTCTCGGTTTCCGCAAATACCGGGTGGCCGGTGTGGTTCTCGAAGCTACAGAAACAGAGCAAGCTTCCTATGCCGGAATTTACTACCCCTATACATCCCAGAAGGATTATGACGAAAAGATCGAAGGCACTATCCCATTCATAGGTTCCTTCCAGGCCGTGCTGTTGACTGACGATATAGATGCCGTGCGCCGGGAACTGACAGACATAGAGAAACGTTTCAACAGTTCGCAGGACAGATACGAGGTGTATCTCTACCATCAGCCTGTAGATCACATCAGCATAACCTTCGATCCATATTTCAATGAAGACACGTCAAAGTTCAAGGTCATGGCCGCTGCCCTCGGCCTGATGATTCTCGGACTCCTGATTGTCCCGGGACTCAATCTCAGCGGCCTGATAGCCGGACGCATGGAAACACGCGTGGCCGAGATGGGTGTCCGCAAGAGCTTCGGAGCCACCCGAGGCACGCTTCTTCGACAGATTCTATGGGAAAATCTTTTCCTGACGTCTGCCGGTACAATTGTAGGCTATCTCTTAGCCTATGCCTTACTCGAAGGCGGAATCGGAGCCGTGTTCAATCCGTCCCGCACATCCGAGTTAAGCCACGGAATGATGTCGGCCCCGACGGTATTCGTTTCATGTACGGTACTGTGTTTTGTCCTCAATATCCTTTCAGGCATAATACCTGTGCGTAATTCCCTCAAACGACCTATCGTTCAATCTCTAAAAGAAAAATGACCTATGATAAAGCTACTGTTTAAGAATCTATGGAACCGCCGTGGGAAACATGCGTGGCTGTTCATCGAGCTTATCGTTGTCACGGCTCTTGCATGGGAATTCATGGATGCACCCGTTGTGAGCATCGCGGACTCGCGCATCCCTATGGGTTATGATGTCGACAGGCTTGTACATATCGCCGTGGGGACTCTCCCGGAGAGTCATACCGATTTCCGTGCTGAGGAAACGGACTCACTCAGGCAGATCGAGGCACTGTATTCGTTTCTCGCCAAGGCCCGTAGTCTTGACGGTGTTGAACGCGCCACAGTCAATGCCAGAAACTCGTATCTCAATACAAACAGTAAAATCAACACCGGTTTCCGCAGTTCCAATCTTCAGGACAGCCTATACAAGAGGGTGACCGAACTGGATTTCTGGCCCGGTATGGAATTCTTCGAGACATACGGAATCGAGTCGTGCCCCGGCAGCGATGATGTCGCTGTATTATCGGACATCGTTCCTGTGGGAGACTCCGATTCGCACAGAAGATCGCCCCTGATTCTTACTAAGGACTATGCGGAACTCTTCGGGACTGAGTACAGCAGACCGGGTATGGATCTTCTGTCGATCTGGCAGGCAGATACCACTCGGTACACCGTAGCGGGTGTGGTCGGGAACGTTCGTCACAGCTCGACCCGGCGGACAAACTGCATGGTGTTCTCCCCTCGCCATGTCACACCCGAGGATGAATTCGACTGTGTGCTACGCCTGAGAGCGGGTATCGATGCCGATGAATTCGTGCGCGACCTCGTTGCGACATCTGTCCGAGAGTTGAGGACAGGCAACTACTATGCACAGTCGGTCGAAACCTATTCCGACCTTATCCATAATATCGAATACGAAGAAGGAGATATCGCAATCCGGCAGAAAGGCGTGATCCTGACAGTGTTCTTCATGTTAAGCCTCATCCTGGGTGTCACGGGTTCTTTCTATCTCCAGACGCGCCGCAGGATTCCGGAAATAGGCATACACCGCTCCTTCGGTGCCGGCAAGGGCAAGATTATTGCCATGATTATGGGCGAGGGCGTTATTCTTGCCTCCACAGCCTTCATAATAGGCGAAATCATATACTTCAACTATGCCCTGCAGTTCGGCCTTGCATACGCCAATACATATTTCGATGAAGAAGGTGCGATAAGGAACTGGATATCAGACTTCAGTACGCACTTCACTGTCATTTCGGCCATCGTCTACGTCATCATAATAGCTTGCGTGTGTGTCGGGACATGGCTCCCGGCCCGCTACGCATCGCGCATCAATCCTGTCGACGCACTAAGAGATGAATAAATGAGCAACAGAATCAGTTTTTTCATAAGCGTTTTCATCAGCTGTTTTGCCCCTGCCCTCTCCGGGCAGACCGACACCCTGCGCCTTACCCTCGCCGATGTCGTCGGCATGGCAAGGACGCAGAGTGTCGACGCGGCGGCCGCCCTCACAGAGCTGCGCACAGCCTACTGGCAGTACCGCACATACCGTGCCGACCTTCTCCCGGAAGTATCGTTCACAGCCACCCTGCCCTCCTATACCAAGCATTATTCCTCATATCAGGAATCGGACGGCTCCTACACCTTCGTCCACAACGACAATGTCGAACTCAGCGGAGAGCTCAGCTTGTCGCAGAAGATATGGTTTTCGGGCGGCACACTGTCGCTTCGCTCGAGTCTCGACTATATGCGGCAGCTCTCAGGCACCAGATACGGCAGTTTCATGAGTATCCCGGTGGCTCTCCAGCTCGAACAGCCGCTCTTCGGCATCAATACCGTCAAATGGGACCGCCGTATCGAGCCCGTACGCTACGCCGAGGCCAAGGCACGTTTCATCTCCGAAACCGAGGAAGTGGCCATGGAGGCAATACGTCTCTTTTTCAACCTCCTCGTCGACAGGGAATCGCTTGCGAGCTCGGAGCAGAACCTCGCCAACGCCCGTAAGCTCTACGAGGTGGCCAAGGCCAAACGTCGCATGGGCCAGATCAGCGAGAACGACCTCATGCAGATAGAACTGACCATGATAAACGCGCAGGCGGCCTGCTCGACAAAGCGGAGCAACCTCAAAAGCTCGTCGTTCAGCCTCGCGTCTTTCCTCGGTATCGCCGGGCAGCTCGACCTAGACCTTATCGAGCCGACTGTCCTCCCCACGGCGGAGGTTGACTACAACGCTGCTCTCAGCTATGCCGAGGCCAACAACCCCTTCATGCGCAACATACGCCGCCGTCAGCTCGAAGCCGACTACGAGGTAGCAAAAGCCAAGGCGGCACAGCGGCAGGTCAACCTAACCGCACAGATAGGCTTCACAGGCACAGCATCGACAGCCAACGAGGCATACTCGCATCTGCACGACAACCGCATCGTCCAGGTAGGCATAGCCATTCCGCTCATCGACTGGGGTCGCCGCCGGGCTGCCGTCAAGGTAGCCGAGAGTCAGCGAGAACTCACGGAGAACACCATCCTCAAGGAAAATCTCGACTTCAACCGCAATCTCTTCGTCCTCGTCGAGCGTTTCAACAACCAGCGCGAGCAGCTGACTATTGCCGCCCGTGCCTGCGAGATAGCCCAGAAACGTTACGATACCAACGTCGAGACTTTCATGATAGGCCGCATATCGACTCTCGACCTCAGCGACTCGCAGCAGAGCAAGGACAGCGCGCGCCAGACTCTTCTCAATGAAATGTTCTCATACTGGTACTATTACTACCAGCTCCGCTCCATCACTTTGTGGGACTTCAGCCGCTCGGCACCTATCGATGCCGACTTCGAATCAATACTGAAAGAACATCATTCTTTAGGCCGGAATCATTAACTTTGCAATCGCTAACCAATAACCGCATTTCCAAATATGACACGTCTAAGCACTCTATTTCTCTGTCTGCTTTGTACTTTCGCAGCACTCGATGCAAGGACTGTCCGTGGACTTGTCCTGTCTTCTGGCGATTCTACGGCAGTCATCGGTGCCAACTGCAGGCTTATGTCCGACGGCCGACAGATAGCAGGAGTGACGGCAGATGCCGACGGTGCCTTCTCTCTGGAAACCGATGTAAAGTCTTCCATGAATCTCGAAATATCCATGACAGGCTTCTCATCGACAGACATCATAATCGAATCCGGCTCTAAAAATTTGAATATCGGTACGATATACCTCGACGAAGGTCTTGCTTTAAATGAGCTGACCGTCACAGGCAGTTCAGTTGTCAACTCGAAAGGAAGAACTATCGTCTATCCCTCGTCGGCCGATATCCGAGCCTCTGCCACCTCGATAGGTCTCTTCCAGAAGCTTCCTCTTGCCGGATTGCAGGCAAATCCTATAAACCGTACAATCACTGTCGACGGCGGCACACCTGTAATACTCATAAACGGCGTACCCTCCTCTATCGACGATGTCAATACCCTGCAACCCAAGGATATCGAGAAAATCGAGTTTTCAAGGTTTACTCCGGGCCGCTATGCCGACTCGAGCAAGTCGGGTTTTCTCAATATCACATTGAAAAGACGGAATGACGGCGGCCAGTTCTTTGCCTGGGGCCGCAGCGCGGTCAACACAGCCTTCGTCGATGCAAATGTCAATGCCTCATATCATCAGGGAGCGTCGCAGTTCTCGCTGAAATACAGGCCGTCGTGGCGAAACTACCAGGATGTATACGATAATACCACGGAAAGCTATATCGGAGATGATTTCCGAGTGAACCTCGAGGAGCACGACCGCAACCCCTTCAACTATCACTATCATCAGTTGCAGCTGAAATACGATTTAAGCCCGAGCGCCAAGACCCTTTTCTCAGCCACATTCAACGTAATGCCATACTATCACAAAAGCCGTTCGATCGCACGGACAGCGGACTCTGAACTCGGCATTTACGACAATCACAACCTGAGCACAAGCAAAGACCTGGCACCATCGCTGGACCTTTTCCTGCGTCAGGATTTCGATGACAGGAACACACTGGAGGTACAGGTCGTAGGTACCTTGAGCTCAAGCGACTATCGGCGCGACAACAGCTATATCTTCCCGGACGGCAGCGAGGATGCCTACATCATGTATGTCGACAGCCGCCGCCGTTCCCTGATTTCGGAAGTAAGCTATACCCACAGCTTCAGCGAAAAGACTTCTCTTTCCGCCGGGTACCAGAATACAGTTTCGCGAAGCACAAACACTTATCTGTCGTCCGACTACAGGCCGGTGCTCACCGAGAACAACAATTATGCCTACGCGCGCCTCGGACAACGAGTCGGCAAGTTCTATCTTGCTCTGGCCACAGGGGCAAAGTTATTCTGGATAAACAACGACCTGAACAAGCGTCGTTTCATACGTAACCTCTCGAGCGCACATATATCCTGGGACATCAGCAACAGCTGGAGTCTGCAAGGCTCGTTCAGGTACACGCCGGGCATACCCTCACTCAGCGCCCTGACGGATTATCCGCAGCAGACCACACCCTACCTCATCTCGAACGGTAATCCCGGACTGAAAGTGGCCGAGAACTTTGTGTACAGCCTTGGCGCAAATTATTCATACAAGAAATTCCAGGCCTCCTTCCAGTCGGCCTATACCAGGGCAAACAATACCGTAATCAACGACATTGCCTATCTTGGCGACGGTCTTTTCATGTCTCAGTCGGTCAATGCAAAGTACGGGGATGTATTCAGGAATGACCTGTCTCTGCGTATAGGCGACATCCACGGTTTCGGAGCGAATCTCTACATGAGTCTCACGCATTACAAGACCGTGGGCAGCGACTGGAGCCACAAACTGACAGCCTTCGACGGCAGCATCTCACTGTGGTGGAACAAAGGGCCGTACACCGTCTCGTACTGGCGTACACTGCCGGGCAAATATCTCAGCGGCCACTATGTCGGCAAGGGCGAGAACGGCGATGCTCTGCAGTTTGAATGGCATCCGGACAAACACTGGACCCTTGGTGCGAGCTGGATGTATATGTTCGACAAGAAAGGCACACGCTACCCTTCGTGGAACGACTCGGCCGTCAATCCTTCATGCCGGGAACGATATATCAGAAACAACGGCAACATGGTAGTCCTTTCGGCCAGCTATTCGGCGGATTTCGGATCCATATTCCGCACAGGCCGCCGCAACCTGAATAACAGCGACAACTCGTCATCGCTGCTGAAACTATGATTTGTAAGATGCATTTGAAAAACTCTCGCTATCTTTGCATTGATTTAAGGAGTGTTTATGATACTCGTTGTTGATGATGACACCATGCTTCTTGCATCGCTTCGGAGCCTGCTGCACAAGGCAGGATACGAAGTGGTTACGGCCGCTACGCCCCAGGATGCCGTGGCGTGTGTCCGCGCGTCGGCTCCCGAACTGGTGCTGATGGATATGAATTTCACACGTCGCACCGACGGCGAGGAAGGCCTCACACTGCTGAAACAGATACATATCTTCCGTCCGGCTGTCCCCGTCATGCTGATGACGGCATGGGGAAGCATAGACCTCGCAGTCCGAGGCATGCGCGACGGTGCCTTCGACTTCATCACAAAGCCATGGGACAACCGGGTGCTCCTCGAACGCATATCCACAGCCATAGGTCTGCGCGACAAGGAAGAAGAAACTAAAGCACCCACGGCATTCGACCGTGCCGGCATCATAGGCCAAAGCCCGTCCCTGCGTACGGCTCTCGACACCGTGCGCCGCGTGGCTGCCACAGGCGCTTCCGTCCTGATTACCGGCGAGAGCGGCACCGGCAAAGAACTTATTGCCGAAGCCATACACCGCAACAGCACAAGAGCCTCGAAACCATTCGTAAAGGTCAATCTCGGCGGCATGCCCTCGTCGCTTTTCGAGAGCGAGATGTTCGGCTACCGCAAAGGGGCGTTCACGGGTGCCGTAGCAGACCGCGCCGGTCGTTTCGAGGCTGCCGACGGAGGTACCATATTCCTCGACGAGATAGGCGAACTGGACACAGCCTCTCAGGTCAAGATGCTGCGTGTGCTCCAGGAGCAACGTTTCGAACCTCTCGGCAGCAGCACGACGCGAAGCGTCGATGTGCGTGTCGTATGCGCCACCAATGCCGACCTCACGGCTATGGTCAGAGAACGGACTTTCCGCGAAGATCTTTTCTACCGTATCAACCTCGTGACGATCCATATACCGCCCCTGAGGCAACGCCGCGAAGACATACCCGCTCTCGTCAGGCACTTCATCGAAAATATGTCGGCACAGAACCCCGGAATAACAGTGCCGGAGGTGACAGATGACGCTTTCGACTATCTGGATACCCTCCCCTTCCCCGGCAACATACGGGAGCTCAAGAACTTGGTGGAACGGACAATGCTCGTATCCGACTCCGCGAAACTCACCGCCAGAGAATTCCGTGCCAACAACACCGCGACCGAAGCCCTCCCGGCATCAGATACAACGCTCGACGAACTTGAACAACACAGTATCAACAAGGCCCTCTCCGATGCAAAAGGGAACATATCGGTCGCCGCCCGGACTCTCGGGCTGTCGCGTCAGGCACTGTACCGCAGAATGAAAAAACATAATATCGGCCAATGAATCTCAAGTGGCTCTTTTTCGCCCTTATGCTCATGCAGGTACCTGTCTATATCGCCCTTGCATGGGTCAGCATAGACATCCGGCCGTGGCTGTTCTATGCTTCGGAAGTATTCCTGGTGGTCGATATCGCATTCTCGATCATATTCTACCGTAAGGTCATACGCCCCGTGCAGACACTCGCCGGAGGCATGAACCTTCTCAAGAGCCAGGACTGGAATGTGCAGCTGCTCAAAGTAGGCCAGAAAGAGACCGACGCGCTCGTCGATGTCTTCAACGACATGATGGAACGCCTCCACAACCTTCGGACAGAAATCATCGAACAGAGGCATTTCCTGAGCCTCCTTGTGGAAGCAGCCCCAGTAGGAATCGTAGTGATGAGCCACGATGGCAGCTATGACATGGTAAACCCTGCATCGCAGAAATTCATGTCTTCTCCGGCGGCCGTCAAAGAGCTTTATTCAATCCCCGACAACAGCGAGAAGACCATACGTCTCGACAGCGAGAGTTTCCGTTGCCAGAGGAGGCATTTCCTTGACCGTGGCGTGCGTTGCAGCTTCTTCATAATAGAGAATATCACCCAGCCGCTCGACACCGCCGAGAAAGCGGCCTACGGCAAGGTTATCCGCATCATCGCGCACGAGGTCAACAACACCGTAGCCGGTCTCACCACGGCGATAGATGCCGTCGAGAGCGACGACCGCGAAATCCTCGATGCCTGCGGCCACAGGGCAATGGAACTGAGCCGCTTCATTGGCCGTTTTGCCGAGGTTGTGAAGATTCCCGAACCTACCCTTGAGCAGATAAGTCTTGCAAGGCTGGTAGCCGGAGAATCGCACTTCCTCGAAAGCATATGCAATAACCACGGTTCCAAGCTCGAAATCGTCACTTCCAAGGACAAGGAGACGATTCAGGGCGACCCCGTATTGCTCGGACAGGTGCTTGTCAATCTTGTCAAGAACGCGGCCGAAAGTGCGGGCAAAGGAGGCCATATCCGCATAGAGGCTGTCGGCCGCTGTCTGACGGTGGTCGACGACGGCCGGGGCATCACTCCAGAAAAAGCGACTCGCATATTTACGCCCTTCTACACCGACAAGCCGGGAGGGCAGGGCATAGGCCTTACCTTCGTGCGGACGGTTCTCACAGGACATCGCGCAAGCTACAGCCTCGGGACGAATCCTGACGACGGCCTGACGCGTTTCATCATAAAATTCTAAGCTCCGATGAGCGAAAGAAGCTGTGCCGCAGCGTTTTTCGTATCTACTTTATTGATGATATGAGTGATACGGTGTTCGGCATCGGTAACGAAAGTCGTACGGACAGTTCCCATATACTCGCGCCCGGCCATCTTTTTCTTCTGCCATACACCGAAAGCCTGATTGACCTCGGTCGACTCGTCGCTGAGAAGTAGGAAGGGGAGGGCATACTTCTCGGCAAACTTGGCATGGCTCTTGGGGGAGTCCTTGCTGATACCGATCACGACATAGCCCTTGTCGCAAAGCTCGGCATAGCCGTCGCGTATTGAGCAAGCTTCGGCGGTGCAGCCGGGGGTATTGTCCTTGGGATAGAAATAGACTATCAGAGGCTTCCCTGCAAAATCGAATGCCTTGACTTCTTTTCCCTCGGCATCATAGCCGAGCACTTCGGGTATCTTGTCTCCTACATTCATAGTCACTTGATATTATCGAGGATTTCGTTTATTTCGCGTCCGAGGCCGATGGTGTAGCCCTGTCGGAGGAATACTACGCGGTTGAAAGTGTCGGCAATGATGAAAATCGGTTTGTCGGACGATTTCAGTTCCATATTGCCTGTGATTTCCGAGGCTATCTTACCGTCGATGTCCGTGCCGAAGACGACGTTGGAGGGCAGCTTGGGGTAGAGGGAACGGTCGAAGCGTGCGGCAGCATCAGCGTCGGGAAGCAGCAGAAGCATTTTAAAGCCCTTCTCGTCGAATTCCCCGGCCAGGGAGCTGATATCGTTCAGCGCATGTGCCGAGGGCTCGTGAGACGGCTCTATAAGCCCCAAGACGTAATATCCACGCCCGGTTGTCGAGAGTATGCTCTTGTCTGTGTCTGTCGCCGAGTCGTGGTAAATGTCTTCGCTGTTGAAAGAGCCCAATACCTCGACGGCTGTGTCGCTATGACGAAGCTCGAAGGGCACACGGCTGACAGCATCGGGACGAACTTGGAAGAAACGCACTTTGGCAAGCACACCGCCGTCGGCGAGTCGCTTGCCTGTCACGAGAGTGTACTGTCCTGCATCCGTCTCAACCGGCTCAGCACTAAAATCGGCCAATGTAGCCTCCTCGGGATAGCCCTGAAGCACAGGCATACCTTTCTCTATCTTGG
Source organism: uncultured Muribaculaceae bacterium (assembly GCA_958436175.1). Classification (GTDB taxonomy): domain Bacteria; phylum Bacteroidota; class Bacteroidia; order Bacteroidales; family Muribaculaceae; genus CAG-873. The sequence continues at coordinate 104,607 of CAUBJF010000006.1, forward strand.
AAAGGCTGAAGCGACTGTAATATGCCGGAGTGACAGAGGGCATCGTTCCGGTAGGCTGAAGACTCATACGTCCTTTTTCGGACACCGGAGCGTCTTTGTCTCCGAAAGTGACATCGACCCAACGCCCATCTTTTCCGGCGCGCTGTGTCTTGCCTGTGACGGGGTCGATACGTGCCGGTATGCCGTGACTGCGACACAATGCCACGAAGAAGACAGAACGTGAAATCTTATCGGTGACACGATGACGCATGACACCTTCGGGCGACATGCGCAGATGCTGGGGATTGCGGCTCTCGTCGACAGTGATATTTTCCATCACCCAGGCTTCGGGGTCGTCGGTCTCTATCTGTGATAGAATATGCTTGTAGGGCGTAAGATATTCGCGTTCGACACGCGGATTGAGGACATATTCATCGAAAAGAGGGGAGGGGACTTCCGGCGTTGCCAGATGGTCGGCAAGGACTTCGGCTGTTACATCGTTCAAATCCTTTACGGCGAGCTGTTCGAGCAAAGTCAGAGCTTTGTCACGAAGCTCAGGAGATGTCGACTTCAAGAAGCCTTCGATGACAGCGTGGTTGCCACGTGAGCCAGTCATGACTTTCTCCACACGTTCTTTGTCGAGACCGAGTTCGTCAGCGAGCGCCTCCGATCTGGCTGAGTCGTAGAATGTTGCCGTATAGGCCATACGCACCGAGTCCTCGTATGCCTTGCGGACATTGTTGGCTGCTATCTGTTCTGCCGTCGCAGGGTTGGACGAAGGCCGCACAGGAGGCGGCACGATATCGAAATCGAGCTCGCCCTCGAAGTCTGCATCCTTGTCGAGGACTACGGTATTGGGCTGTGCCGACGATACTTTTGCCAGTCCGAACTTTGTTCCGTCCGTAGCCCATACCACCATGTCGCCGAGGCCGGCAAGCAGCGAAGCGTGGCCCTGTGCGTCGGCAGTCTTGACAGCGATAGGGTAGAACTCGGCGTAGTTATATAGGCAGAAGGCCGTCTGCGCCCCTGCGGCAGGCCTGCCGTCGCTGTCAAGCACTGTAACTTCTATCTTCTTGACAGGAGCGTAGTTGGATGTGACGTTGATTTTGGTGCTGATGTCTGTGGTATCGAGTACTTCTTCCGGACCGTCGTAACGGCCTGCGACATTCGTGCTCATCATCATCCCTCGCGAAGCCGGTTCGTTGAACCAAGCCAGATTGAGCACCGGTTCGGGCTCGCATGCTCCGAGGAAGTACCATTTGCCATCGGCCCAGGCTTCGACCCATGCATGGTTGTCGTCGGTATGAGCCCAGCGTGGCGTATAGACCTGGCGAGCCGGTATACCCATTGCACGGAGCGCGGCGACAGTAAATGTCGACTCCTCGCCGCAACGGCCCAGTGCGGAGCGCATAGTTGCCAGAGGCGAGTTCGTTCGGCTGTCGGAGGGTTGGTAGGTAGCCTTCTCGTGGCACCAGTGATTGATTTCAAGTATGGCATCGGTCATGCTCAGGTCCTTGACACGATCCCTAAGCTCCTCATAAATGACGGGACGGCTCATGTCGAGATCTTCATTATTGACACGGACAGGCAGGACGAAATGACGGAACTCGCGTTCGGGCACTTTCTTGCCCCACGGCATTTCTTCGCGCGCCCTGAGGCTGCTGCGTATGTTCTCGAGATAGAAATCCTTTGTATAGTCGACCGAATCGGGAAGCGACATGGTCGAATAAAGGAATTCGAGACTTTCGTTTTCCTGCGCCTGACGGTCACGGCAAGACGTGAGGACAAAGCACAGGCAGAGCATGAGTGTCGTTAGCTTGTTCATATAATGGTATTTACGATGGCTTTCACATCTTTTACTAAGTCGGGAGAAGTGACGCGCCGATCCCCGACAGTACGGCTCAGCGAACCGTGTACTTCGTCGGCTTTGCCCTCGGCAATGATACGGGCGACATTGTGCGGACCGACACCGGCACCGGCGAGTATGCGAATCCTCCCCCTGGCGGCATCGTGGAGCCGTGCGAGCATCGTCAGGCCCTCTTCGGCACTCTTAGCCTGTCCGGACGTGAGTAGCCTTGTGCATCCGAGTCCGATTACCTGTTCGAGAGCGGCGAAAGGGTCAGGAACGATGTCGAAGGCTCGATGGAAAGTTACGTCCATGCCTCCGGCGGCCTTCATCAGGCGGCGGCAGACATCCATGCAGAGCGTACCGTCAGCGTTCAACGCGCCTATGACGACACCGTGTGCTCCGATATGCCGTGCGCCCTCTATGTCGCGCACCATCACTTCGACTTCTTCGGGAGAGTAGACGAAATCGCCCTCTCGCGGACGTATCAGCACATGTACCCTCAGCCCTTTGAATGTCAGGGCATACTCTATGAGGCCGTAAGAGGGTGTCAGGCCGTCCAGCGACAATGCCGAGCACAGCTCGACCCTGTCAGCTCCGTTTTCGGCAGCTATACGGACGGATTCGGGATTGGCCGCGCAGATTTCGAGCATAGTCAGTCCGTCGTGAGTTCTACGATATAGTCGATGCAGTCTTCCGAAATTTCAGGCAGGGAGAGCAGGGTACCTTCCTTGCTTTTTTTCATTGCTATTTTCTCCCCACCGTCATAGGCTAAAGCCTTCTTGACGCGGAGGCCTGGTATCATAATCTCTTTTTGGGCAGGATTCGTGACATGGACATAGAGCTTGTCGCCCTTGCGAGTCGTGGCGCCCCATTCGCATGGTTTTATATCGCCGGCGGTAGTGCCGTATATTGTGTCTCCGTAACGACGCATCCATTCGCCCATTCCTTTGAGACGGTCGAGAGCCAGAGCAGGCAGAGTGCCGTCGGGCTGCGGACCTATGTTGAGCAGTAGATTAGCTCCGAGACCGGCCGTCCTGACGAGATAGCGCACGAGGGTCGGCACGTCCTTGTAGTCTGTATCCACAACCTTGTAGCCCCACATGCCGTTCATCGTGTTGCAGGTCTCAAGAGGCAGACGGCTGACTTCCTGTCCTGAAAGCCCGGCAGAGTTCTCTCCCGGAACGTCACGTTCGAAGATCTGTATGTCCTCGCCGGGGAATGGTGCCTGATGATGGTTATTGCCTACCATGCAGGCAGGCTGAAGATTATGAATCAAAGCATACTGCTGCTCGAGCTGCCAGTCGAAAGGTACTGAATCGCTGTCGTGGTCCCACCAACCGTCGAACCAGATTGCACGTATGGGTCCATAGCCTGTCAGGAGCTCTGTCAGCTGGCGGTTCATGAAGGCATAGTAGCTTTCCCAGTTCTGTTTGTCGCCGTCGCGGCCTGTCGAATGGCCCGTACGCCCCTGGGGATAGTCCTCGCGGACCCAGTCGAGATGGGAGTAATAGAAATGAAGCTTGATATCTTTCTCTGCACAAGCCTGAGACAGTTCTTTCAGCACGTCGCGCTTGAAGGGTGTTCCGTCGACGATATTATAATCGCTTTCGGCAGTCTTCCACATCGAGAAACCGTCGTGATGCCGACTTGTGATGCAGATATACTTAGCGCCGGAGTCCTTTATCGCGTCGACCCACTGATTAGCGTCGAAGTCAGCCGGATAGAAGCCCTTGGCCGCTTTCATGTACTCTGAGGCGAGGGGGCCGTAGTTGAGATACCATTCACCCTGGCCGAACATACTGTATATGCCCCAGTGGATGAAAATGCCGAAGCGGTCGGCTTCGAACTGACGCTGCGACTCGCGCACGGCTTCCGAGGGTATGTACTCGGCAGCCATGGCGCACATGGCAATCGACAGCATCAGGCTTGTCAGTAGTTTTTTCATGATAGATTATGCAAGACAGGCATCAAGAGCCTTGGTTATAGCTTCGCGGTCCATCTTCTGCCCGATGAAGACGAGCTTGACCATACGGTCGCCGTAGACGGGGTCCCAGTCCTGGAGTATGGATGGATCCTGCTCGGCCATGGCCTCAAGCTCCTCTTTGGGGGCTGTGGCAAACCACATTCCGGCCTCGGTGAGCTTCTTCTGCACACCTGCCTGCTCGAAGAGGTAGGACATATCCGTATTGTGCTTGAAGTAGAGCAAACCCTTGCAACGGATTACGCTCTTAGGCCATTTGGACGAGATGAAATAGTCGAATTTATTGATATCAAAACCTTTGCGGCTGTAGTAGACGAAAGTTCCGATGCCGTACTCCTCTGCCTCGCCCTCATCGTGGTCATGGTCGTGATGATGGTGGTGATGGCCGTGCTCGTCCTCGTCGTGATCATCGTGGTCGTGATGATGGTGATGGTGCTCGTGTTCATCCTCTTCGTCGACTTCATGACGGCCTTCGAGCTCCTGAATCCATGCTGCCGAACCGGCCACGTTGTCGTAGTTGAAGAGATTGGTATGGATCAGCTCATAGAGAGGCACATCGGCGTAGTCACATTCGATGATACGGGCCTTGGGCTGGATGGCCCGTATGATGGCGCGGACATGGTCTGCTTCCTCACGGGTGATTTCCGAAATCTTGTTGAGAAGTATGATGTCGCAGAATTCAATCTGCTGTATCACAAGGTTCTCGATATCGTCTTCCTGAATATCTTTCTTCTGGAGGCTCTCGCCGCAGGCAAACTCGCTCTTCATGCGGAGAGCATCGACGACAGTGACGATGCAGTCGAGACGTGGGACACCGTCACGGGTGTACTTGGCGCCCATCGATGGAATCGAGCAGATGGTTCGGGCTATAGGTTCGGGCTCGCAGATACCGCTGGCCTCGATGACGATATAGTCGAACTTACGGGAAGCCACAAGGTCGGTGAGCTGCTGTACAAGGTCCATCTTGAGGGTGCAGCAGATGCAGCCGTTCTGGAGGGCGACGAGGTCGCCGTTATCCTTACCGCCCACTACGCCGCCCTTCTGGATGAGGGATGCGTCGATATTGACCTCGCCGATGTCATTGACGATGACGGCAAACTTGATGCCGTCCTCGTTGCTGAGTATATGATTGAGGAGTGTTGTCTTTCCGCTGCCAAGATAGCCGGTCAGCAGAAGAACGGGGATATCTTTCTTGTTCATAATCTTTACTTTATATAAAAGTATATGTTATGCGAGCGGTAGCGCTCTCGGGGGCGTTATCGTCGTTGCGTGTAAATTTTCTGTTCCTTACCTCGGCCATGCAAGCCTGCACCAGAGCCCTGTTTGCCGCCGCGGGACTCTTGCCGCCGATAAGCTGCACACTGACCACGCGGCCTTCGGAGTTGATTGTCGCGCTGAGGATGATGCTGCCCGTCATTGTCGAGGGAACGACAGCGTATGAGGGCATAATCCAACCACCGCCGACGGTACCGACACCACGGCCGTTTGCATCGGAGCGCGAACCGTCGGGCGTGCCGCTGTCACCTTTGTCCTTACCCTTGTCGGAAGTGTTGTCCGGGGTCTCGGACGTGTTCTTGAAGGCATCGGAGACACCTTTACGGGCCTTGCGGCGCGCCTTCTCTTCCTCGGTTTGCTTTTTGTCGGGTCCCTGTTTCGGAGGTATCTCACGCTTGGGACGTTTCACTTCGGCAGGACGCTCACGCACAACGTCGGGCACGGGTGCAGCCTCGGGTCCGGCATCCTTCAGGTCGGGACCTGAGGCCTCGGCAGCCTGCGATGCCTTGTGGACAGGTTCGGGATTGTAGGCCGGAGAGGGGTCGGAGGGGCCGTAGGACATGTCGAGAAAGTCGACATATTCTTCTTCCGCCTCCACGATTTCCGTGACCGGACGGGGGGGATGGGGCAGCAGCGAGGTGTCAAAGCGCAGGTAGCTCATTGTCAGCCATAGGATTATTACGACTGTCAGCAGAGCCGTTACGGCAATTGCTATGATACGCTCACGATTCATTTCTGTTCTGTTTCGGGCTCGGGTGCCTTGTCGGGGGCCGGAGAGGCCGGTTTGGTGGCCAGAACCATCTTTATAGCGTTGTCAGCACCGATATTGAGGAGTTCGACAACCTTGCCGTATGCCACTTCGGCATCGGCATAGACAGCGACGGCACCGAGCGAGTCGGCCGGTACGGCTGCCAGAATCGACGGCGCGAGGGAATCGGCAGCAACAGGCACTGGTTCCGATGCATCGGGAAGGGCGAGGTAGTAGCTGCCCTCGGCATCGATGAAGACGCGAGTCGTGGGCTTGAGCGGTGTCTGCTGCGAGCTTTCAGGAAGGTCCACTTCGAGAGCCGTAGGGAATACAAAGGCCGATGTCACCATGAAGAAGACAAGGAGCAGGAACACAACATCGGTCATCGAGGCCATTGAGAATGTGGCCAGCATGTCTTGCTGTCGTTTCAGGGACATGGCTTATGCGGCTGGTTCGTTGAGGAGGTCCATGAAGTCCATGGTACGAGCCTCAAGACGGTTCATAATCTTGTTGATACGGGCAACGAGGTAGTTATAGGCGAAGAGCGCGATGATACCCACGATAAGACCGGCTACCGTCGTCACAAGAGCGGAATAGATGCCGGATGCGAAGGAATCGATAGTTGCCGAACTGCCCGACGAAGCAATGGCGTAGAATGCCTGGACCATGCCGATGACAGTGCCGAGGAAGCCTATCATAGGCGCACCGGCAGCCGTAGTGGCAAGCCAGGGCAGTCCGCGGCTGAGCTTGGCGATTTCGAGGTTGCCGGTATTCTCGATAGCCACGAGGACATCGTTCATCGGCCGCCCTATACGCGATATACCCTTGGCGATAAGACGTGCATAGGGAGTGGGGGTCTGTCGGCACAGGTTGAGGGCACTCTCGATTTCCATTTCGTGGATATAACCCTTGATACGGTGCATGAAGTTCTCGTCCTCATGCGATGCCTTGTTTATCACTATGCAGCGTTCGACAAAGACATAGACACATAGAAGAAGAAGGAGTGCCAGAGGCACCATTGTCCAGCCGCCTTCGAGGCACAGCTGCCATAGACTTAGTTCTTTCATAGACGCGAGATACTATCCGCCTTTTCGGGTCGGAGACATTCTTTATATTGCTTGATAGTTTCGTTAAGACCGAGATAGAGGGCATCGCAAATCAGCGCGTGGCCTATCGACACTTCGCTCAGGAAGGGAATACGGCGGCTGAAGAAAGCGAGATTGCGTAGGCTCAGGTCGTGTCCGGCATTCACACCGAGGCCGAGGCGGCGTGCAGCGAGGGCGGCTTCGACGTAAGGAGCCACAGCTTTCTCGGGGTCGGCTTCGTAGGCATCGGCATATGGCTTGGTGTACAGCTCGACGCGGTCGGCACCTGTGGCAGCGGCGGCCCTTACCATATCTATGTCAGGGTCGACGAATATGGACGTACGGACATCGGCCTCCTTGAAACGCTCGACGAGCGCCGTCAGCATCTCTAAATTGGCCCTGACATCCCATCCTGCATTCGAGGTCAGCGCGTCAGGAGCATCGGGCACAAGGGTGACCTGCGTCGGACGAACCTTCAGGACGAGATCGACGAACACATCGTCGGGATGACCTTCGATATTGAACTCGCTGCGGAGTATCGGACGGAGCTTGTATACATCGTCGCGGCGGATATGACGCTGGTCGGGACGAGGATGGACAGTAATGCCGTCGGCACCGAAACGCTCGCAGTCCAAAGCCACCGCGCACACATCCGGATTGTTCTCTCCACGGGCATTACGCAAAGTGGCTATTTTGTTTATATTAACGCTTAGATTGGTCATGTAAATTGGAAATCTGCGTGATTTTGCCTATTTTTGTCATTGCTTTGCTCCGACATATAATCGAAGCGGCACATTGTTTCTGCAAAAATAGTCAGAAATAATAAAACGACGAAAGATTTGTGACAAAATTCCCCGAAAACGAATATCTCTTTCCTACCGTAGCGGACAGTTCCAGGCTACTCATAGGATGCCGTCGCGAGGACTTCAGCGCCTCGCGTATAGCCCGTGCCGTCGAAGACTGTAACGCTCACCTCCTCAACCTCAACGTGACCCGGATAGGCGAAGACTACTTCGAGAGCACCGGCGGCGACAATCATTGCGCTTTTCCTGTGCTCGCCGACCTCAGGGTCAGCCACCGGGATGCCGCCATGGTAAGCCGCTCCCTGGAACGCTACGGCTACAGCGTGCTCGACTTCAAGGAAGACGGCACTGCCGACAGCGACACTCTGCGCGAACGAGTCGATTACTTTTTCCGTATTCTCGAATCATGAAGATAGCCATCTACGGCAGCCGCCGCCAGACAGACGTTGCGCCTCTTCTGGAGACGTTGCTCAATATCCTTGCCGACAAGGGAATAGGCATAGTGATGCACCGCAAGCTCTATACCCATCTCTACGAGCTCATACCCCGGGCCCTCACAGCCGTCGGGACGGTGACCGACAGCCCTGATTTCGAGGCCGACCTTGCCGTCAGCCTCGGCGGCGACGGGACATTCCTCCGTACAGCCATCTGGGTCGGCGACAAAGAGATTCCTATCGTAGGTGTCAATACGGGACATCTCGGATACCTTACCACGCTCACCGTCGACGAGCTGCCCGCGCTGCTCGATATGATTTCAGGCGACAGATTCCGTATCGAATCGAGGAGCCTCATAGAGCTTGTAAGCCCTGCGACAGCCCACAATTTCGCGCCCTACGCCCTCAACGAAGTCGACATATCGAAAGATCATGGCTCATCGATGATCACCGCCCATGTCGACATCGACGGCGTGCATCTTGCCTCCTACCGCGCCGACGGAATCCTTTTCTGCACCCCCACGGGCAGCACGGCCTACAATCTGTCTGTCGGAGGCCCAATCGTGCAGCCCACTGTCGACGTTTGCCTCATCACACCCGTGGCGGCCCATTCGCTGTCGATGCGTCCCCTTGTAGTCGATGCAAGCTCGACAATCACCGTCCACCCCGAAGGCCGCGCCGCCAACGTCCGTGTAAGTCTCGACGGCCGCAGCTTCGAGGTGCCCGTAGGAACCGAAATAGTGCTCCGTAAGGCACCATTCCATGTCCGTGTGATGCAGCGTGCCGACTACACTTTTGCCGATGCCCTGCGCGAGAAGCTGCATTGGGGCGAAAACTAGGATGTTACCATGCGACTGAAGGCCGAAAGGATTCATGAGTCGGGGACGCGCTCACACCTCCTTGTAGGTACGTACAAAGTCCTTGTCAACGCAAGGTCGCGCTCCGTACGTGCCGTATGGATAGGCCGCCAGCTCCGCATCACAGTACCGACAGGTTTTCCGGTGAAAGAACTCGACCGTTTTATCGAAAACAATGCCGCACGTATCGTCGCCCTGCAGCCCCGGCAGTACTTCGACATAGGCATGGTCATCGATACTCCCGAGGTCGATTTCTCGATATGCCGTGGATTTGAAGACAAAAGCGACGTGTTTCTAACGATGGTAGAACGCGAGCCCAGACGCGGAAAGAAGAAGAACTACTACATACACGTCTCGCCGTCCGTGTCCGACGAGGTCGTATCGAGCCAGGAAATCCAGGAATCAATCAACAACCTCGTACGCTGGTCGGCCTGCGACGCCACGCGCCGTTTCCTCATCGACCATGCACGGGAGCTTGCCTACGGCGTAGGGCAGAAGCCTCTCGGATGGATGGTCGAAGACAGGCGCTCACGCCTCGGAGCCTGCTCTTCGAAAGGTATCATCAATCTTTCGGGGCGACTCATATTCCTGCCGCAGGAACTTCGTGATTTCATTGTGTACCACGAACTTGCGCATCTGTCGGAGATGAATCACTCCGCCGATTTCCATCGTATCTGCAACGACTACTGCGGAGGACGCGAAAAACAGTTTTCGGCCGGTCTCCGCCGCTTCCGTTTCCCCGTATTCTGATCCCATCAACCGATATGAAACACTTATTATCATTCATCACCCTCATTTTCATGACATTCGGCTCTTTCGCCGCCGACATTCACGATGTGCCATACACGGCCAAGAGCGACAGTTATTCACGCGAACGCCTCAAACTCGATATCCATCATCCCGACGGAGCCAAAGGGCTGCCTGTGGTCGTATGGTTCCACGGCGGAGGCCTCACCGGCGGCAGCAAGTTCATTCCATCCGAGCTCGCCGGACAGGAATACATTGTCGTGGCTCCGAACTATCGACTCATACCGGATGTTTCTGTAGGAGAATGTATCGACGATGCCGCCGAAGCTGTGGCATGGATTTTCGCCAATGCGGAGAAATACGGAGGCGACCCCTCGAAGATATTTGTCGCAGGACACTCTGCCGGAGGTTACCTCACGAGCATGATAGGACTGGATAAGAAATGGCTTGCGCGTTATGGCGTCGATGCCGACTCCATCGCGGCGCTGGTGCCCTACAGCGGCCAGGTCATCACCCACTTCAACGTCCGCAAAGGCAAGGGCATAGGCGAACTGACACCTTACGTCGACGAGTCGGCACCTCTCTTCCACGTCCGCAAGGACTGCCCTCCATACATCATCATTACCGGCGATGCCGAGAAGGAGCTGTTCGGACGCTACGAGGAAAACCTATACATGTGGCGCATGATGAAGCTGGCAGGGCATCCCGACGTGAAGATATACAAGCTGGACGGCTACGACCACGGTGCTATGGCAGCCCCTGCACACCATATCCTCAAGGACGAGATAAAACGAATCCTTGCCAAAAGACAATAACAATCAACTACAATCCTAAATATCAGCATTTATGAAATCGACATCTTTCGTTATTTCCTCAGCAATACTTGCTGTCGGCATCATCATCCTCGGCTTCACTCTCAAAGGCGGTATCGACAACTTTACCAACCGCGACCGCGTGGTGACCGTACGCGGACTGTGCGAGAAAGAGGTTCCGGCCAACAAGGTGACATGGCCACTTGTCACCAAGGAAGTAGGCAACGACCTGACGACCATCTATACAAAAATCCAGAACAACAACACTGCCATCGTCAACTTCCTGAAGCAAAACGGCCTGACCGACAACGAGATATCCGTCAACCCACCGCAGGTCTACGATGCCGCCGCCGACCGTTACGGCAACCAGAACGTCATCTACCGCTATCAGGTGACTAACGTCGTCGTAGTGACTTCCGAAAAGGTGAAAGAGGTGCAGGAGCTCATCAAGAAACAGACCGACCTCCTCAAAAACGGCATTGCCGTCGTAGCCGGCGACTATAACTACCAGACAACATACGAATACACGGACCTCAACAGCATCAAGCCCGAAATGATTGCCGAAGCTACAGCCAACGCGCGCGAAGCCGCCAACAAATTCGCCGCTGACAGCCATAGCGAGCTCGGCAAGATCAAGACTGCCTCGCAGGGCCAGTTCTCAATCAACGACCGCGACCAGTACACGCCCAACATCAAGACAGTGCGCGTCGTGACCTCCATAACCTATTATCTTGAAGACTAACCGAGACGGCGCTCTATACGGTTTCCGGGGCGTATGTTGAGCGAGAATGCCGCATTGCGGCCTGTCGACTCGCTTATATACTGAAAATGATACCGCTCGGGGCCGAAACAGTCCATGACGGCACTTCCGCGACTGGCGGGGGTGCCGTCGCTGCTTCCGGGAGTGAGCCGTTCCTTGATAGTCACATCGAAACCTATGATGCTGACGGCGAGACTGTAGGCCCCGGTGGTACGTACACCCTCGATACCGAAACGGTAGACCTCGACGGCACCATGGTCATTTACGATAACGACGATACCGGCATCAGAAGGCACCGGGTCGATTCCAAGCTCACCGGCGTAGAGGAACGTCCGTGCGGCCCCACGGCGCGAAGGCATAGAACATGCAGCAATCACAGCAGCCGCTATGAAGGCCGTAATGACATAGAATTCGACGGTGGTAAATATACTTAGCAATATCATTTCAGGATAGAGGAGGGATGATTAGAAAGAAAGGCAGCCACATACAGCAGCTGCCTTTCCCGTATCTGGTTTTCGATAGGATTTTATTCTTCTTCTTCTTCGCGCATGTTGTGGAAGACATTCTGCACATCTTCGTCTTCTTCGAGCTTGTCGAGAAGCTTGTTGATGCTTTCGCGCTGTTCGGGGGTTACGTCCTTGACATCGTTAGGAATACGTACGAATTCCGAGCTGATGATTTCGAAACCGTTGTCTTCGAGGTACTTCTGGATGTTGGAGTAGGATTCGAAGGCACCGTAGAGCACGATCTGTTCGTTTCCTTCCTCGTCTTCGTCGTGGCCGAGGTCGTCGACACCGTAGTCGATAAGTTCGAGTTCGAGGTCGTCGAGGCTTACGCCGTCCTTGGGCTTGATTTTGAAGACACTCTTGTGTTCGAAGAGGAATGTCAGGGAGCCCTGTGTTCCGAGGGAGCCGCCGTGCTTGTTGAAGTACGAACGGACGTTGGCGACGGTACGGGTATTGTTGTCGGTAGCTGCTTCGACGAAGATGGCGATACCGAAGGGACCGTATCCTTCGTAGGATATTTCCTTGTAGTCGCCGGCATCCTTGTCGGTGGCCTTCTTTATGGCGCGTTCTACAGTGTCCTTAGGCATGTTTGCAGCCTTGGCGTTCTGCATGAGGGCGCGAAGACGCGGGTTGGTGTCGGGGTCCGGTCCGCCGGCCTTGGCGGCGATGGTAATTTCCTTACCTATGCGCGTGAACGTACGCGACATGTTGCCCCAGCGTTTGAGCTTACGGGCTTTACGGTATTCGAATGCTCTTCCCATTGTAGGTATGATGTGTTTGATTGATTATTATTAGCGAAGCTGGGCGTCGAACCTCTTGCGGAGGTTGTCGATGACCTTACTCATGACTTTGTCGATATATTTGTCCTGGAGGGTCTTTTCGGGATCCTGGAGGGTTATCGAGATAGCGTATGACTTCTTCCCGGGCTCGAGATTCTTGCCTTCGTAGACATCGAAGAGCTCGACACTGCGCAGGATTCGGCGTTCGGCATCGCGTACGGCTTCTTCGATTTCGGCCATGCTGACCTTGTTGTCGATAAGCAGCGAGAGGTCGCGCTTGACGGCCTGTGTCTTTGGCAGCGGTGCGTAGAGGGCGTTCGTACGAGCCGATATGCGGGATATTGCATCCCAGTCGAGTTCGGCATAGTAGACGGGTACCTTGATATCGCAGCGGTGGCAGAGCTCGGGCGCTACGACTCCTACATTGCCGAGGTTGACACCCTTGGCGCTCACGACAGACAGCGACTGGCTGAATATTCCGCCCTGTACATCGGCAGCGACCTTGAAGGTGAACTCGACACCGGCGCGTGCCAGAACATTGGCCACGGATGCCTTAAGGTCGTAGAACGTGGCTTCCTCGCTCTGGCGCAGCCAGTTCGAAGAGCGTGTGTTGCCTGTCACCCACATGCCGAGACGCGAGCCTTCGGAGTACGGTGCGAGCGGCGCGTCGGCGGTGCTTTCTTTATCGGGATTGAGGAAATAGACGTTGCCGAATTCATAGAGGCTCATGTCAGGGTTGCGGCGGTTGCTGTTGTGGGCAATCGTCTCGAGACCGCCGAAGAGGAGCGTCTGGCGCAGTACGTTAAGATCCTGGCTCAGGGGATTGAGCAGATGGATGCAGTGCGATGCCGGGAGGGTGCCGAGTTCGGCATAGTAGTTCTCGGCTGTAAGCGAGTTGTTCAGTATCTCGTTCCAACCGGCACCTGTAAGCTGTTCGGCGACAGTGCGTCGCAGGTCGTCGGCGGCATCGACGGGAGTCTTGAACGACAGGCAGGCATGGAGCTCGTCGCTCATTGCGATGTTGTTATAGCCGTAGATACGGAGCACATCCTCTATTACATCGCAAGGACGGCGTACGTCGACACGGTATGTCGGCACGTCGAGGCTGAGAGTGCCGTCGTTCTCCTTGGTTGCCACCTCGAGCGATTCGAGGATGGAGATGATTGTATCGTGGGGGATGGGACGGCCTATCAGCTTATCGAAGTCGTCGAAGGAGGTCTCGACGTGATAGGGTGCGACGGTTTCGGGATAGATATCGACCACATGGCCTACGATCTCTCCTCCCGCCAGCTCCTTGACGAGCATTGCGGCGAGCTTGAGGGCGTAGAGGCAGCCGTTGGGGTCGACACCGCGCTCATAGCGGAAGGAGGCATCGGTGCTGAGACCGTGGCGACGTGCCGTGCGGCGCACGGAGCTTGCATTGAAGCATGCACTTTCGATGAAGATGTCGGTCGTCGTGTCCTTCACGCCTGAATCAAGGCCGCCGAAGACACCGGCAATACATTTCTCTTCCGTGTCGTCGCAGATCATGAGATCGGCGGCGGACAGTGTGCGTTCGACACCGTCGAGAGTTACGAACTTGTCGCCCTCGACAGCGCGGCGGACAACAATCTTACCTCCATGCAGCTTCGAAAGGTCGAAGCAATGGAGCGGCTGCCCAATGGCGTGCAGGATATAGTTGGTGATATCGACAACATTGTTGATGGGATGCATGCCGATAGCAGTCAGCTTGTTGCGAAGCCATTCGGGGCTTTCGGCAACCTTCACGCCACGGATGGTAGCACCGCAGTAGCGTACGCAGCCTTCGTTGTCGCGCACTTCGACATCGACACCGGCAGTCTCGGGTTTGTCGACAGCGAAGCTCTCGACAGAGGGCTTGTGGGCGCGGACAGTGTTCTTATGGCAGCTAAGCCATGCGGCAAGGTCGCGGGCAACGCCGTAGTGCGAGGCGGCATCGATACGGTTGGGGGTGAGGTCCACTTCGAGAACATAGTCGTCCTCGATATGGAAATATTCTGCGGCGGGATGTCCGATGAGGGCATCAGCCTCGGCAGGGAGAACCATGATGCCGTCGTGCGAGGTTCCGACACCGATTTCGTCCTCGGCACATATCATGCCGAAGGATTCGACACCACGTATCTTGGATTTCTTGATCTTGAACTCGTTACCCTCGTGGTCGTAGAGCGTCGTGCCGACAGTGGCGACAACGACAGTCTGTCCGGCTGCAACGTTGGGAGCGCCGCATACAATCTGTACGGGGCCTTCGCCAAGGTCGACCGTTGTGATATGGAGATGGTCGCTGTCGGGATGTTCGACGCAGGTGAGAACCTTGCCGACGACGATGCCGCGGAGACCTCCGCGTATGGTTTCAATTTTCTCGATACCACCGGTCTCGAGTCCTATCGACGTAAGGGCGACCGACAGCTCCTCGGGCGTCATGTCGAAATCGACATACTCTTTGAGCCACTTATAGGATATGTTCATATCGTAATTTTTATGCTATTTGAAGGTAGGTAGGCGCTTATATGCCTTTCAAACTGCAAAATTAGCTCTTTTCCCCCGAAAAAACAATATCTCGGGCGCGCTCCGCGTTTCATTGGCCCAAAAACGATTATGAGCCGGATTATTTTGCTAATTTTGTAGCATATAATGAATTCATACAGATGATCAACCCTGTTTATTCTCCCCGTGAGGAAAGATACGACGGCGAAATGAAGTACCGCCGTTGCGGCATGAGCGGCGTACTGCTGCCCGAAATATCACTCGGCCTATGGCATAACTTCGGCGATGTCAATACTTTCGGCAACAGTCTGGCGATGGCCCACCATGCCTTCGACCACGGCATCACGCATTTCGACCTTGCCAACAACTACGGGCCGTCCTATGGCTCGGCAGAAGAGACTTTCGGGCAGATCATGAAGAAATCCTTCATGCCATTCCGCGACGAACTTTTCATATCGACCAAAGCCGGCTACGACATGTGGCCGGGACCCTACGGCAACTGGGGTTCGCGCAAGCATCTTTTCAGCAGCCTCGACCAGAGCCTGCGTCGCATGAACCTCGAATATGTCGATATCTTCTACAGCCACCGCTACGACCCCTCGACACCTCTCGAAGAAACCATGCAGGCGCTGGTCGATATCGTTCGACGTGGCAAAGCTCTCTATGTCGGCATCTCCAAATATCCGGCCGACAAGGCACAGGAAGCCTACGACTACCTCGCTGCCCGCGACGTACACTGCCTTCTCTACCAAGGCCGATACAATATGCTGAACCGCGAGCCTGAAAGCCAGGGCATCCTCGCCCAGGCCAAGGAGAACGGCACGGGATTCATCGCTTTTTCGCCTTTGGCACAGGGGCTGCTCTCAGGACGCTATCTCAAGGGCATCCCCGAGGACTCGCGCATGGCGAAAAACCATTTCCTCAAAAAGGAAGTGCTCACCGACGACCTCCTCACCAAGCTCCGCACTCTCAACGAAGTAGCTGCCGGACGCGGCCAGAGTCTTGCCGAAATGTCGCTCGCATGGCTGCTCAAGGACGACAATGTAACCTCCGTCATTATCGGCGCAAGCTCCGTAGCCCAGCTCGACGACAACCTTAAAGCCGTCGGCAACACGACCTTCTCGACAGAAGAGCTATCCATCATCAAAGGAATATTAGGATAAAAGGATGGCCGACAACTATCTGGAGAGGAAGATGGAGGAACACCTCAGCGGCGGAACGACGGTGCGCCGCAGCGAGTCCATGCGTTCAGGGGTGATACAGCCGGGGCTACACTTGGCGTTTCCCAAGATGTGGCTCATTGTGTTTGCCGACACAGCCGATGATGCCGAGCCTTACGTGGCCGAACTTCGCAACGCCGGTATAAACGTTGCCCTAAGCTTCGTCTCCGGAGGCACAAAGGCCGCTAAACTCTCACAGAAATACGGGGCGAGGCTCTATCCGGACAAGTGCGAGGTCGACCGCATGACAGCCGACCTCGCCCACAACCGCGTCCGGGCGGAATATATCCTCGATCTCCGTGCCGAAGATATTCTCTGCGGCACGGCTGTCCGACTCTCCGAACAGGCAAAGAACCTCCCTCCGGAAACCGTCGCCCGTGCCTTCCTCTTCTACATCCACCCCTCCAACACAGCCCTCCAAGCCCACCAAAACCTCTTCGACTTCTGATGTCGTCAGTCTTTATAATACATCTACTTGGATAATTCGTTATAATGTTGTAAATTCGCACTTTATAAACAGTATCCGATATGGCAATGACAATCAACTCCTCACCTGTGCTTACCGGCGAATCTGCAAAAGCTTTCTTAGAAGAAGCCGAGAGAAACGGCAAATTGCCGACCCCTCGCTTGACGCCCGAACGCGAAGAGCAGATAGCTGAATTTTTAAGAAAATCGCGCGAGTTCGTCTTTCCACCCAAGGATAAGGAAGAATGAGCTCGGATAATTTTATACTCGAACGGGATTCTGTGATGCGGCCATATACGGCTGATGTCGCAGCTTATTGTACGCCTTTTTGCTGCGAAGACAGCGACCTTGACGATTTCTTTTCAAAAGATGCTTTTCTCTATGAAACTGAACTACTTGGAAAGACTTATGCCTGGATAAACGTGGCAGATCCCTCGAAGATTTTAGGACTGGTTACATTGGCTAACGATAGTGTCAAAGCTCAGTTTATAACCAATTCAGCACGAAACCGTCTACAGCGAAGTATTACAAACGCTAAACGAGGGATGAATTATCCCGCAGTACTTATCGGACGCTTAGGTGTTTCTTCCGAGTACCGAGGCAAAGGTCTCAATATAGGGAGTCAGATTCTTGATTTTCTCAAAGGCTGGTTTCGTTCTTTCGACAATAAAACCGGATGTCGTTTTATTGTTGTCGATGCTTACAACAATCCGCAAACACTCCATTTCTACGAGAAGAACGGATTCAAGCTTCTGTATAAAACAGAGCAGGAAGAGCGAGCTTTTCTGGAATTAAATCCCCAGGAGCCCCTGGAAACCCGTTTTATGTTCTTCGACTTGAAACTCAAATAATTGATGGTAGGCATTCAATAGCTTTTGACCCATTGCACCGGGAATTTCCGGGTGTTTGGGCTGGGGTATCGGCTTTTTTGTGTAATTTTGCGGACTTGAATATTCATCAATACTCGAAATGTCAACAAACACAGTAGACAACCAACGCAAAGTAACAACTTCGCGTCTTGCCGAGATGAAGCAGAGAGGCGAGAAAATCGCCATGCTCACCGCCTACGACTACTCGATGGCGAAGCTCATCGATGAAGCAGGCATCGATGTAATTCTCGTCGGCGACTCCGCCTCGAACGTTATGGCAGGCAATATGACGACCCTGCCTATCACCCTCGACCAGATGATCTATCACGCCAAGAGCGTAATCAAAGGCACAAAACGCGCTCTCGTAGTCTGCGATATGCCTTTCGGTACATATCAGGGCAATTCCAAGGAAGCACTCGCGTCGGCAATACGCATCATGAAGGAAAGCCACGCCGAAGCTGTCAAGATGGAAGGCGGTTCCGAAATCCGCGAATCTATCGAACGTATCCTTTGTGCCGGTATCCCCGTGATGGGACATCTCGGCCTCACTCCCCAGTCTATCAATAAATTCGGCACCTATGCCGTACGTGCCAAAGAAGAAGCCGAAGCTGAAAAGCTCATCGCCGACGCTAAGATGCTCGAAGAGATAGGTTGCTTCGCCCTCGTGCTCGAAAAGATTCCAGCCCAGCTCGCCACACGCGTAGCTCAGGAAATCTCGATCCCTGTCATCGGCATCGGTGCCGGTGGCGGTGTCGACGGCCAGGTGCTCGTCATGCACGATATGCTCGGCATCAACAAAGGCTTCTCGCCCAAGTTCCTTCGCCGCTATGCCGACCTCTCGACCATCATCAACGAAGCCATAAGTCACTACATCGACGATGTGAAGACTTCCGACTTTCCCAACGAGACTGAGCAGTACTAAGCTGACACCCAACACATAAAGCCGCATGCTGCGACGCTTTTTCAAAGATATCATGTCCGCAGGAGCCGACCTTGTCGCTCCGCGGACATGTTGTTGTTGCGGCCGAAGACTGCATGACGACGAAGCCGCGATATGCACCGTCTGCAACCTTGCACTGCCCCGAGCCGGCATCCGTTCCGGCCGGAACAGCCGCATAGCATCTATCCTCTCCAACGCCGTAGCGCCGACAGGCGTCACCGCCGCATGGTTCCACTACGACCCGGCATCGCCATATGCCGATATCATCCGTAAGGCCAAGTATGCCGACCGTCCTCTGCTCGCCCGCGAGGCAGGACGTACTTTTGCCAAAGAACTTGTCAGCGACATGCCGGGCATCATCGACGATATCGACGTGCTTCTTCCCGTGCCCATGCACATCAGCAAACAGATACGGCGCGGCTACAACCAGAGCATTGAAATAGCGCAGGGCATCTCCGAAGTCACGGGCATACCTGTCGGCGACAACCTCGTGGCCCGCAGAAGCCATGCCACACAGACACGGCGCACACTCGAGGCGCGGCGCAAAAACATATCGGGAATATTCGAATGCAGGCAGCCCGAAGAGCTCGCCGGGCTCGATATCGTCCTCGTCGACGATGTAATAACCTCAGGGGCAACTATTTCGGAATGTGCCTTGGCAATAGGCCGCTCCGGAGCGCGCCCGGACTCTATAGGAGCCTTAGCACTCGGAATCGCCGCCGGATGCTAAACGTATGACGGACAGACCGTCGCGAACCGGAATAATCACTTTCTCAACATCAGTATCGTCAGCCACCATATCGTTGAAACGCCGTATACCCTCCGTCTGGGGGTCGTGAGCGTTCTCATCGAGCACTTTGTCGCTCCACAGCGTATTGTCGGCAAGGATATAGGCTCCAGGATGAAGATAAGATTTGAGTAGCTCATAATACTGCGGATAAGCCCGCTTGTCGGCATCGATAAAGACCATGTCGTAGGGCTTGCCTTCGGCGCAAAGCCTGGGAATCAGTTCGAGCGCATCGCCAATGTAAAGATGAATATCTTCGCCACGCGCAGAACTGCCGAACAGGTCGCGCAGCTCGTCGGCATATTCTTCGTCGATTTCGACTGTATCTATGGAGCAGCCCTGAGGCATAGCTTCGGCAAAGCAGAGGGTAGAATAGCCTGTGAAGGTCCCCAGTTCAAGTATGCGGGCCGGACGGATCATATGCGTGAGCATCACCAGAAGCCGCCCCTGCGTGTGGTCGGTACACATACGGGGATAGAGCCTCGTAAGGTGCGTACGGCGGTAGAGCGCGGCGAGATTGCGCGGTTCGTGGCCGATATGGTCGCGGATATAGTCGTCTTCGTTCATAGCAGTACGAGAGCCCACATCGCGGCATGGGTCAGCAGGATAATGACGATAAGAATCCATGCCACTTCCTTACGTGCCGGATAGCACAGCCACGCACAGATACCGGCAGCGAGGACATAGGCCGGATAGAGTGCGACGAATGTATCGTTACCCTCATGAGATTTCGACAACATCCACGGATAGAGGAGGATAGGCGCACAGGACAGCACTACGACTATTTTATACCACAGAGGGCGTAGTTCATTGCTCATTTCTTGTCTTTCTTAGATTCGAGATATGCCTCGACAGTGGCGGCGATGCCACGTTCGAGAGGGAAACGGGCCGTGAAGCCGAAGTCGCGCACGGCATCCTCGACAGAACACGACCAGTTTCGCTGACGCATGATCTTGAACTTATCGCGGTTGAGCGTCGACGGTTTCAGCGATATCGCACCCCATTTCTCAGCGACAACAGAGGCTATATAAGCCGCCCAGAGAGGCAGCTTGACGGGAATGACCCATTTGGTACCCAAGGCATTCGCCACTATGCTTCGGAATTCCTTCTGGGTGTATGCCTTGGGCTCGCTGATGATGTATTTTTTGTGCAGGGTTGCATCAGAGGCTATTGCGTCGAACATGGCGCCGACCAGGTCTTCAACATATATAAATGTGAGCATCTGCTTCTTATAGCCTACGCCGAAGTCAAAGTGACGGTCGATGCACTGAATCATCATGAGATAGTCCTTCTCATGCGGGCCGTAGACACCCGTCGGACGGAAAATGACCCAGGGGATGTCGGGATGCGTCTCCAGGAAAGTCTCTGCCTTAATCTTGGAGAGACCGTAGCGCGTGTTGGGCGACGGAATAGTCAGGGAGTCGATGGGCGTATAGTTCTTCTCATCGGCCGTCCCCAGCGCGCTCAGCGAACTCATATAGAGAAAACGTTTCGGAAGCATGCCGCCGTCGGTCAGTGCGTTGCAGAAGCTTCGGAGATAGCCGAAATTTATGCGGTTGAAATCGGCGAAGTTGGCGCATTTTGTGGCACCAAGATTATAGATTATATAATCCCAGCGTCCTTCCGGCGGTACTGCTTTAAGAAGCTGGTCGACCAGTGTTTCAGAATCGTCATAATCGAGTACCACGAACTTGAGACGCTCGTCGGTGAGATAACGGCGCGAAGTGCTCTCACGCACGGCCGCATAGGTGTCATAACCGCGACGAAGACCTTCCGACGCTATGAAACCACCGATAAAACCTCCAGCACCGACAACGAGGAGTGTCGGCTTGTTATTCTCTGTCATAGTATGAAATCAAGTATTGCTTTCTTATAGCATGCCATTGTCTGACGGGCGAAATTGTCGGCCGAAAAACGTTTGACGTGCCTCTGGCCGAGCCTTGCGAGCCGGTCGTGATGGATTGTATCGTCTAATATCTTCTGTACGGCATCCCTGCAGGCCGGGATATCGTCGGGGTCGACATACACTGCGCCTTCGCCACCGGCCTCCTCGAGGCAGGAGCCCGTACAGGCCACCACGGGAGTGCCTACTGTCAGCGACTCCACCACCGGCAGCCCGAAGCCTTCGTAGCGCGAGGTATAGAGGCTTGCACGGGCATCGGCATACAGTGCTGGGAGGTCGGCAAAAGGAATTCCGGAAAGGTGTATCACGCGGTCGGCAAGTCCGAGTCGACCTATCTCGCGTCTGACAAGCACACCGTATGGACCATCCATACGACCGACAATGACGAGCTTGATGCTGCGTGGCAGGGTCGACAGGGCCCGTACGGCAAGGAGCTGGTTCTTGCGCGGCTGAACGGTACCGACGCTTATGACATAGTCGGACGGAAGCTTGTAGCGTGCGCGTACCTCCTGTTTCTTCGCAGTATCTATGTCGAGCGAGAAAATAGGGTCGATACCCTGGTAGATAACATCGATCTTGACAGGGTCAATACCATAGTCGGCGACAAGATCGGCTTTGGTACACTCGCTGATGGCGATCACACGGGTCGCGATGCGTGCCGAGCGTGAGTATTTGAAGTCGTAAAGCTGACGGTCGATGGCTGAGTAGTCGGCAGGACAACGGCGGTAGATAAGGTCGTGGATGGTCACGACCGAGGGACATACATTCCTGATTGTCAGCGGCAATTCGTTGGAAAGACCATGATAGACCGACACTTCGTCCTTCTTAAGGTCGACGGGCATGTCGATGCTGCGCCACACGGCTTTGCCGAGACCCCCGAAACGAAGCGCGGGCACTACGAGCTCGACATTCTCGCGGTCGAGAAGCGGTTCGAGCCTGTCATTGGACTTCGACGAAGGAGAGTAGAGCCTGAAACGGGTCGACGGATAGGCCATCGACATGATATTCAGCGTATAGCGGCTATAATTGCCAAGCCCGGTATTATTCAGGACGGCACGTTTTCCGTCCATGCCGACAATAAGCTTAGAAGTTTCGCTGTTGTCCTTTTTCATTATTCGTCGTTAAGAAGTGGGTCGTCGTCGCCTTCGGAACCTGCCGGTACCTCGGGGAGGTCTGTGGGCTTCGCCGGAGTGACAGGCTTTGCCGGGGAGACAGGCTTCGTCGGAGCCGCAGGCTTGTTCGGTGTCGCAGGTTTATTTGGAGCATCCGGTTTGGCCGGGACTGTTGTCTCGGGCTCTACGGGGGTAGCCGGAATGGAATCCGGAGTGGTCCCGGGAATGGCTTCAGATTCGAACGGAAGTTCTTCGTCGGGAAGGGTTTCGGGAACAGCCTCAGGATCTACCGGGACTGGCTGTTCGGGCTGCTGTCCGGGCATCTCTTCGGCTTCCGTAGTCTCTTCCTTCACCTCTTCTTCGGGCAGCGGTTCAATATCCTCTGTTTCAAGGATTCCTGCCTGCGCATCGACGTAGTTCTGCTCCTCGCGGTAGCGGAAGTAGTCGTCGAAGGAACGACGCTCGTCCATAAGTATCTTGAAGTCGCTCTCACTGATGACGATAGGACGCACACCGCGAGGAAGCTTGAAATCCTGCGAGGCGGCCATGACGCTGCGATAGTGATTCAGTTCGCCGATATTCTCGAATCCACGCACGAGAATCATGCCGAGACGGCCGAAACTCATGGTCTCGAGGTCGAAATCCTTCACTACGAAGGATCGGAAGTTATGTCTTGCAATCTCGAAGAGGAGCTGCGGAGCCGAAACGGCATCCGTAGGATATGTAAATATGAGAATCTGCCGTGTATCGGGGTCGAGGGTGAACTGTGCCTCGCCTTCGCTGCTGGTGGCAGTACTGTCGTTCGACAGTATCTGATCCCAGAGCAGGCCTCGCATATTCGTCAGTCCGGCGTGCAGCTCGCGACCCTGGGCCATGCCCTTGAGCCATGCCGAGGCTATGGGGGTGATGTCCGTGTCGGGATAGCGGTCGAGAAGGTCACGCAGAGTGCTGTTGAATTCCTCGGGCTTGCCTTCGGTGACATATGCGAGAGCGTCGAGGAACATGAATTTCGGCATTATCTTGCTCAGCGGATACTCGTCGCTCATGGTTTTGTAAGCCTTGTGGACCTCGTCGTTACGGTTGTCGAGATAGGCGGCATAAGTCTCCTCGTAGAGCTTCTGCTGGGCTGCATCCATTCCCTTGAGCTTCTCGAGATAGGCGGGGTCGCGCATGGCCATACCGTACTTCGACTCGGCGAAATCGCTGAGTATCAGCTGCCGGTATTGCTCTGCCTCGGCTGTCTTTCCCTGACGCATGAACATCAGGTAGAGATTATAGTAAGTATCCAGGCGATAGATATTGTCGGGATAGCCGACGAGGAGCCTGTCGAACTGCACCAGCGCGCCGGGATAGTCCTCGAGCTTGTCCTTGAGGATAAGGCCCATATTGTAGAGGCCTTCCTGAATTACTTCGTTGGCCGTCGTCTTCTCGGCATCGGTCGACGGTATCTGTGCGAGATAGTATTCGGGGAAGTGCGGGTCGGAAGTCCTGATAGCCGTGGAGTCCTGCTCTGCATTACCTTCCTCGGTACTTTCGCCGCCTTCCGTTTCCTCTGCATCACCTTCTTCGCTATTCTGGTCGAAATCGCCGGTATTGAAAGTCGCCTTGTTGCGACGACGCCAGTCGTCCTCCAGCTTACGCGAACCCCAGCGCTTCTGGAACTCCGTCTTGCCGGCGTTCTTCGTGGCTGTGTTGTAGAAGTACCACGAATTGTCGGCATTTATATTGAAGTTCATCGAGTTGTTGTCCTGGAGCTGGTCGCCCTGGCCTTGCTGCTGCGCGAAAAATTCCTCGCGCCGGGCCTGCTCGGCCTCTTCCTTCTCGCGCTTCTTGAGGTCCTCGATGATCTTGTTGATTACCGAGTCGCGCTGTTCGACGGGCATGGCGGCGAGTTCCAGAAGAGAATCCTGCATATGGACGTTGTCGGCGTAGACGGCAAGCTCGTCGAGCACGTCGCTGCGGCGCTTGATGGAATCGTAGCCGGGATATGTCTTGGGAAGTATGGGCACAGCCTCGGAATACGAGACCTGTGCCGGGCTGTATTTGCGCTGGTCGTAGTAAAGGCCGCCGAGCTTCAGCTGGTTGATAGCCTTGTCCATGCCGTTTCGTTTGGACTCCTTGTTGGCCATCACGTAGTTCTCGATAGCCTTGACGGTGTCGCCACGGGAGAGATACAGGTTGCCTATCGCAAAGTAAATCTGGTCGAGATACTGGCTGTTGCGGTCATAGCGCGTCATACGCTTGAGGGCCTTGACCTCTGATTCAATGTCCGAGCCCGAGAAGACCTCGCTCTGCTTGATGCGGGCGTTGAATTTGGTTCGATATGGTGCCGAGGAGAAGCTTCCGGCCTTGGCATAGGTGTCGTAAGCGTTCTGCTTGTCTCCGGCGCGTTCATAGACCTGCGCGAGGAGGTATGTAAGGCGCGTCTTCTGCGAGCCTTTGGCCGACTTGGCAGCTTCGCGGAGGAAGGGCAGCGCCGCTTCGTAGTCGGAAGCATGGATATAATAGTCGGCATAGGCATAGTTGTAGAGCCTGCGCAGGGGTGCCGTGGTCAGCTCGTCGGTCTTGATGCGTGTCAGTATCATCTCAGCCTCGAAGAGCCATCCCAGCGAGATATAGCACAGCGCCTGCATCATCTTGGCTTCGAGGACAGTACGCGGAAGCCATTTGAAATGCCCGGCGATATAGTAGAATGTCGAGGCGGCGCCGAGGAAGTCGCCGTTGTAGAACTGGCTGCGTCCCATCATCATCCACGAATTGTGCAGGAAGGGATTGTACTCGTCGCGCTTCATCCATTCCTTGTATTTAGGGTCGCGGCTCTTACCGGCTTTCTTGGCCGGTTTCTTTTTGATGGAACGCAGCTGTATGGCCTTCTGAGCCTTCTCTATGGATCGGTCGAAGTTGCCCGACGGCTGTGGGAGGGCAGGGTCGGCCTTGGATTCGACAGGGTGCATGAAGAGCAGACGGGTGTAGTCGTCCTCATAGTTCTCCTCCATCTCGGCCAGTGTCTCCTTATAGTGCTTGTCGCCGTTATAGTGTATGTTGTAACGGGTTATAAACTCCTGATACCGACGACTCATGGCCGTATTCTTCTTAGGGCTGCACGCACACATGAGCATCGCCGCAATAAATGCGGCGACGACAAGCACCATATTGGAAGTGTAGGGCCTTCGCATCATCCTTGCTTCTTGACAGGCTGGGGATAGGCGATACGGGAATGATATATGGTCATAAGTCGCTTTATAAATGCCTCCTTTATCATAGCCACGTCGCGGAAGGACAATGTCGACTCGTTATGGAGCCCGTCCGCGATCTGTGTATCTATAATACGGTTGACAAGCTCTGTTATTGCCTCGCGGGTGTGCTCGTTGAGCGAACGGCTGGCAGCCTCGACGGAATCTGCCATCATGAGGACGGATGCTTCGCGGGTCTGCGGATTGGGTCCCTGATAACGGAAGGGGGCTTTGTCGACTTCTTCGCCCGGATGCTGCCGGCAGTAGGTGATATAGAAATACTTGGCAAGTCCGGAACCGTGATGCTCGCTTATAAAGGAACGTACAACTTTGGGAAGACCTCCTTTTTCGGCAAGTTTGAGGCCGTCGGCGACATGCTTGATAACGATAGCCGCACTACGCTCCGGCGGCAGGGCATCGTGTGGATTGACACCGTGCTGGTTCTCAGTGAAGAAGGCGGGATTTTCGAGTTTGCCTATATCATGGTAGAGCGCGCCGGCACGAACGAGCTGCACGTTGCCCCCTATCCTCTGTGTGGCATCTGCCGCGAGGTTGCTGACAGCGATGGAGTGCTGGAAGGTGCCGGGACATTCGTTGGAGAGGCGCTGCAGAAGGGGCGCGTTGATGTCGGCGAGCTCCACGAGCGTGACTGTCGAAATGAAACCAAAGACACGCTCGACGGCGAACATCAGTATGTAGGCCATCGATGTCAGGGCGGCATTGACAGCGAGCAGAGCCACCATCCTGAGGGTGAATGACTCGAAAGAACCGTTCATCAGCAGTTCGAGAGCCAGGTAGGACACAATGTAAGCCAAAGCCACGATACCGGCTGTGCGGAGGAGCTGCGCGCGACGGCTGAGTTCGCCGAGGCTGTAGACCGTGGCGGCCAGGGCACAGAACTGCAGGAAGAGGAATTCGAGGGCGAAGGCCGTCACCCCGGCGCATATAAGCGATAGGACGGATGTGACGAACATGGCCGTACGACCGTCGAAGAACACGACCACGAGGATAGGCACTATCATCATCGGCGCGATGTAGATACCCTGTGCGACGAAGTAGTTAAGACCTATGCCGACGAGGAAGAACAGCGTCACAAGGCTGCATATGAACAGCACGGCGTTGCTGTTATTATAGATAGACGGGCAGAAATAATAGAAATAGAGCATCAGTGCCGCCATCAGGAGCGCGACATAGAGGAACTGGCCGAGCAACTGAAGATATTTGCTCTGGTCCTCCTTCTTGCTCAGCTGTGCCATCATAGTCTCATAGGTCTTCAGGTTTGTGAAGTCCTGCGACGAAACCACCCCGCCCTTGTCGATGATGGTCTGCCCCTGGAGGATAATACCACGGTCGGCAGTAAGGGTCTGGTAGTCGTACTGGTAATGTCGCTCACATTCGTCCTCATTTCTCACATAATTAGGAATCAGGATATTATGCAGATTGGCATGGGCGAAGAACTGATGCAGCTCCGGGTCGGTGATTATCGAATCGAGATAGAGATAGACATCCTTCGGCGACGCAAATGACGCAGTCGACATCTCGGTGAGTACATTTTTGTCGAGGATACGCACCTTCGGAAGATTGCCGGCTTCGATTTCCTCCTTTGTCTTCATATCGACCACGCCGGAGGCATAGACCTTGCGGAGCTCGGAAGCGAGCCTCGAACTGAGATTCGAACCTTTGCTGGCGGGCAGCCGGCTCACCACGGTGTCGATTGTGAGCTGCTGGAGCTCGTAGATAGGCACGAAGCTGCGGTCGAGGCTGTCGCGGGCAGCCAGGATGGTCGCCGAGTCGGGATGTATCGGGATATCGAAAGGAGCTATGAGCTTGGCGTAGTTCCAGGGTCGTCCTTCCTCGTAGTTGAAGCGGTTTGCTTCGGGATGAGGATAGAAATATACAATGACTATCGTTGCCGCGAGAGCAGTCAGTATTAATTTAAGGAGGTCGTTCTTTTTCATAGTCGACTCTTATTGTATGCGTGTTGCTTTACTGATACCGTCGATTTCACGGGCACGGGCACAAAGGTCCTTCACCACCTCGGCATCGCTGACGCGTATCCACAGGTCGCAGCCGAATACCTCGCCGCTGGCCTCGATATTGAGCTTTCGCATGTCGATGCCCATGGTCTGCGAGATGAGCTGCGTGAGTTCCTGCAGGATGCCGCGACGGTCTATTCCTTCGATGCGGAGACGTGCGAGGAAGCGCTCCCTGACAGTGTCCCATTCCGTGGCCACCACACGCGAGCCGTATCCGGCCTTGAGAAGCTGTGCCTGGGGGCAGTCGAGCGAGTGGATTTCGACAACTCCGTCGTCGGCGATGAAACCCATCACGTCGTCGCCCGGGATAGGGGAGCAGCAGCCCGGCAGCCGGAAGTTGGCGCCGCTGTCATCGCTGCGCAGATGATATATCTGCTTGGGATTGACTTGCTGACGAGGTGTGGTGTCCGTCGGCTTGTCGGCTTTTGCGGTGTTCCGCTTTCCCAGATTCAGGATCTTGGTGAAGATACCGGTGCCCTGTTTGTCCTGTGCGGCAGCCTTGCGGAGCGGCTTGACAAGAAATTCGCCAAGCATTATTTCTTCGGCTCCAAGCTGATAGCACAGGTCCTCGCGATTGTTGACGTGGAATATGCCCTGAAGCTTGGTGATGATGAAGTTGGAATCCGGCAGATTGTTCTCCTTCAGCCATGCGTCGAGCTTTTCGCTGCCTTTCTGCACCATGGGCTGGCGCAGACGGCGTATGCCCTGACGCAGTCGCGTACGGGCCTTGGCCGTAACCAGGAAATTTTCCCATTCGGGATGGGGTATGTGATTCTTGGAGGTCAGTACCTCGGCCTGGTCGCCGCTTTTGAGCTCATGCTGGAGAGGTACGAGCTTATGGTTCACCTTTCCGGCGATGCAGTGCATGCCTATCTCGCTGTGGAGCGCGAAAGCAAGGTCGAGGACTGTAGCGCCGGTAGGCAGCGTGACGGGCTCGCCCTGTGGGGTGAACACGACTATTTCCGAGGAGAAGAGGTTGAGCTTGAGCGTACTGAGAAAGTCGATGGCGCTCGGTTCGGGATTGTCGAGGATATCCTTGATGGTCATGAGCCACGCGTTGAGCTCGGATTCCTCGTCGCTCTCGCCGATTTTATAACGCCAGTGGGCCGCCAGACCTTTCTCGGCGATCTCGTCCATTCGGCGGCTGCGTATCTGCACCTCTATCCAGTTGCCGTCGGGGCCCATGACGGTGAGATGGAGAGCCTGGTAGCCGTTGGCCTTGGGAGTGACTATCCAGTCGCGTGTGCGTCCTGGGTGAAGCTGGTAGAGGTCGGTGATAGCTGAGTATATGCTCCAGCATATGCCCTTTTCCTTACTCTGGTCCTCACATTCGAAGACTATACGCACGGCATAGAGGTCGTAGATTTCCTCGAAGGGCAGGTGTTTGTGTTCCATCTTGTTGTAGATGGAATATACGGATTTGAGACGTGCCTTGACATCGTACTTGAGCCCCATCTTGTCGAGCTGTTCACGGATAGGGGCTACAAAGTCGGTATATACTTCGCTGCGGTGGGGCTGGGTAAGCTCTATCTTGCGCGATATTTCCTTGTAAATGTCTGGGTGCTCGTGCTTGAAGCTGAGGTCCTCAAGCTCGGTCTTGATAGCGAAAAGCCCGAGACGGTGGGCCAGGGGGGCGTAGATATACAGCGTCTCCCCGGCAATCTTGTATCGTTTGCCGGGAGCCATGGAGCCGAGAGTACGCATATTGTGCAGACGGTCGGCCATCTTGATAAGCACGACGCGTATGTCCTCGCTCATAGTGAGGAGGAGCTTTCGGAAATTCTCGGCCTGAAGCGATGCCCTGTCGCCGAAAATACCGCCGGATATCTTGGTGAGCCCTTCGACGAGCTGTGCTATCTTGGGACCGAAATGCTGCTCTATATCTTCGACCGTGTATTCCGTGTCTTCGACAACATCGTGGAGGAGAGCCGCACAGATGGATGTCGAACCAAGGCCGATCTCCTGCAGGACAATCTTCGCCACGGCGATGGGATGCATGATATACGGTTCGCCACTGCGACGGCGGATACCTCTATGTGCCTCTTTTGCAAACTGGTAGGCACGCTCGATGATTTCTACCTTCTTGCGGTGGTTGCTCCGAAGATAGCAGTCCATAAGGTCGTTGAAAGCGGCCTCTATCATCGCATCGTCCTGCGTATAGTTGTTGTTCAATCCTTTTTCCATCGGTTGGAGACAGGCGCTTTAGCACCAATAAGATACAAATGTAGCAATAATGCGCTTATCCCACAACTTTTTAACACTTTTACGCTATAGCACAACAGCCCCCTCTTTTTATACCCCTATGGATTCTCCAGTCGCCCAAAAACCTGTTATAAGCAAAGATATGCACTTTGGCTGACATACAGCGTATTCAGCCGTGATTCCTTGCTTTTTAGCCTATTAAAAATCATAGGTCGTCTCTTTTCGTGGGCTTTTCCGATTCCGGAGGAGGAAGGAGACTATGATGACGATCATGGTCAGCAGCTCGGATGTCGGGATGGCAGTCCAGAGTCCCGGCACGCCGAAGAGCGAGGGCAGAAGGATGAAGACAGGCACCATGAAAATCACACCTCGCAGGAGCATGTAGAGGATTGACAGGCCGGCCTTTTCGCAGCTCTGGTAGTAGCCGATGAAGGAGATGTTGACAGCGAAGAAGATAGCGCACGTACCCAGCATCGGGAGGCCGTCGGCAGCTATCGAGTAGGCTTCCAGCCCCGGATTCAGGAACACGCTGACAAGCAGCTTGTTGCAGAAGAACATAATCATCGTTACGATAAGACCGCATATACATGCCGCCACAAGAGAGACACGCAGCGTCTCGCGGACACGCCCCGTATTCCCGGCACCGTAGTTGAAGCTTATGATAGGCTGCGCCGACTGGGCCACAGCATTATTTATCGAGAATATGATAGGGAAAAGATAGCAGCCTATGCTGAAGGCGGCTACCCCGGCCTCGCCCAGATAGTCCATGAACATATAGTTGCCCGTCACCATCATGATGCCCATGGCAAGTTCGGCGATGAAGGTTGCGAAACCGATACGGATCATGTTGCCTATATTGCGGAACGACTGCCTTAAAGACCTGGAAGTAAGCTCCAGGCGATAGAACTTCAACACTCTCGCCCCGAAGACAAAGTAGAGGAGTACCATGATGCCTCCGACACCGCAGGATATCGAGGTCGCTATCGCCGCGCCCTTGAGCCCCAGTCCCATAGGGAATACCATGAGCCAGTCCAGAAAGATATTGAGGACGGCGGCAACAATCTGTGCCGCCATGGCGAATTTCGGAGCTCCGTCCTGGCGTATCAGCATCATGCCGGCACATTCGAGATAGAGGAAGACCAGACCCGGGAGGAGCCACAGGAGATAGTCCGTCGCGTAGTCCTCCAGCAGGGGGCTGCAGCCCAGGAGGTAGAGCAGCGGACGCGTGAAAGCGAGACAGAGCAGCACGACAAGCATGAAGACGAGCGCGCCGAAGATGACTGCCTCCGTCGAGATGATACGGGCAGCCTTATCGTTGCCCTCGGCCATCCTGATACCGCATATCACCGACGCGCCGATGCCGAACATAAGCCCGAGACCTGTGCAGACAAGGAATACCGGTGCAACAATATTGATAGCGGCGAGGCCGTCGCTGCCGACACCGTGCCCTACAAACATCCCGTCGCAGAGATTCAGCAGGGAGTTGAAAATCATGCCTATCAGGGTAGGGAAAAACATCGACCTGAACAGCCGGCCTACCTTTTCAGTCCCGAAGTCTAATTTGTCTCTTTCCATAGCGGTGCAAAATTACGAAATTATCCGGTTCCTATCGTCACCGGACAACTTCAGGCACCCCACCATTCACGCATATGAATGAAGCCCGGAAAGAAAATAGTTGGCGGCAAAATAAGTAAATACTACAGACAACACAGCACAAAGCAGGTAACAATTAAGCACCTTCGGATTTCTGAATATCTTCAACCGCCTGGCTCCCCAGTGGACAGGAACAGAATATATCAGCAACATCACAAGGGCACATGTCTCTTTTGGGTCCCATCCCCAGTATCTTCCCCACGACTGGTTGGCCCATATCGCACCCACGAATATACCCGTAGCCAGTAAGAAAACCGCAGGGACAAGTATTATGCGGTTGAGACGGCATAAAGAGTCGCTGTAGGCCTTCTTTTTGGAGGCGAGCCCTATAGCGGCCAGAATCGCCATAATCATAAAAAAGACATAGGAAGTCATCACGAACATCACATGAATCGACAGCAAAGGGCTTGCAAGAACCGGCATAAGCATACCAATGCGTGGAGAGAGCCCACCCATAAGGCCGACAAACCAAGTCATGGACGCGACAATGACAAAAGCTCCTCTGAGCATCCTGCTTCTGACCAGCAGAGAACATATCAAGGCGAACACCCCCATAAACATCATCATTTCCGGCCCATTCGACAATGGTACATGTCCGCTTATCCACCATATCAAGGCCATCAGTGAGATGACATAAAGTATCATAAGGACAGAAACAGAAGTCAACACGCCCATCACATGGCGGCCGATACGACATTCTTTTACCGCTATCCATAGATAAAACAGACCTATAAGGAGGGAGGCAAGCGCGGGCCAAAACAGATTAGCGTATCTGTTGTAGATTCTTTCAGCCTGCAGAACAGCCCCGGAGGGCAGATTACCGCCGCCGGCATACCTTTGCTGACCTTCCTTCAGCTCACGGATGGCCTTGTCTGCCTCGATATTGCGACCTTCGAGCAGAAGACTTTTGATGCGGGACATCATGGTCTGGATATATTTCCATTGTTCAAGACCCATCCGGGAGGGACGTTTCCCCGTAAGCGAAAGCCATTCCAGATGTCCGTCCGCTGCCATATATGGGTAGATTTTGAACGCTTCTCCAGTACCCAGCCATCGAACCAGAGCCATTCGTTCATCATAAAGTCTTTTTTTTCTCGCACCTTGCTCCACATCGGGATGAGAAACACGGTATTCCCGCTCCCAAGTGTCAAAATAAAAAAGCCAACCTGACAATACCTGTTCGGGAGTGAGGCCGTTATATGATTCGGTGCCATATAATTTCTTACTAACATCGTATGCCATCGTCTGGAGAGGACAGACGCGGTCATTCCAATACACATAGATTTTTCCCAGATTCGCCGCCAGCGGTCGCTGCATGACAGGCAAAGCAGGATTCCCGGCTGCATTAGCATTAAAGGCTATAAAACATAAGACTACCGGGACGACCTTAGTCCCGGCTTTCAAGAGAGAACGCCAAGGGGTGTTACGTTGGAAAAAAAATCCTGCCATACCAATAAACAAAAGAGCATAGCCCAGATATGTTATGCCCGTCCCCCAAGGGTCATAACTTACGGAAAGCCTCGTTGAATCGGAACTTATTCCCGACTGATAGAATCGCCAGCCATTGATTTCCGCGACTTTATTCATTGATACCGCCACAGCCTTTCCATCGATCCTGAGATAACTGTGGAAATCCATAGGGGTTGTCGTGCCCGGATAGAAATCAATATCAACCGACTCAAGCCTTACCGGAAAGGGGAATTCATTATCGCCGGGGCCGTCTGTTTTAACGAATTCCGTAAGCGCTTCCCCTCCTTCAGAAAGAGACAGTTCGCCTTGAATCCCAAAATAATGAGTAACAATTGCCCCGGTCAGAATTATGACCAAGGCAATATGTATTAAAAGAGTAAACGGTTGTCGCAACATATCATATAGCATCCACAAACCGGATGATGGCGTCTCGGTCTGCTTTCGGGAGTTTCCTGAAAAGTTCTATACTGTGTCGGGCATCACTCTGAGGTGAATAACCATGCCACATGATTGCTTCCAAGGTTGTACGCGCCCGGCAATCATGAAGACGATCGGCGGTAGGACTGCCGGTGACCTTCTGATGGAGTCCGCGTCCCCAAAGGGGTGTCGTACGGCACCATCCGCCTCTAATATCGTTGACCATTAACAACTTATGCTGTACCATATCGGTGTAAGGCCATATTTTCTGATTAGGAAAACGGGGCAACTCATTACCTTTGAAAAATCTGTTGGGATCAACGATGACATCAGGACCTGTCGTCCAGCTTGGTTTGTGGCAATAATCACAGCCTATCTCGCCGAATAATTCCTTACCCTTCAGGACATCCGGATCATCAATATCGCGGACTGCCGGTACAGCCAGACCACGGTGCCAGACCATCAAGTCGGTAAATTCATCATCACTCATCTCTACATCGAGGTTTTTGTCTGTAAGATACGATGTGATACGTTCTTTCATACTTCCCTCCCAGTAAGACGGATGGTTGTGGTCGGGATCGATGCGGGCAATATAGTTGTCGAACCCTGCCTGCACATCCGGATCTTCAGACGAATATTTCACGTAGGTCCCCGCCGCATCAAGATAATGATATCTGCGGTCGGAACGTGTCACATTGGTGATGTTCCAGATAGCGTTAGCGCCTGCTGCATCCTGAAGCGGGCCTCTGGACAGAGCATAGGTGAAACGGCGTACATATTTTGTTCCGTCGCCCTGAACTGCATTGGCATACATTGAGTTCCAGTTACCTCCGGCATAAAACGCCGGGTTCAGTCCATTAGTGAGAAACCCATCGTTTTCTTCCTTGCGATACTGTGCAAGAATGTCTTCTTCAGGAATAGCATCAATAAGACCTGTGCCATATATGCCGATTGTGGACTCAATTTTCACTGCATAATCAGCCGGAAGCTGATAGCCTCGGTTCACAACATAAATGGCCTCACGGGGCATCGTGACTTCGGGATATTGAAGTGAATAAGCCTCACCGTCGTCAAAACGGTTTCCCCATTCATCTGTGGCATTTATCCATCTTACCTTTATCTTGGATTCATCAAGCGGAGCCTTGAAAGGCGCCACAGCATGACTTTGAGGCATACCCGACAACCAAGGGACATAAGCCTCGGTCGCAGGATCATATACGACCAGAAGACAGCCGTTGCCGATCTCATTGGTATTGAAACTTCCTTCCGGAAGCCTTGTGCCATGCCCGTAATTAGGATGACAATGCACGCACGATGTACGGATATACACGGGACCCAAGCCTGAGCGAACACCGGTCTGGTTGGCCATAAATGGTTTTTCAAACAATGCCTCACCGTTCTTGAAGGATTGGTAGAAACCTTGCTGTCCAACAGCCGGGGCAGGCTGTTCGAAGGCATTGCTCGTGGTCAGCAGCGTTGTGCCGAGTTTGCCTCCTGCATAAAACCATTCCGGCAGGTTTTTTTCCTCCGGAATGGGCTCGTCCTTAATCTCATCGTCCGAGCAAGACGACAATAATACGCAGGAACAAAGAGCAAGCCCACAATATAATGTTGACTTTTTCATTTTTGTCCTTTGTTATTGGCGTGTTATAACTGCATTAGCGTTTTCAAGAGCCTCAACAAGGGTATTGCCTGCGGCTTTCATTGCTGCTTCTGCGAGGGTGCCGGTAGCATTTTTTGCAAACGGCTCCGGGACAGCCTCGATAGAGGCGATAGCATTGTCTATGGCATTTCTGACGGCGGTATCGTTTTCAGGACTGATTGTCCTGATATAATCGCTTACTGAAGCATCCCCTGATATGCTTCCGAGGTATGCGTTCTTTATAGAACGGATATTATCTGCGAAGTCTTCAATCGAATTCAACGAATATGGTGACTCGATATAGTTTTTATCTTCCTGCGAAGAACCGATATGCGGGCGTCCTATCTTTGTATTGCCGACCTCATCGGCAATGTCTATGCATCCCTGTATGATTTCTTCAGCAGCTTCCTGATAAGTCTTGAATCGAGAACCTGGCTGACCTGCGTTCATCATTTCCCAGCCATAATTCTCTCCGTAATCAAGGTCGGCTTCTTCAAGAATCTGCTGCTTTTCCCGGGATACGTTTTCAGTTCCTGCCCAGCAAGCTTCCAGACAGACACACTGCTGGCACAAGTCATCTGCGACGGCAGCAAGGTATTCCAGCTCTTCGGGAGTGTAGTTGGCGGAATGTACCAACGATGTATTCTCATCCTCGCTTAACTCGAAAAGCATATATTCTACGGCGTGGAATCCGATAAGGCCGTATCCGCCGTTGTTTTCGAGCGACCACTGGTTACCATTCCGGATCTGCACAAGCAGATTGTCCATTGCGGCCTTGTCAAGAGGCCATGAGTCGATGTGCGGGTCGATATTGTGGTTAGCGGCAGGTCCAAAGAGGAATGCCTCCGATAGTTCCCAGTTTTTACGGGCTTCTTTCCATGCGTCACCTGCGGCCTTGATGTCATTTTTGGTCAGTGAGCCAGTGCCGTGTTTTTCCTGTATGGTGTGGCAGAGGTCACGCATGCGGACTGCGGCGTCAGCCATAGCGGAATAGGTTGGAAGCACGGTATGGCTTACATAGGCCTCAGTCGCTGCCTGCAGCTTCTGCTCCTTCTGCGAGACGTCGGCTGAGGTTGGCTCTTCATTGTCGGAACAGCTTGAGACAAGCAATGCAGACAAGCCTAAAATAATGAATTTTGAAATCTTCATAGATATATTATTTGATTAGTTAACACTATCCCTACTTGAACCAGCCAACATAGGCAATACCAAGATTGACAGATGGCTCGTTGTTGTATTTTTTGTCCAGTATACCGTAGGTGTAATCTCCCTTGACAATAATCTGGGGAATCGGCATCCAGTTAATGCCGGCCGATATTTTATTCCTTTTGCACCACTGAAGAGAAGTCCCGCTCTCCATCTTTGCCATTGAATCAAAGTAATCATACCTTCCGAAAATGTAGAACTTCTGCCCAGATGCTTTCATCCTTGGAATGAGCGAGAACAAATTATATCCGGCTTCCACTCCGGCGATGACAACGTCGGATGCCACTTCCTGACGCTTTGATGTCGAGTTCTTAGACATGGCGATATTGAACTTACTTATATGGGACGCATCGCTGAGATGTCCCCAGTCGATATTCCCTCGCGCCAGAAAACCTCTGCCCTCATACCTGAAGTCGAACGACATTATCGTCACAGTCCCACTGACACCCTTGTTTTTCTCAGAGTCAGTAGGATAGAGGGTGTTGTGGAACGAATTGCCAATATATCCGCTCAAACCCATCCTCAGCCCACTGACGCTGTAGTTGTCGATTCTTCCGGCAAAGGCATAGTTATTGGCGATCTTGAATTCAAAGGGAGAGGCCGATCCGTCGTGTATCCAGCTCTGGTTACCGAAACGTTCGGAATCAAGTCCGGGCAGAAACATGCCGATATAGGACCAGTCTCCCGCACGCCCTGAAAGTGAAAGAGACACTTCATGCCATGTGCAAGGGAAGATCGTATTCTCTCCCTCCGGACGATATACTCCGAAAAACTGATTAGGTTCATGGTGGGCATTCGTAGCACCAACCGGCACGACCTGCATACCAGCGCGAAGTTTCAGTTGAGGAAGGAATTCCTTCTGGATATAAAACTGCTCCAGCGCCACCTCGCCTCCGCGTTCGATTTCATTTTCATATTCTCCGGCTTCCTCGGTCTCTATTTCGACGGCGGACTCGGTTCCGCCATGTTCGAATTCAATCTCCGAGGAAAAGGACCATCCTCTCCCGAAATCATATCCGAGATAGATAACAACATGGGGCAGATCGAAACGTCCGTGGCTGCCCTTATACTTGCCCGGCTCCGAATATCTCAGGTAGTTGTCACTGTAGAAGTTACGCGAAAAGGCAACCTCGCCATATCCTCCGACATGCAGGCGGTCCCAGGCTGAAGTCCCGTCAGCCCCAGCGGTGTTTTGTGAACAGACAGATATCGCAGAACAGAGTACAATAGCGATGAACACTATAAAAATCTTTGACTTCATCATAACTGATTTTTGTCTGCAAAATTACTCGGCCCGTCACGAGGCGGCAATACCTAAAAATATGAGTTTTTTGATTGACACTTTATGCAAAAAAACACACACAATAATCTGTTTTTAGTATTGTAGAATCCGGATGAACAACATCCCGGTGCCAAGGCATACCAGAAACAGGCTATAGCCCCGGACGGGTGATTAATTATAGTGATTGAAGAGTCCGCGCATATCATACATGCCGCCCGAACCAATATACAGGAATTATTTTTTGCCCGTTAGTAAGATAAATCGTAACTTTGAGTCCCTAAAAACGTTTATATAGCGACGCGGACACCGTGGGCGCCCGAGACACAAACAGCACAGCAACATGAAAGTAATCAACTTCGCCGAACATCCGTCGCTGGTGAGCCAGTACCTGGCCGACATGCGCGACATCAACATACAGACCGACCGGCTCCGCTTCCGCCGCAACCTCCAGCGCCTTGGCGAGATATTCGCCTACGAGATGAGCAAGACCTTCAGCTACCGCACCAAGGAAGTCGAAACGCCCCTCGGTGTCAAGGCGCAGTGCCAGGTCATCGACGAGGACATAGTGCTGGCGACTATCTTCCGCGCGGGAATACCCTTCCACCAGGGCTTCCTCTCCTACCTCGACAATGCTGAGAACGCTTTCGTGTCGGCCTACCGCAAATACAAGGAGAAAGAGAACTTCGACATCCTGATCGAATATCTCGCATCGCCGTCGCTCGACGGCAAGACCCTGATACTCTGCGACCCCATGCTGGCCACCGGTGCATCCATGGAACTGAGCTACAAGGCGCTTCTCACTAAGGGAACCCCCGCCAAGGTGATTGTCGCCTCCGTCATAGCGTCGCGTCAGGCTGTCGACTATCTCCGAGGTGTCATGCCCGAGGACACACAGCTGTGGGTGGGCGTCATCGACGACGAAATCAACGCCCACAGCTATATCGTACCGGGTCTCGGCGATGCCGGCGACCTCGCCTACGGCACCAAAGAATAAGCTGTACAGGCTATATACAAACGCATCGGACGCCCTCACATGTTTCCATGTGGGGGCGTTTTTGTTATATGCCCCCCTTTTGTCAAGCTTACTCTCTGTCTCTTTCCTTAACTTTGCCTCCATCAAAGCTAAAATCTGATATCACATGAAAAAAATCTACCTTGCCGCAGCAGCCGCTGTCCTTGTTTGCTCTCTTTCCGTCCGGGCACAGGAAATGCGGACGGCACAAGAGATAGCCGCCGAAATGGCTCCGGGATGGAACCTCGGCAACACCCTCGAAGGGACACGTCCGTGGGCCGGGGCAGCGCTTTTCAACAATAAGGGCGGCGTGGAATCCGAGACAGCATGGCAGTCGACAAGGACAACGCCCGAAATCATACAGTACGTCAAGGCACAGGGCTTCCGCTCCGTGCGCATACCCTGCGCATGGGCCTTCGGACACATAGCCGACGCATCGGACTATACCATCGACGAGGCCTGGATGAACCGTGTCCACGAAATCGTCGACTACTGCCTCGACGAAGGGCTCTACGTGATTCTCAACGACCACTGGGACGGCGGCTGGCTCGAAAACAATATCGGCAACAACAGCAGCAAGCAGAAGAACAAGGAAATCCTCAAACGACTCTGGAACCAGATAGCGGAATCGTTCGCCGACTATGACGACCATCTGCTCTTCGCGGGCCTCAACGAGCCTAATGCCTCCAACGCCGCCGAGACGGCCAACCTCCTGGAATTAGAAAGAGTATTCATTGATGCCGTACGTGAGACAGGAGGCAACAACGCCTCGCGCGTGCTCGTCGTCCAGGGACCGAACACCGACATCTCAAACACTTATCTCTATTACGACTCCCTGCCCGACGACAGCGCTCCCGACCGCCTAATCATGGAGGTCCATTACTACACGCCATGGCAGTTCTGCGGAATGACCAAGGACGAATCCTGGGGACGATACGTCAACTACTGGGGAGAAGGCTATACCCCGGCCGGATCAAACCGGGGATACAAGGACGGCGAAGAGGAGATGCACCACCTCTTCGGGCTCATGAAGGAAAAATTCACTGACTACGGCATCCCCGTAATAATAGGGGAGTACGCCTGCAACTGGAAGTACGTCCGCGAGCCCAACGACGACCAGGCCATGCACGACAGTTCCGTCAAGCACTTCTACAAGGAGCTCAACACCCTGTGCCGCCAATACGGCATGATATCCTATGCCTGGGACACCAACAACCCCGTGCGCCCCACCAGCACGATAATCGACCGAAAATACCGCCAGATCTACGGAGAACCGATGCTCGAAGGCATCCGTGAAGCCTACAGCAACAGCGGCATAGAGAACGTCGCCGCCGACGGCGAGAACGACGACCCGGCATGGTACACCATCCAGGGCATCCGCCTCGACCGCCATCCCGACAGACCGGGCCTGTACATCCACAAAGGACGCAAAATACTCCTCCGATAGGTTCCGGCCATAACGAAACGGGCTTAAAAAGCGGCACCGGCCTTCTTTTTAGCAAGTTTTTAGCTGCCTTTATTTGAGTATGTGGTGGAAAAAGCGTATCTTTGTGCGCTTTTATCCGAAATTTATAAACCTCTTATCATACAATGGCAACCTTAGAGAAAATCAGAAACAAATCGGTATTGCTGTTTATAATAATCATTGTGGCGCTCCTTGCGTTCATCCTTGGTGACTTCCTCACCTCGGGACGCACCTATTTCGGCTCCCCCACGACTGTGGCCAAAGCCGGAGGTGTCAGCGTGGAATACCAGGATTATCAGAACCGCATGAACCAGCTTGGCGAGCAGATGCGCAACCAGGGCCGCAACTACAGCAACGACATGCTGTCGCAGAATGTTGTCCAGGGCCTCCTCGCCGAACAGCTCCTTAAAAAAGAATACGGCAAGCTCGGCATCACAGTGACCGATACCGAACTCACCAACGCCCTCACCGGCCCGAACCCGGACCCGTCGGCATACCAGATGATTTCGTATCTGTCGCAGCAGCTCCAGCTCCCCGAAGCCAGCGGCCGCGCTGTCTTCGACGCTATGCAGAATCCTGCAAAGTACGGCCTCCGTCCCGAAGCAGGCAACGAGCTCCGTCAGATCTGGGCCAACCAGGAGAAAGAAATAGAGGCTGCCATGCTCAACCGCAAGTTCATGAACCTTGTCACCGGCCTGTTCACATACAACAAGCTCGATGCCAAGAGCCTCTACGACGACTATGCCACCACACGCCACATCAAATACGTCAACAAGGACGCCAGCACCATTGCCGACGACCAGGTTGAGTTCTCCGATGCCGACATCCTGGCACAGTGGAACGAAAACAAAGCTCTCTACGAGCTCCCCGAGGAAATGCGTGAAATCAACTACATCTACGTTCCCATCGAACCCAGCCAGGCCGACCGTATCGCAGCCCAGCAGAACGTCGAGAACGCCGTTGTAGCACTTAACGAGACACCCGGCACCGAAGGCGTTGCCTCCGACACCCGTTTCGTCGTTTCCAACATCAACGTTCCCAAGTCCGCCATCCGCGACGCACGTCTGAAGAGCTTCGTCGAAGAGCACACCGCCGGTCAGGCTGCCCTTCTCGGCCAGGACAACGACTCCTACGCCCTCGCAAAGCTCAACAGCATCACCACAGGCATCGACTCCGCCAACGTATCCGTCGTTCGTGCCGCTGAAGGTGTCAGCCTCGACAGCATCGCCGGCCTCCTCAACGCAGGCAAGAGCGTTGCCGAGATCAGCAGCGACAACGTTCAGGGTCAGGACAGCATCTGGACTCCCCTCGAAGGCGTAGGCCTCGACGAGAAGACCAAGGCAGCCCTCGAGACAGCAGCCGTCGGCAAGGCTTTCGTATTCAGCGACACCATCCAGGGCAACCCCGTGGCCGCCGTCTACAAAGTCAACAGCCGCAAGGCTCCCGTGAACTACTACGATATCTCGACTATCGAATACACCGTCGATCCTTCGCAGGAAACCCTCAACGACCTCACCACAACGCTCCGCACATTCATCAGCAACAACTCTTCTGCCGATGAATTCACCAAGAACGCCGAAGAGGCAGGCTACGCCATCCTCTCCGACCAGGTAGGTCCTTCGTCGACAGGCATCGGCAACGCCGCCGAATCGCGCCGCTTCGTCAAGTGGGCCGTAGAGAACAACAAGGGCAAAGTATCGCCCCTGCTCCAGGACGACAAGCAGACCTACCTCCTCGCTCTCGCCGTGATGGACATCTATGACGACTACCTCCCCTACACAAGCCCCGCCGTCAAGAACCAGCTCTCGGCCCAGGCTCTCAACAAGAAGAAAGCAGCCAAGCTTCTCTCCGACTACCAGGGCAAAGCCAACGACCTGGCAGGCTACGCATCAGCCATGGGTGTTGAAGAAGCCGAAGGCGACGTAAGCCTTCTTTCCCCGAGCCTCCTTTCCATCGGCTTCGGTGAAAACGAGCTCCAGGGCGCTATCGCAGCTGCCGAAGTAGGCAAGCTCGTAGGCCCCGTCCAGGGTTCACGCGGTGTCCTCGTATTCGAGGTTACCGGCGATAACACCGACAACCGTCCCTTCAACGAGGCAGAGTACGGCCAGCGTTTCGCAAGCATGTTCGGCCTCAGCCGCCAGAACTCGCCGCTACCCCTCCTTCTCGGCAGCGATAAAATCGACAACCGCTCGCTCAACTTCGTACAGAGCGTAGGCGAATAAGTCGGATAGAACTCGATAACGAACACGGAAGCGCCGGGTGAAAGCTCGGCGCTTTTTTTAGAAGCATTGAAATCATGAACGAAAAAGGCATTA
The DNA here is from genome assembly GCA_958436175.1 of uncultured Muribaculaceae bacterium. Lineage (GTDB taxonomy): Bacteria > Bacteroidota > Bacteroidia > Bacteroidales > Muribaculaceae > CAG-873. The sequence goes on from CAUBJF010000006.1 coordinate 146,953, forward strand.
CGGTCTACTGCGCCTCGTCGACAGCCATCGACGACATCTTTTTCGAGGCGGCACGCGAACTGGGCACGCTCATAGCCCGTCGCGGTCTCACCCTCATCGACGGAGCCGGACGCGGCGGCCTCATGGGGGCTATCAACGATGCCGCCCTTGCCTGCGGCGGTTCCGTCGTCGGCGTAATTCCCGAATTCATGCACTCGCGCGGCTGGCACCACCCCGCGCTTACAGAACTTGTCGTCACCGACTCGATGCACACGCGCAAGGAATACATGGCCGCTAACTCGCGAGGGGTGATAGCCCTCCCCGGCGGCATAGGGACCTTCGACGAGCTCTTCGAAATCATCACATGGCGGCAGCTCGGTCTCTACACCGGCAATATCGCCATACTCAATATCGACGGTTACTTCGACCCCTTCGTCGCTTTAATCGACAATGCCGTCGAACGGCATTTCATGCGTTCCGACCACCGCAAGCTTTTCCGCGTGTTCACTTCAGCCGAAGGAGCCCTCGATTTTGCATCGGCAGAAGCCGAAGAGTTCGTTTTCCAACCCAAGTACTAAATCATCGCGGCATATGCCTATCAGCAGTCCTCCTGAACAGCAGAACGCACCTCTCTATATATCGACGGCTATAATAGACTCCATAGCAGCCGACACCATAGCACCGCACATACTCACCGAGGAACAGGCCGAAAACCTGAAAGTCGATGCGTGGATCGACAGCGTCTATGCGGCATATCACTACGAGGAGACGCACATGGGCTCCGTCGTCGGCATAGAGCCCACACCCCTTCCTCCCCAGTACGGAGGCAGCACGGTGCTGACGGGTACCGCGGCCGCCATGCTTTTCCTCCTGGGCATCTCCGCCGGCGGCATACGGCGCGCTTTCCGTGCCTATGCCACCGACCTTGTCAGTGTCCGCCGACGCGCCAATGTCTTCGACGACATCCACAAAGCCCCCCTCCACGCCGCCATAGTCCTCATGCTGACATTCATTGTCTTCGGCGGCATAGCGCTCTATTCGGCAACTCCCGAATCGGCCGTACCATCGTTCCGTGGAGCAGTGGGATGTATGTTTGTGGTGTGTGCCTACTATGTCTTCCAGCTGTGCGCCTACAGCATCGTCGGCTATGCCTTCGCAAGCCCTGAGAGGCGACGCATGTGGGTCGAAGGATTCAGCTCGTCCCAGGCCTTCGCGGGCTTGCTCCTGATAATCCCGGCACTGCTTCTTGTCTTCGTCCAGGAATGGAAAATCGCGCTCCTGTACGTCTCCGGCTGCATCTACGCGGCTTCCAGAATCATGTTCGTCTGGAAAGGAATTAGGATTTTTTACGACGGTTTTGACTCTTTGCTCTACTTTATTTTGTACCTTTGCACATTGGAAATCATACCACTGTTTGTCGTTTACGCCCTTGCCTGTCAAGCCGGCGTGATTTCGGCATATTAATTCATTGCTTAAAGCACTACAGGAGTGAAGATTAACAAAATCTTAGTTTCGCAGCCAAAACCGGCTTCCGACAAATCGCCCTATTTCGACATAGCCCAGAAATACAATGTCGAAATCGTTTTCCGTCCCTTCATCAAAGTAGAAGGTCTTTCCGCAAAGGAATTCCGTCAGCAAAAAGTCAATATCGCTGATTTCACCGCAGTAATATTTACGGCTAAGACTGCCGTCGACAACTTCTTCCGTCTCTGCGAGGAAATGCGCATCACCATCCCGGTGACTATGAAGTATTTCTGTACCAGCGAGACCCTCGCCAACTATCTCCAGAAGTATATAGTCTACCGCAAGCGCAAGATTTTCGCCTCCAAGACAGGCAAGCTTGCCGACCTTCTGCCCGCTATGCAGAAGCACAAGGGAGAGAAATACCTCCTTGCTGTCTCCGATGTCAACAACGGCGGCGAGACAGCCCTCCTGGCCGAAAACAAAATCACAGCTACTCCTGCCGTCATGTACCGCACAGTCAGCAACGATTTCACCGCCGACGAACCTTTCGACTACGACATGCTCATCTTCTTCAGCCCCCAGGGCATAGAGTCGCTCCTTAAGAACTTCCCCGATTTCAACCAGGGCGACATAGCGATAGCCGCCTTCGGCGAAGCGACGGCAAAGTCTGTCACCGACGCAGGCATGCGCCTGGACATCGCGGCACCGTCGCCCGAGGCCCCTTCGATGACAGCGGCCCTCGATCTCTATCTTTCGAAGACAAACGGCGAAAACGCCTGATAATAAGTCGTGAAAACTCTCGGCCTATACAAAAAGGAAAAACTCTGCTCGGTGACTGCCATCGGGCAGCTTTTCTCTATGACCGATTTTTCGCGAATTGCATACCCACTCCGTATGGTGGCGCGTCCCAATCCCGGGCGCAGCTCCGACGCTCCCGTAGCATTCCTGATTTCCGTACCCAAAAAGCGGCTGCACCATGCCGTCGAGCGCGTGACCATGCGGCGCCGCATACGCGAGGCATACCGCCTCAACCATCGCTCCTACGCGCTTCCCGAAGCTTCGCGGCTGGACGTAGCCTTCGTCTACGTCGCCGACCGCCTGTGCCCCTATGCGGGTATAGAGCGAGCGATGAAGAAGCTTCTCGAAGCACTCTCCGACAATTATTCCAGGGCGCACGATGAAACAGTTCAATAAGTTCCTTGTGTGGCTGCTGAGCCTCCCCGTGCTGTTCTACCGTGCAAGTATCTCGCCCTTGTTTCCACCCTGCTGCCGTTTCACGCCGACATGCAGCCAGTATGCCCTCGAAGCCCTGAAGAAGCACGGGCCTTTCAAAGGCAGCTATCTGGCGATACGCCGCATACTGCGGTGCAACCCCTGGGGCGGCAGCGGCTACGACCCGGTGCCATGACTTCGCTGAACGACTTCGACGATATCCATACCCACGGACGCACGGGGAGCCGCACTCTCACTTCCATAGAACCCGGCGACGAAATCAAGACCGCCTACGGCGAAGGGTGGTACTCCGTAGGACTCCATCCGTGGCATCTCGGCGAACATCCCGACTATGCCGCCCTCGACAGAGTCGCCGCCGACCGACGCATCGTCGCTATCGGCGAGACAGGGCTCGACAAGCTGCGAGGACCTTCGGAAGCGGTCCAGGAAGCCTCATTCATCCATCATGCGGAGCTGTCGGAACGGCTCGGAAAGCCTATGATAGTGCATTGCGTGGGCCGCTACGGTCGGCTCATCGAACTGCGCCGCGAACTGCGGCCGAAGCAGCTGTGGATCGTCCACGGCTTCCGCGGAAAGCCGGAGCTGGCGCGTCAGCTCGTCGATGCCGGTTTCGGAATCTCGCTCGGCGAGCATTTCAACCCCGGGGTACCTACCGTTGTCCCCGGCGCACTTCTGTTTGCGGAAACCGACGAATCCAAACTAAATATCGACGAAATTCGCAGTTCTATAAAGGCATACTCTAAATAGAATTGCCTCCGCTTATACATCTTTTAGTTTTTGTTTGTATCTTTGTGCTATGTTGAATCTGACACCGGCACTTAGGCCTTTCTTCATGGCACGGGTACGGGCAAGCCTTTTGTGGGCAGACCCGGACGGGATGGAACGTACCCAGAAGGCGGTACTCCGTCAGCTGCTCAGGCGTGCCGCCACAACCGAGACGGGACGCAGATACGGATTCACGGCACTCGACACGTACGGAAAATACGCCTCGGCAGTCCCTGTGACCGAATACGAGGACATACGCGGCGACGTGATGCGCATGATAGCCGGAGAGAGCGACATACTGTGGCCCGGGCGCTGCCGACGCTTCGCACAGAGCAGCGGCACTTCCGGAGGAAAGAGCAAATACATACCCGTCACCGACGACTCGCTCCGCGTCAACCATTATGCGGGCGGCCGCGATGTCGTGGCCCATTATCTGGGCCGCACACCCCGCAGCCGCATCTTCGCAGGCAAGAGCTTCATCCTCGGCGGCAGCTTCGCCAACGAGCTGCGCGACATACCGAAGGGAGTACGTGTCGGCGACCTGTCGGCAAACCTCATAGAAAACATCAACCCGGCCGTCAATCTCCTGCGCGTACCCTCGCGTAAGGTTGCTCTCATGGCCGACTGGACGCATAAACTCCCGGCGCTGGTCGAGGCTTCAGTCCGGGAAAACATCACGAACATATCGGGTGTGCCCTCATGGTTCCTCGGAGTCCTCAAGGGCATACTCGAACGCACCGGGGCATCGTCGATCCACGACATATGGCCCAAGCTCGAGGTATTCTTCCACGGGGGCATAGCCTTCTCGCCCTACCGCGGACAGTACGACACCATCCTGGACTCCCGGCGCATGCACTACGTCGACACTTACAATGCCTCGGAAGGCTTCTTCGCCGTCCAGGACAGCGACGAGACCACGGCTATGCGCCTGCTTGCCGACATAGGCATATTCTACGAATTCGACCCCCTCGACGAGAACGGCGAGCCCTGCGGCCGCCCCGTCCCGGCATGGGAAGTGGAGGAGGGGAGAACATACGCGCTCATCATAAGCTCCTGCAACGGCCTGTGGCGCTACAGCATCGGCGACACGGTGCTCGTCGAGAGCACACGCCCCCTGCGCATACGCATCGCCGGGCGTACCCATTGCTATATCAACGCTTTCGGCGAGGAGCTGATGGTATGGAACGCCGACGAGGCACTGTCAAGGACATGCCAACAGTGCGGGGCTTCCGTGGCCGACTATACCGCCGCTCCGGTCTATACCGACAGCAAGGACCGGGGATGCCACCAGTGGCTGATAGAATGGAACAATGCGCCCCTGTGCGGCAATGAGGCCTTCGCCGACATCCTTGACCGCGAACTGCAGCGTGTCAACTCCGACTATCAGGCAAAACGCAGCGGCGACATATTCCTGCGCCGCCTGATACTCACCGAGATACCCAGAGGCACCTTCAACCGGTGGCTTGCCGCGACAGGAAAGCTCGGCGGCCAGCGCAAGGTGCCGCGACTCGAAAACGACAGGAAAATCATCGATTCAATATTGTCATACGCCAAAAATTAATCAAAAACCATATATACTATGAATTTACGCTCTATCATGGCCGGTGTGGCGATTGCTGCCGGCATAGTATCGGCTGCGGCTGAAACACCCAAATACATCTTCTACTGTATCGGTGACGGCATGGGCCTCTCACCACTAATCGCGGCCCAGACCTACAACCGCACCATACTCAAAAACGACAAACCGCTGACTATGATGACGTTCCCCGTTGCCGGATGGAGCCTCACCTATTCGGCTAATTCCGATATCACCGACTCGGCAGCTGCCGGGACGGCCTTGTCGACGGGCAACAAGACACGCAACGGAATGATAGCCATGAACCCCGACACCGTCAATGTCCCCTCCATCACCGTACCCCTCCGTGAGATGGGCTACGGCATCGGCATAGCCACCTCGGTATCGCCCGACGATGCCACTCCGGCAGTATTCTATTCCCACGCCGAGAACCGCGGCATGTCCTACGAAATCGACAGGCAGATGGCTACGAGCGGCTACGAATTCTTCGCCGGTGCCGGTCTTCGCGGCAAGAAAGACGGCAACGACCTGATGGATTACTTCGACAAGAACAACGTACAGGTAGTCTACGGCCCCGACGGCATCAAGGACATCAGCTCGCGCCGCGTCGTGCTCCTCAACAACGAGGGTACCGACCTCAACGACATAGGCTATACCATCGACTCCATCCCCGGCACCCTGACACTGCCCATCATCGCTGAGACAGCCATAGGACATCTCGAAAAATACTCACCCGACAAATTCTTCCTCATGCTCGAAGGCGGTAACATCGACCATGCCCTCCATGCCAACGACGGCGGCGCGGCCCTCAAGGAAATCCTCAACTTCGACCAGGCCTTGAAAATCGTCTATAACTTCTACCTCGCCCACCCCGACGAGACCCTCATCGTCGTTACCGCCGACCACGATACGGGCGGAATGTCGCATGTAAAAGCAGGAAGATTGAACAATATCGATTTCCAGAAAGTTTCTAAAGAAGGATTCAGCAAATATTGCAAGGCCCTGCTACGTTCCCGCCGGAACTATACCTGGAATGATATGAAAGAATACCTGAGCGACAATCTCGGACTTTTCTCGCATATCAAAGTCGACGAACCCACCGAAGAACGCCTTAAAAAAATGTTCAACGAAACTTTCAAGCTGCGCAACTCCAAAGACCAGGAAACACTCTATGCAAACTTCAATGCTTTCTCGGTAGAAGTTTTCCGTGTCTTCAATGATGCCACAGGCCTCGTGTTCACCACATCGGGCCACTCCGGCAACCCCGTTCCTGTCTTCGCCGTCGGCTGCGGCGCCGAGCAGTTCAGCGGATTCAACAACAATATCGACCTGCCCAGACGCATCCTCAGCATCGCACAGGGCAACGCGCGATAAGCGACTACCAAATATTATTGAAAAACGATATAACAACAAACATGAGATTACGTCAACTTTTCGCTGTGCTGGCGGCAGTATTGCTGTCGGCTGTGCCTATTGACGCAGCCACGCTTGTCGGTGTGGTTGTCAACGGCTCTTCAGGGAGCCCTCTGGCAGGAGCATACGTGTCGGTTGCCGATACCCAGGCGGCAACGACAAACTTCAACGGACAATTCCGTATCGATGTCCCGGACAATACCAATGTCTATCTGCTCGTGACCTGCGACGGGTATATGAGCGCGGGACGTGATGTCGCCGTAGGCAGAGGCACCGTCAATGTCGGCGAAATACGCCTTACCGAAGACAACGCAGGCGAGGATTTCTACGGTGACAACGACGACCTGATCTTCGACGAGACAGTCCTCGACGAAGACGAAGGCAGCTCCCAGAGCGTTTCGGCCCTGACCGGTGCCAACGACAATGTGTTCTACAACACTGCTTCGTACAACTTCGGCCCGATGTACTACCGTTTCCGCGGAATGGACAACCAGTACCAGAGCGTATATATCAACGGTCTCCGCATGAACGACCTGGTCCGCGGCTCGTTCAGCTTCTCGACACTGCTCGGCATGACAAGCCGCGCCTTCCGCAACAAGACCACCACGATAGGCCTTGATGCAGCAAACTACGGCTTCGGCGACCTCGGCGGCAGCGTCAACTACAACACCACCACCGACCTCTACGCCCCGGGATTCAACGGCTCGCTGGCGTTCACCAACTCCAACTACATGCTCCGCGCCATGGCGACATACTCGACCGGTCTCAACAAGAACGGATGGGCATTCACCGTCAGCGGCATCGTACGCTATGCCAAGGAAGGAGTCATGGACGGCACCTTCTACAATTCGGGAGGTCTGTTCGCTTCCATCGAGAAGAAATTCAACGAGAACAACTCGCTGACCCTCACCTTCTTCGGCGGCCCCACACAGCGCGCCACCGGCCGTCCGACCGTACAGGAAGCCTACGACCTGGCAGGCACCAACCTCTATAACCCCGACTGGGGCTACCAGAACGGCAAGAAGCGTTCGTCGCGAATCACCGAGACGTTCGACCCCACCGCCATCCTCAACTGGATATTCAAGAAAAACAACACCATACTGAACACGTCGGCAGCTTTCCGATCGGTCTACTACAACCGTACGGCTCTCAACTACTACAACGCCACCGACCCCAACCCCTCGTACTACAAATACCTTCCTTCCTACTTCCTCAGCCGTGACGATGAGGCCGCAGCAGAGCTATACACCGAGCTGTGGCGCAACGACGAGGCTTTCCGCCAGATCAAGTGGGATGATCTCTACCAGGTCAACTACCTGAACAATATCCAGAACGAGACTCTTCCCGAAAACGAGAAGAAGGGTTCCTCGTACATCATGGAGAACCGTATCAACCATCAGCTCGTCGGGATGCTGAGCTCCTATATCAACACACGCCTCAACGACTTCATGTCGCTCCAGGCAGGTGTATCGTTCAACTACACCAAGAGCTCCAACTACAAGACCATCCGCGACCTCATGGGCGGCGAGTTCTGGCTCGATATCGACCCCTTCAGCAACCGCGAAATCTCGATCCGTCCGCAGAACCTCCAGAACGACCTCGACAACCCCAACCGCCATGTCACCAAGGGCGACCGCTTCGGCTATGACTACGACATACACGCACTCCGCGCCGAGGCATGGCTCCAGAACGTCATCAACCTTCCGAAGTGGGACATCAACTACGGTATGCAGTTCAGCTATACCCAGTACCAGCGCGACGGCAAGATGCGTAACGGACGCGCTCCCCACAATTCTCTCGGCAAGAGCGAGATGATGCGCTTCGACAACGTAGCCCTCAAGGCCGGTGCCCTCTACAAGCTCGACGGCCGCAACCAGTTCGCCGCACACATCGAATACGGCACACGCGCACCTCTCTTCGACCAGGTATTCATCTCGCCCCGTATCGGCAACGCCATTGTCAGCGGTGTCGAGAACGAACGGGACTTCTCCGGCGACCTCTCCTACATCTGGAACTACCGCCGTTTCCGCGGCAGCCTGACAGGCTTCTATACCAACACCGACAACGCCATCGAGCGCAACGGCTTCTACGACGACGAGTACCAGACCTACACCAACTACATCCTCACAGGCGTGAAACGCGTCTACAAGGGCGTGGAACTCGGTATGGCCTACCGCATCACTCCATCCATCACCGCCACATTCGCCGGCATGTACTCGCGCTACCAGTACAAGAACAACCCCAAAGGTACACGCTCGTTCGAGAACGGCATGTACGCCGATACGACGCAGACCGTCTACCTGAAGAACTACTACGTCGGCTCTACACCACAGTATGCCGCCAACATCGGCATCGACTACGCCGCCCCGAAGAACTGGTTCTTCAACGTCAACTACACCTGGCAGGGCGATGCCTACGTAAACCTCGCGCCGAGATATCATGAAGCCCTTCCCAACCTGTGGCAGGACTTCGGAGGCTCCGTAGAAGAACTCGAGGCCAAGGTACGCGAACTGTCCACACAGGACAAGATACGCAACGCCTACTCGCTCAACGCGAGCATCGGCAAACTGATATACATCAACCGCAAGGTCAGCCTCAATATCAATCTCAACCTCAACAATATCACCAACAACCGCAACATCGTCACCTACGCCTACCAGCAGGGACGACTCCGCACTTCCGGAACAGGCGCCTACGACCGCAACCAGTTCCCGACCCGTTTCAACTATGCACAGGGCTTCCGCATGTACCTGAACATAGGCGTACGTTTCTAACATCTAAAATCGGAAATGATGAAACACTCAGTATTATATATGGCCGCCGCGTTCCTTGCCGGAACAGCCGTCCTTGCCTCCTGTGACGACGACTTCACCACGCCACCGGTAGTTATGCCTCCCACCGTCGACATACAGCCAACCGCGACCCTGGCCGAATTCAAGGCCGACTACTGGTCGTCGCTCGGCACGCCCGCCGAAGTACCGTACACCACCTCCGGCGACACAATCATATTCACCGGCCGCGTATGTTCTTCCGACGAAACAGGAAATATATACAAGAGCATCGTCGTGCAGAGCGTCGATTCCGACGGCGAACAGATAGCCATCAATTTCTCCGTCAACCAGTACGACCTCTACGAGCTCTTCCCCTACGGGCAGGAAGTGGCCGTCTATGCCTCCGGGCTGTCGATAGGCGGATACCGCAACCTCCTCCAGTTCGGTGCTGTCAGCGGCAATGAGATGACATTCATGGATCCGGCCCTCTTCACCGAGCACGTCGTCCGCAACCATACACCCCTGCCCGAGCCCGACAAGGTAATGATTACCGAGGCCAACATTCCGCAGCTCATCGCCGCCAAGAGCGATAATGCCCAGCTGCTGCGCTGGCAGAGCCGCCTGATACGCATCGACGGCGTAAGCTGGGAAGATGCCGGTCAGCAATACGCTCCCTCGGCAACGACCAACCGCTATATCAAGGATGCCGAAGGCAACCGCATCAACGTACGCTGCAGCTCCTACGCTTCCTTCAAGAACGACACCATCCCCTACGGCACAGGCTCCGTGACCGGTATCCTGAGCTACTATGGTTCCGACTGGCAGATTCTGCTCAACAATACCGGAGATGTAGCCGGTTTCGACAATATCAAGCCTGACGTGCCCGACGTACCGGCCACCGACCAGACCGGCGAAGGCACAGTAGAAAGTCCCTACAACGTAGCCAAGGCTCTCGCACTGACCACAGCCCTGTCCGAGAACGACAAGATCGAAAACGTATATGTCAAGGGCACTATATCGGCCGTCAAGGAAATAAGCACCAGCTTCGGCAATGCCACCTACAGCATCGTCGATAGCGAAGGAGGAACAAGTCTCGACGTTTTCAGAGGCTACTGGCTCAACGGCGACAAGTTCACCTCCGAGAATCAGCTTGAGGCCGGTGCGGAAGTCATCGTTTTCGGCAACCTTGTGAACTATAAGGGCAATACGCCCCAGTTCGCACAGGGCAACCGTGTCTACAGCTACAACGGCCAGACAGGCGGCGATACTCCCGACACTCCGACAGGCGAGGAAACGGAACTCTACACCATGCTCCAGCCCACGGCGGCAGAAATCGACTGGACCTTCGACGAAGGCACACTCCCAGAAGGCCTGACCTATATATGGCAGTGGAAGGAATACAACGGGGCTCACTACCTCAACGGCAGCGCGTATGCCGCAGGCTCGGCCCATGCCTCTCTCGCCTATGCCGTCTCCCCCGTACTCGACCTCAGCGGAGCTACCGGTGTCACTGTGAGCTTCGAACATGCTGCCAAGTTCCAGACCACGCTCCGCACTCTCTGCGGCTTCGCCGTACGCGAGGAAGGCGCTACCGAATGGACCGAAATAGCCATTCCTACATGGCCGGAAGCCGGTTCGTGGACTTTCGCTTCCTCAGGCGACATAGACCTCAGGAAATACGACGGCAAGAAAGTTCAGATAGCTTTCAAATATGCCTCGACAGCCGAAGGTGCCGACACCTGGGAGATACGCAACGTCGTTGTAAAAGGCAAAAAATAATCCTCACCGCCATTATTTAGATATATGAAAACATTAAGATCATACATATACGGTATTGCCGCCCTGACGGCACTGACGGTGGGTTTCTCCTCCTGTCAGGACGACATCGATGCTCCGACAGTCAACATCCCCAAAGCCGACGTACAGCCCAACATGACGCTCCTGGAGCTCAAGACGCAGTTCTGGGACGAGGCGACGAACTACGCCAAGACCATCGAGGATCCCGACGATGCCTCGCGCCGTTTCATAATCCATGGACGCGTCATTTCGTCCGACGAGGAAGGCAACGTCTTCAAGAGCCTCGTAATCCAGGACGAGACGGCAGCCCTCGCCTTCTCTATCGACAAATACAACCTCTATCTCAACTACCGTGTCGGACAGGACATCGTTCTCGACGTTACGGGCATGGAGATAGGCAAATATGCCGGACTCGAACAGATAGGACGCAAGTCATGGTACGAGAACGGCAATTCGTGGCAGGTATCCTTCATGTCGGCCGAATACTTCCAGCAATACGCGCAGCTCGAAGGCCTCCCCGAGAGCTCCAAGATCGATACCCTCGTGGTCAATTCGTTCTCCGACATAGAAAATACCCCCGAAGGGCTCCGCAAGTGGCAGAGCCAGCTCGTACGCTTCCGCAACGTAAGCTTCACGGAAGGCGGCAAACGCACATTCTCTGTCTACCACACCACTTCCAACGAGGAGCAGAACACCACCATCGTGGACCGCAACGGTTCGTCGATGACGGTACGCACTTCCGGCTACTGCACATTCTTCAACCAGCTCCTGCCCGTGGGCAACATTGACCTCGTCGGCATCCTGAGCTACTACAACACATCGTGGCAGATCATCATGATCGACGGTGACGGTGTCATCAAGGTCGGCGAACGTCCGGGTACGAAAGAAAAGCCCTACACCGTCGAAGGCGCTATCGAAGAACAGGTCAACGGCATCTCTTCGTCGGGCTGGGTTAAGGGTTATATCGTCGGTGCTGTCGCTCCGGAAGTCGAGAACGTCACATCGAACGACGATATCCAATGGGAAGCTCCCACGGTACTCGCCAACAGCCTCGTGATAGCTCCTACAGCTACCACTAACGACATCAGCAAGTGCCTCGTCGTGATGCTGCCTTCCGGTTCCAAACTTCAGCAAGCAGGCAACCTGCGCAACAATCCTTCTAATCTCGGCAAAGAGATACTCATCAACGGTAAGTTTGCAGCAGTCCTCGGCACATACGGTATCGCCGACGTGACAGGCAATGCCGACTCATTCGAAATCGAAGGCGTAAGCATCGATACAGGCGAAGTTCCGGCAGGCGACGGACAGAAAGCTACTCCCTACAACTGCGCACAGATCGTCGCCATGAATCCCTCGAGCACCACGACCGCCGTACAGACCGGCGTGTGGGTCAAGGGATACATCGTAGGCTCCATGCCGACAGGCGGCTCGTCCACACTGCTCGCAAATACCTCCTTCGGCCTCACTGATGCCGCTACCACCAACCTCGTCATAGGCCCGACAGCCGACTGCACCGATGCAAGCAAATGCGTAGGCATTCAGCTGCCGACATCCCTTAGAAATGCCCTCGCCCTTGCCAACAAGCCCGAAAACCTCGGCAAGATGCTCTCCATACAGGGCGACATCATGAAGTACTGCGGCGGTCCCGGCGTCAAGAACGCTACGGAATACGAACTCGAAGGCGGCTCCGTGACACCTCCCGGCCCCTCCGGCGAGACTATCTTCAGTTCTCTCGACGAAAACGAACAGAGTCTCCCGGCAGGATGGACCATCGACAACATCAATACCGGAGGTCTTGAAAATGTATGGTCATGGCGCACATACAACGACAAGGGCTACCTCAACGGCAGCGGCTTCAGCAACGGCTCGGCTGTCGCCACAGAGGCATATGCCATCTCGCCTGTGATAGACCTTGCCAACACTACTGAACCCTCGCTCACCTTCGACCATGCCGCCAAGTTCCAGACCACGCTGCGAAGCCTCTGCGGTGTCTATGCACGCACGGAAGGCTCAAGCACCTGGTCGAAACTCAGCATCCCGACATGGCCCGATGCCGGAGCATGGACCTTCGTTTCGTCCGGTAACGTCAGCCTGAAGGCTTTCGCAGGCCAGAAGGTACAGATTGCGTTCAAGTATGCAAGTTCCGCCGAGGGTGCCGACACATGGGAAGTCAAGAACCTCAAGGTACTTTCGACAGGCGGTACGGGTACAGGCGGCGATGACCCGAACCCTCCCACGCCTCCTACTCCCTCCGGCGATGCCGTGAGCATCCAGGCTACTTCCATCACTAATGTGCCCGGCACATCGACAGTCGAAGGATACAGCATTGCTATCGACCAGGCAGGCGGTTCGACAGCCCCTGCCATCCATTCCGGAACATCGGCCATCCGCCTCTATGCCGACAACACCATGGAAATCAGCGGCAGCCGCATGACCAAGATAGTCATCACCCTGGCTAAGGACGCTTCGGGACGCTACACGACGCTCACTCCGAGCACAGGTAAGATGGAACCGGCACAGGCCGCAGGCGACACTTCCTGCACATGGGTCGGCGACGCTACGTCCGTGACTTTCACCGTCGGTCATGATGCCACCCTCGGCACCGACGGCCCGTCGAAACGCGGACAAGTCCGCTTCACCGCACTACAAATCACGCCGGCGAAGTAAGCACACGCAAAAATAAATATTGACGCCCGGGGAAACTATTTTCTCCGGGCGTTTAGTCTGCCACCTAATCATAGATCTTCGCACAATTATAGTTTTTTTGTATCTTTGCAAACAGGATAAGCGATTTGCCTTATCCCATATATATCAAATAGACGCAATCTACACGGATATATTGACGATATAGGATCAAAATCCTATGTACATTATATATTCAGCTGCGTATTCTTGAACCGTAGAAACTTCGCAACTTTCTTTTCATCTTCAAGAATAAAGCAAAGTAGATGTCCTTGTATGTTAAGGCATATTTTCCATTTGAAAATGTGCCACTGAGCATATGTACGTGGGCTTCTGCATTGCTTATTCCAAGATGAAAGGCAATGCGAAGGCCTCTGCGGAAGGAATAAGCAATCGTTTGTAACCCACGTATTTTTTATGCTACATATAGGCAAAAGAATCTTGCAAGAACTCAAGTCACAACGCAGGTCTGTGGCATGGCTCGCATCAGAAATATGCGTAACCCGTACACATGTATACAAGATTATTGAAAAGGAGAACCTGGACATTTTTTTACTTAAGCGCATAAGTAAAGCTCTTAACCACGACTTTTTTGCAGATATTTCAAACGATATAAGACTCAAATCAGGAAAACAGGATTGAATTGTTTCCATAAAGCATACATTATGTATTTATAAGAGAAACATTATTAACAAGTTAATCCTTTACAGTTTTCATAATTTTGTACTCATATTCAAACCATATAAATAGTCAAGAATATGAAAGAAATCACTAAGAAACTATTGTTAGTGCTTATGGCGGTAATTCTTTCCGTCACATCGTACTCGTGTAGCGATGACAACAAAGAAGACGAACCTCAGGAAGATTATGCATCAGCAATATCCGGTGTGTACACAGGCCAACTGACTTCCGGCGGATATGTTATAGAAGATGTCTATGTAGTGACCATTACCAAGATTTCGAACAAAGCTGTACGAGTAAACGCTGAATTGTTCGAAAACGGGGGTGCAAATTTCAATGTAACATATAAAAACGGAATGTACACCCTCGAAAGCAACAATATAGGTCAAATGACGGCATCTGTCCAGCAAAAGACTCTATCCATGTCTTTCTTAAATGGTGCCGGATCCATGACAACCTTTTACGGGTCTAAAGACTGACGCAGTCGATCTTTGTAAGCAATCCTACAACCACAAGAACGCCCGAAGCCAGCCTCCGGGCGTTTTTTGTGGGCTGATACGACCTTCATTTCAACTTTTCGCTCCTGATATTTGTGTATATTATATATATAATATACCTTTGTATTATAAAAACAAGCGATATGGCAACAGCATTAAACATCAAGCGTAAAAATATAGATCTCCCCGTCGATACTCTCCAAAAACTTTCCATTATGGCAGCGGCCCAGGGCAAGAGTTTAAAGAAATTCATCGAAACAATACTTATTTCAAAGGCTAATACCGTGTCTGTCGAAGTCAGCGAAAACCCGTCTCCATCCGGCGACCCATGGTTTAACGATCCTGAAAATATGGCATCAGTTCAACGTGGTATGGCCGAAATGAAAGCAGGTAAAGGCAAGGCTTACACGATCGAGGAAATAAGGGAAATGTTAGGTGTATGATTTATGAACTAATACTAATGCCCGAAGCGGAGCGTCACTTGAAAGAGTGGAGTAGATCCGGGCAGAGGAAAACTCTAAAGAAGATTGCCGATTTGTTCGAAGAACTTCGTCTACATCCCACTACGGGTACTGGTCACGTCGAACAACTCAAAGGCAATCTATCCGGCTTATGGAGTCGGGAAATCACCAAAGGCGACCGTATGATCTACGGCATCAAAGAAGACAAGGTAATTGTAGATGTTATTTCGCTCAAAGGTCATTACGGCGACAAATAATCAGCCTTCTAAGCTTTGATTGTGACAGAAGCGAAGAGCATCCACACGATGGCAATGCCAAAATAAAGCAGGGATACGATCTCTGCCACAGACTCGCTTATAAAGGCTCGCAACAGGGTCGACAACAGCACTATGACACAGACTCCCCAGGCATTGTCTGCCTTTTTCAAGGGATTTCCGTGATTGATGACCGAATGCACTATCCAGCACACTGCAAACAGCACAGCGGCACCCATAGCTATCCCCACAGGCAAAACGAAGGAAGAATGGATGGCAAACATATACGAAGCCATCAGCAAAACAGCCGCCACAACAGGCGAAATACTCAATAAATTATGTACCATCTTGTCTTGATAATAGTTGGTGCAAAATTACTAACAAGGAGTAAAACTATTCAAGCTTCCTAAGCTTTTTATATCTTACCACAGCTTAGTGTAGTATATTGATTAACAGAAACATATCTTGCGTATACTCTTATTTATCCTTACCTAAGGAATAAATTAAACTCAAGACATCTGTTTTATCCCATTTTTAACCCTTATTCTTCTTAGAATACATTATTTCTGTCAGCTCTTCTCTACGAGGCCATGAGCTTTTATCGAGTTTCGAACTGATCGTGTACTTGGTCTTATATATATTAGTTGCCGACATCTTTAGAAGAAAACTTATGGTATAGGTACTCATGCCGATAGCCAAAAGACATATCATCCTTATATCCCTCTCGGAGACACCGGGAAAATCTCGCCTGAAGTCATGAATTAGTTGATGGCATCGTGTGTCTATATCTTTTTCAATATCCAAGAAAAAGGTATCATTGAAGATATTCAAATATATCTTCTCAAACTTACCTATTATATCCGATTTACGAGGAGAATCCAATGTGTAGAAATACTCCTTTAAGAACCTATCTAATAACAGCTTAGATTTATCATAGCTTGTTGATTCCAAAGCTATCTTTGTTTCTATTCTTCGCAAATCTTCGCTCAAGGACAGTATTTCAGCCTCTCGTTCTTTGTCTCTGGTCTTCTTAAGTCTGAATGCAATCCACGATATCACACTTATACTTATCAAGAGAACTATGAGAAGTAGAGCCAGCGATATGTTATTGTTAGTTTCCTTTTGCTCCAGAATATGATTTTTTTCTATCAGCGAATCAATTATATCATTTTTTTCCTCAGCCGATAAGGATCGTAATATCTCATCCCTGAGATTTTCTATTTTATTCTTCAAAACACTGTTATCGGAGTGTAGCGACATTTTCAATGCTTTATCCGCATAGTACAAAGCATCCTCCTCCTTGTTATCGTTGAAAGAAGCCAAGGCATGATAATAATACGCCTTGATATTATCATCATGATAGTTTCTATGGCTATAGTAATCTACAAGTTCATCCGTGTGACATTCTTCCAAACGAACTTGTCCAATCAGTTCATGAGCCTCACACTTTATCAGCAGGGCACGCGCTTTCCAAGGTTTTATCCAGCCCGCTACCTTTATTTTCTCTATCTGTTCTATAGAATGGAGAGGATTATCTTTTAAAGAAGCCTCTGCATCTTTGAACATGTTTTCAACATAGACAACGCCCCACACAGATAAGAAAGCGAAAATCGCTATTATCAGTATGGGGCGTTTCATATTTTATTGGTGTGGCTATTCTATTTCTTTGCGCCAGGAGCGGCGGCGGCGGTGCTGGCGGCGCTCGAAGTATTCCCACTGCTTCTGGACACTTTCGTTGCCCTCGAGCTCGAGATTGCTCTCGGCGAACTTATATCCCTGTTTTATATATTCGGGAATGAGATCGTTGAAGATAAGGGCATTCACGCCCTTGCTCTGGTATTCGGGCTTGACGGCCACGAGCATGAGATCCACGACATCAGTATGTCCCTTTATGGCCCTGAGGAGGTGCCACCATCCGAAGGGGAATAGCTTGCCTTTGGCCTTGCGCAGCGCTAACGACAGCGAAGGCATCGATATGCCCATGGCGACGAGCTTGTCGTCGGAATCCACTATCAGGCATACGTCGTCGAGACGCAGCACTCCTAAATATTCGCTGATGTAGTGGTCGATCTGGCGGTCGGTGAGGGGCGTGAAGCCGTAGAGGTCGGCGTATGCCTCGTTGACGAGCTCAAATATGGCTTTTCCGTAATCGTTCTTTATCTTCTTCTTGGAGGTGTACTTTAGGCTGCGGAGGCCGTACTTACGGGCAACGATATCGGCTATGCGGGCATACTTCTCGGGCACGCTGTCGGGCACTGTCATGCGGTATTCGACCCAGTCGACATCTTTCTTATATCCCATACGCTCCATGTGTTCGGGATAGTATGGATAGTTGTAGATTGTGGCCATGGTACCCATCTCGTCGAAACCTTCGATGAGCATGCCTTCGTGATCCATATCGGAGAATCCCATAGGGCCTACTATATGGGTCATGCCGCGGTCCTTGCCCCACTTTTCGACAGCCGCGAAGAGTTCGTCGACAACTTCACGGTCGTCGATGAAATTGACGAATCCAAAGCGTACGTCGCTGCGGCCTGTCTTCGCGTTGGCCGGACGATTGATGATAGCCGTGATGCAGCCCACGGGTTCGCCGTTGCGGAAAGCCATGAATGACTGTGCATCGCAGAAATCGAACGAAGGGTTCTTGTCGGGGGTGAGGGTAGCGACTTCGTCGATGATCAGCGGCGGAACGTAGCAGCTGTTACCTTTATATAGATCTATGCCAAACTGCACATACTGGTGGATCTGGTCGGAGGATGATATGGGGTGTACGAATACAGACACGATAGATAAGTATAAATATAAGGTTTATATTATGGACGGAGAGGGGAGAGATCCTATCATAAAGGACCGTTGACGGGGGTAGGGCTGAATGGAGATTTGAGCAGCATGACAAGCACGAACATGAGTAGTACGAATACGGCCACGACGATATAGAATATCTTCATGGACCGTCCTTCGAGAGCCATGTGGAGCTGCTGCACGTCGTGGTAGCGACGTTCCGGGTCGGGGTGGGTGCATCGACGCGCCACGCGACGCAGGGTAGCGTCGTGTATGCCTGTGGCATTGAGTACCTCGGTGAGCACGGTGCCATAGTTGAAGATATCGTCCGCTACGGAGCGGTGCGAGAGCGAGGGACGCTGCTCGAAGCCTACGTCGATAAGCTTGAGGTTGCCTATGTTCTCAGTGAATATGATGTTTTCCGGCCTCAGGGGAGGATGGACGATATGGTTGGCCTCTATATATTCGAGCGCGTTGACGAGCTGATGGCGCAGCTGCTCGACGTGCTTTTCTGTCACCTTGCCGTCGTTGAGCAGCTTTCGAAGGGTGTCGCCGTAGACATCGTCGCAGACGATGCTGCGGCCTATGCCCGGGATATCCTCGAAGTCGTTTATCATCACGATGTTGGGGTGTGCGAGATTATATCGCGTGTCGAACTCCTTTTCTATCATCTGCTGATATTCGGACTTGTCGCGGTATTCAGGCTTTAGAGTCTTGATCATCACCCATTTGCCAAATTTCTTGGCGGTATATATGTCGTAGAACTCCTCGTCCCAGGCAGGCAGGTGCTCAATCTCGGTCCAGCGCTGTTCGGTATCGGCCATGTGAATCGGTTGCTATAGTTATATTATGGATAACGATAAAACCTATTGAAAGATTATACGGCAGCCCGTATATTATTCTTCGTCGGTGTCTTCGCGTATCGGTATGACGCGTGCTATCGACTGGTCGAGCGATATGAGGGTCTCTGTACCGGTTACGCCGGGAATCATCTGTATTTTCTTGTTGAGAAGCTCCATGAGGTGCTCGTTGTCGCGGGCGTAGAGCTTGATGAGCATGGTGTATGGGCCGGTAGTGAAGTGACATTCCACGATCTCGGGTATCTTCTCCAGCTCGGGGACGACATCGTTGTACATGGCTCCTCGCTCGAGGTTGACTCCTATATATGTACATGTGGCGTACCCGAGGATTTTGGGGTTCACGTTATATCCCGAGCCGGTGATGACATTCAGGTCGATCATACGCTGGAGGCGCTGGTGGATAGCGGCCCTCGACACGCCGCATACCATAGCCACATCTTTGGAAGGAATACGCGCGTTGTGCATCACTATATTGAGAATCTTTCTATCGAGGCTGTCAATTTTTTCCATTGCTGTATTCTTCTTTGAAACTTTGCATGGCAAAGTTAGCAATTATTTTGCAATATGCACATATTTTACGCTAAAAAACAGCTCAAATGAGACCAATAGCTCCCAAAATCGAGCAATCTGCCATTTATAGTACTGTTTAAGGCAGGAGTGTCGACCTGGCGCGGGCCGGGCCCCCGTTTTTTCTCCCCACTTCCTTCTCGGGAGGGTTCCGCGAATTTTCAACGGGTTCTTTCAACATCCTTTTTTATATTTTATCTCTTTAGTTTTAAAAAAATAGGTTTTAAAGAATGAAATTCAATAACAACAACAATGGGTGTTGAAAGCTTGGATAACTTTTAGGGCCTTCTCTTGCTTTTAAGGCTTATTGAGTGAGATGGTGTGTCTGTCTACATATTATTTACATGGTAAGCTGCTTGTATATAGTGATATATAGGTGTTTTCAACACTATGTTGAAAACGTGCTGCGTTGATATTTTTATAACTTTTTGTGTTGAATACTGTGGTTAAGACTGTCGAAAATGGCATTAGAAGTCACTGATAAATAAGAGGGTGTTTTTCTTGCCAATATGATGGTACTCACTGTATGTATATTTATCCTGAAGTAGCAAATAAAGTTTCGGGCTTTTTATGAAAAGGGTTTCGAGAGCTTTTCAACAGGAATTTTCTACATATTGTTGAAAAAGTCAGTTATTTCAAATTTATTCACTAACTTAGCGAAAATTTAAGGCCCGTCGCACCTGCGGGCATCACATGAAAATCGAAAATATCAAATAACAAACCAACCACTTATGTTCAAACAACATCCTAAAGGTCTGATACCAGCGGCCCTGAGTAATATGGGCGAGCGTTTCGGCTACTATATCATGAATGCCGTGCTGGTGCTCTTCCTTTGCTCCAAATTCGGCCTCAAGGGCGAAGAAAGTACGCTGATCTATTCGTTTTTCTATGCCGGTATCTACATTCTCAGCCTCGTAGGCGGTGTCATTGCCGACAAGACCCAGAACTACAAGGGCACCATCATCAATGGTCTCGTAGTGATGACTCTCGGCTATATAGTCCTTGCCATCCCTATCCTGGCGACTCCCGAGAACAAGGGCTGGCTCCTTGCCGTGACCTGCGTGGCCCTGTTCCTGATTGCTTTCGGCAACGGCCTGTTCAAGGGCAATCTTCAGGCTATCGTCGGGCAGCTCTACGACAATCCCCGCTACAGCGCCAAGCGAGACTCCGGCTTCCAGATTTTCTACGTGTTTATCAACATCGGCGGCCTGGTGGCTCCGTTCGTTGCCCCGCTGCTCCGTTCGTGGTGGCTCAACGTGCATAACATGGTCTACAATGCCGACTTCCCCGAGATGTGCCACCGCTTCCTGAGCGCCACCGACACCATGACGGAGGAAAACATGGAGAACCTCTACGCCGTTGCCACGGCTGCCGGACATACTGCCGGTGCCGACCTGCAGGCTTTCTGCTCGCAGTATCTCGAAGTTTTCAACACCGGTATCCACTATTCGTTCATAGCTTCCGTAGCTGCCATGCTCATATCGCTTGTTATCTTCCTTGCAACGAAGAAGCAGCTTCCCTCTCCTGCGGCACGTGCCAAAGCCGAAGTGCAGAACTATACGGAAGCTGAGAAGAAAGCAATGGCAAAGGAAATCAAGCAGCGCATGGTAGCCCTCTTTGCCGTGCTCGGTATCGTGATCTTCTTCTGGTTCTCCTTCCATCAGAACGGTACTTCGCTGAGCCTCTTCGCCCGTGACTTTGTCGAGACCGACAAGATAGCTCCGGAAATATGGCAGGCCGTCAATCCTTTCTTCGTAATAGTGCTGACTCCGCTTGTCATGCTCCTGTTCTCGTCGCTGTCGCGTCGCGGGCGTGAGATAAGCACACCGCGCAAGATTGCCATCGGTATGGGTCTGGCCGGCATCGCATATCTTTTCCTTACTATCTACTGCGCCATCCAGGGCTATCCTTCGGGCGACGCGTTCCGCGAAATGTCGGCCACGGCCAAGGAAGGTCTCAAGGCCGGTCCGTGGGTACTCATAGCCCTCTATTTCTTCCTCACTGTCGCCGAGCTCTTCATCTCGCCTCTGGGACTGTCGTTCGTGTCGAAAGTAGCTCCCAAGCATCTTCAGGGTCTCTGCCAGGGTCTGTGGCTCGGTGCCACCGCCGTCGGCAACCTCCTGCTGTGGATAGGTCCGCTGATGTACAACAAGTGGCCCATATCTTATGCCTGGGGAGTATTCCTGGCTGTCTGTCTGCTGTCGATGTGCGTCATGTTCGGTATGGTGAAATGGCTCGAACGTGTCACTTCCGACCAACCTGCTCCCGCTGCCGGCGCCGAGGCCGTGACAAGTGACGAAGAGGGTGTCATCTGAACAATCTACACCTGACAGTGTTATAGCTATATACAGCGGCCAAAGCAATGGTGTCGCGGGATAGAAATCCCTGAGCGAAGATCGGAGTGCTGAAAGAGCCTCCGGCGGCTTCATCTCTCCTCGGCCTTCTATACTGATTTATAACAATAATTTATAGAGATGTAATGGAAGCACTCCGGTATTCCGGGGTGCTTCCCGCATTTTATATATAGGGGTAGGACTTGGGCATAAAAATAACTGTGGGGCTGTCATCACGACGGCCCCACAGCGTCTAAACCTTAAAAATCTAATCCTATGAAAAAACTAATTCAATACTTTACTTCTTTCTGCTGTTGCTATTAGGAATACGTATATATATGCTGTTTTGTTGCACCTAAAAGGCCGAAAGACACTGCTTTTATACTTTTTTTTCGTTTAGAACCCCGTTTTTTGCCTAAATTTGCACTATGTCTTATTTCTCCGTAACAATACTCGGCTGCGGCTCCGCCAGCCCCACCACCCGGCACTATCCGAGTTGCCAGGCTGTGCGCTATCGCAACAATGTGATGCTCGTCGACTGCGGCGAGGGAGCCCAGCTCCAGATGCGTCGCTACGGCATACCGTTCTCCCGGCTGCGCCACATATTCATCTCCCATCTTCATGGCGATCATTTCCTCGGGCTTCCGGGACTGCTGTCGACTCTCGCGCTTCACAACATAGAAGGCACGGTGACGGTGCACACTTTTGCCGAGGGTGCCGAGGTGCTGCAGTCGACGCTCGATCTTTTCTGCCGCGAGCGCTCCTACAATCTCGTCATCGATCCCGTCGACCCTGCCGGGGGAATAGTCTATGAGGACGAGCAGCTCGAGGTCGTCGCCTTTCCGCTGCGCCACCGTGTGCCGTGCGTAGGATATATGTTCCGCGAGAAGCCCAAACGCCGCCATATCAAGGGCGAGATGGCACGTTTCTACGGCGTGCCCCATTATGCCATGGACTCCTTGCGCGATGGTGCCGATTTTGTGCTTGGGGACGGTACTGTGATTGCCAACGACAGGCTCACGACCGATGCAGACCCTTCGCTGAGCTATGCCTACTGTTCGGACACGATTTTCAGCATGCAGGTGGCGTCGGCGATACGCGGCTGCGATGTCGTCTACCACGAATCGACCTACGGCGACGCCGACCACTCCAAGGCGGCGGCACGCGGCCACTCGACGGCGCGCCAGGCCGGAAAGGTGGCACAGGCCGCCGGGGCGAAGACACTGATTCTGGGTCACTATTCGCAGAGTATCCTCGACGAGGAGCAGCTGGCTGCCGAGGCAGCCGAGGAATTCGACGGCACGGTGCTTGTCGGCCGCGAAGGTCTTGTTGTAGATCTGGTATGATGGTGCTCGACGACGAATACTATATGCGCCTTGCCTTGGGCGAGGCACGGTGTGCCGCGCAGCAGGGCGAGATACCTGTCGGGGCCGTCGTCGTTGCCCGTGGGCGCGTGATAGGGCGCGGACACAACCAGACGGAAGCGCAGGGCGATGTCACGGCGCATGCCGAGATGCTGGCCCTTACGTCGGCGGCACGTACACTCGGCGGAAAGTATCTACGCAATGCAACGCTCTATGTCACTGTCGAGCCATGCCCTATGTGCGCAGGTGCCATAGGATGGAGCCAGATAGGGCGCATAGTGATAGGCGCGCCCGACCCCAAGAGGGGCTACAGCACCATCCTCAGGCCCGGGGCGACACCTTTCCATCCCAAGGCAGAGCTGCGCACCGGTGTCCTGGCCGACGAATGTGCGGCACTTATGAAACAATTCTTTTCAGACAGAAGATAGATGCACTACTTTATCATAGCCGGTGAGGCTTCCGGCGATCTTCATGGGGCCGGCCTTATAAGGGCTCTCCGTAAAGCCGACGACAAGGCCGTCGTCACCTTCCTGGGCGGCGACTTAATGGCCGAAGCGGCCGGTGTGGCACCGCTCATCCACTACCGCGACATGGCATTCATGGGCTTCAGCGAGGTGCTGCGCAATCTCGGCAAGGTAGGCAGCAACCTGCGCCAGGCACGCCGCTCGCTGCTGATGGCCGCGCCCGATGCCCTGCTACTGATAGACTATCCCTCGTTCAACCTCAAGATTGCCGACACGGCTTATAAAGCCGGAATACCTGTCTACTACTACATATCGCCGAAGATATGGGCTTGGAAGACATGGCGCATCAATGATATCCGGCGGAGCGTCCGCCGCGTGTTCTCCATCCTTCCTTTCGAGCCCGCCTTCTATCGCGAGCACGGCTTTGATGCTACATACGTGGGCAATCCCTCAGTCGCCGAAGTCGACATAGACCTCGCCGCCGCCCTCCCACGCGAGGAATTCCTGAAGAAACACAAGCTGCGCGACCGTACGCTCATAGCCCTCATGCCCGGCAGCCGCAAGGGCGAGATACGCTGCAACCTCCCCGTCATGCGCCAGGCCGTCGATGCCTTTCCGCAGTATCGCGGCGTTATCATAGGCGCACCCTCCGTTCCCGACGAGCTCTATGCCGAGTGCGGGGCCGGAAACATACCCGTCGTCCGCGAGAGTAATGCCGCCGCCGTCCTGGCTCACTGCCGCGCCGCACTCGTCACCTCCGGCACTGCTACCCTCGAGACGGCCCTTGCCGGAGTGCCCCAGGTTGTGCTCTACCGTTCTAACGGTTCCAAGCTTTCGTACGACATCATGCGCAAGTTTATCAAGGTGGACTATGTGTCGCTGCCGAACCTCATTGTCGGCCGACAGGTCATCCCCGAGCTGCTTCTTCATGAGTGTACGCCCGTCGCCGTTGCCAAAGCCCTCATCCCTCTGCTGCGCGACACCCCCGGACGGGCCGCCCAGCTCGAAGGGTATGCCGATATGCGCCGCGTCCTCGGCGATTCCGATGCTGCAACAACGGCAGCCTCCATCATCGTAAAAGATTTGTAGGTATTTTTTGTTGCCATGCCGGGGCAGTTTTGTTAAATCATGCTGTTTTGGAAACATTAGTGTTATGCCCCCAAAAGGGGTATAGCTAATTTTGCTGTGCTCGGGTCTCCCTCCGGAAGCCCGAATCAAAGCGCTATTACCTTAAACAAAACTAATTACTAACTGAAATCTTTTCAGCATGAAAAAATTATTACTAACACTTGCCATCGGCCTGCTCGGTATCGGCTCTACCTACGCCGAGCGTGTCACCCTTTGGGAGGGCACACAGAATCTCCAATGGAGTGCCAAGCCCGAAGTAAAGCCGGAACTGCTCCAGGATCTCCAGGAAGGATGCCGTATCTACTTTACATATTATAATCCTACAACGTCATGGACTTCACTGCAAGTTGTGACGCTCAACTGGTTCAAAATTCCCGAATACAATAGTTCTGACTACAGATGCGGCAAAGCTGCTGCTGTTCCTTACAGCGCCACGCCTACAGAAACCTACCGCGACCCTGTCGAACTTGACGTACAGTACATGAAGCAGAAAGGTTTTGGCTGCATGGGCAACAACGTCACCCTCACCAAGATCGAATACGACAACAATCCCCCGGCACCCGTTGTCAATCCCGTAGTCTGGGAAGGCAGCCAGGTTCTCGGTTGGTCCATGAACCCCACCATCATAGCTGATAAGTTCTACGGCCTAAAGAACGGCGCGCACATCAAGTTCACATACGAACAGGATCCCGCCAAGAGCGCTCACATGCTCGGTTTCTTCGACAACTGGACACCCTACACCAACGGCGCCACCAACAACGTATGGCCCGGCACTACCGAAGCTACTTTCGAACTCAGCGACAAGGATGTCGTCACAGCCACTACCAAGGGTATGGGTGTTGCAGGCGACGGTCTGACACTTAAGAAAGTGGAATTCATCAACGATCCCGAACCTCTCGACCATTCCATCCTCTACAAAGGTAACTATGATGCCAACGACTATGGTTTCGAAATTGCATGGAACAATCTCGAGAAGGGCGGTATCAAGGAAGGCGTAGGTATCGTCGTTGACTGCACTCCGCTTCCCGGATATATCATCGGTGCATCCGAAGATGCAGCCTATGTCAACTTCCTCTGGGCCGGTTCCAACTATACATGGAACGAATTCACCCCGGCCCCCAAGGTCTACCAGCTTCCTACAGGCTTCACCATGGAAGTATCGGCCGAGAACCTCGAACAGCTTAAGGACAATAAGCTCGTCGTACAGCTCGGTCACATGAACCTCACCAAGATACAGGTTGTCGAGAACTTCGAAAAGCCCGCCACCACAGCCGGTACGGCTACCTTCGACTTCCTCGCTCCCGAGAATATCTATCCCGCCATCACTCCGGCAGATACCGAGCTTAAGGAACGTACGATGTCGGCCGACGGCATCATCTTCAAGGCCGACAAGGCAGGCTACGCCAGCGACGGCACCTTCTCCCTGTCGTACAAGTACCGTCATGCTGCCACTTTCCAGGGTATCGCCGACAACGTCCATATCACATCTGTACGCTTCGTCAATAAAGAAGGCGAGGGTATATACTGGCGTTTCAATGACAATGTCACCGAAGCCGGCACGTGGAGCGAGGACGGTTCCACCTGGACTTGCAACGACCCCGAAGGCTGCAGCGCCGTGACATTCACAGGCTCCTCTGCTTATAACATCGCACAGATCGAAGTATCCACTCTCCGCATCGGCGAAGAAAAACTCGGTCTCGTTCTCTCGACCAACGAAATGGAAGACTACGAGGACCAGACAATTCCTCTCTATGCCTTCACATCACCCCAGGGCAATGTGACATGGGCAAGCGATAACGAAGCCGTCGCCACTATCGATAATGCCGGCAACCTCACCCTCGTCGACCCGGGTCAGGCAGTCATCACAGCCACCTACGGTTATCTCAAGAGCAGCATCAACCTCAATGTGCTGAAAGTTACCCACGGCACCATCACCCTGCAGTACCAGGCTCTCGCCATATCCCTGGACAAATACAGCCAGCGCGTGAAGGCTACCATCACTCCCGACGATGCCACCTACCAGGAAGTATACTGGAAGTCGTCCGACGAATCTGTCGCTACCGTCACCAACTATGCCACCAAGAACGGCAGCATCTATCCCGAGGGTCTGGGCACCTGTATCATCACGGCCTACACCAAGGATGCTTCCGTCGAACTTCCAGTCACCATCACTCCCGTATTTGCCGACGGCATTGAAATCGAAGGTTCGCAGGATAAATTCGTCCTGGGCGAGGTGTCTGTAATCTCTCTCTCGACAGACCCCTACCAGGCATGCGACCAGACAGCCGAATGGTCATGCTCTGATCCCGAAATGGTCAAGCTCACAACTTCTACCCTGAACTACGGCAAGAAAGTAACCGTCGAGTTCCTCAAGGCCGGCAAGGTGACACTCAAGGCCAAATGGGGCGAACTGGAGGCAAGCAAGGAATACGAGGTTATTCCTTCCGGTTACTATTCGCTGAAATATGACTTCGAAGACTACTATGCTAAAGTAAAAAGCAATCCCTGGGGTCTCAAGCCCGGCGAGCAGCTCGTCAACAAAGTCCTTCCCCTCGGTTGCGTCGATATGATCATCGAGAGCGCAGAAGTTACCAGCGATGCAGGCTATGCCACCTTTACACCCGGTTCGACTGTCGAATTCCGTTCCAACGACACCAATGTCCGTATCGACTCTATTGTCGGCAGTCCTTCCGTAAGCACCCATATACAGGTCAGCTACCGCGGCATCACCCCCAGCATCGGCACCATCAACGGTTCGGTATGGTATGTCGACGATCCTCTGGGTACTGAATCAGTGATCTGGACTCTCGAAGAAACGGGCACCAACATGATGTACTACACCGTCAAGGTACACCGTTTCCCGACTCCCGAAAGCGTAGTCATCACCGGCATCGACTGGGATCCCTACTTCGACGAGGCATTCCCCCTGAAGGCCACTGTATCTCCCGACGCCGCATACCTCGACCCGACCATCGTATGGTCGTCGTCTGACGATGAAATCGCTTCTGTCAACCAGAACGGCTTCGTGACATGCCACAAGATGGGCAAAGTGACCATCAGCGCCACATGCGCCGGCACCACAGGCTCCATCGAGCTCAACGTCACATGCGCTCCCACCGAAAGCATCTCGCTCAACATGACATCCTTCCAGGGTATCCCCGGCAGCGAGGTCGAAATTGTCGCTACCGTCAATCCTTCGAACGGCGACCCCAACATCATCTGGACATCCAGCGATGAAAAAGTTGCCACCGTCAACGAGAACGGTCTCGTGAGCCTCATCGCCAACGGCAGGGCTATCATCACAGCCCAGTCCGGCGACAAGACAGCTACCTGCGAGGTCATCGTCGACGAGAACTCCGGTATCCTCGATATCCTGGCACAGGGCGACAGCACGGCCGAGTACTACAATCTGCAGGGTATCCGTGTCGAAGCCGAGAACCTTACACCGGGTATGTACCTCGTTGTCAAGGACGGCAAAGCCTACAAAGTGGCAGTTAAATAGTTAGAGTTAATTTGATAGGTCGAGGGGGCGTGCCATCGCGGTACGCCCCCTTTTGTCGTCGTATATGATTGGGAATTTCGGTCCAGATAAAAACAACAAAGACTCCCGGACGGAGGTCGCTAATCAAACCATAAACCTAAACTATTTGGTATTACTCTTCCGGTGATCAAGGATACATACGAAGCTAAAAACTCCAACAGAGTCACTGTCAAAGGCGATACAATCGTTGTCACATTTCCCAGGAATGATTGGACTATTGCCAACTGACATTGGCTTTCCCGGAATATCCTGACGATATTGAATAAAGCCATGCAGTGCCGCATATTAAAATTTAAAATATGTTAAAATTAGAGTAGTATTTGATTTATTTAAATTATATTTTTATATTTGAGCGCAACTAACAATTATCTTCTATGAAAAAGCTCTTCGTATCTATCTTAATTTCCATTTTTGTTTTTAGTGTTAGCCCTGTACTATCAGCTGAATCATCTACTGCTATTTCTAAAGAAGAAGCTCTCGCTCTTGCCCAGAAAGAGTTTCAAGGTCAAGATGTGGATTACTTCCTGCTAAAGGATGATAATACCACTACATGGACAATTTTTGTAGATGCAGAGCCCATGAAAGGATGGGAACATGATTGCTACCTGATAACCATACCCAAAGACAAAGGTCCAAAAGCAGGGATCATAAACATCAGCAAAACCCTTTTGCAACTTCCCCCAGAAGGGAATATGGAAATACTCTCAGTAAAAGATAGGTTTGGATATAATTCTAATGGAAACCAGCCTCCTTTAGTTTTAATCGGGGATGACGATCGGTTTACTGAAGAAACATCAGCTGTAGCCAAAAGGACTTACGCTGTAATCATAAGTGGAGGAATCGAAAAGGATAGGAATTATTTTAGGTATTGGAACGATTGTTCTTTTATCTACCAAACACTTACAAAAAAATACGGGATACCGAAAGAAAACATCTATCCAATTATGTCTGATGGAGATGATCCTGATGTTGATATGAGTGTTCATTTCTTTCAATATATTTCCCAACCTCTTGATCTTGATTTTGACGGAATAAACGACATTAAACTCGCTGCGACCAAAAATAATGTCAAAAATACTTTGTGTGAACTATCTACAAAACTCAAAGAGGATGATCATTTGTTTATTTTTGTCATAGACCATGGTGGACGTATTTCCCAAAACTCGTATATATGCCTTTGGGGACGAAATGAGAGGTTATATGATTATGAACTTGCCGAAGCTCTAGCTCCATTTGCACAGAATTATGTTAACATAAATGTAGTTCTTGGACAATGTAAGTCAGGAGGCTTTATTGATGACCTTAAGGATATAAATGGATGTGTTGTTGTAGCAGCCTGCGAGGCAGAAGAATCATCCTTCGCATGTGGAGACATACCATATGATGAATTTGTTTATCTATGGACATGCGCAGTGAATGGGGCGAATCATTTAGGAGACCCTATTGAATCTGATTTGGATGGTAATCTGCGAACGACTATGCTTGAAGCTTTTAATTACGCAAAAACGCATGACCGTAAATCCGAACAACCTCAATACAATTCTAACCCGGTCTATGTGGGTGATGATTTATCATTTACCTATCTTCCTCCTGCTGTGGACCTTTATCTCAAGGATAATTACGAAGATTTAGGCATTGAACAAAATTCAACTACCGACAAGAACTGGCTGAGTCCATCAATCTGTATCCGTAACAGCAACGATGGAATTTTCGAACATGAGAGTCCTATTTTTACGGAAGACGATGAGGACGCTTGTCTTTATGTCCGTGTATACAATCGAGGCAAGAAGAATTATACTGGAGGTAAATGGCTTCATACTTATTGGGCTTTGGCCTCGACCGGTGTAGCATCCAATATCTGGGACGCTCTTTTGGTAGAGCCGGCTGTTGATCCGCGTGGTGGCAAACTTGTTGCCTGCGAAATTGCTCCAATTGCTGTAGGGGATTCTGTTACCATGGAAATGAATTGGTCAATGCCGGACTTGCTGTATATTCATTCAGATGACAATGATGTCCCAGTTTCGATATTGGCGAATATTAGTGGCACAAGTTTGACAATGCCGGTAAGCGCTATTGGTTTGAATATCTTAGGTAAAAGGTCACAAGCATTGAGAAGTACAGCCGTCATCAAACAGAAATACAATGACAAAACTTACAAGACATATATCCGTAACATAGCCAAGGAAGCTGCGACATATTCCCTGGAATTTGAGCCAGTTACAGAGACTGACAGTGAACTCTTTACAAAGGCGACAGTTGAACTTGAAATGAGCCAGGCAATCTATGATGCGTGGGTCCGCGGAGGCTGTCATTCATCCAATGTGGAACAAACGGAAGCAACAGGTGGAATGACATTTAAACTACTCTCAGATAAGAGTAAATTTGAGAGTATCAATTTGAACAAGGGCGAATTTGGCACTATTTCACTGAAATTCAAATTCCCATCGTTTAATAAAAAACCGAGCGTAACATATACCTGTGACTTGATACAAAAGGACAATATAGGAAACACTGTCGGTGGTGTAAGGTATGCTGTAGAATCCTCTTCGATACTTGGAGGATCCATACCCATAGATCCTGTAGATCCATATTTTCCTACAGACGGGTCGATGGGTTTGAAAGTAGACGGAGACACATATAACTCTATCGGATGGCAGAATGAAAAAGGTGAGGTTATAGGCCGTGGAGAGAGTATTACAGTACGACCCACTATCAACAACACGACATTCTATGTCTATGCGAAAACCAGCGAAGGAGAAACAGCAACAGGCTCCATCACTCTCGAAATTATGGACGGTATAAAGACTGTAAAAGCAGGCTCAGGTGCATTCGACATACAGCTAAAGAAGCGTGCTCCCGAAAATGCCACTATACGCATCTCTTCCACTTTGGATGGCAGTCTGATAGCAGAAGTACCTGTCGAAATTAATTCGATGGAGGTAAGTATATCCACCTTAGCCAAGCCGGGCATATATATAGTAACATACACTATCAGTGGCGAGATTATAGACCAGCAGAGAATCAGCGTTAATTAAATATTGGCATAGGAAAAATATCAAACAATAAAAAAGAAAACTATGAGAACAACAATGCAGATAATGGGATACCTGGGTTCGTTCTTCGGGTTCATATTCCTTGGGGTTCTTTTTGCCTCATGCGACGAAGTCATCAGTGAAGAGGGAATCATTAATGAAGAAGAAGGTGGCGAGGAAGAGGTAAGTGATTTTGTCCCCGTGGGAATCAAAATCATGGTTATCGACGAAGACGGGATCAACCTTTTGAATCCTACGATAGAAGGGAACTGGATAGGCAAATATTTCTGTGTTACTTATAATTATGATGACAAGGTATATTTTCCTACATGGGAATATATGGATCAAGTCCATACAAGCGCCAAAAGAAGCCCAACGTTCTATGGTTTTGAAAGTTTCCAATTACAGAAATGGGACGGAGAGAAGTTGGTGGATGTCCCCAATGAACACTATTTTTATTTCGGAGAGTTCGACGGGTCGACAAATCAGGATATCACGCTGCAGTTGTGGAATTTATACATGAACGGATGTTTTGATATCGAATTGCATCATAACGTAGAATGGAATGAAGACACCCCGGTGATCAAGGATACATACGAAGCTAAATACGCCAAAGAAGTTTCTGTCAAAGGCGATACAATCGTTGTCACATTTCCCAGGAATGATTGGACTATTGCCAACTGACATTGGCTTTCCCGGAATATCCTGACGATATTGAATAAAGAGGATGTGTCATAATTGGCGCAGCCTCTTTTGTTGTTTCGGAGTGAGTGTGGTGCGGCTTTTCACCATCAACCGCACCCCCCAACCATCAACTGAACTGGAAATGTTAAAATGACGGAAGGGGCGGAAGAGGAGCTGATAGGAGGGGTCGGGGCTTATATTTGCGCGAAAAAAAGGATGAACGACATGGAAGAAGGATGGATAAAGATAAGCCGCTCGATCGTCAGGCACTGGCTTTGGCTCGACGCACAGCGCCTGCAGTGGTGGATAGACCTGATCATGATGGCAAACTGGGGAGACCGCGAATGGATCGACGACTCGCATCGGTTCACGATACATCGTGGACAATTCATAGGCTCTGGGGTAAGCCTTGCGAAGAGATGGAAGAAGTCGAGAAACACGGTGTCTGCTTTCCTACGTCAGCTTGAAGAAGAGGGCATGATAAAACGAGAAATTTTATACAGGCATACGCCTATTCTAACTGTCTGCAATTATGACAAATACCAGTGCGCCGACCAAGATGGCTCAGACACCTTGTTGAGCAGCTTACCGAGCAGCTTAATGAGCAGCATAGTGAGCACATCCAAAGAAATAAAGAATATAAAGAAAATAAATAATCTCTCTCTCACTCAAAAAGAG